>NZ_CP195106.1:4960723-5580813 GCF_051175385.1 Tundrisphaera lichenicola | reverse complement strand
CCTGGTGGTCGATCATGACCCTAAAACCCCTCGATCCAGGTGCAAGGCGCAACCTGCAAGTCGTCTAAGGATGAGCGTTTCGGTCAAAAGGAAGGTGCCATTATAGAGGCAATTCATCCCCCAATCAACCCGGCGAGTCTCGACTCAATTGAGGCTGAACGGGGGGGGGAATTTGGAAGGAATGTCCTGGGGTGTCTGCTGATTTTCTTTCATCTGCCGAAGCAAGCCGAGCAGCCCGATGGCCCTGCGGACCACCACGGGTTCGGCAAGAAACGTTTGCTTGACGCTCGCTCCAAGCCCAAGAGCCTGGGCGATGATGTCCGTGAGCACGCCCAGCGGCAGTTCCGAATCGAAGAGAGAGTCGAGATCACGGTCGATGCCGCCGGGATGAAGACTCCTGAAGTTGGAGATCAACTCATCCCGCCGGACACCCTCGTGATCACCCGGAGGGATGTCCTCGACGATCCGAAGCTCCGACATCCGGTAGAGTTTATCACCCGGAATTTCTCGAAGTAACTCCACTCGTTTTCGACCCAGGAGAAGGAAGTTGAACCGACCATCGGGAAGTCGCTCGTGTTTGAAGATGCGCCCGAGACAACCGAAGCGTTCCAGGGTCGGAGTTCCGGGCGATTTCCACTCCAATGGTGGGCGTGTCTGGACGATCGTCACAAGGCGATCCGAAGCCAGTGCGTCCTCGGTCATTTGTCGATAACGCGGCTCGAAGATGTGGAGTGGCAAGACAGAATGAGGGAACAGGACCACACCGGGCAAGGGGAAGAGGCGACCAATATTTGAGAAGTGTGTCAGGTCGTAGTCGTCATCCATAGGGCACTCGCATGAGAAAGTTGCGATCATCAACATTGCTCGAAATTCGAGCGGCCTAACGGATGATTTTGTCGTCGGATCGTCACCAAGCCTCCAGAGCTGAGAAATATCATTGTAGGTAGGCTTCCAGCGTCGGCAAGGGCGGTTCACCTTGCCGAAAAACTGCCGGGAGATCATGATCGAGCCGAGCAACCCCCCCAGTTTCGAGGTCCATTCATGCCACCAAAGCGGGGGCCGAGTTCCGATCCCAGAACCCAGGCCCGTCAGGTTGTTCGTGCGCTGAACCGGCTCTATCCGACGGTCCGTTGTGAACTCAATCATCGGAATCCGTTCGAACTACTGGTCGCCACGGTCCTCTCAGCCCAGTGCACCGATGAGCGGGTCAATCAGGTGACCCCAGCCCTCTTCGTCAGCTTTCCCGGCCCCGGCTCATTGGCTGCGGCCGACCTGGCAGACGTCGAGGCCCTGGTTTACCGTACGGGATTCTTCCGGAACAAGGCCAGGAACCTCATCGCCTTATCCTCGAAACTGGTCGAGTGTCATGGTGGGGAAGTCCCGCCCGACTTCGATGCCCTCACCTCACTGCCTGGCGTGGGCAGGAAGACCGCTCACGTCGTGATGGGAAATGCGTTCAAAATACCCTCAGGAGTCGTTGTCGATACGCACGTCAAACGGCTTGCCTATCGACTCGGCCTGACGAAGCAGACCAACCCCGAAGTTATCGAACGCGAACTGGAATCGATCGTGCCGAAGAAGGAGTGGATCGACCTCAGCCATCGCCTCATTGCCCATGGACGGGGGCCATGCGATGCCCTCCGGCCTCGCTGCGACCTTTGCGAGCTTCGGGAACTCTGTCCTCGGAACGGGCTTATCCCCGATTCCCGGACGGTAATCTGCTCTTGATCGCTAGTTCGAGATTCGTGAAGAGTTCGTCTCCCTTCGGAGGTCCCGCTCGATTATCCTGAAGTCCGAAGGATCGACGAGGTGCCAACCTCGACCTATCTGAGAACGATCAACTAATGCATATCCTCGACATCTTTCGTGACCATCCCACCACGTTCAGCTTCGAGTTCTTCCCGCCGAAGACCGATGCGGCGTCGGGGGAATTATTCGCTCACATCGCCGAGTTGCAGGCCCTCCAACCCTCTTTCGTCTCGGTGACTTACGGGGCAGGGGGCTCGGACCGAGAGCGGACCCACGATCTGATCGTCAGGATTCAAAGCGAGACCAACCTGACCGCCGTCTCTCACCTGACGAGTGTCTGCCATTCGCGAGAGGAACTCGCCGCGATTCTCGATCGATACGCCGTCTCCGGGATCCAGAATATCCTGGCACTCCGGGGAGATCCGCCCAGGAAGGTGAGCGATTACGACCGCTCCCGGGACGCCTTCCAGTACGCCGAAGCGCTGGTTCGCTTCATCAAATCCAGGCAGGGACTTCCCGATTCCAGGGGCTTCGGCGTGGGAGTCGCCGGATTTCCGGAGGGCCACCCGGAGACCCCCAATCGGCTGAAGGAGATGGATCACCTCAAGCGGAAGGTGGACGCCGGGGCCGACTATATCTGTACCCAGCTCTTTTTCGATAATCGCGATTTCTACGACTTCCGAGATCGATGCGATCAGGCGGGAATCCATGTTCCGATCCTCGCCGGGATCATGCCCGTCTCCAGCAGGTCGGGAATCATCAGGATGGCCGAGCTTGCTCTCGGTGCCCGCTTGCCCGCAAATCTCCAGAAGGCCGTGAACCGCTGTTCCGATGATGGGTCGATCGCCAGGGTGGGCATCCACTGGGCCACCGAGCAATGTCGCGACCTGCTGGATAACAACGTCCGGGGTGTCCACTTCTATACGTTAAATAAGTCGGACGCGACGCGGCGGATCTACGAAAACCTCGGGGTGAAGGACTCGCTCGCCCTCCGGGTTCAGTGAGTGACCAGGGTTCGGGGCTGACCGACCGGCTTAAGGACGAGGCTCGTCGGCTGGGATTCGAGCTGGTGGGTGTTGCGCCGGCCGTGGTCCCGACGGGCTATGGCCGTTATCTAGAATGGCTGGAGCAAGGCCGAGAGGCCGGGATGGCTTACCTCAAGCGTCAGGCCGAAGCCCGGGCACATCCTCGGTTCATCCTCGAAGGAGCCCGATCAGTCATCGTGGTCGGGATGATCTACGGGACACCCGGTTTGAATGGCTCGGAGCTTCCCAGAGGTAAGGTGGCACGATATGCCCGAGGCGCCGACTATCATGAGATCCTCTGGCGCAAGCTCGACTCCCTGCTCGATTGGCTCAGGCTGGAATGTCCAGGAGTTGTTGGTCGCGGCGTCTGCGATTCCGCGCCGCTATTGGAGCGGGATTTCGCGAGGATGGCCGGACTCGGGTGGATTGGGAAAAATACCTGCCTGATCGATCGAAGGGCCGGAAGTTTCACCGTGCTGGGGTCTCTGCTGGTCGACATCGAACTCGAATACGATGTTCCTCACGAGACTAACCATTGCGGGACTTGCCGGAGATGCCTCGACTCGTGCCCGACCGATGCCTTCGTTGGTCCTTACCAACTCGATGCCCGCCGATGCATCAGTTACTGGACTATTGAGCATCGAGGACCAATTCCAGAAGCAGTGGCGGATCGGCTCGACGGATGGGTCTTCGGATGCGATATTTGCCAGGACGTTTGTCCCTGGAATCGGAAGGCCCCTCCCGGACGCGAGCCGGCGCTCGATCCGAGGCCGGAGTGGGCCAATCCCGACCTGATTGATTGGCTGGGAGCAGATCCGGCCGAGTTCTCCCGGGCGATCAAGGGAACGGCCCTCTCGCGATCCAAGCGATCGGGACTTCTCCGGAATGCCGCGTTGTTACTCGGCGCAGGCCGGGTCTTCGAAGCATTGCCCGTCCTGATCGGACGGCTTGAGGATCAGGATCCCGTCATCCGGGGAGCTTCCGCCTGGGCCCTGGGCCGGATTGGTTCTCCCGAAGCGGTCGATGC
This sequence comes from Tundrisphaera lichenicola, assembly GCF_051175385.1. Taxonomy (GTDB): domain Bacteria; phylum Planctomycetota; class Planctomycetia; order Isosphaerales; family Isosphaeraceae; genus Tundrisphaera; species Tundrisphaera lichenicola. The sequence continues at coordinate 5,577,012 of NZ_CP195106.1, read as the reverse complement.
CCTGGAACGGGCCAGGGATGATGCCGACCCGGCGGCACGCGATGCGGTCCGCCGGGCCCTGGCAGCCGTTCGACCCCGAACTCAGGACGGGACGTTGTAGGTGATCGAGGCGATCGAACCGGTGATCTTCTGGTTGAAGGCATCGGTCGAGGTGACGTTGAAGGTGTTCGCCCCTGGGGCCAGGTTGACCGCGACCGAGTAATTGCCAGCCGCGTCGGCAACGGACGTCGCCGGGACCATGTAGGGCTGCGAATAGGAGATGACCGAGTTCGGCGTGGCAACCCCGGTGACCGTGGCTACGGGCTGGTTGGTGATTCGCTTGTTGATGTCCACGACACCCGTGGGATCGAGATTCGCCGAGATCACGGGCGAGACCGTCGTCCCGACCCCCAGGTTCTTCCGGGCGATCTTCAGGTCCTTGTTGTCGATCTTCCCGTTTCGATCGACGTCGGCGTCGAACGAGTACTTGCCGGTCGTGTCATTTGCCGTCGTGTTCAAGCCGTACTTGATCGCGTTGATATCGGCCTGCTGGACGACGCCGCTCCCGCTGGCGTTGCCGGGGAGATAGAACCCGACCAGGATGCTACCGGTGGCCTTCCCCAAGCCCGCCACCTTAACGGTGTAAGTGTAAGGGGCGGCCGAGGCGGCCTTGGCCTTTCCCCCCTTCGCAGTGGCGGCGGTGGCCTTGCTCGAAGGGAGGCCGGGGATCGTCACCAGTGCCGCGCTGGAGAGCTTACTGTCGGCCGATGCCCCGGTCCGGGTCACCTTGGGATCGAAGGCCGCATGACTGACCGAGAGGTTCTTCCCCTGGGGGTTCATCACGGATCGGACGACCGGATTGGCCGCCGATCCCTGGTTCGGGGCGACGTCGATTCCCAGGACGAATGGCTTGTTACCGGGGTCGGTGAAGAGTTTCGGGTCGAGATTGAAGGTGATCTTCGCGACGCCACCCGCCTTGGTAATCGTGGCGGGCATGATTGCGAAGGTAGAACCGACCCCCCCTGTCATCATCTCTCGCGCTTCCAGCACTTCTGGGGCAAGCGTCGGAGTTTTGGGACGACGGGGTTTGGGATTCGATGGGTTCATGGCTGGGCCCTCCATGGCCACGTAACATTGAGAGACGGCCACCCCGCGCGGGGCGGCGAGTCGGTCGGTCTATCTGCGGACGTGACGGGACACGGGGGGCGCCGGCGTCACTGAGAACGATCGATGTTCGACCTCGGATTGATTCGGAGCCCGATCAGAGGACCACATCCTTGTTGAAATCCAGATCGGGACTTCCGAGATCAACTCGTGCTCAGCGGGTTACTTCGATCTTCACGGATCTTTGCTCCCGAAGACATCGCCCACTCGCCTCGGACCATCCGGGCGAGCGATTGGTGTGGCCCCTTCAAGGTCGGCGGGTGCGAACCGTCCAATCCCAGCTCGCCGGGATCGACGCGGCCCTCGGCCCAGACTCGCCAGGCCGTGGCGGCATAGATCACCACGGCCGCCCACAGGAACATGCCATAAGCCTGTGCGATCTTATGCCCCTGGTTCCGGGCAAAGAGGCCTCCCATCTCCGATGATGTGGTTGCGATCATCACGGCGGAGAGCGCCAGGGCACTCCCGAGCGTCCAGCGGACCCTCGGTGAGAGGCCTGCCACTCCAACCCTGTAAGAGAGATACGTATAGGGTAGCAAAAGCGTCACGAAATGATGCTTCCAGCTTCGTTCCGAGACGAAGAGCATCGTCAAAACGACCAGCGCGAATTCTCCGAGCAACCGAGGGTCGTCCCGTCGTTTGATCCTCGTCCGGCAGAGCAAGGCCAGCAACCCGATCAGGGCAATCGAGAGGCCCTTGAGCATTCCAACGACGAGCTTCGGATCCCACGAAACGAAGTTCACCCTGAGTTTGATCGCGTAGCGACCCTGTCGAGTCGACTCCGTGAGCATTCGGGAGAGCACTCCCACCATGGACTGATTGATCTCCTGATCCCCGACGGCATCATTTCCCATGTAGGGGAAGATGATCCGGTAGCACCAGGTCTTCAGGCAGAGCCAGTTGAAGGCGGGCCCAATGAAGATGCTGGGGATGACCAGTAGGAATAATCCCGATCCCACGATCGTTGCCCCGACGGTCCTCCAGGATCTCTTATAAGCGAAGTAGAGAAGGAACAACCCGGGAGTGACTTTGAAGGCGATCGCATAGGCCAGAATCAGCCCTGCCAGCACATCGTAACCCTTCCTCCAGGCCGCCAACATGGCCACGACCAGGAAAAGGATCATGATATTGTTGTTGCCGTGGTGCAGATCGCTCATGATCGGTCGGAGGCTCAACAGGACGATCATCGCCTGCACCCACGAGGGAATCGGTCGATCCCCGAGGCGAACCATCCTCAGGCAGAGCAACACCGAGACCGCTGCCAGGCCCGCCTTGATCCCGAACCAGACCAGAGCCCCCTCGACCGGGGGCAGGGTCATCATGGGATAGAGGGTCAACGGCATGATCGGCGGGTTGGGGAAGTAATAGATATCGTAGATGTTCGCCCCGTCCATCATCTCCAGGACCTGATGACGCCAACGGATGAAGGCGCTCCGGTCCTCGGCAGCCTTGTCGGCATAGATCATCCCTGCGCCGATGATGGTGATCAGGGCGGCGATCCAGACGGCTCGACGGCCGTGACGGTCGGGGTCCGAGGCGATCCCCGGCGTGACTAGCGACACGGCTCGCTCCTTCCTTGGAGGTCTGGCCGGAATCCGGGCGGGCACAAGTGGCCGACGTCCCAGGTTCGCTCCTGAACCGATAGGAGGCCAACTCGCGGCGAATCTCCGTACGGTCCGAACTGATACCCAAGGTCGCCCGAACCGTCAACCCCGACCGAAAGGGCAGGGGGGGCAGGGCGAGACATCCGAGGGTTTCACGGCGATGCGGCCCGCAGGATTCGAACCTGCAACCAAGGGATTCAAGACATCCCCCCGTTTCCGGAGGGCTTGGACTATCTCACCCTCCCCCAATCGGAACCCGAGCCGAGCGAATTGCTAAGTTCGGGCAACTGTCAGGGGAAGCCGGGCGCTCGTTCGGCGGGGGTTATTGTTGGGACTCACCCCGCTAGTCTCTGAACCTTCCTGGCCACCCAGGCCCAGCCAGGCTTGGCTGCGGATTGCCGTGCCGATCGGCGAAGACCGACGGTTTAGGGTTCCCGCAATTCACCCGGATCGCGACCGGGGGTTGCCCCCCGGCGCCACCATTGACTGATGAGTCCCCTGCTCTGCCGTTGAGCTAGGGCCGCTTTTGAGTTTTCATCATCGACGTTCATCCCGGTCGTTTCAAGGCCAGTACGACCGGAATGGAAAGACGGAGGGCCGGATCGAGGGATGTCCCGCGACCCGGCCTCAATTTCTAGCCTCATTTCGGCGTTCGATCAGTGACCGGCACCAATGAGTTCGGGCTGCTCGTCGGTCGGTCGGCCTCCCTTGACCTTCCTGGCTTTACGGGCCTGCTTCGCCGCCCGCTCGGGGCTGATAATCGGCGCGGCATGGGTCAGCTTCGGGAGTTTAATCTTGCTGGCCATTCCAAGCATCGACATCAGGCGGATCGTGAGATAGGTGGCGTCGAATTCCCACCACCGCATCCCGTGGCGGGCCGAGGTCTGGAAAGCGTGGTGATTGTTATGCCAGCCTTCTCCGTAGGTGATGATCGCGACCCACCAGAGGTTGGTCGAGGTGTCACGCGTCTCGTGAGAGCGGTAGCCCCAGACGTGGGTGGCCGAATTGACCAGCCAGGTCGAATGGAGGACCAGGACCGTGCGGACGAAGAAACCCCAAACCAGATAGGGCATTCCACCGATGGCCGTGAGAGCCACTGCGCCGAGGATCGGGAACAAGATGTGGTAGGAATCCATCCAGCGATGGATCGGGTCCTTCAAGAGGTCGGGGGCCCACTTCTTGTAATAGTCTTCGGTATGGATCGAGGTGATGTCGGGGGTCATCCACCAGAACATGTGGGCCCAGCCGAAGCCGCGATTCGGGCTGTGAACATCGTTCGCTTCATCGGAGAAGGCATGATGGCAGCGATGGTCCGCCACCCAGCCGATCGCGCCACCCTCCGAAGCCGAGGCTCCGATGGCCGTCATCACGTATTCGAGCCACTTCGGCCTGACCTCGAAGCTGCGGTGGGTCAGGAGGCGGTGATAAGTCAGCGTGATACCCAGTCCACCGGTCACCCAGTGTAAGACCAGGCAGAGGAGCAAGGCATCCCAGCTGAAGAAAGCCGGGACGAAGGCCAGCAAGGCCCCGACATGGAGCAGTCCGATCCAGATCAGTGCCGGCCATGCAATTTTGTTGGAATGAGACATAGTGGTCGACGGTGTCGTCATGCTGAACCTTCTAATCGAGAAAACCGGGGCGGGGCCTCGTTGCGCAGTCACGTCAACTCGATCGTCGGTCGGAATGACCCAGAGGGATGAACCGACCGAGAGCGCCGCGACAGTACCGGTTTCCGGGTCGCGGCATCAGTACGGGACGCGGAATGCTGTCGGAATCGCCATCGATCCGAAAAAAAAGACGGCTTATCGACAAGAAACCGCATCCGAGGAGAGATAGCTGGCGTGAAGGTCGGCGATGGTATAACAATTCCGAGGATGTTGCCAGGTGAGTCCGGAAGAAAGAATCAGGATTTTTCGGCGTCGAAAGTGGAATGAAAGAGGGGGTTTGCGATGCGAGGAGTGATCTGTAATGGGGAATCCATCCGCCTCCAACGCGACCTTTCCGAGCCTTCTACGCGCCCCGGTGAGGCAGTTCTTCGAGTTCGAATGATCGGGATCTGCGACACCGATCTTCAACTCGCGCGGGGCTACATGGGCTTCCGAGGGATCCTGGGACATGAGTTTGTCGGCCTCGATGCTTCGGGCCGGAGGGTCTCGGCGGAGATCAATAATTCGTGTCAAGACTGCCCGACCTGTCACGCCGGGTGCCCTCAACACTGTCCGAATCGGAGCGTCCTCGGCATCGTGAATCACGATGGAGCCATGGCCGATCTCGTCTGTGTTCCCGATCGAAATCTCCATGCGGTTCCAGATTCGATCGATGATCTAGAAGCGGTCTTCATCGAGCCACTGGCCGCCGCCTTCCGGGTTCCCGAACAGGTCCCGATCGGGCCGGGGGTCGCCTTGACGGTTCTCGGTGACGGCAAGCTCGGGATCCTGTGCGCCTGGGTCGCCCGGCTCCTCGGAGCCCGAGTCACTCTGGTGGGCAAGCACCCCGAGAAGCTGGCGATCGCGGGTCAGGACGTTCGTTCAGTCCTGCTCGAAGAGGTCAAATCTCTGGCCCGGAGTCAGGACGTGGTGATCGACGCGACCGGCTCCACGAGTGGTTTCTCGACCGCCATCGGGATCGTCCGTCCCTGCGGGACGATCGTCCTAAAGACGACCGTCGCAGGCGAGCACGCTCTCAGCCTTGCCCCGATCGTGATCGATGAAATTCAAGTGGTAGGGTCTCGATGCGGCCCGTTTCCGAAAGCCATCGAGGCCCTGGGATCGAGAGCGATCGATGTCCGACCCTTGATCGGCGAGGTTTACCCGCTCGACCGAGCCGAGGAGGCATTCGAGGCGGCAGGACGACCTGGGGCTCGCAAGATCCTTATCAGTGTTTGACCCGCTCTCAATCAGATGTCGATGTCCTTCGCGGTATAGGCTTCCGCCATGATGAACTTGAACCGGGCTTCGGGCTCCTTCCCCATAAGGTCGGAAACCGTGGTCTCGGTGTAAGGGCGGTCGTCGTCCGGGATGGTGACTCGGAGGAGTCTTCGGCGGGCGGGATCGAGCGTGGTTTCATAAAGGAGTTTGGCCGGCATCTCGCCTAACCCCTTGAATCGGGTGATGTTAGGCTTGGCATTCTTCGGCAGCTTGGCCAGGATCCGGTCGCGGCTGGCGTCGTCGGCAGCCCAGTGGGTCTCCTGCCCGTGAGTGACCTTGTAGAGGGGTGGGCATGCCAGGTAGACCCGTCCTTCTTCGAGGAGCGCCGGGAGATGTCGATAGAGGAAGGTCAACAGTAGTGTGGCGATGTGGTGACCATCGCTGTCGGCGTCGGTCAGGAGGATGATCTTGCCGTACCGGAGCCGACTCGGGTCATACTGATCATCCATCCCGCAACCCATCGCGCTCACGATGTCGGTCAGTTCTTTATTGTCGAGGACCTTGGCCTTGCCGGCCTGCTCGGCATTGAGGACCTTGCCTTTGAGGGGGAGGATCGCCTGGATGTCTCGGTCTCGGCCTTGCTTGGCCGATCCTCCCGCGCTATCACCTTCGACGATGAAGAGTTCGGATTCGTCGGGGTTCGTGCTGTCGCAGTCGTGGAGCTTGCCGGGGAGATTCAGCCGATTGCTGATCGCCGTCTTTCGCCTCACCTGGCTGGCGGCGGCCCGACTGGCCTCGCGAGCCTTGGCTGCCTGGATGATCCGCTGAGCGATCGCGTCGCCGACGCTCCGGTTCTTGAGCAGGAAGTCCTCGAGCCGGGGGCGGACCATCGACTCGACCAACGACCGGACTTCCGGGTTGTTAAGACGACCCTTGGTCTGCCCCTGGAACTGTGGCTCGTGGATGCAGACGGATAGGACGGCGACCAGCCCTTCGCGGACATCCTCGCTCTTGATGTCGAGGCCCTTCTTGATGTACTCGTGCTCCTTCATGAACTTGAGGACCGCCGAACGGACCGCCTCGCGGAGCCCCTGCTCGTGGGTCCCTCCGTCGCGAGTCGGGATCGTGTTGACGTAGGAACGGAGGTCCTCGTCGGTCGCCTCGGTCCAGGTGAGCGCGACATGGCAGCGGAGGTCGTCGTCCTCGCGTTCCAGGACGAAGGGCAGGGCCCCCACCCTCTGGTCGGCCCTGGTGGTGTTCACGGCGTCCAGGAAGTCGGCCACTCCCCCATCGTGGCGGAACTCGACCGAATGATCCCCACGTCGTTTATCGACAAACTGGATCACCAGCCCTTTATTGAGATAGGTCTTCACTTCGAGGCGTTCGGCGATCATCTCGGAGTCGTAGGACGCTTCGAGGAAGATCTCGGGATCGGGAGTGTAAGTGATCGTGGTTCCCGTACCTCGGGCCGGCTCACCTCGTTCGACCGACCCGATCGGCTTGCCGCGACGGAAGACCTGCTGGTAGGTGTACCCGTCGCGTCGGACGGTCGCCGTCAGTTCCGAGCTGAGCGCGTTGACCACGCTGGCACCGACCCCGTGAAGTCCGCCCGAAACCTTGTAAGCGTCATTGTCGAACTTGCCGCCGGCGTGGAGGACCGTGAAGATCACCTCCAGGGCGCTCCGGCCGGTCTTGGGATGCTTGTCGACGGGGATCCCTCGACCGTTGTCGGCCACAGAGATCGTCTTGCCGTCGGCCTCCAACGTCACCACGATCCGGGTGGCGTGGCCGTTCATCACCTCGTCGACCGAATTGTCGACGATCTCCCAGAGGAGGTGATGCAGGCCGTTCTTGTCGACACCGCCGATGTACATTCCCGGTCGACGGCGGACGGCCTCCAGGCCTTCCAGGACCGTGATCGAGTCGGCGTTATACGTTCCGATGGCCATGAGGCGTTCCCTTCCAGACACTTCGAGGAATCACTCGCCGACCTGTTCGACCGGGGGTACCGGCATGGGGTCTTCGGGGAGGACGGCTTCGAGCGAGCCCCTCTGAAGGATCCCATAGCCGCGACCTCCTCGGGAGGTGACGGGATATTTGGTCGCCCGGACGATCTGGGTGGCCCCCCGATTGGTCCGGACCGTCAGGCCTTCGCGCATTTTGTTCGCCAGGGTGAAACCGATAACCCGGTCATTCGCGTCCAGCTTCACCGCCGTCACACCCTTGGCGGCGCTTCCCACGACATTCGCCTCGGAGACCCGGAAGATCAGGACGCGGGCCGACCTGGTGGCCAGGCAAACGTTCTCGGTCCCATCGGTCGTCTCGACCCCGATGACCTTGTCGTCGGGCACCGAGGCATCCAATCTGACAACTGAGCGGCCTTTTCGGGTCGAGACCCCGGAATGGGAAGAGAGGGCGAATCGCAGGACCTTTCCGGCCGAGGTCAGGGCGATCGCGTAAGGGGGGAGCGGAAGTCCCGAAGTCGGCCCGTCGCCATTCATGTTCGCCAGCTCGCCGCCGAGCAAGGCCTGAACCGGCTCGGGGGATGGGGCGGGGGTGGCGGACACGTCGGGGAGACATCGAGGATCGTGGCAGATCACCCCGATGATTTGCTCCTGGTCCTCGAACGCGAAGCTCTTGCCGATGGGCTCGCCGTGACCGGTCGTCAGCGGGATGTCGTTGGCCCGAATCGTGTAAGCCGCGCCTCGATCGGTGAAGAACGTGATGGTCTGGCGAGCTCGAGAGCGGTAGATCCAGCCGACGCGGTCGTCGTCGCGGACGCGGATGCTCGGCACGTCGGCGAACGATTTCTGCCGCTTGACCCAGCCCCCTCGGGTCACGATCACCCAGGAATCCTCGTCGACAATGTAATCTTCCTCGCGATATTCAACCTGGACTTGAGGAGTGTCCAGGAGCCTGGTCCGACGGTCATCGCCGTAGGCGCTCCGGATCTGCGCGAGTTCTTGTTTGACGATGTTCCATCGGGCCGGTTCATCCGCCAGCAAGGCTTCGATCTCGGCGGCTCGGCCTTGCTTGGCGGCGAGTTCGTCGAGGATATCCTGGATCTCCAGTTTACCCAGTCGATATAGCTTGGTCTCGAGGATCGCATCGGCCTGGAGATCCGAGAGTCCGAACCGATCCATCAGTTTGGGAGCGGCGTCGGGCTTTCCGTCGCTGGCGCGGATGATCCGGATCGCTTCGTCGAGATGGTCGAAGACGATCGCGAAGCCTTCGAGGATGTGAATCCGCCGGAGCAGATTCTCCAACTCGTGCCGGAGTCGACGTGTGACGACTTCAAGTCGGAAGTCGAGGAAGTGCAACAACATCGCCTTCAGGTCGAGTCGCGCGGGGACGGCGACCTCGGCCGCGACCGAGGGCAGGAGACAGGTCAGGTTGACGTTGTAATTGGTCTGGAGCGGGGTGTTCTTGAACAGATAGGCCATCGCCGCATCGACATTAGCACCCGGGCGGAGTTCCAGGACGATCCGGATGTCGTTGGTGCTGAGATCCTTGACGTTGGTGAGTTGAGGGACCTGTCCCTTGCCGATCAACTCGCCGATCCGGCCGACCAGGGCGTCCTTCTCGATGCCGTAGGGTATGGACGAAATCAGGATCGTATTAGGCTTCTCGGGATCGGGCTCGAATGTCCCCCGGAGCTTGATCGGCCCCTGCCCGGTCGCGTAGATCTGATTGATCTCGGCGGGTGTATTCAGGATCACGCCACCTGTGGGGAAGTCGGGCCCCTTCATGTGCTTGGTCAACTTCTCGATGGGAAGGTCGCGATCTTCGAGCAAGGCGATCAGGGCCTTGCAGACCTCTCGAAGATTGTGGGGCGGGATATTGGTCGCCATCCCGACCGCGATGCCCGACGCCCCGTTCACGAGGAGGTTGGGGAACTGGGCGGGGAGGACTTCCGGTTCCTCGGTGGTCGAGGAATAGTTCGGGCGGTAATCAATCGTCCGGTCACGAAGCTCGGTCAGCAGTTCCTGGGCGATCGGGGTCAGCCGACATTCGGTGTACCGCATCGCTGCGGGAGGGTCGCCGTCCACCGATCCGAAGTTGCCGTAACCCGCGATCAACGGATACCGAAGGCTGAAGGACTGGGCCATTCTCACGAGCGCATCGTAGATCGACTGATCGCCGTGCGGGTGATAGCTACCCATCGCCCGGCCGACGACCTCGGCACACTTGACGTAACGGCCGTCGGCGGTGATGTGCAGGTCGTCCCACATCGTGTACAAGATCCGGCGTTGAACCGGCTTGAGTCCGTCTCGGACGTCGGGCAAGGCCCGCGAGGTGATCACGCTCAGGGCGTAATTGAGGTAGCGCGAGCGTGTCGCCTCGGCCAGCGGGACATCCTCGACCACCATCCGGGGTCGCGGCTCCGCTCGACCGTCGCCGTTCCCGCCCCTCTTGTTCCTTGCCATCTGTTGCCCTCTCCTTGGACGAGGTCTCCGCCTCGCCCATCTCCTTACACCGCAGTCATCCTCGAAGAATTTAACACTTCGCTCGAACAATCTGCAACAGCGTACTGTACAAAATTTCTCTGGTGCGATCTCTCTTTCTCTTTTGATCGGACGACTTGGTGTATGAGATGACGAAGCTTCTTTGGGATTGTCGAGTCGCCCGAGTTGCAGGCGACAATGGAACCATTTCCGGGTCAGTCGCGGTCGTCGATCTGATCCGAGCTTCCGACGACCCGCAATCGGATCTCGGGCTCTGAGAAGACGTCGGTTCTCAGCAGCACATAATTCGCGAATGGTTGCCCCGGCGGGCCTGGGACCGGCCAGGTCAAAAAGAGGTCGATCCGCCCTCCCGGTTCGATCCGATGGGAGATTCCCTGCCAGAGGCTGAATCCCGATCGACCGCTGGTGAAACGAGTTCGAAGTCGGATGGACGTGGTGCCCAGGTTATGAAATTCCCATCGATGTCTCCCGAAGCTCCCTCGAGGCATCGTCCCGCATTGAAACGTGGGGTCGCCGATGATCTCGAAAGGACGTTGGTCGGGAAGAGTACGGGACCAGCCGAAGGTCAGGCCGACGAGCATCGTCCCGGTCAGGACCGAGAGGCCCTGGTGGATGATCCGGCCAGCAGGGCGAGACTTGGTCGGATTCACGCGGATCGGGCCAGTTCCAGCTCTCGCTGCAAACAGGTGAGACTCTGCGTCGCGGTTTCCACGGCACCGCTCGAATAATCGAAGACCTCGACCGAGACCCACCGGTCGTAACCTGCATCGACCAGAGCCTTGAGGATAGGCCCGAAGTCGACCTCCCCCATCCCAGGGCCTTTCAGATTCAGATCCTGAGCGTGGAAGTGGCCGGCCCTGGCTGCGTGCCTTGCGATCAGTTCGGGGACGGTACCCCCCGGGTCGGAACTCTGAGCTTTCACGTCCATGTGGAGCACCAGATTGGGATGACCGACCTCCGCGATCAGGGCTTCGGCCTGGTCGCAAGTGTTGAGATAGTCGGTCTCGGAAGGCGCGAGGGGTTCGAGGCAGAGGTCGATCCCACAGGCCCCAACAGTCGGCATGATCCGAGAAAAGACCTCGGCGGCATAACGATTTGCTTCATGAAGGGTTACGCCAGGTAGGAGATCCCGCTGCTTGGGAGATCCGAGGACCATCAGCGACCCACCGAGGTCCCGAGTCGCCTCGGCTAGAGCGATCAGATAGTCGCCGGTCTTTCGGCGGATCGTTGCATCGGGGGTAGTCAAGTAAAAACCTTCGGTCTTCGCCAGGAGCCAGTGGAGTCCGATCGTGGTAAGCCCGGAGTCCTCGATGATCGACTTCAATTCTTCCCGACGAGTGGTCGAGATGTCGGTGATTAGCGGGGCGAGGGTGAAGGGGGCAATTTCGATCCCTTCGTAACCGATCGCCCGGATGGTCCGACAGACCTCGGCAAAGTCCCATCCCTCGAACAACTCGTTGCAGATCCCGAGGCGGATCATGATGAATGAGGTCCTTCGGCAAAGGCGACGCTGGCCGATCCGGTCTAGATCGTCCAGAATGGTCGAGTCCGATCGTGATCGTAGCCGAGGATTTCGCTCGCGTCGACCGAGGAGCCCCGAGTTCATGCCGTTGTCCCCGGAAGCCATCGTCTCCTGGCTGGATGTCCGGAAGTCCTTCGACGATGGTCATATCGCCCTGGACGGGGTCAGTCTGGAAGTCCAGCGGGGCGAGTTCCTGGCGATCCTCGGAACCAGCGGCTCGGGGAAGACCACCCTTCTCAAGCTGGTTAATCGTCTCATCGATCCCACCTCCGGTGCTGTGCTAGTGGGCGGGAAGCCGACGACCGAGTGGGACCCGATCGCGCTCCGGAGGTCGATGGGTTACGTGATCCAGGAATCCGGTCTCATGCCCCATCTGACCATCCTGGCCAATGTCGGCCTGGTCCTCCGGCTGATCGGAGTGAAGCGATCCGAGCGGGAAGAGGCGGCCCGTCGCTGCCTCTCGATGGTCGGGATCGATCCCGAACAGATGGGCGAGCGGCTACCTCACCAGTTGAGCGGGGGCCAGCGGCAAAGGGTGGGAGTGGCTCGGGCCCTGGCGGCCGACCCCGAGCTGATCCTGATGGACGAGCCTTTTGGGGCCCTCGACCCGATTACCCGTCGAGAGATCCAGAACGAGTTTCGAAATCTCCAACGAAACCTCGGCAAGACGGTCATTCTCGTGACTCACGACCTCCGCGAAGCCTGTCGGATGGCCGATCGACTTGCCCTGGTCGATCGAGGCCAGGTCGTTCAGGTGGGATGTCCTTCTGATTTCCTCGATCAACCCGCTAACGATTTCGTCCGCTCCTTCTTCCAGGACGCTCGGGCCGTGACGGCCATCGACGGGGAGTCCCAATCTTGATCTCGGCCTTCCTGGACTTCCTCAAGCTGGCCTTCGAGCAGCGGAGCGAATTGCTCGACTTCACGGCCGCTCACCTCGATCTGGTCGGCGAGGCCATCCTGATTGCCGTGACGATTGGCGTGCCTCTGGGGATCGCTTCGAGCCGGTCGAGGCCGGCGGAACGAGCGATCCTGATCGTGGCGAACATCCTCCAGACGATCCCAAGCCTGGCCCTCCTGGGCGTCCTCCTGATCCTGTTCCGAGGTCAGATCGGAAAGCCTCCGGCGCTGTCGGCGCTGGTGATCTACTCGCTCCTGCCCATCATCAAGAATACGATCCTGGGCCTTCGAGGGGTCGACCGAGGGGTGGCAGAGGCGGCGCTCGGGATGGGGATGACCCCGGTCCAGCGATTGACCCTGGTCGAGCTACCGCTGGCGGTCCCCGTCCTACTGGGAGGGGTCCGGGTCGCGGCGGTGGCATCGGTCGGAATGGCCACGATCGCGGCAGCGATCGGGGCAAAAGGGCTGGGCTCCTATATCTATCGAGGGATTTCACTGGCCGACCCCCGACTGATCCTCCTGGGTTCGATTCCCGCCGCGGTTCTCGCCCTGACCTGCGACGCCGCCCTCGGGGAACTCGAACGTGTCCTCGATCCGACTCGTGCGAGACGATCGACCTTTCGAAATGTCCTGACGATCGCCACGACCTCGGGGCTGGTCCTGCTGGGGCTTTTCGGAGCCTGGGGAGACGGCTGGGGATCTTCGAGGTCGAACACGATCGTAATCGGGTCCAAGGACTCGGCCGAGCCCGTGATCCTCGGCCACATGCTGGCCGATCTGGTCGAGGCCTACACTCCGTTGAAGGCCGATCGCCGGCTCAATCTCGGCGGGTCATTGATCTGTTACAACGCACTAAAGCAAGGAGGGCTCGACGCGTATGTCGAGTACACCGGAACCGCGCTCACGACGCTCCTCAAGCACCCTCCCGACAACGATCCCGAACGGGTCCGAGAAACGGTCAAACAGGATTTTCTACCCGAGGGGATCATGTCCCTGCCTCCCATCGGATTCGAGAACACCTTCGCGATCCTGATGAGGCGTGAGCAAGCGGAATCGCTGGGCATCCAGACGATCTCCGACCTCTCCCGGCATGCCCAGGCTCTCCGGACTGGCTTCGGGCCGGAATTCATGAACCGCCCTGATGGCTATCCCGGGATGGTCCGGGCGTACGGGCTCGATCTCGCCATCCGGCCCGTCGAGTTGGATCGAAATCTCCTTTATGAGGCGATTGCCAGGAAGACCCTGGACGTCGGTGCCGGCGATTCCACCGACGGTCGGGTCGCCGAGCTTGACCTCGTTCAGCTTCAAGATAACCGACATTACTTCCCGCCCTACGAGGCGGTGGTCCTGGCTCGTTCCCAATCGCTGGAACGGTTTCCGCAACTCCGCGAGGTCTTCGAGAAGCTCTCGGGTCGGATTGACGTGGGGACCATGAGGCGACTGAATCACGAAGTGGATGGCCTGAAACGCGATCCGGCGGCCGTTGCTCGCGAATATCTCGACTCGGTTGGCCTGCTCAAGCAATGAGCGGACGGTCCGCCGCCGAATGACACCTTTCTCGAAGCCTGGGCCGTCGGTAGGTTTCTCAAGGGGTGGGAGTAGCGGAGATGGCGTTGGGGAGAATTCGGTGGGGCCAGTTGTTTTTACGAAAGGCCTCGATGAGTTTTTCGATGAGTTGCCGGTTCAACTCCCCACCACGATCCTCGATCAGGATCGGCCCGAGCCTGAAATCCTGGACCTGGTTACCGATCTTCAGATTGACGAGTGCCCTGGGCTCCTCCCCGACGGTGCAATCGATCTTGAGTTCCCGCTCCCATCGGGCATCCTCGGGCCCCGTGACCGGTCCACCCGATCCGGAAGCCGTATAGGTTTGCGGATGCAGCGCGTCGGCGAATGCGCGAGTCTTCTGATCGAACTCACGAATGATCGTTTCAGACAGATCGGACTGCGAGAGTACGGTCGAGGTGATCGCATCCCACTTGCGATCCCGGTCGATCCGGAAGGCGACGTAGCCGAGGATCACGGCCACGACCAGGATGCCGAGCATCAAGGTCCGGAGGCTCAGGGCCAATCGGGGAATTTTCATCCGATTCTTCCGTCTCGAAACGCATGAATGACCGACGGCCCGGTTCCCGGTCCCGAGCCGTCGGATGGCGGAGATTGTTCAAGCCAGGAGCGGGTCCCCTTCGGTGACGACGGACTTCTTCTGGATCGCGGTATCGCGGAACAACAAAGCGAAGATCACCATGCAGATCAGGGTCAGCACGAACGGGCCGGCCCAGACCTTTCTCCAGTCGTTCTCGAAGTAATCGCGGACGTAGCCGGTCATCAGGCTCCCGACGATCGTGCCGAGACCGTAGATGATGAAGATCAGGAGATTCTGCGCGGTGGCCTTGATGTCGGGCCCGGCGGCCCGGTCGACGTACATCTGGGCCACGACGAAGAAAAACGCGAAGGCAAATCCGTGGAGCCCGATCGTGGCGATCATCAACCACCAGGGTTGTCCGATCGAGGAGAGTCCGAATCGGACGGCCCAGGCACCGGCGCCGAGCAGCATGGTGTTCTTGACGCCGAACCGGTTCACGACGAATGGAACCAGCCCGATCACGAGGGCCTCGGCCACCTGGCCGATCACCATGTAACCGCCGATGCTCTCCTCGGGCGTGCCGATATCCTTGAGGAAGATGTTCTCGCAGGCGAAGTAGAAGGCCAGCATGATCCCGATCAGGCCGGCGACCAGGACCAGGACGGCGAACGACTTCACCTTGAGGAGTTCGAGGCTCTCCAGGATCGCCGACTTCTTGACCTGGGTCGTGTCATGGTCGACCCGAGTCGGCGGCGTGTGCGGCAGGGTGAAGCAATAAAGTCCGTAGAAGAGGGAGACGACGCCGGAGATTCGGAGGCAGTCGCGGCTGGAAGGCTCGGAGACCAGGTCGAACAGGGGACGCAACGCCGCCACGTTCGTGCTGTTTCGATAGGCGGCGAACAGGAGCCCCGCGGCAATCCACCCGATCGTCCCCCAGAGCCGAATCCCCGGGAAGAGGTCCTGATTACCTTCTCCGGCGGTCCGGAAGGTGATCGAATTGGTGAGCCCCATCGTTGGCATGTAAAGGTTGCAGTAGGCGAAGAGGAGCAGGAAGATTGGCCAAAATCCCGTGACATAGGCGGTGACCAGGAGCAACACTCCGCCGATCAGGTGGGCCAGGCCCAGCACTCGTTCCGTGGCCATGTAGCGATCGGCGAGCTGACCGAGGAGGAAAGGTCCGAGAATCGCCCCGAAGCCATAGACGGTGTAAACCCAGCCGATCTGGGCCGGGGTGAGCCCGACCTCTTCCGACCCCAGATGGATCCCCAGGATGGGCAGCCAGATTCCCCAGACGAAATATTGCAGGAACATCATGATCGATAGGCGGATGTTCAGACCGAGGCTCATCGCGGAGGCTCCGAATCGGGGTGGGATTCTGGGGCCGGGCTGGAGAGTGTCCCGGCGAGATGAACCAACATAACCCGAGTCGAGGGCGATTCCAACGAGCGCGCGGAGGCCGTCCCGACTTTCCAGGACATCGATCTCGGATCAGGCGATCGCGTCGAGGATCCTTTCGGCCACTCTCCGACAAGAGTTCTCGCGGGCGAACGAAAGCCGAGCCGCTGCCCGGCCGTCGTCAGGGCCCTGTGCGATCCGGGATTCGAGGGCTTCGACGAAGTCGCCAGGGGCGACCACGTCGAAGAGGTGGGGGTAGAGTCGGCACTCGGGAAGGTCGGTTGAGACGACCGGACGGCCGGCGGCCATGTAATCCATGATCTTCGTCGGGCAACAGGCCTGGTTGAAAGGGTGATCTACCCGGTAAGGGATCAGCCCGACATCAAAGGAACGGTTGTAGGAGTCGATGGTCGACTGCGGTCTCCAGCCGATCGGATGGACGTTGGGCAAGGCCAGGCACCGGCTCCGCTCCTCCTGCCAGGGACTTCCATCGTCGCGACCGATTCGACCGACCAGGACGATCGAGGCGGCGGGGTTGGACCGGGCAATCCGGAGCATCAAGGCCCAATCCACCCGATCTTCCAGGGTCCCGATATACCCGATCAATGGCCTGGGGAGATGGGCCAGGTCGGCCGGTGGATCGTCCGGTAAGTCTCGAGGCCGATCGGGTATGGAGCTTGAGGGTGCCCCATGAGGAAGGTGGACGATCCGATCGGCCGCTTCGGGGACCGCCTTGCGAAGTTCCTCGGCCCGGACCATCGACGTGCAGGCCGTCAGGTCGGCCTCGCGGACCGTCTTGTGTTCGAGGGTCGTCACCAATTCGGCGGACTTCGGCCAGTAGAGCCGGTAATCATCGACGGCGAGATAGACCAGTCGATCGGGGAGGACCATCCGGGCCAGGTGGATGTAGAACGGATAAGTCAGGACCAGGGCGAGCGGATCCCCCCCGGCCTCTCGATGCCGCCATCGACGGACGACCCGGCCGATCGGCCTCATCCCGATTTTCGGATAGGACTTCATCCATCCCGAGGGAAGCACCACCTCTCGACGCCACTGGCGAGCCCCGGATTTCTCCAACGCTCGCGAGCCTGCCCATGGTCGCCAACCCTTGTTCCAGGCCACCCGATAATCGGCGCATTGGAGGAGTAGCGTGGAGGCCCGGTCCTCGGGAACCTCGCGGAACAGATTTTCGGTCGTGAACCAACCGGCGTCCGCCACGGCCAGCGCGATCCGATCCGTTTCGGTTGAAGGGGTACGAGTCGAAGTCTCGCTGACGGACATGAATCGATCCCTCGGTGCCCTCGGAGCGTCCCTGAAACTCCCTTCGAGATCGGCGTCCGAGAGTACGGCCGGGGACTCGCCGCTGTCAACCTCGTCGGTGAGCGTCCGAAAGTGATGCGATTGATCGGTCTTTGAAGTCAAGTCCAATCGCGCAAGCGTTCCCGACTGAGGTAGGCGCGTCGTGAAGCCCGGGCCTACAATTCGGCTTCCTCGAAGCGGGCGGCCCGGCCGATCATCGGCGGGCATTGCCGGTCAGGGAGAGGCCAAACAAGTCCGGGATGGACGGTTTCCAGCTAATCTTAAATATCACAATGCGTTGGCGAATTGTCTCGCCCGCGTAGCGGTCAACGAGTACGGGCGGAAGCCTCCTCGTCGCGGATGAGTTCCGCGAGCTCGATCGACAGCACAGAAATACTCGAGGGAAAAACGATGCACCAACTGATCTTGATCACCGCGATGTCGGCCACCACCGGCCTCTTCGGTGGTGGGAAGCACTGCGGGAAGGCCATGCATGGCCGAGCCGTCTCCTCCTGCGCCCCCGCAGCCTATTCCGCCCAGCCTGCGTGTGGAATGCAGTCCATTCAACAGGGTGTGACCTACGCCCCCGCGACACCGTCGATGCAGGGCACGCCTCGGGTGGTACCGGCCATGCCCGCAGGCCCGGCTCCGGATATGGTCCCGGCCGCCCCCTCGGTCCCTCCGGCACCGCCCGCCCCCCCGGTTCCTCCGGCGGCCCCCGCTTCCTGATCGATCCTGGTTCCTGAAGCCACCATCCCGAGGAAAGCCCGCGAGCATGCCTGCTCGCGGGCTCCTTGCGATTTCAGGGCTAACTGCAACTTCCGACCGAACTCAAGGGACCACGGTCGCGAAGGTCATCACGCGGGCAGGAGGTTCGTCCTTCAAATCGGTCTCGAATTCAACCGGGGAATTGAAGGGGCCAGGAGTCGCGGGGGCCTTGAAGGTGAGGTTGACCGAGTGCATCGGTTGAGCCTGATCATTCGGGGGTAGGGCGGAAAGCTCCGGGCGGCCCGGCCGGATGGCGTTGAGTTTGAAAGGCTGACCGGAGCGTACCAGGACCGTCCTCTGGATGGTCTGACCGGGCTTGACGTTCCCCAGGTTGATCACGGTGGGAGAGACGATCACGTTGGACTGGACCACCGCCGAGACCGAGACGGGCACCTTCGGGCTATTTGGATCATTCGTCAGAAGTGTAATTTCGTCCTTGAAGTATCCCACGGGAGCCGAGGGCTTGAGCGAAGCCGTGAGTTGATAACTCACCTGGCCCCCCGCCGACCGTCCGGACTCTCGCAGTTCGGCGACGATGTGGTCGCTGATCGTGCCCATTTTCTGGACGGCCCAGTCTGGCTGTGCGCCGGAATAGGTCAGCATCAGATCCACCTTGGGGCCGGTCGAGCGATTGACGACACCGAAATCGACCTGACCCGGAGTGAGAGTCAAGTCGCTCCGGATGAAGCAAGTGAGATTCAAGTCGACCTGGGCGGGTGTGGGTCGATCGAGGAAGAGAGTCAAGCCCGAGGGCTTGAATCCCGTGAACTTGGTCGTGTCGATCACGGCCTCGATCACCGTCTGGGTGCCGGGCGGAACGTCGCGGGCTCCGACTCGAACATCGGTGCAGCCACACTTCGCCTTCCAGGACGAGATATGGATGCTCTGCTGGGTCGAATTGATCAATTTGAAAGAATGGCGGACCTTCGAGCCTCGTGCCACTGTTCCGAAATCGTGCGAACGGACCGGGAAGACAGCATCCGTCCAGTCCGCACCCTCGGAGTGATCGACCCCGATCCCGAGCAAAGCAACGGCGACCAGCAGGACGTGACGCATGAGAACGACCCCCAGAGTTCTGGGAAGCCGCCCAGGAGCGGCCTCGGACTTCCGATTCCAGATCGAGAAACTGGCCAGGACCGGGACGACCCTCCTGGACCCAACCATAATCGCAATCCTCGTTCCAGGCCCGTAAACTTTGCTCGGTTACAGGTGAGGCTAGAAAATCATAACATACTCGAACAGGTCCGAAGAGTCCTCGGCGCTCTTCGCCAGGCCTGTGATTCGCGAGAGCGGGGCTATTCGAGTTTCATCGAGTCTGTTAAAATAGATGTACTCATCTCTGGCAGAAGTCCGAATTCGATGGAAAATCTTTTTGACCTGGGAAGATTTTCCAGCGCGGTGAACCTCGGTCGGGGTCTTGGTGTCTACCAAGATTGGCCCTCCTCGATCCTCTTCGATCGATTCACTTCCCCCCCTTCCCAGGCGATCCTCGTGTCAAACCTATTCCACCCATCTCAATCTCGGACTCGTCGCTCATGCTAAAGCCCTCGGTGGAGACCCGGGACGAGAACGGCGTCCTGGTCGCGGAATTCTGGGATTGCCTACGTCTCGATCCGGCACCGGTCCGAGATCTCCGAGCACTCTATGAGTCGCACGTCCGAGGTGGAGGTAAGCCCGACCTCGTCGTTGACCTCAACGGTGTGGTTTTCGCCGGTTCGGCGGCGTTGGGAGGATTCCTGGCATTGCTCCGGATGGCTCGCCAACACGGGGGGAGGGTCGTCTTCTGTCATGTCGATGAGAATGTCCTGGAGGTCTTCCGGATCAGTAAGCTGAACCCGATGTTCGATTTTCTGGAAGATCGTGCAGCGGCACTCGCGTTTGTCGCGACTCCTCCTGCCGATACGGCTCCCACTTCGATCGAGGAACCCCCACCAATCGCCGAGATCCCGAGTGCTCCGCGATCCCAAGGCCCGCTTCGCCGAGGACGACGCGGCTGATCCGCTCAATTCGGTCCACTTTGTCGAACTATTCTCGCCTTTGGTCGATGCGTAGGCTAATCTGAAACAGGATAGCCCCAAACACTTTTATTTCACGCGAGTTGGGAGCTTTTCATGCCAACCACACCGCGCGTCGATGTGGCCGATGCGGATGGTAAGCAGGTGGTCACTTTTCGCGATCGGCTTCTGTTTGATGATCGAACCGTTCGTGAAGTTTCCGACCAGCTCGGCGCCGCTCTTCCTAATGACGGAAAGCCGATCCGGCTCATCCTCGACTTCTCGGGGGTTGATTTAATATCTAGCTCTTTGCTAGGAAAATTAATCTTACTCCAGCGAAGAGTCGACGGAAGTGGCGGAAAGCTGGTGCTTTGCGAACTTTCCTCCACCGTCCAGTCGGTCTTCCGGACTTCGAATCTGGATCGACTCTTCACGATCGTTCGAGATCAAAGGGCCGCGATTGGGGAAGGCTGAGTCGGATTGAGTCTCCTGCTCAATCTCCCGAGGCCCGCGATGTCTTCCGGCGTCGGTCCGGGACTCCGTGGATCTTGCCGTCCGGATCGACCGCAATTGTGTGAGCATCGCCCTGGATGCCACCCACTCGCAACTCATGTCCCATCCCTTTGAGGGATTCGAGAGTCATCGGTTCCCAGTCCAGACCTTCGAGGCGAAGAACGTCGGGAAACCAGGGATGATGCGTTCGAGGGGCGTCGACCGCCTCTCTCGGGCTCAACCCGAATTCGAGGATGTTCAGGATCACCCAGAGGGTGGTATTCGGGATCGTCCTGCCTCCCGGCGAACCGGTGACCAGGCGGACCTTGCCGTCTTTGAGCACGATCGTGGGCGTTTGCGAGCTGAGCATTCGCTTTCGAGGAGCGATCAGGTTCGAGGGGGTCCCGATCTGACCGGCCGTATCGGTCCTGCCTGGGATGAGGTTGAAATCACCCATCTCATTGTTCAGGAGGAATCCAGCCCCCTCGACGACCGACTTGCTCCCATATCCCTCTTCAAGCGTGTAAGTCATCGCAACGGCATTGCCCGACGAGTCGAGCGTGGACAGGTGAGTCGTGTGGTTGCCCTCAACGCCGAGAATCGGGAACGGGGCCAGGCTGGCGCTTGGCGTGGCACGTTCGCCGATCGTCCTGGCCAATTCGTCGCCGTATGATTTCGAGATCAGGCGCTCCATCGGGATCTCGACGAACTCGGGATCGGCAATCGCCGAGGCTCGCGTGAAGAAGCCGCGCCGCATGGCTTCGGTGACACGGTGAAGAGTCCGAGGCGACCTCGGGCCGTCAAGCTTCATGTCGAAGCGTTCCAGGATATTCAGCATCTGGACGATCAGGATCCCGCCCGAGGCCGGCGGGCCCATTCCATAGATCTCGAAGCCCTTGTAAGTCCCATGGATGGGCGGCCTGGCGACGGCCTTGTAGGAGGCCAGGTCGTCCAGTGTGACCAGGCCCCCAAGCCTCTCCATATGGGCGACGATCTTTCGGGCCGTCTCGCCCGAGTAGAATTCATCAGGGCCCTGAGTGGCGATCCGCTCGAGCGTGTCGGCCAGGTCGGGCTGGACCAGGCGATCCCCTTCGGACCACCGCGTACCGTCGGGCTTTCGGTAAGCGGCGATCGAGGCCTCGAAGTCGCCGAGCCGATCCCCCTGGGGGCCGAGATCTTCGGGGACTCCGCCCGGCCTTTCCGGATCACGCCCGAAGAGTTGGCCGTTGAGTGAACCGGCGAGGGAAGCCGAGATGGGAAAACCTTCGCGAGCCAATCGGACCGAGGGCCGGACCAGCGTCTCCCAGGGTTGCTTGCCCCAGCGGGCGTGGGCCAGGCCGAGGCCTCGGACGGTCCCCGGGATCCCTGCGGCCCGAGGGCCTGCCCGATATCCGGCGACGGGTCGGTCGTCCGGCCCCAGATACATCCGCTCGTTCGAGGCCTTCGGTGCCATCTCTCGAAAGTCGACCGTGACCACCTCACGCGATTCCGCCAGGTAGGCGACGATGAATCCCCCGCCCCCGATGTTTCCCGCCGCGGGATGCGTGACCGCCAGCGCGAAGGCGGTCGCTACCGCCGCGTCGATCGCGTTTCCCCCTTGCCGGATCGCCTCGCGACCCGCCTCCGAGGCGTCCCCTTGCTGCGAGACGACCACATGAGATCGGAACGTCTCGTCGGCCGGTGCGGTCCCCACCACCAGGAAAACGAGGATCAGGGCGTAATGGGGAATGCGCATGGAGACCTCGGGAAAGTGAAGAAGGGAAAGCGAGTTCTCCTCAGAGTTCGGGGAAGGTCCCCCGACGGGCCGCCCTAGCGATGAGCAAGGCCCCGGTTCCCAGGAGTGTGAATGGCATGGCGATCATGGCCATGATGCTATACGAGTATCCGTCCGCCAGGCGCTGAGCTTCGGGCCCTCCCTGATTGGCCAGGGCCTCCTTGCAATTCGGGCAGGCCGATACTTCGCCTCCGAGAGCCAGGAACAGCGAGAAACCGAACCAGAGCGAATGGGATCGAGCGATCTTCATCGGCATGTCCTCGTCATGGTCGCTCAGGAGGAGGAAATCGGCATCCGGTAGAGCATCCAGTAGATGACCACCCCGGTGATCGAGACATAGAGCCAGATCGGGAACGTGACGCGAGCGATCTCGGCGTGTCTCGAGAATTGGCTCCGGAGGGCCCGGACCAGGGTCAGAGCGACCAGGGGGACCACACCGAACGTTGCCAAGAGCGTATGAGAGAGGAGGATCGTCAGGTAGGTCGACTTGAGCGATCCTTCACCGCGAAAGGCGACGCTTCCGACCTGGAAATGATAGACCAGATAGGAGCCCAGGAAGACCGCCGAGACGACCACCGCAGAGATCATGCACGCGGCGTGGCCTCGCTTCCGGCCCGTCATGATCATCGACCATCCGAGCATGAGGAGCAGGGCACAGGCCCCGTTGAGGGTCGCGTTCAGGCCGGGTAACCGTCGTGCCCAGGAGGAGTTCCGCTTCGCTCGGGCGATCAGCTCTTCGAGGGCCTTCGGTTCGGTCGAGTCGAAGACCCCGATGACCTGATTACCTCGATCTACGAGGACCAAGCGGTCGCTATGAGCGACGGCCTCGGCTCCCTCCTTGAGAGATGCCTCGTCGGACCTCGACACGCTGATGTGGAACTTTGTCAGGATCAGGTCATACATCTCGGATTGCTTGCCGGTGAGGAACCACCAGCGGTCCGGGTCGGCGGAGAAGGACTGTGCGTATCGGCTCAGGACTTCCGGGGTGTCGTACTCGGGGTCCACCGAGAGGCTCACGAGGCGGACATCGGTGCCTCGGAGCCGTTCCTGAAGCCCCTTCATCACGGCGGTGATTCTGGGGCAGGAGGCCGGGCATCGGCTGAAGATGAAGTCGGCGATCCAGACGTCCTCGGCCAGGTCCGCTTCGGTCACCGGACGGCCCGATCGCTCGATCAGCCGGAACGATCCCAGATCATATCCCTGTGCGCCGAGGTCCTGTCCGGCTCTGCGCGTTTCCGGGGGACGGCCGGATACGCGAGTTGCGAACGGCAGGCCGAAGACCACCAATCCGGCGGAGCCCAGGATGGTGATCGCGACGATCGAGAGTCCAAGGCGATACGAGGCATTCACGGGTTTGGCCGATTTGTTGTTGAGGGGGCGGAGAGGCGGGCGACGCGTAGGCTCAGCGATCGGCCACCGCCGGGGAAAACGCGGTGGGGCCTTCGTGAAAGGCAACGTCGGGGGTCAGGCCCAGCACGACGATGATCGCGAGTAGGCAGACCGGAACCAGCATCAGGTAGATCCAGCGTCCCTCGAACTTGAGGTGCATGAAATACCAACCGACCAGGAACGCCTTGGTCAACGCCATGACCATCAGGCCCGCGACCAGCGCCGCGAATCCGATCGGGAGGAATCGGGCGTAGAGGTATTCGAGGATCGTGAAGACCAGCAACGCCCAGAACACCTTCATGTACGGGGCGTGCGACTCGACGAAAATTTCCTGATCGGCGGTCAGGTTGTGCTCGGCCATCGACGATGTCCTCGGCGGTCGGGTTGCGAGCCCGTCAGATCAGGTAGACGACGGTGAACAGGAGGATCCAGACGAGGTCGACGAAGTGCCAGTAGAGCCCGACCACCTCGACGGCCGCATAGTTCGTCGAGTTATAGGCACCGAACCAGGATCGGATGGCCAGGATCGACATCGCGACCACCCCGGCGGCGACGTGAGCCCCGTGGAAGCCCGTCATGGTGAAGAAACAAGAGGCGAACAGGCTGGCATCGGGCGTGAAATGCCCGCTGGCGCTGATGCCAACCGGGTAGTGGTGGCCGAACATCAGTTGATAGTATTCGTAGACCTGGACGCCCAGGAACACCGAGCCGATCAACGCGGTGGCGGTGACGAACCGGGCCCCTTTCCATCGTTCGTTACGCTGGAATGCGCTCAACGCCAGGACCATGGTGACCGACGAGCAGATCAGGATGAACGTGTTGATCGCCGTCAGGTCGATGCTCAGCGGGTTGGTGGCGCCGTCGTAAGGACGGGGCCAGTTGGACGTGACGAGGTCCTTCGGGGGAGCCTTGAGCACCTGGGTCAGATCGGTGGCCGGCGGGAAGAGATTGCTGTAGGCGGTCGAGGGGCTCCCGGCCCTGAGGACGATGTAGGTGCCGATCAGGCCCGTAAAGAACATGACCTCGGTGGCGAGGAACAGCCAGAT
Organism: Tundrisphaera lichenicola; assembly: GCF_051175385.1. Classification (GTDB taxonomy): domain Bacteria; phylum Planctomycetota; class Planctomycetia; order Isosphaerales; family Isosphaeraceae; genus Tundrisphaera; species Tundrisphaera lichenicola. The sequence continues at coordinate 5,552,267 of NZ_CP195106.1, read as the reverse complement.
CGCGACCTTTCCGGGGGTCAAGATCGGGGGCTGGACCGTCGACGGACTCGTCGAGTGGTGATCGATCGGCGAGTCGACCGGGGACGGGGCGAGATCGGCCATGAGAGACACACCGTGGAGGAAGGAAGTCCGAGCCGGGTCAGGCCGGGGGATTCAGGAGGAGGAGCAGGAGGACCAGGGGAAGATACAGGAACGAGGCCCGGAGCAAACGCCGCGCGGTTCGGTCGTTCACGTCTTGCCAGAAACGGACCGCATAGTAGAGGTAGTACAACCCGAGACCCAGGGCGCCCACCATGTACCAGGGTCCGGCCATCCCGATACCGAAGGGAATATAGCCGGCGACGAGCAACTCGATCGAGTGCCAGACGGCCTGACGCCCGGTCATCGATCCATCGGCGTCGACGTTGGGAAGCATCTTGAGCCCGCCTCGGGCGTAGTCCTCGCGATAGATCCAGGCGATCGCCAGGAAGTGCGGGAACTGCCAGAGGAAGACGATCAGGAAGAGGGCCCAGGGTTCGATACCCAACCGCCCCGTCGCGGCGGCCCAGCCGATCACCGGAGGGAGTGCCCCGGGGATCGCCCCTACGGCCGTGTTCAGGGTCGTCAAGGCCTTCATCGGAGTGTAAAGGCCAACGTAGAGGACGAACGTCGTGGCGGCCACGCCCGCGGACAGCCAGTTGACCCCGAATCCGAGCATCGCGAAGCCGATGAACCCGATGACCGAGGCGAAGACGACCGCTCCCCCCAGCGGTACACGACCCGAGGGGAGCGACCGGTTGGCGGTCCGCTTCATCCGGGCGTCGCGTTCCCGTTCCAGGATCATGTTCCAGGCGCTCGCGCCCCCGGCGACAAGGCCGGTTCCCAGAAGTGTCAGACAGAGCGAGATCGGGGCGATCGGCCCGTTCGCCCCGAGGACGAACCCGACGGCGACCGTCAGCAGGACCATGAAGGCGATCCGTGGCTTCGTCAGGGCGAGATAAGCCGCGATCCGACCTCGAAGGTCGAGGGTGATTAGCTCGGGCTCCGGATGGGTTCCGACCAGGACGGGGGGGGCGAGAGTGACCGCCATCTTCACGCGACTGCCTCCAAATCCCGGACCGACGAATCGGCCGGGTCCCGCGAGCCGGGCTCGCCGGCAAGCTGTCCGAACACTCGCAGAGCCAGGACCACCGCCGAGGCGAGCAACAACCCGGCATTCGCCTGATGACCGGTCCGGATCAGGGCCGCGGGCAGCGTTACCACCCGAGCGATCCCATCATACGGCCGGAGGAGCCACCATGCACCGATCCCGAGCGCAATTTGCAAGACGAGAAGGCCGCCGATCGCCCGGGCCGCAGGGACGATCTCCGGCCAATCGGCGGGACGCCTCAAGATTCGGGCGACCATCGAAGCCCCATGACCCAGGACCAAAAACGCGACGATCGAGTGCAAGGAGAGGGGATTCAGGCCGGGATAATGCCGGAGCCAGGCCCCGATCGCGACCTGCCCGAGGATCAAGACCACGAAGGCCGCCGATTGTCGGCGAAGCTTCCCGGCAATCGGGACCGTCCGGGCCGGTCCGAACCATCCCCGTCCCGTCATCACGCAGAGTCCGACCATCAGGCCGAAGAAGACCTGTGCCGTCGTCCCGTGGACCGCCGCGAGCATCGTCGAGTTGAGCCGGACCCGGTAGCCGCCCAGTAATCCCTGTCCGATCACCGCGATCAGGGCGATCACACCGAGGGCCTTCATCCATCGCCTGCGGTCGAAGGCCAGCAGGTCGATCATCAGGAGGATGACGAAGACGCCCACCGCCGCTCCATAGAGCCGGTGCGTGTGCTCCCCGAAGACGGCCCAGGAAGCCCGGGTCATGTCGTAAAGGAACATGTTGATCCCGAAGGTCGTCGGCCAATCCGGGACGGCCATGCCGACCCGGTAGGTCGTCACCAGGCCCCCCACGAACAGGAGCGGCCAGGTGAAGATGGTCGCCAGGAGCGCAAACCGATGAGGACCGGGCCGATAGGCCGATTTCCGGATTTCGTCGAATTCGGGGTCGGGGTTCTGGTTCATCATTTCGCTTCGATCGGGATAGAGTCCGGGGCGGACCTCAGGCCATGATCGGATCCATCGGCCCGGCGATCGGCGGCCGGGGCTCGGTCTGGGGGAGGAAATCCCCGACCACGCCCGGGACGCTGTACTCGTAGGCCGGATGGTAAACGGTCGGGATCGTCTCGAAGTTGAAGTAGGGCGGGGGGGAGACCGTGCTCCACTCCAGGGTGTTCGCGTGCCAGGGATTCGCCGGGGCCTTGGGCCCGAATGCCAGGCTATAGATGAAGTTGCCCGCGATCAGGATCTGGACGATACCCAGTGCGAACGCGTTGATCGTCATGAACTGGTTCATCCCCACGATTCCGGCGCCGCTCAGGAACGGGTAGAGCGTGGGGTCGGCGATCCTCCTCGGGTGCCCGTGCATCCCGATGATATGCATCAGGAAGAACGTCCCGTTGAAGGTCAGGAACGTCAGGACGAAGTGGATCTTGCCGATCCGCTCGTTCATCATCCGGCCGAACATCTTCGGGAACCAGTAATAGATCCCCGCGAAGATCCCGAAGGTGCTGCCGCCGAACAGGACGTAGTGGATGTGAGCAACGATGAAATAGGTGTCGTGAATATGCATGTCGACCGGCGTGGCCGCCATGAAGATCCCCGAGAGCCCGCCGATGATGAACATCGAGACGAACGCCATGGCGTTGAGCATGGCCGAGGTGAACTGGATCCGCCCGCCCCACATCGTGCCCAACCAGTTGAACACCTTGATCGCCGACGGGAGGGCGATGAGCATCGTCGAGAGCATGAACGTCGCGCCCAGGGCGGGATTCATGCCCGACTGGAACATGTGGTGGCCCCAGACGATGAAGCCCAGCCCGGCGATCGTCCCCAGGGCGAAGACCATCGGCTTGTAGCCGAAGAGGGGCTTTCGGGAGAAGGTCGAGATGATGTCGGAGACCATCCCCATCGCCGGGAGGATCATGATGTAGACGGCCGGGTGCGAGTAGAACCAGAACAGGTGCTGCCAGAGCAAGGGCTGGCCGCCGCCGACCACCGCCGGGGCATTGGCGACCGACCAGCCGGCCGGACTGAAGAAGTTGGTGCCCGCGGTCCGGTCCAGGAGCTGCATCACGAGCGCCGAGGTCAGGACCGGCAACGCGAAGGCCTGGAGGATGGCGGTGATGAACAGGGCCCAGACCGTCATCGGCATCCGGAACATCTTCATCCCGGGCGCCCGGAGCATCAGGATCGTCGTGATGTAGTTGATCGACCCCATCAGCGACGAGATCCCTGCGAAGAGCAGGGCGATCAGCCACCAGGTCTGACCGTTCAGCGATCCCGGGGTGGACCAGGCGGAATTGGCTAGTGTCGGGTAGCTGGTCCACCCGGCCTCGGCCGCCCCGCCCTCGACGAAGAACGAGTTCAGGATCGCCACGAAGGCGAACGGCATGCACCAGTACGAGATCATGTTCAACTTGGGGAACGCCATGTCGCGTGCCCCGATCATCAGCGGGATCAGGAAGTTGGCGAAGCCCCCGACCAAAATCGGGATGATCACGAAGAAGATCATGATCGTGCCGTGCATCGTGAACAGCTTGTTGTAGAACTCCGGGGGCATCCGGTAGCCCTGCCCGGCCCAGAGTGCCTTGTTCAGGAACGGCATGGGGGTCCAGGGCCAGGCCAGCTGCCAGCGGATCGCCATCGCCATCAGGCCGCCGACCACGAAGAAGATCAGGCCCGAGATCAGGAACTGGATGCCGATCACCTTGTGATCGGTCGAGAAAATGTATCGGGAGAGCGGGTTGGACGGCCGCGGATGGATGGAATCGTGACCGTGGCCGGCGGGGGTTGTGTGGATCATCGGATCAATTCCCCTCGGTCCCGGTATTCAGCGCGACCTGGTCACGCGATTGTTCCGCCTCGGCCGACTTCAGCCATTCGTCGAATTCGGACTGGGTCTCGTGGACGGTCACGTTGCCACGCATCTTGTAATGGCCCCAACCGCAAAGTTCGGCACAGGCCAGTTCGTATCTCCCGGACTGATCCGCATCGAACCAGACCGCGATGTTCAGCCCGGGCACGGCATCTTGCTTGATCCGGAGCTCGGGCAGGAAGAAGGAATGGAGCACATCCTCGGCCCGGAGCTGAATCTTCGTCATCTGGTTTTTGACGAAGTGGAGGTCGTTGATCAAGTGGACATCGTCGCCCGTGTGCAGCTGGCCATCGCGACCGGCGTAGCGGATCAACCATTGGAACTGGCGGCCCGTGACCTCGGCCAGGGGAGCCGACTTCGGCGCGGCGCTCCGGAACTTGACATCCGCCCAGGTCCCGAACTGATAGATCGTGATGAATACCAGGGCAATGGTCGGGAGGATCGTCAGGGCCAGTTCGAGCCGCTGGCTCCCATGGAAATAAACCGCGATCTTCCCCGGCCCATCGGCATACTTCCAGGCCGCCCAGACCAGGACGACGTGCGTGATCACGAAGACCGCCCCGGTGATCCAGAGGATGATCACGAAGAGCGAGTCAATCTCCTTCCCGAAGGTGGAGACCGAGTGCAGGTGGCTCACCTTGAGATCGGGACCGCTCGGGAGCCACCACTCGGGATCGAACGGGGCGTAGGCGAAGCATGCCACGCAGAAGAGGCCGACGGCGGCGAAGACCAGACTCCAGTAACGCACGATTCACTCCCTGCTCTGCTCGGGTCGTCGGGCCGTCGACACATCGGAGGCCGCGACGGACGTGGTCCGAGTTGGCTTCGGCGCGGAATCGGGAAGCAGACCCGGGTCGTCGCGGACGGCCAGGACGAAGTTGACGACGTCCCAGATCTGGTCGTCGTTCAAAAGTCCGGCGTGAGCCGGCATCTTGGCCCCATTGATCCCTTTGGCTAGCCGCCAGTAGAGGTCGAGCGGACGCTGCCCACCCTTGTAGGTCCCCTCCAGCAAATTGGCCGGTCGGAGGGGATTCTGCCAGAAGTCCAGCGACTTGCCCCAGAGGTCGATCTTGGAGAGCAGATAGGTCCGAAATTCGGGATCGTCGAGCGAGGGCAGGAGTTTCCGAGCTTCGGCCGCGATCTTGGTCGGGTCCGCTTCGAGGAGCTTGGCGAATTGCGAGTCATCCAACTCCGCCAGGAGCCCCCGTTTTTTCCGGAGATGCGTCATGAAGTCCGGGTTTTCAGCCAGGAAGGTCGCCACACCCCCGACGTCGGGTTTGTGGGTTTCGTCGCCAGTGCCGTGCGATCCGGTCTGTGTTTTCGCCAAATCGGCCTCGTATCGGCGTTCGATCGCCTGATCGAGGGGCCACTGGCGGAAGACGACATCGTTGAAGATCTCGGGTTCCACGAAGGCCGGTCCGTTCCCCTTGCCCGAAGCCCCGTGGCAGGTGACGCATTCCAGTTTCGGGCCGGTCGAATTGGTGCCCAGAAAGTAGTCCCGCCCCCGTGCGACGCTTTCCTTCGATGACACGCCTCGGCGTGTCGAGGGGTTCACGACCTGGGTCTCGGCGTCAGTCCAGGATGTGGTTACCTTGGAGACGATCTCGGCGATCAGGTCGGGTTCGAGGGCACTCTCGGCGTCGGCGTCGTCGGCGAGTATCGCCTCGTCGATCAAATAGCGTTCGGTCTCGCCCCGAATTGAGAGGAACATCAAATAGTCGATGACCTGCTCGATCTCCGAGGCGCTCATCGTGACTTCGAAGCCAGGCATCGAGGTGCCATTGAGCCCGTAGAGGAGGGTCCTCCTCAGGTCGTCGCGCGTCGGCTTGGCATTGACCGGGTTCGTCGAGGTAAATTTGAAGATGCCGGGTCGATAATCGCGGGGCCGAGGATACAAATACTCGGCCGTCGGGCCATCTCCGGCCCCGGACACGCCGTGGCAGTGCAGGCAGTGCTTGCGATAGAGGGCGTATCCGCCCGTAATCGGGGTCGATTGGCCGCTCACCGGGTCGCGTTCGAGGACCGGCTCTCGCTTCTCGCCCACTCTCAGGAAATTGCCCAGATACTTGCCATCCTCGCGAAGGCCCGACTCCTCGGGCACCTTGATATGGCGAAGGTCTTCCCCAAAGAGATCCGTCAGCGCCTTTCGAATCGTCGCCTGGAGCTTGGGCTTCTCGGCGAGTTCCAGGGCCATCCGCTCGTGATCGCGGTAGCGAATGGGGCCGGCATACTGGGCGTCATCGCAGCCGAAAACGGTAAGGGCAACAACGACCAGTCCGAGGCAAGCACGCGATCTCACGCGTTGAGTCCTCCCAGGCGGGCGAGGTGACGGCGGCTCAAAACAAACCATGACGAGCATCGCCGTGGCAGGGTGGGCGGGGGAGGCCGGATTTCCAGAGCAGGGAGGCCATTTTCGGGAATAGACTCATCCCCGTCAAGTCTCGAACTCTCGGACTCATTGAGGGATATGGTAGCGGCCTAGGGGAAGCGCTTCAAGAGTTGCCGTCATTTCGTTCGTTTCGGTCGCTACGAAAATTTCGACCGGAACGGAGACGCGGAAGTGTTCTAGCCCGGGGTGGACTCGGCCCGAGAAACGCCCGATATCTTGAGCCTGTGACAACTCAATCGAAATCCAAAACGGGCCGATCGCGTCGAGCCCGCTCGCGTTACGGATACGACCATCAATGGTGGGGAGAGTCGCCGCCTGTTCAGGCGGACGAGGCCTCCTATTGGTCGATGACCCGCCGTCCTCTGCCATGCCTGCTGTTCATCATGCCTTTCTTGATGGCTTATGAAATAGGCGTGAACGTCCTGGGAGGGTCTTCGGCCGATGCCTTGCGTGCGGGGGCCGACGCGTGGATTCGTCAGGGGCTCGGGAGCCTGGGCCTGACCGATCGCTGGCTCCCGCCGATCGTCCTGGTCTCGGGGCTCCTGGGCTGGCAGGCCATCGATCGACGCGATTGGCGATTCCACCCCGGAGTTCTCTCCGGGATGATGATCGAGAGCCTCCTGCTGGCGGTGGCACTGGTGGGGTTGAGCAAGCTGGTCGACCTCGGGTTTTCCAGGCTGGAGGGGCCGGAGGTCCTGGCCGCGAGCGCTCCTCAGGTGCCATCGGCCATCGCCCCGGTCGTCGGATTCCTGGGTGCGGGCTTGTATGAAGAGGCTCTCTTCCGGCTGGCGTTGATCCCGGTCCTATTTCGGCTATTGCGACTCCTGATGCTCCCCTCACTGCCCGCTTGCACGCTCGCGATCACGTTTTCGTCCGTCCTCTTCTCGCTGGCCCATCACGCGGGCGCTCCCGGCGAGGCATTTACCTGGTTTGCCTTCATTTTTCGATGGTTGGCCGGGGTCTTCTTCGCCTGGGTCTTCGTGGTCAGGGGCTTCGGCGTTGCGGTCGGGGCGCACACGGCTTACGATCTACTCGTCGGTTGGTTTGACTGGCATCTCTAGCTCGATCTCCCGGGAGTGGGTCGGCCTTGCGGATCATCCACCTATCCGATATTCACGTCTGGCGATACTCGTACAATCCGCTACGACTGATGAATAAACGGGCGGTCGGGATGGCCGACCTGCTCCGAGGCCGAGCCGGAAAGTTCCGGCTCGAACGGCTTGAAGCGGTGGTCGAGCGGGCCGTCAGTCTTCAGGCCGATCACATTTTGATCACCGGGGACCTGACGACGACGGCCCTGTCCTCCGAGTTCGATGAGGCCCGGGAAGCCCTCTCGCCCCTTCTGCACGACCCCGCCCGGGCGACTGTCCTTCCCGGCAATCATGATCGATATACGTCGGGATCGGTCCGGACCCGGCAATTCGAGGCCACCTTCGGCTCGTTCGCCCCTTCCGATCGGTTTCCTTGGCTGCGGTATATCGACTCGGAGACCGCCATCCTGGGACTCGACCCGACTCGCTCCCATCTCTCGGCCAAGGGTCTTCTGCCATCGACTCAACTTGAGATGGCCCGCGACATGTTGGCAAGTCAGACCACCCCGCCTCGTCGCCTGATCGTTGCCTGCCATTACCCGATCGATGCCCCTCCCGCGCACGCCGAGGAATTGCACTTCAAAAGAATGAGGAACGCCCCGGATGTCGCAGCCTGGCTCGCCACGCTGGAACCGCACCTCTATTGTTGCGGCCACGTCCATGCCGCCTGGGCTTTCCCCTCACCGAGCGTCCCGGGGCAAGTTTGCCTGAATGCGGGAGCGCCGCTGCTTCGCGACAAGACCGGGCTTCGGCCACCCGGTTTCCTGGAAATCGAGCTGCACGACCGAGACGTCTCCGTCCTCCACCACGCATGGCATGCGGACGCCTGGGAGGTTCGTCCGATCTTCCAGGACCCGGCATTCTTCCCCGCCCGACGCCCGGCCTCCACCTCGGTTTGATCGAAATTCGACCGGTAACAACGCCCGGATTGTTCGGGTCTTCGAAATCCGATGACGACCCAGCAAATGATCCGATAAGAACGCGCTTCATCGGGCGATCTTATGGAGAAGCGATCGGCCAGGCTCGATCGGCATCGGGGAGATTGGGTTCGTTTTTCCCGGGAACTCGCAGACTCGATCCGGTCTGGGCCTCCCGGTCGATGTCGATTCCGATTTCTCCGTGTAGCAAACCTAGATCTATTGTGAAGAACGGTTTAGGACGTTCGAACATCGCGTTCGGGCTCTAACCGCCCATGGTGTGCATCAGACGCTCGGGCTTGATGAAGTGGGCGGTGTTAATTTCGTGGCCCTCCCATTTCGCGGCCACGCTATCGCGGATTGCTTTGGTCAGCTCTTCGTCGTTAGGTTCGTTTTTTCGGAGGAGAGGGCGAAGATCGGTCTCGTCATGGGCGAACAGACAGTTCCGTAATTTGCCGTCAGCGGTCAGCCGAAGTCGGTTGCAACTTCCGCAGAACGGCCGGCTGACGGAGGCGATCAAGCCAACTCGTCCCCGACCATCGACGTAGTCGTAATCGAGCGCCGGCGCCCTAGGATCCTGGTCCGGGCTCGGACGCAGGGGGCCGATGCCTTCGCAGAGTCGCCGGATGATTTCCTCGGCGAGCAAGACCTTGCCACGTTCCCAGTGATTCCCGGCGTCCAGCGGCATGTATTCGATGAAGCGGAGTTCCAGGCCATGTTCTCGGGCGAATCGTCCCAGAAGGACAACATCGGGTTCGGTGAATCCCTGAATCGCGATCGCGTTCAGCTTCACCGGGTCGAATCCGGCATCTTTCGCCGCGAGGATGCCTTCGATCACCTGTTCCAGGCCATCGCGTCGGGTGAGTTCCCGGAAACGGGTGGGATCCAGCGTGTCGAGGCTGACGTTGATACGTTTGAGGCCGGCTTCGCGGAGTGACTTCGCCATGGGCGCGAGCAAGATCCCGTTGGTCGTCAGGCCAATATCCCGAATCCCGGGGATGGCCGCGAGCTTCGCGACCAGCTTCGGTAAATCGCGGCGGACCAGTGGTTCGCCACCGGTCAGGCGGATCTTGTCGATGCCGAGTCCTGCGGCGAGCCGGACGATACGCTCGATCTCCTCGAAACTCAACAAATCCTGACGCGGGAGGAACTGGACGGATTCCGGCATGCAGTAGGTGCAGCGAATGTTGCAGCGGTCGGTGACGCTGATCCTCAGATTGTTGTGGACCCGTCCGAAGGAATCGATCAGGCGAAGGTCGGGGTGGGTCATGTTCGGTCCAGTTTCAGCGGGTTCCGATCGACCCATTCTACGGGCTCGAAGGGCTCAAGGCCATCCTTGATCCCGCTAAGGCGGGGGGGGAGAGCCGGGATGGACCCACTCCTCGGTCCCGTCGGCCCAGACCTCTTTTTTCCAGATCGGGACGACTTCCTTCAAGGTGTCGATGAGCCATCGACAGGCCTCGAACGACTGGTCTCGGTGCGGGCAACTGACGGCGACCGCGACGCTGATCTCGCCGAGTTCCAGGTGGCCAAGTCGGTGGACGATCGCTAGTTCGATCACCGGCCAGCGTCGGCGAGCTTGGGCCTCGAGTTCGCCCAGGGTCTTGAGTGCCATCTCGGGATAGGCCTCGTAGTCGAGCGAGGCGGTCCGGCGTTCGCCCGTCATCTCCCGGACGGTCCCGAGGAAAGAACAGACCGCCCCCGCCTGATCCGAGCGGACTCGTTCGGTTACCGAGGCATGGTCGATGGGATTATCGGTCAGTTCGATCATGAGATTCGACCGTATTGCTGGCCACCACTGACGGGGGGGATCGCTGCCAGTTCGGAGCCCGGCGGGATCGTCAGGTCGTCGGGAGCGTATTCGGAGTTGACGGCTATTCGGAGCATCGGGAGGAGTGGGCCAAGTGCAGGGCAAGTGCGGGCCAAGGCGATCTTGAGGTCGGCGACCGTGCCGTTCTCGGGAAGGTCGACCTCCAGAATTGTCCCTCCGGCACGCTCCCTGGCCAGTGCGAAAAGGAGGACGGTGGCTTGCACGCGAATGGCTCGTGGTAGGGAGACGAAGCCCCCCCATCCCGACCAGATACCGTCGGGAGGGAAGGGTGAAGGTTATGTAAGATCGAAGTCGGACGGTCCAGACATGAGTAAGGACGTTGGAAGTCTCGTCGTGGACGACTTCACTCACCGTCAGATTCAACTTAGCGTCCAGGACCGATTGTCGCGAGTGGCTTCCCAGTCGATTGCGACCTCCGCCCCTATCCTCAGGCAGATTCCGATTACTTCGATCGGGTCAGATTCTCGAACAGGTAGATGCCGCTCTTGCCGGGGCAAACCAGATCGATGTCGCCATCCTTATCGATATCGACGGCCGAGACTTCCAGGCCCGTCCCGGCTGTGCCGGGAGGGAAATCCTTCTGTGCATCTCGATTGGATCCATCCTTCGGGGCGTCCTTGGCGGCCTCGCCCTGATAGATCAAGTGACGGTCCCATTTCCCTGCGGAGGTGTCGAAAGTGAAATAAGCGATCACCGGGGCCTCGACGTCTCCCGCCTCGATCTCATGCGCGTAGACCCGCTTGCCGGTGATCATTTCATTAGCTTTGCCATCGCCATCAAGGTCGGCCCAGAGCAGGGTGTGGACCGAGGAGAACGACTCGTCGATCGGTGCCTTGGTCCAGGTCCGTTCTCCGTTCGTGCCCTTGCCCTGTTTCTGCCAGTAAAGGCCGAATGCATGGCCCATACCGTAGATCAGGTCGGAAAGGCCGTCGCCGTCGACATCTCGGGCGAGGATCTGGATCCCGGTCGTACCGAGGTCCCAATCCGGGTGGAAGGCCCAGGAATCGTTCGATGGGTCGCTCGGGGCTTCGAACCACCCTTTGGGCGTGAGGAGGTCGGAGCGGCCGTCCCCGTTGATGTCCCCCGTTCCCACACCGTGCCCGGCGGCGGCGGTCCCGAAGTCGTGTTTCTTCCAGACCCTCGTGGGTTGATCACCGTTCAGGGAAAGTGCCCCGGGGGAGTACCAGACGACGACGTTGACCGTGTTCGGGAGGACGTCGAGCTGGCCGTCTCCATCGACATCAACGAGGACGGCGGCCTCGCTCGGGCCGGGTGTGTCGATCTCGTGGTAGGTCCATTCCTGCCCCTTCACGCCCGGATTCTCGACCCAGCCGACGTTCTTGCCGAAGTACGAGACGGTGACGTAATCCATCTTGCCATCGCCGTTAACGTCCATGGGCATGGTGGCGAAGCAATTTCGATAGGTTCGGCCCACCGGTTCCAATTTCCGGACCGGATAAGGTGTCCAGTCCGGAGCGTTGTACCAGGTGTCGCCGGAAACAATATCGAGCTTGCCATCCCCATCGGCGTCCAGGGCGGCCGCCCCCTCGAAGACGCTCTTGGCGTTGATGTCGTGCTTTTTCCACGGGACATCGCCCGCCATGACAGCAGGCGCGATCAGCGCGAGAAATAGGGAGGCTAGCGCAATCTTGTATCGAAGCATGGGGCGATCCTCGATCGATGGAGAGTCAATCTTCGTCATCGTCATCATCCGGTTCGTCATCGTCGTCGGCGTGGAGCTCCCAGTCCAGGGCTTCTGCCGAGGCGAGGATGGCCCGAGTCGCCGGCTCTGTGTCGAGGGCATGGAGCTCGAAATTGATCGCAGTGGCCAATCCATTCTCGACCACGACGTATCCTCGGAGTCGCAGCGGTGCAATCTCCAGCCAGGTGACCGAGGCCGACTCCCGGCTGACGATCACCGGGCCTCCCGTCTCGGAAAGAGAAACGACCCAGGCGTCGACGGTGGTCGGCGGGGCTTTCCAGGCGGGCAATGCGAGATATTCCACCATGGATCGCTCGTCCATTCTGTTCGAGCCGGATCGGGCAGGATTTCCCGCGATCCGGGAGAATTCCCATCGCCACCCCGAACCCTGCCGGCAGAGGATGGCTCGACGGGCGATGATAACGGGCTCGAACCCTCTTGACCAGGATCGGTCTTCCGGTCCCTGGCGACGGGAGCCCGTGCATGGCATGATCGGGACGGTTAGGGGTCCGCGAGGCGTTTCCGAGGGGTAGATCCGATGTCGAAGAAGGTCGCCATTTTCTGGCCGGGAGATTATCGGGCAAAGCCCAATGAGTGGGCTCTCCCCCAGGCCCGGGAAACCACCCGGCAACTCGTCGCGGCCCTCACCAAACTCGGACGATCCCCGTATGTTGTGGAAGGATTCCTGACCAGGCCTGATCAGGCGATCTCGAAGCTCGGCCAGATCGACGACCCGATGGTCGGCGTCTTCGTCCACTGGACCTACGCACCACACACCGTGGATGGCGTGGTCGGCAAGGACAATCCGCTCCTCCTGGCCTCGAATTTCTCCGGGACCTGGCCCGGCCTAGTGGCCCTCCTGAATACCGGGGCCTCGCTGGAAAGTGTCGGGCGGCATGCGTCGAGGGCCTGGACCGACGCCCCGGACTGGACCCTCGATGCACGGTTCATGGAACGTCTCGACGAGTGGTGTTCCTCCGGCCGAATCGAATACGAGACCTCCGAACTCCGAGAACCCGGCCCGATCGCTCCCGAGGCCGGTTCGATCTCCTCGAAAGTCCTCGAGGAGATCAAACGCAAGCGAATTCTCGCGCTGATGCTGGGCGATACGTCGATGGGCATGATCAACGGCTATTTCGGCCCGAGAGTGCTCTATCCGATCGGATTCAGCGAGCACAAGGTGGATCAGGCCTGGCTCTTCGATCGGTCGAGGTCCATCGACAAGAAAAGGGTGGACGAGGCCTTCGAGTTTGTGAAATCCAAGGGCGTCCAGTTCCACTGGAATGAGGCCGATGCCGAGGATTTCACGCCCGACGCAACCAGGACCCAGCTCCGACTTTACCTGAGCGTCCTGGATCTCCTCGACGAATTCCAGGCCGACTGCCTGGGCTGGCAGTATCAACTCGGCCTCATCAATCTCTTGCCGCCGAGCGATTTCTGCGAGGGGCTGCTCAATTCGCACGCCCGGCCCGAAGGGAATGGTCACGTCGTCATCACCAGTACCGAGGCCGATCAGGGGAATCTCGTCCCGATGGAGCTGATGAAGCAGGTTCTAGAGGCCAGGGGCCTCCCCGGAGCGGTCATGTTCCACGACGTCCGATGGGGTGCGGAACATGAAGGGAGATGGCTCTGGGTCCTGCTTAACTCGGGAAGCTGCGGCGCGTTCGCCTTCAACGAAAATCTCGACAGCCTGGAAGGCGTCCACAGCTATCGTCAACCCTCGGGTTATTTCCCGATCCCGGGCGGGACGTTCGCGGGGGTCAGTCGACCCGGGCCGATCACCTGGGCCAGGAACTGGATCGACCACGAAGGGAAGCTTGTCCTCGACCTCGGCCGAGGAGAATCGGTCGAGCTTCCCGAGTCCGTCCGCGAGTCCTGGTGGAAGGGGACAACCCGACAATGGCCGTTCATGGCGGCCGATCTCGGATGCTCGCCCGACACGATCATGGCCCATTATATGAGTAATCATATCGCCGTGGCCTATGGAGACATCTTCGGGGAGATGGCCGCCTTGGGGGCCGCCCTGGGGATGAGGGTCAGGGTCCTCTCCGATCGTTGAACTAGCCCGGGAATGCTCGGAAGAGGGAAGTCGTGACGGAGCCTTTGAGGACTCCATCGCGGCTTCCCTTTGGCTTTGTTGCTCGATCGTGAAGAGTTTTCTGAACACGATTGACAATCCCTCGGGGAAACGAAATACTATTCCTCGTTGAGACTGAATCTCAGTTTCAACAAGATCTTCCCGGCCTGACGCTGGTCCCGTCATTCTGGGTTTCTAAGATGTTCGGGGCTTCCTCCGTGTCCTGTCACGATTCGACCACAATCCCTCCTTCGATCGACCTGCGGCCCGATCCTTCCCGCTTCTCGGGGTCGATCCTTTCCCGACATATTCCCCTGTCGCGCCCTCGCGTGGCCCGCAACCGAGCCCTCGAACCTTCCGATTCGGCCTCGACGCGCCTCGCGAAATCCTGAATCGAATCAATCGAGTGAGAGCCGCCTCCGGAGCTGGAGGATCGGCGGCCCTACGCGATCGCATCATCATAATTTTAATCAACAACTTATTCGAAGGGGGTAACATGATGGAGCACGATCGAGGCCTGATGCAACGTTCCGTCGAACTAGCCAAATCGGGCCGGGTGATCGAGGCCGAAGAGCTGATCGAGTCGGCCTTGCGAGCCGACCCCGACGATGGCGAACTCTGGCGAGTAGCCGGCTTTTTCCGGCATCGCGTCGGCAACTTCGAAGGGGCCCGCGACGCCTTCGAGACGGCAGGTCTGCTCGTCCCACTGGACCATCCATCTCGCCGGGTCCTCGCCGAGTGCTTCGCCAGGACGGGCTTCGACGAACTCGCGAGCGACGGATATCGGTGCCTGGCCCTCGATCCGACGTGCCCCAGCGACCTGCTTCCGTCCGTCGCGGCAGGACTCGGTCAGCTCGGGGAGTTCGGGCCGGCTCTCGGGGCCTGCCTGGAGCTGGTTCGTCGCGAACCAGGGCTCCCGGAGGCACATTTCGGCGTGGCCTATTACCTCAGGAGGCTGGGAAGGGCTCCCGAAGTGGTGCTTCCAATCGTGGCCCGAGCCTACGAGCTTGCTCCTGAAGTCCCGCTTTATCGGGTCTCGCTGGCGACGCTCCTCGATCACGTGGGCCGACGCGAGGAAGCCTGCGAGTTAATCCGGGACCTCGATCTGGAGTCGATTTCCTGCCGGGGTTGCCTTCGTCGAATGGCGACGATTTTCCAGGCCGGCGGCGATGCTGATCGGGGGGGAATCTGCCAATCCAGGTCCCAGCCCGGTTAAGGGAACCGTGAATTAGACGACCCCCAAATCATGCCTTCGGGCGTGGCGGTCACCGTCGGGGAGAGCACGCGTCGAGCGGATCGGCGCGTGCGGGACCACTCCCCGGCGGTGCGCCGAATGACCGACACTATCTTCAAACGGTGCCAATGATGCCCGAATCCGACCTCGCAGATGCCCTTCAAGATCGATCTGCTTCCGAGCTGAAGTCGAGGAGGCGGGTTCGCTATCATCAGGTCATGAGGCTGGTCCGCAGGACCCACCTCTATGCCGGCCTGTTTATGCTTCCCTGGGTCTTCCTCTACGGGATCACCGCGCTACTGTTCAATCACCCCGGTGCCTTCGCGGACCAGTCCGGCCGACGGATCGAAAGAGCAGCGTGGTCGGGAACCGCCCTCTCGAATCTACCGGAACCGGAGCGACTCGCGACCGAAGTCGTGAATGCCCTGAATGATTCCGGGGGCGATCGATCCGGGCGGCCGACCTATCGACTTGTCAGGCCTGAGGAGTCGGCTTTTGGGCGTGAACTTGCCGCGACGATCCGATCGGGGGGGCGACAATACAATCTTCGGATCGACATTGATTCGGGCGAGGGCCTCGCTCGCGAAGTCGGCGAACGACGTCGGCCAGATCCCGCCCCATTTGCGACCCGCGAGGCGATGATTTCTCGACCTCCTCCCCTGGCCGACATCAGGGAAGATCTCCCGAAAGTTCTCGCCCGAGTCGGACTGCCGGACTCCGAACTGAGCCTTCGAGGGAATCCCGATCTCGGCTTCTTGATGGAGTCCGGAGGTAAGACCTGGCAGGTCCATTATGACCTAGTCACAGGGGCTGTCTCCGGTCGGGCGGAAGATCAAACTGGCGAACCCCTCTCATCTCGGCGATTTTTGACCCGACTTCACCTGGCTCACGGTTATCCCGCCGGACTCGGCTATCGATGGGGCTGGGCCGTCGCGGTCGACCTGATGTTCCTCTCGATGGTCGGTTGGGGAATCACCGGCCTCTTGATGTGGTGGCAGATGAAGAACGTCCGTCGGGTGGGGGCGGTTGTCCTGGTCGCAAGCATCCTGGTCGCCTCGATCCTCGCGATGGGAATGCACGACCACTTCGCCTCGGCATCCATCACGGATCGGGGCAATCCCCCCGGATCAGGGACAAAGCCCGACGCAAAAGCTCTTCGGACGGGCCCGATGAATCCTCCCTCGAACTCCCTCCCGAGGCCCTGATCCGGGCCCGGGCAGCCGAGGCGGAGCCTCCTCTCCGAAGTTTGAGTATTTCACTCTTGGCCGCCGTAGTCCCCGGCGCCAGGCGGACCTGTTGGTTTATCTGAGGTTGTTCAACGATGAGAAAGCGTGCCGCTTTTACCTTGATCGAGCTCCTGGTGGTGATCGCAATCATCGCCGTGCTGATCGCCTTGCTTTTGCCCGCGGTCCAGGCGGCCCGCGAGGCCGCCCGACGCACCAGTTGCATCAACAACTTGAAACAGCTGGGGCTTGCGTTGCAGAACTATCACGACGCGACGAACGTGTTCCCTCCCGCATCGCAGGGTGGACTGGGGAACGTGTACATGAACTTCACGGGCTACAGCTTTATTTTGCCATACATCGAGCAGTCGGCCGCCTTCAATGCGTTTAACTTCGATCTAAATCTTCATTCCGGGCCGAATGCCTATTTCGGTTGGTCGTTGCCCGGCAACAGCACGGCATTCTCGACTCAGCTTTCGGTCTTCCTCTGCCCGTCGAATCGGGCGAAGGGAGAAATTGGAGCGACGGTCGGTTCGGGAAGTTCGGCCTACACGGTCGAGGAGGGTCGTGTGGCCGTCACCGACTATGTCTTCAACGCAGGCGCGAGTCGTTACGTCGTGAACGGCTACGGCGAGTCGAACCGGATGGGGCCGATCGGCTTCAACACGGCGACTCGAATTGCCGAGATCACCGACGGCACGAGCCAGACCTTCATCATGGCCGAAGCGGCCGGCGGAAACGCCCGGAACCGGTACCGGGCCGTGGGTGGCGGGACGAATCGCGTCTGCGTCCCGATGAGCACCGGACTCTCCGCCGCCCCGACGTCGGCCGTCTATTTCGATAACATCATGTTCATGGCCTACGGACGGTCCCGGAGCTGGGGAAACGACAAGCGAATTGTCGGCGGGCTGGTGGGTCGAACGGTGGACCAGATGGGCTCGCCTTATCGGGCCAATGATTGTGCGTTCGACTCCATGACCGACCTCTTCATCGACCCGCCCGGTCCGGCCGCGCCCGAGGCTGGTCAACAGGTGCCGAATTTTCGATCCACTCATCCTGGCCTGATCAACGCGGCGTTCTGCGATGGTAGCGTGCGGGTGATCTCCGACAGCATCGCGATGCCCACCTACCAGGGACTCTCGACGATCCGGGGTGGAGAGATCCTCTCGGGTGGCGTCGCGGGAGGGCCCTGAGCGATGAATCCATCGAGAAGTCTCCCTTTCATGATGGTCCGATCGAGATTAATCGCGAGGGTCGCAATCCTGTTGACTGCCGGTTCCCTGGCCGGCTGCGGCGACTCGGATCGGCCGAAAGACGCCTCGCCCATCGTTTCACCCGACTCGGAGGCCGGTCGAAAGGCCATGGCCGAGTCCTCGAAATTCCTGGAGCTTCGAAAGCAGCAAGAGGCCAACTCGCGAAAGCGGCCTCGAGTGCACATCACCGAAGGCTGAAACGCATGACCACGAACCAAGCTCATACCGAGGAAAACCCATGATCTCCCGAGCAATTCCGCGCATCACTCGAACGGCCTTGCTGGCCTTGATCCTCCTGCTATCACGGTCGGCCTCCGCCCATTTCCTCTGGTTGACCACCGAGCCCTCGGCTGGCCCCGAGGGAGGGTTCACCATCCGTGCCTTCCTGAATGAAACTCCCACGCCGGGTGGCCCGGATTTCCTCAAATATGTCCGGGGGGTCGTCCCGAACACCGATGGTATCCCGCTTCCGGTGATCGCCTCGGAAGAGTCGGTCGACGCCCACTGGTCCGGCCAACTTCCAACCAGAGTCGATGCCGAACTCGACCTGGGCCTGAAAACCAAGGCGGAGACGACCTACCGCCTCTACTATACCGCTCGATGCCAGAACTCGGAGATAACGGAGGATGCTCCTGAGGAGCGCGGCCTTCTGCGAGCCCGTGTCATCTCGAAGGGAGGGAAGCGACTCGTCCAGGTCCTCTTCGATGGTAAGCCGGTCGAGTCCAGGATCAAGGTACTCCCCGAAGATGGCGAACCCACCGAGTTGACCAGTGATTCACTGGGACTTGCCCAAGTTGATGGGATTGAGGATGGGAAGACCGCTCTCTGGGCAAACTGGGTCGATCCGAAGCCCGGCGAGGTGGATGGCAAACCATTCGCGGAGACGCGTTATTATGCCTCGCTGACCTTCCGTCCGGAGGGAGGGACCTCCGGCATTTCTTCCGATCGTCAGATCGAGTCGGAAGGGGCGAGGAGTGTCTCGACCTCCTTCGCCACCATGCCGGCACCGGCCGTGAACAGCTTCGGAGGTGCTGTCCTCGGAGACTGGCTTTACGTTTACAGTGGACATACCGGTCGGACCCATCAGTACAGCGTCGAGACGACCTCGCGGAAGTTCCGGCGACTGAACCTGAACGACCGTGAGACCTGGGAAGAGTTGCCGATGAGCCGGGACGTCCAGGGTGTAGCCCTGGTGACGGACGGCAAATACCTCTACCGAGTCGGTGGGATGTCGGCCCGTAACCAGCCCGGAAGCGAGCATGATCTCTTCTCGGTGGCCGACTTCTCGCGGTTCGATCCCGAGTCGAAGACCTGGACCGATCTCGACCCGCTTCCGGATCCTCGATCTACCCACGACGCGGTCGTCATCGACCGGAAGATCTATGTCGTTGGCGGTTGGACGATGAAGGGTGAGAAGGAGAAGCCAACCTATCTGGATCACGCGGTCGTATTCGATCTCGACGCACCGGAACATGGCTGGAAGGTCTTGAAACAACCGTTCCGACGTCGAGCCCTGGCGGCGGCCGAGGTTGGCGGGAAGCTTTATGTGCTGGGCGGACTGACCGATGTCTTCAAGATCGAACGACGGGTGGATGTCTATAATCCGGCTACGGGCGAATGGACCGTCGGGCCGGATCTGCCCGGCTCCGGAGATCGGGACGGTTTCGCGGCCTCGGCATTCTCGGTCGAGGGTCGCCTCTACGTCAGCGTACTGTCCGGGATGATCGCTCGCCTTGACCACGAAGGTGGCGGCTGGGAAGCCATCGGGGCCTGGTCGTTGCCCCGTAATACTCACCGGCTCCTTCCCGGTCCTCACCGGTCGCTCCTGGCCGTGGGCGGCAACTTTCAGGGTCAACAAACGCCGGTCATCGAGGCGGTTCGGTTGATGCCCGACTCGTCGAGCAACTCCCCGAAGGGCGAATGATCGAGCCCCGTTGGATTGCCGATCAGGAGGCCCAGGGGCTCGGTCGACGCTGGCGTAGCTCGTTGTTGCGATAGGCGTCGATCAGTCGTTCCAGCAAGCGGATCTCGCACCGGATCTGGTCGCCACGTTCCGTGTCGGCCATCTGGTGCGGCCGGTCCCAGGTCCGGACGACCGAGACTTTGGGGATGATGTCCACTCCGTCGCGGATTGCTGCTTCCACGGATTCGAAGTGGGAGTGCTCGGCCAGTATGGTCCGATCGGCCTCCAGGACGAGGGTATATCCGCGATCGCCGTAGGCTTCCGAGAACGCCCCGTCGATCGTGATGGCCTTGCCGCTTCGCTTGATCGGATTTTCCCCTTTCTCGATCTTCACCGGAACATGCCCGTTCACGATCAGGCCATGGTCCGGGTCGACCTCGAATTCCTGCAGGATCTTGTCGCAGAACCATGGCTCATGGATCAGCTCGAAATAGGGATTTTTGGTCTCTCGATAGGTGGTCTCGTCCTCAAGGAAGTCGCGTTCCAGGGTGGTGATTCGATCCTTCCCGAAGAGCGGCGACCGGTCCCCCCCCCAGAGATACCAGAGCAAGTCGAGATCCTTGAGAGATCTCCGTTCGACCGACCGAAGCACGGCCTTGTCGATCGCATCGAAGAGGGCTCGCCCTCCCAGCGGGACACCATCGATGCTCAACTCCAGGAATTCCCCGGCTCGATCGACCGGAACGCAACCGTGGAAGATCAGGCTTCGATCCCGGACGAGATACATCGAGCCGTAGCTGACGAGATATTGCATGTGCTCGCCGAGTTTCTGACTCGACAGGAACGAGTGTCGGAGGTGATCGACACATTGCCGCTCCTCCTCGGAGAGCTGATACGGGTCGGCGGGGTCGATCGTGGGGAAATGGGTGTCGAGCAATGGGTGCAGGACGCCGTCGATCTCGATCGTCTTCTCCTCATGGTCGATCCGGTGGAGCAGCCGTCGGTGCTCCATGTTCCACTGGGGATTTCGGGCGATTACCTGACCTTCCAGCTTGAATTGCATCACCGCGGCGGCCTTTTGCATCCTCGCAACGAGGACGTCCGGACGCATCCCCCCCGACTTCGGGAGGAAGCCCGCTGCGGGATCTCCGGCATAGATCATCCGGGCCAGATGTTCCAGGGGAGTTAGGGGGATGCTGTATCCTTCGTCGAGCTGCCCGAGCTGGCGATAGCGGAGTGATACGCGGAGGACGTGGCAGATCAGGGCCTCGTGGCCCAGGCTCGCCCCGAGCCAGGCGGCATCATGGTTTCCCCAGATGAAGGAGACGTTGGGTTGCTGGCGGAGGTAATCGAGTACCCGGTCTCCCCGGGGGCCACGATCCCAGCAGTCCCCTCCGATGATCAACTCGGAGATCGCCAGGTTCCGGACGAGTCGTGCGGTCAGGTGGATCAGGTGGAGGGCCCGACCTCGCCTCAAAAGCTCATCGACAATCGCCTCGAAGAACGTCTTATCGCGATCAGTCGTCGGCTCGTGGAGCATTTCGGTCATCAAATCCCGATATTCTCGGGGGAAGACCTCCATGGCTCGCTTCAGGCTGTAGCGTGCCGACAGGACCCGGACCAGCTCGAACTCGTGCCGGAGAGTCCTGGTGCAGAATGACCTGAGGGTCTCGGGGTCGATCTGGGTCTGTTCCAGTCGCTCGACCACTTCCGCCGGATAGAAGATGAGCGTCAGGAATTCCTGGAATTCCGTGGGATTCATCCTCGAAGCGAAGAGCCTGTGCACGAGAGGGCGCAACGTCCCCGAGGCGTTGTTGATGACGTGACGGAGTTTCTTGTCCTCGCCGTGGACGTCGCTGATGACGTGGATCGTCCCCTTGGGGAGCGTCAGGACCGCGGAGAGGCGGGCGATCTCCGCGGTGGCCGAGTCGATGTCGGGGAATCGATCCGACTGGGTTCGCAGGGAGATCAGGTCGTAGACCCGGGCGTAACGACCTTCCGACTCATCGACGATGCCGTCCCGACTGTTCATGGTTCTTGACTCGAATGGTCTCGAATGAGGCTGTGTACAGACGATCGCTCAGGAGGCGGGAGTTGTCAACGTGGGAGGATTTGTCTCGGTCGTTCGCCGATCGAAAGGCTGGCATGTTCCGGGCCTGCCGTTCAAAATCGACGATCTTCCGGCAAGTCTTGTCTGTCTCATCCTTCGCGAACGAAGATCGCTTTTGAGGAGCCATCGACCATGGATCCGTCTCCGAAACGAATCGGGCTCGTCTGCCTACTGACATCTTTCGGGCTTCTCTCGATCCTCTCGGCCGCGGAGGAGCGGACCTCGACCGGCGATGGTCGATGGAAGCAGCACGATATCAGGAGGCCCAAGCCTCCCGTGGTCGAGCCCGCGGATTCTCCCATCGCATCGAAGCCCCCGAAAGACTCGGTAATCCTGTTCGACGGATCGACCCTGGATGCCTGGAAGTCGCCCCAGGGAGGCCCGGCCCGGTGGCGAATGGGCGATCATTTCATGGAGACGGCCCCCGGCTCCGGACCGATCGAGACCAAACAAACCTTCGGCGACATCCAACTCCACGTCGAATGGTCCGCACCGAATCCTCCCGTCGGGAAGGGGCAGGATCGAGGCAACAGCGGCCTATTTCTGATGGGTTTGTTCGAGATTCAGATTCTCGATTCCTTCCAGGCGAACACTTACTCCGACGGTCAGGCCGGTGCGATTTACGGCCAGTATCCGCCGCTCTCCAACGCATCACGCCCGCCCGGCCAGTGGCAGGCCTACGATATCGCCTTCCGTCGTCCTCGGTTCGACTCGTCGGGCAAGCTTTTGGAGCCGGCACGCATTTCCGTCTTTCAGAACGGGATCCTGGTCCAGAACAACGAGGAACCCTTCGGCCCGACCTCCTGGCTGAAGTGGCTTCCTTACGAAGATCAAGGCGGCCGGGGACCGATCCGCCTCCAGGATCACGACCACCCGGTTCGCTACCGTAACATCTGGGTCCGAGAACTCCCCGAACGTCCCGCCCCGACCGCCCAGGAGCTTGCCGGGCCGAAGGTCGTCTCGCTCTCCGCAGAGGTCCTCGATACCTATGTCGGTCGATATCGGATGGGCGAAAAGCCTGAGGCTGCCCTGGCCACGATCACCCGCGAAGGTTCGCACCTGGTCCTCAGCCTTCCATTCAGGCCCCAGCCTCTCGACCTCCTGCCGATTTCCGAGACGGAGTTCGACATGCCCTACACCGACGGCCAGTTCCTCTTCCGGAAGGACGATCAGGGTCGAGTGATCGGAGTTCACTTCCGGATCGGGGACGGAGAGCGCGAGTTGGTCAGAGTGTCGCCATAAAAGAAATGGCCCACCGACCCGGACCTGGGGGACGGCCGTGGTTCGTCGTCCAGGCAGAATCGAAGTCCGACCAGCGACGAGTGGATTGGCGTCATGGATAAATCCGCTTACGATCATGGATAACTCCCAGGGGCGAGGCCACGGGAGCCCACCGGCCCTGATCCGACGCGGTGCAACCACCTTGATCTCACGGAGGGCCTACCCATGTTCATCGCCTCGCTCGTCTGGGTCGTGCTCGCCCAGGTCCCGACGACCCCGCTCGCGGGCACGGTCGTCGGGCCGGGGGGGGAGCCGGTGGTCGGGGCCGATCTGATCCTGGTCGGCCTCCCGAGCTACGAAGCGCCCATCGTGGCGACGGGAAAGTCGGGCGATGGCGGGCGATTCTCGCTCGACCGACCGGCTAATCTCGCGGGCGACCATCACCCGCAGCGGGCGCCGATTCTCTGGGTGAGGAAGCCGGGCTTTCGGGTGTCGGCGACCCGCTTCCCGGAATCGTTGCCGAAGCCGGATGCGCCGATCAGGATCGTCCTGGAACCTCCCGGCAACGCTGAAGTCCGCGTCGAGGCGCCGGACGGTCGCCCCTTGGTCGGCGTCAAGGTCTTACCCGAACGGCTCAAGGCCCACTTCACGAACCTCCCCGACGCCCTCGCCGAACTCTGCTCGGCGACGACCGGCACTGACGGCCTTGCCGTCCTCGATTCCGTCACGCCGGATGAACTTGCGTACGTTGACGTCCATTCCCGCGAGCTGGGCATCCAGGGACGGCCGATCGTCCCGGGCCCCGGCAAGCCCGCCGTGATCGCGATGAGGCCGGCCTCGACCTGGAAGGGGCGGCTCTCGGGCGAGGATCCCAAGAATGCCCGAGGATGGAAAATCCGCGCCTGGACCCGAGTCGGCGCCAGCCCAACGCCGAGCCCCAGACGACCGGCTTCGCGGAGGTGACCACAGACGACGAGGGGCGATTCTCCCTTGCCCCGATCGCCGTCGGTGGGCTCCAGCTCGACCTCAAGCCGCCTGTTGATCTACCGGTCGCGGTCGACCTCCCTCAAGGCCTCTCCATCCGCGAAGGTCGCGAGGATTCGGTGGACATCCCGCTCAAAAGGACCGTCACCATCACCGGCCTGTTCCTCGAACGGGGCACCGGCAAGCCCGTGCCGGGGATCACCGTCATGCTGATCGACATCGGAGGCAATCGGAACGGGAGCTTGAGCGTCAAGACCGACGAGCGGGGGCGTTACACCTTCCAGAGCCTCCCCGGGCTGGTCCGTGTCGGCCATTTCACCTTCCCGCCGACCCACGTCATGGCGCCCAGCCAGGGATGGGAGGACTTCACCGTACCCGAACCGCCGAAGGTCATCGAGCTGGCGACGAGGGAGGCCTTGCTTGCCGCCCCGCCGCTCCGAGGAAAGGTCGTCGACGAGGCCGGCCAGGCCGTCCCGGGCGCGACGGTCCAGGCTTCGTGGATGCTCGCCGGGGGGGACGGATCCAGCAGCGGGACGGTTCTTGCCAAGTCCGACGAGGAGGGCCAATTTACCCTGGAGGGGCTCGGACCCGGATCCACCGTGACGATCACGGCCAGGCTCCGGGGACAGCAGAATCAGGCCCCGGTCAGCGTCCAGGCCGGCGATCCCGGCCCGGTGACGGTCGCGATCGCGGTCACGCCGGTGCTCGCGGTGGGCGGTCGACTGCTCGGACCAAGCGGGGCGCCCCTGGCCGGGATTCCGATCCGGGTCCAATTCCGGGTCCCCCGGGATAACTTCCAGGGCTTTCCCGAACAGGCCCGATTCGAAGACAACCCCGAGATCAAGACCGGCCCCGACGGCACCTTCAAGACCCCGAAGGAGTTGGAGAGGAAGCCGAGCGAATTCCGCGTGGAAGTCGTCGCCGAAGGCTTTTTGCCCGGTCGGACCCCTTGGGTTCCCTCTCCAGCGAGCGACCTCCTCACGCTCCCCGACCTGGTCCTCAAGCGGTCGAGGGGAATCCGGGTCGTCACGGGCCGGGTCGTCGACCGGGACGGGAGGCCGATCCCGGGGGCCTCGGCCTCGCAAGGGGGCGACGGGCCGAGGTGGACCTCTACCAAAGCCGATGCCGAGGGCCGGTTCCGCCTGACCGGGGTGGCGGGGGGAGAAGCCATCGTGCTGGCCGAGGCGCCGGGGTTCCGTGATGGAGGCGCGATCGTCCGGGACGGGGTCGAACCGATCGAGATTCGCCTGGCCCGCGAGTCCGAACCCCCGGTCGAGGCCCTGAAATCGTTACCATCGCTTCTCTCCAGGCCCCAGGAGCGTGCCCTCGCCCGCGAGATCCTGGAGCCGGTCCTCCCGGTGGCCCGCTCGGGATCGCTCGGGATCGTGAATGCCTCGGTGATCCCGGCCCTGGCGAGGGTCGACCCCGACCGGGTCCTCGACATGATCGAGGCCCGCGTGATCGGCCCGACCGGAAACACGGCCGTCGGCGATCCTTTCGGTCCGCTGATCGAGGCCGCGCTCGCCCAGTTCGAGGACGACCCGGCCCGGGCGATGGCCACGATCGGGGACGACCTCGACCCGGCCTCGAGGGCGGCCGGCTGGCTCGCCCTGGAGGAATTCGGTCCGCGAACGGATCGGGCTCGCCGCGGAGAACTTCTTGGTCTCGCGCTGGCCGACGTCCACCGGTCCGGCGACTCCGAAGCGAAGGTCCGGCTCCTCGGCCGGATCGCCGACCGCTGGCTCGAACTCGGCTCGGTCGAGCGGGCCCGGCCCCTCCTGCTCGAAGGGAAGGGGATCATCGACGCCCGGCCGAAGGACCGCTGGTCCTTCGAACTCGAGGAGTTTGCCGAGTCCCTGGCCGCGATCGACCTCCCGGCCGCCCTGGCCCTCTTCGAGCGTCGAGGTTGGACCAACGTCTCGCCGACCGACGCCGCTACGCTCAACCGCCACAAGGGGCAGGCCGCCATCCGACTGGCCGCCATCGATCCCGCCGAGGCCGAGCGGCTGATCGGTCCGCCCACTCCCGATTTCTACGAGCGGCCTGGGGTCGTCCTGCGTGTCGCCCGAAAGATGGCGACCCTCGACCTGGATCGGGCCCGGCGGATCCTCGAGACCATCGACGACGAGTCGGGACCCGGCACCTCGCCAAACCCTGCACTCGTGCCGTTCGGTCTTGGTGCGATCGCCGATGCGTTGTCCGGGACGGACCCGGCCAGGGCCAGAGGATTATTGGTCGAAGCCTTCGGCGGCCTCCGCAAGATTGCGGTCGAAGGCAGCCCCGGGCAGGGACAGCCCTCCATCGCCAACCTGATGGCCGAGCTGCTACCGGTCGTCGAGCGAATCGAACCCGACCGGCTCGCCGAGCGGATTTGGCTCCTCGCGGCCTCGCGGGCCCCATCGGTCCAGGAACCCGGGGCGCAGGAGATCGAGGGGACGTTCGCCCTGGCGATGCTCGTCACTCGCTATAACCGGGCGGTTGCCGACGCGATCGCCGCCCCCGCTCTCGAACGACTGCCCGACTTCCTGGTGGACTCGAACGGGTCATATAGCAACAACTTGGCGACGATCTTCAAGAGCCTGGCCGCCTACGATCCGCGGGCGATCGTCCCCTTACTCCGATCGTTGCCCGAGACGACCCGAGTGCCGCCACCGGAGCGCGACACCTGGACCGCCGCCAGTATCGAGGCCCAGTTCCGCCTCGCCGCCGCGCAGATCCTCGGCTTCCCGCCCGAGGCCAGGCCGAGGGAAGCAGGCCGGATCGGGAATTTCCTCCTGCCCTATCGCCTGGACGACTGACATTAGGCGGGCATCCGGTCACGATTCCGCGGAAGTTGGTCGAACCCGACACGGAGGAGCATCGATGAGCATTGGTTCGTCGCCGATCGCCGGACACCCGGCCCGCGGTTGGTCCGCTCGCCCTTTATGGGTCGCGACGCTTGTTTCGATCGCGGTCGCGTCGGTCCTGGCCCAGCAGTTTCGGCCTGCACCGAAGTTCGAGGGGAAAGCGATCCCCGAGCCGCCGGAGCAGGGCCGTCCCTGGACCGCACCCGAGACGACCCTGCCGAAGTTCCTCCTCACCGCGACGGCCGACCTTTTCGATCAAGGGATGCCCGACCCCAGGGGGTGCGAATACCGCGATGTCGAAATCGGTAACTTCACCATCACGAGGGCACGCGGTTTCGTCCTCCCTGAGCGTTCAGACGTTCCCGGTCGATTCGTCGTCTGCTGGGACGGCTTGCTCTATCCCGCCCTCACCATCGGCGAGCCGGCGGACCTCGACAGGGACATCCGGGACCTGGCCGACTCCCTCAGGCAGGCGAAGGAAGCCGCAAAGACGGATCGGTTTGCCCGGGGGGCTTACTGGGGCTTCCGCGGCAAGGGCCAGGATTACACCGGGATCGCGGGCGTCCAGAACACATCGCCGATCAAGCTCTGCCTGCTGCTCCGGCTCGGGCGTGCCGACCTGGCCGAGTCCCTCTTCGCCGCCGGGACGCCCTGGACGCCCGGGCCCCGGGCCCGCGACCTGACGAACTACGGGATCAGCTACCTGACCCTGGCAACCGACTGGGCGGGATCGGCCTTCGGACGGATGGTCGAGGCCCATGCGAGGGGCGTCGACGTGATCGCCCTCGATACCGCTCGAAGGTTGGCGAAGTTTCGAGTCCTGGCCACGGCCAGGTTCGACGCGCTGGGCTTCCCCCGGCCGGATCCGCAGGGCCGCTTCGGCCTCGATCCCGCCGGCCGATTCCCCTTCCTCGGACAGCTGGACGACTTGCTCGGAGACCAAGAGCGGAGGGCGAGGATGCCGGCCCGGGGGCCGATCCCCGGGAAGGGCGGCGACCCCACCGCCCGGGTCGCGGCCCTGATCCGCGATCTCGACCAGATCGACGAACAGCAGATGATGTCGCCGGGCTCGGCCCATCCGGGCAGCTCGCCGCTGGTGAAGGACCTGATCGCCGAGGGGGACCCGGCTGTCGAGCCCCTCCTGACGGTCCTGGAGTCCGACGATCGGCTCACGCGGTCGGTCAGCAACGGCAGGGGAATGATGATCGACCGCTTTGTCCACCCGGTCCACGAGGCCGCGTTCGCGGCCCTGATTGGAATCCTCAAGACTCAGGAATTCGATGACCGGCGTTCCTTCGGCTGGCAAAAGGCCGACCCAGCCGCGCGAAAGTCCCTCGCGAGCTCGATCCGCCAGTTCTGGGAGAAGACGCGCTCGATTCCGCTGGCCGAGCGGTGGTATCGGACTCTGCTCGACGACTCGGCCGTTTCGGCCCGCTGGCTGGAAGCGGCCGGCGGGATCGTCAGCATGGAGGTCGAAGCGGGGGTCCCGTACCCCAAGCCCGGCACCAGGCCGATGCGAGGGGAGCCGTTGCGGGACGGGCGGGACCCGAGCGTCACCGCCTTGATGCTCCGGCGGTCCGATCAGATCAGGCGCACGGGGAACCCCCAGACGTCCCACGACCCGGGTTTCAACGGAGCCTGCCAGATGGGTTCTTTCCTGGCGGCCTGGGATGAAAAGGCGTCGCTACCCCTCCTGAAAGCCCTGAGCCGGGAATGCCGGACTCGGTCCGACCGCTGGCGAGGCGAGCAGAACCAGCAGAACCCCGACCAGAACCTCGCGTCGTCACTGGCCAGGTTCACCCAGATCCGGGTCAAACAGGGCGACCTTGAGGCCCTCGACGAGTACGCCTCCTGGCTCCGCACGACCACGCCGAAGATGCTCGAATACGGGACCTTCGAAGCATTGAAGCCGCTCCTGGACCGGCCCGATCACCCGAGCCTGGCCTCGGCCGCGGTCTGGCTGTTCAACGATCCGAAGTCGCCCTGGGTTCCGCTCCTCCCCGAGGCCCGGGGGGAACTGTCGCCGCACTTCCAGAACCTCTTCGCATCGCCACTCATCGTCGTCTCCGGATTCCGCCGGGGGGTGATCGCCGCACTGGCGGACAGGACCCCGCTAGGAACCCTGGAGCGGAGCGCGAATGGCACCATCCAGCGTAAGATCAAGGGCGTGCCGACGATGAGCTACGGATCGAACAACCTCGACCTGGAAGGGGTCGCGATCGGCCGAGAGTACCCATTCCGGGCCTGCGACGACCTCGCCTCGCAGGTCTCGGGCCTCGAAGGCTCCCCCCCGTGCGAACTCTTCTGGCCCGAAGCCCGCCGAGACGAGGCCGTGGCCGCGTGCGTGGGCTACCTGACCCGGTATGGAGCCAACTTCACGACCGAGTCCCCACCCGGCGTTCATGACTTTCCCACCCCCAAGACGCACCTCATGTTTCCGAACCTCGGGAGGCCGGCGACCCCCGAGGACGTGGCATCGGCCCGGGCAATCTTCTCGCTCGAAGGGCAAGGAGAGACGCGGTTGATTAATTTGTCCGGACTTCCTCAGAAAGCTCGGTGGGTCATCCTGAAGGATACTCCGATCGACCTGACCTCTCAGGACGGCGTCACCCGCCGCGAATACGATTCCGACGGCTACGTCTGGCAGGCCGAGGAGGTCCGCCAAGGGGACGTTTGGGAGAGGTACTATGGCTTCGTGGGCCACCACATCATCGCCCGCGCCCCCGCCTCCGAGGTCGAGTTCACCAACCTGTTTGGACCCTGGTGGGTCCTTAAGGGGGGGCTACAAGCCCGGCTCGAACTGGTCGAGCCCCGCGCGGCCGGGTTCGAGCCGGGCCAGTCCATTCGGGTGGCCTTGCACCTCCAGAACCGGCTCGGGGTCACCCGGTCGAGCCCGACGGAGTTCGCCCGAGCCGCCCCCGACGGCAAGCCCGCCTTGCGGAAAGGGGCCAACCTCTCGCTCTGGCGGTCGACGGGCCGGGGATCGAGGTCGGACTTCAACCAGTCCCAGGCCAACGACCCCGTCGAGCCGATTCGTGATGTCCACTTCGACCCGGGCGATGGATCACGTTCGCTGGAGCCCCTCGAGTCCTTCGAGGCGATGCGGCTGGACCTGAACGACTGGTTCAACCTCTCGAAGCCCGGGCGGTATCGCCTCCGGGCGACTTTCGAGGCCGACTCCGGGGTCGGCGAGGGCTCGGCGAGCGAGGTCTATTTCCAGGTTCTCAGCGACGAATGAGGTCTGGAAGGGGACGAGGGGAGATCCGTGTTTTAATACATTCATCGAAGTTCGACGCTAGAAACGAAATCGGCCACCCCGGCGAGCCATCAGGCCCGCCGGGGTGGCAATTGGAGCGGTCGGAGAGGTTCTCGAGCCGTTTTGCCTCAGCGGCCCTGGCGGGCTCGTTCGCGGAACTCCTCGCTGGAGAGGAAGCCCACCGCCACGGTGGTGGCCGATCCGTTCGGGACCGAGAGTTGGGCCGCCCATCGGGCCGATGATGGGTCCGGCTGTCTTCGTAGGAACGAAGAGTAGAAGCTCGTCACGATCCGGTCTACCGCCTCGGGCGAGTGGACGAAGTAGGCCTCGACGGCCCGCCGGCTCATCCCCGAGGCCAATCTGGACTCCCAGGCCGCCTGGCCCGAGGCCTCGGCTTGACGCCCCAGGACATCCAGATAGAGGTCTCTCACGTAAAGAGATGGGTCCTGGTGAGCGGACTGGTATTCCTTCGAGGCGAGGAAGCCCTGGACCACCTTCTCCTCGGGAACTCCGGAGAGGAGCTGCTTGACCCAGTAGATCGAAGACGGGTCGGGGGCCCGGTGGAGGAACTGCTGATAGTAGGTCACCACCTGATGGATGCGGTGCTCCGGAGAGTTGACGAAACCATGGGCCACCTGTTGACGGGTCATCCCCTTGCGGATCAGTCCCAGCCACGCCGCTACTTCAGGTTCGCCGCCATTTCGCCCCAGCACGGCGCGGTAGAGCGATTTGACGAAGGCCTCATCGGCGTTCGCCGGTGGGCTACTCTGGGCGGGGTCGGGTACCACCGGGATTGGTGCGATCGGCGAGATCGGCGTTACGCCGATGTTGAGGTTCCCATCCCCATCGGTGTTGAACTGATCCACGACATAGCGGAGGCTTGCGTCCCGATTCGCAGCCTCGAAGATCCCCGCCGAGCCCTGGGCTACCTGTGGTAGTGCGAAGAAGCCCTGGGAATCGGTCGTGGCGGTCGGTTCGCCCGAGTCGAGGACTCCATTTCCGTTGATATCGGCAAAGACCACTCGACCGGGCAAGCCGGGCTCGGCGGAGCCGGGTCGCCCGCTCGAGTCGAGATCCAGATAAACCCGCCCGACGACTCCGGTAAGAGTCTGAATCGAGGAAGAGGCCCCGGCCGAGGATATACCCCCGCTCGAGAATACGGCGGAGAAGTCGTGTTGACCCGCCGAGAGCGTGCCGACGTTCAGGCTCGCCATCCCGTCCACCACCGTCACGATGCCCAGCAGCGTCTCTCCGTCGAAGAACGAGACGGTGCCGTCGACGCCGGGATCGCCCGGCGAAGTCACGACCACCTTGGCCGCCAGGATCGTGCCCTGGGGAGTTGTGGTCGCGATCAGGGTCGTCGAGGTCACGGTCGGCACGACCTGGACCGAGACGGGGGTTTCCGAGGTAGCTGTCGAGTAATTAGCGTCTCCGGAATAGACCGCTCGAATGACATGATTGCCGACCATGAGGGCCGAGGTCGGAAGGCTGGCCTGCCCCGAGACGACGCCAGGATTGGCCAGTGCGCCGGATCGGAGGCCCTGTGCCAGGAGATTCCCCTGCACCAGGGAGACCAGCGGCACCGTTCCCAGGAAGATCTGCCCGTCGTAGAAACTGACGGTTCCGGTCATGGACGCATTGCCGACGGCGGTGGCCGAGAAGGTGGCCGTCAAGATCACATTCTGGCCGTAGAAGGTCTGAGGGGCCGAAGAGATAACCTGGCCGGCCTGCGACTCGGCTTGAGTCGTGGTCAAGACCGTCGAGCCGAAGATCCCCGCGTCCGAGGCATCGGCGACGGAGAGAGTCCGAGAGCCGGGATTGGCGAAGGTGATCAGGAAGCTTCCTACGCCATCGACCAGCGCGGCGTTGGCGGGCAGCAGGTCGTTGATGAGACTGCTGGCGAAGTGGACCGGCCCGTTGTAATTACTGACCACATGCCCAAGCACGTCGAGCCCGGTGACTGTGATCCGGAACTGGTATCCGGAAATGGCTTCGTAAGTGACGCCGAGGCTCACTACACCGGCGACGTCCGAGGGGACGATCGAAACCGTCGGGGGTGCCAGATTGCCGCCGAAGTCGATCGCGGTGCCGCTGGCCAGGGACAGCCCAATCGTCCCCACGCCGCTGATCCCGGAGATCGTGATCGTACGCGTGTTGCCATCGCCCGCCACCTCGATCGAGACGTAGCCGACACTGCCCGAGGTCTGCACCGAGACGTCCCCGGAGGCCAGACTGATCTCCAGAGGGCTGGCGTCGGTATACGTGACGACGAAAACCGCCGAGTTGCCGGTGATCGGCACGGTCGGGCCTTCAATCGATACCGAGGGGGCCACGTTGTCGACCTGGACGGGGGATGACGGACCGAAGGCTGCGGCCTGGTTGATGTAATCGGTCGCCGTGCCGGCCGCCAGGCTGATGCTCAGGGTGCCATTCCCTGAGATTCCCGAGAGGGTGACGGTCCGAGTGCTGCCCGAACCGGTCACGCTGATCGAGGAGGCGGCCGCCGTCCCGGTCGCGTTGACCGTCACGTCGGATGCCGTCAGCGTGGTGGTGAACTCGTAGAGATCGGAGTAAGTGACGATGAAACTCACTGGTCCCGCACCCGTGACCGCCACCGAAGGAGTCGAGATCGTCACCGAGGGCGCCGTGTTATCGACCACGAACGTCTCGCTGGGGTTGGTCGCCAGTGAGCCGTTGATGGAATCGCTCGCGATGCCGGCCGCCAGGCTGATGCTCAGGGTACCATTGCCGGTGATCCCCGAGAGGGTGACGGTCCGCGTGCTGCCCGAGCCGGTCACTGTGATCGAGGAGGCGGCCGCCGTCCCGGTCGAGTTGATCGTCACGTCGGATGCCGACAGCGTGATGGTCAGCGAGTTTTCGTCGATGAAAGTGATGTCGAAGCTGATCGGACCCGAGCCGGCATTGGGATAGGAGGGGAGCGAGATCGACACACCGGGGGCGGAATTGTCTACGACGAAGGTACTCGAGGGTGAGCTCGCCCCGGTCGTATTCGCGCCATCGGTGGCGGTCCCGGCGTCCAGGCTGATGCCCAACGTCCCATCGCCGGTGATTCCCGAGAGGGTGACGGTCCGAGTGCTGCCCGAGCCGGTCACGCTGATCGAGGAGGCGGCCGCCGTCCCGGTCGAGTTGATCGTCACGTCGGATGCCGATAGAGAGATCGAGGTGGCATCGGTATAGGTCACGACGAAACTAACCGAGGCCGTGCCCGTTATCGTCGCCGTTGGATCGCCAATCGCCAAGGTGGGCCCAATCGAAGGTGCAAGGGTCCAGAGTTCGGCGAAATCATTGGGCCCGGCGGCTGCGAAGAGGAGATTCCCCTCGACATTGACCAGATAGTTAGGCCCAGAACCGGTCGCCCCCGGAATGATGTCGTTGACGAGGACCGTCCCCGCTTCGGTTCCGTCGCTCTTCCACAACTCGAAACCGTGGATACTGTCATCGGCGTTGAAGTAGAGCGTACCATCGACATTGGCCAGGCTGATGAGGTTGGAACCTGGCGCCCCAGGGTTGATGTCCTTGACCAGTACAGTGCCGGCCTCGGTCCCGTCGCTCTTCCACAGCTCATACCCGGAGGAGCCGTCATTGGCTCGAAAATAGAGGGTGCCGTTGACGTTGGCCATGTAGTACGCGTACGAGCTACCGGCCGGGTTGATGTCCTTGACCATGAAGGTCCCGGCCTCGGTGCCGTCGCTCCTCCACAACTCGTGGCCGTAGACTCCGTCGTCCGCCTGGAAATACAGGATGCCGTTGACGTTGGTCGGACCATAAATGGAGGAATTGTCACCGCCCGGGTAGATGTCCTTGACCAGGACCGTCCCATCGGTGGTGCCGTCGCTCTTCCAGAGCTCGTAACCATTGGTCCCATCATCGGCGACGAAGAACAGAGTCCCGGAGATGTTGGTCAGGTATCTGGGGCTGCTGGAGGTGCCTCCGCCGGGGTTGATGTCCTTGACCATGACGGTACCGGCCTCGGTCCCGTCGCTCTTCCACAACTCGATGCCGTTGGTCCCATCCTGGGCATTGAAGTAGACGATTCCGTTGACGTTGGTCGAGAAGAAGGGGTTCGAGCTCAGGCTGCCCGGCCGGATATCCTTGACGATCGTGGTCCCGGCCTCGGTGCCGTCGGTCGTCCACAACTCGCACCCGCTGCCTTCCTGGATGGCGGCGAAGAAGAGCTTCCCGTTGGCGTTGACGAACGAGAACGGCGACGACGATCCGGCGCCGAACTCGATGTTCTTGACCATGAAGGTCCCGGCCTCGGTGCCGTCGCTCCTCCACAGTTCGGAGCCATTGGACCCGTCGTCGGCGGAGAAGTAAAGGATCCCGTTGACGTTGGTCAAGTAGGACGGACTCGAGCTGTCACCGCCCGGGTTGATGTCCTTGACCAGGGAGGTCCCGGCGGTGGTCCCATCGCTCTTCCAGAGTTCGTACCCACTGCTGCCGTCGGTAGCCACGAAGAATGTGACCCCGTTAACATTCGTCAAATAATGAGGCACGGAACCCGACGAACCGGGCTGGATGTCCTTCACCTTGCTCACCGAGAGCGACCTGGTGACGGTGGCCGACCAGGCCTCTCGACCGTGGATCCCGTCGTTGGCGGTGAAGAAGAGGGTACCCCCCACGTTCATCAGGTTCTGGGGATAGGAGTCGCCGCCGACGTTGAGATCCCCAACCATGACGGTACCGGCCTCGGTGCCGTCGCTCCTCCAGAGTTCCTGGCCGTAGACCCCGTCGTTGGCGCGGAAGAACAGCGTCCCGCTCACATTCACGAAATCGCCGAGGTACAGGTTGTTGGTCACGTTGCTCGGCGCGATCTGCTCGACCATGGCCGTGCCGCCAAGAGTCCCGTCGCTCCGCCAGAGTTGCCGGCCATTGATCCCGTCACCGGCGACGAAATAAAGGGTACCGTTGACGTTCGTGAGATTCTGGGGATTGCCCGCGTCGGGCCCCGGGTTGATGTCCGCCACCATCACCGTCCCGTCGGACGTCCCATCGGTCTTCCACAACTCTCGGCCGGTCGAGCCGTCGGCGCCGAAGAAAAGCGTGCCGTTTACGTTCTCGAACTGGGCCGGGAAGATGAACGAGCCGCTCGTGGGTACAACCTGAGAGGTACCGGCCTCGGTGCCGTCGCTCTTGAAGAGCGCGTTTCCGCTCGTCCCGTCGTTACCGAAGAAGAATAACTGCCCGCTGACGTTGGTGAAGTAGCGGAACTGGGTGTCGCCTGCGCCCGAGTTGAGATCCTTGACCAGTACGGTACCGGCCTCGGTCCCGTCGCTCTTCCAGAGCTCGTAACCGTGGGTCCCGTCGTTGGCCTTGAAGTACATCGTCCCGTTGACATTCGCCGCGCCCGCTTGTGCGCCGCCGCTCCCGCCACTGGGCCTGGAGCTTGTGCCGCCCGGGTTGATGTCCTTGACCAGCACGGTGCCGGCCTCGGTCCCGTCACTCTTCCACAGCTCGTAACCATTGGTCCCGTCGTTGGCCGAAAACATCAGGACGCCATTTACGTTGGTCAGCAACGATGGGTCCGAGCCGGTTCCGCCGGGGTTGATATCCTTGACCAGTACGGTGCCGGCCTCGGTCCCGTCGCTCTTCCACAGCTCATATCCGCCGGACCCATTATCGGCGGCGAAGAAGAGAGTTCCATTAACGTTAGTTTGCCCGAAGGGATAGGCACTTCCGCTGCCCGGATTAATGTCCTTAACCAGGACGGTCCCGGCGGTGGTCCCGTCGCTCTTCCAGAGTTCGTACCCGTTCGCCCCGTCGTTCGCGGTGAAGTACTCGACTCCGTTCACGTTCGCAACGCTGTAGATGCTCGAACCGCCGGGGCCAGGATTAATGTCCTGGAGCAATGAGGCGGTGACGCTGATGGCCATCAGCGAGCGGTTTTCCAGGTCCTCGATCCGAGGCGCGACATGCCTGCGTCGTGACGGGGGCGAATTTCGATGCTTCGGCGCTGGTTGACGACGCTGGCTCATGAGATACTCCGTCGGGTCGATTAGTCGGCTGTTACGGTCGGCTACCGAATCGGAGAGGCCGGGGATGCCTCCCGCGTTGGAGGTGCGAAATAACCCCGGATCGGCGCCATGTCGAAACGCTAGTACATCGATTGCGATGTAGAAGGGTAAATTTGATCCAGAGCGAGACGACCGGCCGTCGGCTGTCGGTCCCCTGCGCCCGAGATCGGCGAAAATAAGAATGGCGAGGCATGCCTTCATGCGAAAGGCCCGCCTCGCCGATGCCCACCCAGTCCTCATCGAGATTTCGCAAAGGGTCTACCGGCTCATGACAACTCACGACATCCAGCAGTGTGAGGGTCCCGAGTCAGTCCCCGCTCCCGATCTCGTGCTCATGCTGGGAGAGGGCAGGGCACCTTGCTCGACGACCTCAAACGGCTCAGGCTGGCGTCGCCACAGGCTCCAAGGTCTGCTTCGGGCTCGGGACGAGCCAGACCGTCTGGGCGCCGTCGATTTCGGGCAACGGGCCGGACAGTGACGGATTTCGCACACCCGGCAGCAATTTCACGTCGAAGATTTCATCGACCCCGGAGTGGAAATTCAGCCCGGCCACGAGCTTTCCCGACCGGACGTCGACCACCGCCAAGCCGCACCTCAGCCGTTCGCGATGTTCGGCGATGGGGATGCCGTTGAAGACCGAGGTCTCGCGGATCTTCGAAAGTCCGATGAAGGCATAGGGGCCGTACATGGCCAGCCCTCGCGTATACCCGTCGAGTTGGGCCACCGGCTCGGCCCGTCCGGTCTCAAGATCGACTTTCGAGAGTCGGCCATGTCCGGAGTCGAGGACCCAGAGTTCCTTGCCGTGGAATCGCGGCGAATGCGGCATGGCCAGGCCGCGAGCGACAACCTCTCCGCTCGGGACATCGATGATGCAGCCGCTGGTGGCCTTGGTCGGCCGCCACCCCGCCGCAGTATCGGTCTCGGACATGACCGTCACGAAACGTGGCCGGTGGTCCTCCATCGCGATCCCGTTGAGGTGGCAGCGGTCCTCGGCGGCCAATTCACTGATGAATGAGGGTCGCCAGCGTGGGACGAAGCTGTAGTCATCTCCCAGGGTGCACAGGCACGAAAACAGGGTGTTGACGACCCACAGCTCGTCGTCGGCCCAGGCCATTTCATGGACGTGGATGTTTCCGGTGTAGTGGGCCGTCCGCGTCAAGAAGCACGAGTCGTAACGCCCCGCCGGTTCGATCCTGGGTGCCAATTCCGGGGCCGAGTTGAGGATCCAGACCTGGCGTCGCGATCCGACGGCCAGTCGTCGAGGGTGAGGGGCCAGCCCCATCGCCTGCTCGAAGTGGTGAAACGAGAAAACGGGAGCCCCATCCTGGACGCCCACTGTCAGGACTTTACCGGCCTGATAAGTCGACATCATCAACGAGACTCCCAGGCCCTGCAACACGTCGGCCAGGTTCGGGGTGTGCTCGTAGCGAACGGGGATCGGGGCCTTCGGGTGGGGTTCGGACATCTATCACTTCCTTGAGCAAGGTGTGGGGTGAGTGGATCCTGGGTCCAGAAACTTCAGTCGATGTCGCCATCTGAGGCTGATGGGATTTCGAATACAGACCGAACGTCACCAGTTGCCGGCCTCTCTCGGCCGTCTCATAGTGAGACCATAGGAAATGGAAAGTACCGGAGGCGACGAAATGCGGATGGTTTGGCACGATTCGCGGGAAGGAAGGCCGGCATGTTGATTCGAGACGAGCAGGCCCGGGTCGGGACCACCCATGTCGTTGCCGCGACGCTCTCGACTCGCAGGCCCGATGCTCTCCCGTCCTCAATCGAGGAAGCCGAATCACTCCGCAGGGCCGACCGGCTCGTCGAGGCCGAGGCTTGTTACCGCCGGGTCCTGGCCGCAGACCCGTCCATTGCCGAGGCCTGGCACCGGCTTGGCGAGTTGATACGACAGTCCGGCCGGGCCATCGAGGCCATCGAACCAGCCCGTCGAGCGGTCTCGCTACGTCCCGACTCGGCCGAGTATCACCGCTCGCTCGGCCTGGCAGCCCTGGCGGCCGGTCGGCTCGATGAGGCGGGAGCCGCCCTCCGACAAGCGCTCAATTGCCAGCCGGGCCGGGTTGATGGCCTGAACGAGTTGGGAATCGCACTGGCTCGTGCGGGCCGCCCCGAGGACGCCTTGGCTTGCCTGAGTGTGGCCATCCGACACCGGCCGGAACTGCCCGCCGCCCACCAAAACCAGGGGGTCTTGCTCCGTCGCATGGGCCGGATCGAAGATGCCGAGCGAGCCTTCCTGAGGGCGAGTTGTCTCGACCCTCTCGCGATCGAGGCCCAACTGGCCCTCGGGCAGCTCTGGCGGGAGCAAGGCCGTTTGACGGAAGCTTTGGTCGCGTACGCTAACGCGACTCGCTTCCACCCCTCCCGTGGTGAGGGGCACAGGGGGCTGGGCCAGGTCCTTTCCGATCTGGGCCGGGCCACCGAGGCCGTCGACGCCTTCCGGCAGGCTCTGGATCGGATGCCTCGCGACGGCGAAACCCTGAATGACCTGGGCAATTCCCTCCGCCAGATCGATCGACTTGACGAGGCGGTCGCCGCTTACCGGCAGGCTCTCCGGGTCGCCCCCGATTTCTCTCCTCCGCTTTCAAACCTCGGCAACCTTCTCGCCGAGGAGGGGAGGACGGAGGAGGCACGAGAATCCTACCGACGTTCCCATGAGTCCCGCCCCCTGGACCGGCTCCGGGTGCTCGGCGACCTCTTACTCCCGGTCGTGTACGATTCGGTCGAGCACATCGAATCCGCCCGCGCACGATTCGTTGAGAATCTCGATCGCCTCCATGCCGACGGGATCGAGATCGATACGTCCCGCGAACTGATGCCGACCCACTTTTACCTGGCCTACCATGGCCGGAACGACCATGAGTTACATGCCTCGGTCGCCCGGCTTGCCAAGGCCTCGCCTCAGATCGACCTCCGCAGGAGGCCGAGGACCGGGCGCAAGATCCGGGTGGGGTTCCTATCCAGTTACCTCCGGTCCCACACCATCGGTCAGCTGAATCATGGCCTGATCGCGGGACTGGATCGTTCACGTTTCGAGGTGGTTGTGCTATCGGCCGGTGGGGCCCCGGATCCCGGGCTCGGCGACCGGATCCGTCGCAGTGCCGATCGGTTCGTTCCGGTCTCTTCCCATCTCGAGGCCGCCCTCCAGACGGTCGCCGGGCAAGAGTTGGACGTTCTCTACCTGACCGACATCGGAATGGATACGCTCACTTACACGATGGCCTTCAGCCGGCTGGCGCCCGTCCAGTGCGCCACCTGGGGACATCCCGTGACGACCGGCTTGCCTTCGGTCGATTATTTCCTGTCGAGCCAAGATCTGGAGCCCGAAGGTAACGAGTCCCACTACTCAGAGAAACTTGTGAGGCTCCCGCGTCTGGGAGTTCGTTACGAACGTCCGATTCTCAAAGGGCCAAAGCCCAGTCGGTCGGCCTTAGGGCTTCCGGAACGTCCGAACCTTTACGCTTGCCCGCAGACGCTCTTCAAGTTCCACCCCGAATTCGACGAGTTGTTGGGGGGAATCCTGCGGGCCGATCCCGACGGGCTTCTCGTCTTGATCGAGGGCAAGCATCCCCACTGGACCGATCTACTTCGCCGGCGCTTTGAACGGACCTTTCCGGATGTCATCGGTCGAGTGAAATTCCTGCCGAGGCTGGGGCGAGATGACTTCCTGGGCTTACTGGCGGTGTCGGATGTGATACTCGACCCGATTCACTTCGGCGGAGGCAACTCGAGCTACGAAGCCCTGGCGGCCGGGACCCCGATCGTGACCTTGCCTTCGCAATTCCTCCGAGGCCGATTGACCCACGCGATGTACCGTCAGATGGGGATGACCGGCCTCACGGTCCAGGATGCCGAGGAGTATATTCAAACAGCGGTGCGTCTCTGCAATGATCGCGATCTTCGACGTGAGGTCCGTCGTCAGATCGCCGAGACGCGCGGTGTCCTCTTCGAGGACGACGAGGCGGTCCGAGCTGTCGAACAGTTCTTGGACGCCGCCGTCTAGGGCTGAGGCAGAGGACCGAATCAGCCTCGGCCTGCACATCCGATGGTCTGTCGAACCGTTTCCCCAGACATTGGCCTTCCTACCAGGCTGGAAACAATGCGATCTCCACGGGTAGGAAAGGTACCTTCAGCAGTATGGCAATGATTGAGAAAATTGCCGCCGCGGAATGGCCAGCGGCGAAGAACGTGCTGCTCGGATGACGTCTTTATGAAGAGGTCGTCGCTCCAACCGCAGGAGCGGCGTCTCAAGGCGCTCCACTTTCACAATGTCGGTGACGGGGTCGCGGCTACTTGCCATCTCTTCGGACGTTGCCACCCCAAAAAGGCTTGGGGATCATAACCATTGATTTGGCAACCCATCCACGAAGTAGATCAAATACCGGCGGTGGGAGTCGAACCCACAAGAGGGTTACCCCTCGGAGGATTTTAAGTCCTCTGCGTCTGCCATTCCGCCACGCCGGCACATTCCCCAATCTGACACAGGCTCATTATCGAATAGACAAGGAGCTAGAGTTCGGGAGATTAACTCTCCGGATTGGTATCCCGATTCTCGACCACATCATTTCAGGTGGGTCGATCCGTCGTCCAGGGGTCTGTGGCGGATTACGGGTTCATCCGATCGTGTTTCCGCCATTGACCGACAGCCTTTGGCCGGTGATGAATCGTGCCGCATCCGAGGCCAGGAACGCGACGGCCTCCCCGATGTCGTCGGGAACTCCCATGCGCTTCATCGGGACTGCGGCCGCGTAGGCATCCTTCATCTCCTGGGAATCACCTGCGTGACGCTCGGTCGGTATCCACCCAGGGGCGACGAGGTTCACCGTGATCTGCCAGGGGGCCAGCTCATTCGCCCACGATCGGGTCAGGCCCAGTTGGGCCCCCTTGGCCTGGACGTAATTCGAGAATTGAGGAATTCCCTTCTCGAATACTTCCGAACCGATCTGGATGATCCGGCCCGACTTTCGCTCCTTCATCCCAGGTAGGACGGCCTTGGTGAGTAGGATCGGACTCTTCACGAAGAAGTCGAGCTGATCGAGGCAATCCTTCCAGGTCAGGTCTTCGATCCGGATGAATGGCTGGGGTCCGGTGGCATTGCAGACCAGGATGTCGATCGGGCCAAACCGCTTTTCGACCGCGGCGACCATCGACTTGACCTCGGTCTCGTCGCGGACATCGGCCTTGAATACCTCGGCCTCTCCGCCTTCCTTCTGGATCGCCTCAGCGACGGCTTTGGCCTTCTCGGGGCTCCCGAAGGTATTGACGGCGACCCTGGCGCCTCTCCGACCGAGGCTGGTTGCGATGGAAGCCCCCAGCCCTCGCGAGGCTCCCGTCACCAGTGCCACCTTGCCAGCCAGCTCGTTCGTCATGTTCGAGGTCTCATCCGAGGAGTTTATCAACGACGACCCCGCTGACGTCGGTCAGCCGGAAGTCTCGTCCCTGGGTCTTGTACGTCAATCGGGTGTGATCCAGGCCCAACAGGTGGAGGATCGTGGCCTGGAGGTCATGGACGTGGATCGGGTCCTGGGTGATGTGGAAGCCGAGATTGTCGGTTTCCCCGATCGTGATCCCGGACTTGATACCGCCACCGGCGAACCACATCGTGAACGCCTGGGGATGGTGGTCGCGCCCGAGACTCCGCCCGAGCGCGGCGTTGGATTCGACCATCGGCGTCCGTCCGAACTCACCGCCCCAGATCACCAGGGTGTCATCGAGCAACCCTCGACGCTTCAGATCCATGATCAGCGCGGCTGAGGCTCGGTCGGTGAGGCCGCACTGCGTCTTCAAGCCGCCCGCGACATCCGAGTGATGGTCCCATCCCTCGTGGTAGAGATTGACGAATCGCACCCCACGCTCGACCAGTCGCCTCGCGAGGAGGCAGTTGTTGGCGAACGATGCCTGGCCTGGCTTGGCCCCGTACATTTCGAGGGTTTCGGGCGACTCGCCCGAGAGATCCATCAATTCAGGTGCGCTGGATTGCATCCGGTAAGCCAGTTCGTAGGAGGCGATCCGGGCCTCGATCTCGGGATCGTTAACGGCACCGAGGTGTTGCTGGTTGAGACCTCGAACCAGATCGATCGTGTCACGCTGGAGCCGGCTGTCGACGCCTTCGGGGCTGACCACGTTGAGGATCGGATCGCCCTTGGAGCGGAACGGGACGCCTTGATAGGCGGCCGGGAGGAATCCGCAGGACCAGTTCGCAGCCCCACCGCTGGTCCCTCCGGCCGAGGAGAGCACGACGAAGCCGGGCAGATCGTTCGCCTCGCTCCCCAGGCCATAAGTCACCCAGGAGCCCATGCTCGGCCGACCAGGCAGCGACGATCCGGTATTGAACAGGATCTGGGCCGGAGCGTGATTGAACTGGTCGGTATGGACCGACTTGACGATTGCGATGTCATCGACCACCTTGGCCAGGTGGGGCAGCATCTCGGAGAGTTCGGCCCCCGAATTCCCTCGTCGCTCAAATTTGAACCGGGAGGCCATCAGGCTCGCATCGGGCTGAATGAATGCGTAACGCTGATCTTTGACGACCTCGGCGGGTACGGGCTTGCCGTCGAACTTCATTAGGTCG
The DNA here is from genome assembly GCF_051175385.1 of Tundrisphaera lichenicola. Taxonomy (GTDB): domain Bacteria; phylum Planctomycetota; class Planctomycetia; order Isosphaerales; family Isosphaeraceae; genus Tundrisphaera; species Tundrisphaera lichenicola. The sequence continues at coordinate 5,509,654 of NZ_CP195106.1, read as the reverse complement.
GGCTTGTGGTCGAACAGGTCGAGCTGGCTCGGCGCGCCCGCCATGAAGAGGTAGATGACACGCTTTGCCTTGGGAGCAAAGTGGGGGGGGCGAGGTTCGAGCGGATTTGACGCCTGGGCGGCGAGCGAGGACCTCGATCCCACCAGGAGCGAGGCCAGGGCGATCTTGCCGATCCCCAGCCCGCAATCGCGATAGAAGTGTCGGCGCGTCACGACCCGCCGGTCTTCGGGACGATAAGACATGGCCATCACTCCTTGGTGATCGTTTCATCGAGATTCAGGAGCGCCCGCGCCACCATCGACCAACTGGCCAGTTCGACCGGATCGCCATTTGCTACAGGCCCGATGATCTTGGGCCCGTCCAGCTCCCCGGCCCTCAGCCGATCTACCAGCCCGGCCCGAAAGTCGAGAATCGAGGCGACTTCCGAGTCGGTAGGGTTTCTGCCGACGCAAAGGCGGAAGGCGAGCCGGGCTCGGTTTTTCGAGTTGGCTTCCCCCTCGGCGACGACTCTCCGGCCCAGGGCCCTGGATGCCTCGACGAATGCCGGGTCATTCAGCAAGGTCAGGGCCTGCAAGGGGGTGTTCGATCGCTCGCGGCGGACGCAAGCGACGTCCGATGTGGGGGCGTCGAAAGTGGCAAAGGCCGCGAATGGGGCGGTCCGCTTGGCGAAGGTGTAGAGACCTCGACGATAGCGTTCGGACCCCTCGCTGGTTGGCCAGGCCGTCTGGCCGTAGGCCAATGATGTGACGCCATCCGGCTGAGGGGGATAGACGCTGGGGCCTCCGAGCTTCGAATCGAGCAGACCGGCCGCACTGAGTGCGATGTCGCGAACCATCTCCGCATCGACCCGGAATCTCGGCCCTCGCGCCAGCAATTCGTTCCGAGGATCGCGCTCGAGCAGTTCGCCCGACGATCGCGAGGATTGCCGGTAGGTGGCACTCGTGACAATCAGCCGGTGGAGGGCCTTCTGGCTCCAGCCCATTCGCGGAAACTCGGTCGCCAACCAGTCCAGCAACTCGGGATGGGTGGGACGCTCGCCCCGGGTCCCGAAGTCGTCGAGGGTCGCCACCAGACCGCGCCCGAAGAAGGCCTGCCAGGCCCGATTGGTGATGACCCTCCCGACCAGGGGATTTTCCCCGGAGACCAACCATCGGGCCAGGGCGAGCCGATCGCGTCGACTCGACTCCGGCAACGGATGCAGGACGGCCGGAACCCCAGGCTCGACCGGCTCGGCCGTCTGGAGGAACTCGCCTCGGCGATGGATATGCGTGGTCCGATGCTCGGAAGGCGATCGCTCCTGGAATACCATCGAGGTCGCGAAATTCGGCATGGACTTACGGAGGGCGGCTATCTCCGCATTGGCCTCGGCCATCTCCGGGGAGATGGTCAAGAAGTAGTGCTCTAACGCCTTCGATTGATCGGGTGTCCGGTCGGCGGGCGGCACGATCGCAATCGCCTCGATTTCGGCGGGGAGTCCTGACGCGATCGGCGGTTCCGGATCATCCGTCGTGGAGATCCGGAACCGACCGATCGTGGTCTGGTGGATGTAAGTCTGATGGAGATTGATCAGGAGCCTCGAACCGAGGGGCGCGTCGAGCGGTTTCTCGAACCTGAAGACGATCGCATGGGCCTTTCCCACCGCCCCGCCGATCGACCAGCCGGTGTCGGTCTTGCCATCGAGCGTGTTTGCGGCCGACTTCCCTTTTTCTTCGAAATCGGCCGAGGCATCGCGGATCGCTAATTTATGAGATTTCGATCCGTCGGGCGATTGCAAGGTTGCCTCGACTTCGCTCAGGAAAAAGTTGCCGACCGAGAACAGTGGGGCTCTTCCTGGTCCTCCTTCCGGGAGACTCTCGTGGGGCAAGACTTCCACGCGGAGGGCGGTGATGCCTGCCTGCTCGACGGGAAGGCTCACCTCATAAGTGTCGTTGTTCGGCTTGTCGCCGGTGACAAGCACGGAACGATCTTCGAGGACCGACATCGTGGCATGCTTCGCCGACTTCATCGATGATGGTGTGACGGGCGACCACTTTGCCAATCTCAACCCGGATTCCCATTGATTCCGACGAGCCTCGAGCCTGGCTCTCCGGCGAGCCTCCGGATCGCCTTCGTTTGTCCTGGTGTCTCGACCGACCGAGAGACGAAATCGGCCGAGATTGTGAGAGCCCCCGTAGTTCTGATCTAGTCGGAATTTCAGGAGGGATCGACCCGGGGGCAGGGGACCTCCTGCCACTCGAAAGGTCGCCCAGTGGTCGAGATTCAATCGACCCGCTCCAGCATCGACCGCCCACCCGGTCGCGTCATCCCGATCGATGGCCCCAGCGACTTCGAAGCCCTGCTGGGACACATCGGCCGAGGCGGATGTCAGCGAGATGGGCTGGTCCGCGGGGCCGGTCGCCGTCAGGCTGACCAGGACGAAATTCCCGTTGGGGGCCCGGCCGGGTCCCTTCGACGGTAGCGACGAGTCGGTCAAGGCTTCGAGTCGGATCGAGGTCACTCCGCCGAGTTCGGCCTCGGACTCGACCTCATAAATATCCGTCGGTGGAGCTTCGCCGGAGGCCATGATCGAACCGTCCGGCCGTATTTCGAGCGAGGAGCCTGCCGTCGAGGTTGCCTTCCGGGGTGTCAAAATCTCCCAGGAGGGGCTCGGATCGAAATCCGGGAATCGATCGGCCAGCCCGGCTTCAAGTTCCCGGATCTTGCGTTCAATCTCGGAGCGACGGGCGGCGATCGAGGGTTCGGGGAGTTCGAGATCGGGCTCGTCTGCGTTGTTCAGGAAGGAGAGGAACTGGTAATACTCACGCTGGGTGATCGGGTCGAATTTGTGGGTGTGGCACTGGGCACACTGGATTGTCAGGCCGAGCCAGACTGCGCCCGTGGTCGCGACACGATCAACGAGCGAGGCGAAGCGGAATTCTTCGACGTCGATCCCGCCTTCCTCATTGATCATCGTATTTCGATGGAATCCGGTGGCGACCTTCTGGGATGTCGAGGCATCCGGGAGGAGGTCTCCGGCGATCTGCTCGATTGTGAAGCGGTCGAAGGGCATGTCGTCGTTCAGGGCTCGGATGACCCAGTCGCGATAAGGCCAGATCGATCGATCTCGATCCTTTTCGTAGCCGTTGGTGTCGGCGTACCTGGCCCCATCGAGCCATCGACGGGCCCAACGTTCCCCGTAATGAGGCGAGGCCAGGAGCCGATCAACCAATCGATCGTAGGCGTCGGGAGACTGATCCTCGACGAAGGCGTCGACCTCGGCGATCGTCGGCGGCAGTCCGATCAGGTCCAGGCTCAACCGGCGGATCAAGGTCGTCCGGTCGGCCTCGGGCGAAGGCTCGAGGCCTTCTCGATCGAGTCGCGCCAACACGAAGTGATCGATGGGATTCCGTGGCCAGGACGAAGGCTCGACCTCGGGTAAGTCGGGTCGAACAGGTTTGCGGAAGGACCAGTGATCGGACGTTTCAAGCCTGGCCGCTCCGGTGTCATCGGGCCACCTGGCCCCTTGTTCGATCCAGGATCGGATGACCTCGACCTGCGCTTCGGAAAGGGGTTCGCCAACCCCGGGGGGAGGCATCGGATGGTCGTCATCGAGCCCCGAGACGTAGCGGAACATCCGGCTTTCCGTCGGCTTTCCCGCGACGATCACTGGCCCTTCGTCGCCGCCGGCGAAGGCGGTTGATTTGAGATGGAGCGAGAGGCCACCTTTCCGCTTTTTCGAGCCGTGGCATCCCAAGCAGGACTTCGCCAAGATCGGGCGTATGTCCTGCTCGAAATCGACATCCCTCGACACCAAGGCGGGGAGCGAAGCCTCCCGAATCGGATCGTCCCAGGAAATCAGGGCGATGACAACGAGTAGTCCACCTGAAATCATCATGGGCGCGTCACTTTCCCTGGCTGATCGGTAGGATTTCCAGGTCCTTGAACAGGACATCGACGTCCTGTCCCCCGTGAAGTTGCAATGCGAACTTGCCTCGCCGCCGACCCATCGGATCGACGATTTCCGCCGACTTGTTCCCGTTCACCTGGACTAACACCCGATCCCCGAGGGCAATCACCACCAGTTCGTTCCACCCCTCCGTCTTCAGCCATTTCTTCACGTCCGCAGGAGCAGGCTGGACGACCCATCCTCGACCATCGGTCTCGTAGATTCCGCCGACATCGGCCGTCGGATCGATCTCGGCCTGGAATCCTCGGACGCCGTAGGTCCCGCCCTCCTCGACCCGGAAGTAGAGCCCGCTGTTGCCCTTCTTCGATTGAAATTTGAGGCGAAAGGCGAAATCACCGAATTCGCCATCGCTGACGAGATGGCCGTGCCTGGACTCGGACGAGGATTGTGTCCCCTGAATCGCTCCATTCTCGACCGTCCAGCGACCTCCCCCGGTCGTCCTCCAGCCGTCGAGAGTCTTCCCATCCCAGAGAGACTTCCATCGGGACTGTCCCAGATCCTCGATCTGGACGTTCCTCCATCGGATCGTCCCCGGCTGATTACTGACGTGGACCTGGAGCGCGATGAATCCTTCGAGATCCATGGCGTCCAGCAGATCCGCACAGGGGACGCCATTGACCGAAACCTTCAAATGAGGTCCGATGGCCTCGATCGTGTAGGAATTCCAGTCATCCACCTTGAACGCCGCCTGAGCTTCGGGCCGATCCTTGAGGTCGAAGATCCATCCCCGACGCGCCTCGTCGTAGATCCCACCCGACCAGGCCCGGGCCGAGGGATCGACCTCCGCCTGATAGCCGAAGACGCGGATCCCGCTCTTTTCGACCCGCTGATGGCTTCGAAACTGGATCCCCGAGTTGGCCAGCAGATCCAGTTTGAGGTCGACCTTCAGGACGAAATCCCCGTAGGACTTCTTGGTCCGGAGGAAGGTGTTCATCCGGGAAGTGGGGTCGACCTCGCCCACGATCTCGCCATTTTCAACCCGATACTTCGCCCCACCTCCGACAACTTCCCAGCCATCCAGAGTCTTGCCGTCGAACATCGGAACGAAGCCGGTATCGGCTCGAGCGACCGAGGCGATCAGACATCCCGCTACGATCAGTCCGAGCGGTCGGAGAAGCATGGTGTTCGATCCTCAGGAATCGGGGAGGCAGGACGGCGGGTGGGCTACTCCGAGAGTAAACGCCCTTGGGATCGGTCACAAGGGGATAGGGTGAAGACTCGCAATGGGCCTCCATGCCCGGAATCGGTCAAATGATGATCGTTGACTTGGACTGGGCCGCTTGCTCCATCAAGGACTGAACCCTTGAGACCATCTCCTCGGGTTCGGAGGTCTCTCCTTCGAGGATCATGGTGTTGGACCAAAGCTGAAGCGCGCACTGGCTGATGAAATGCTCGTTTTCGGCATTGGCCGAGAGCATGGCCAGTCTTTTAATCAGCGAGGCGTCGGGATTCACCTCCAGAATTCGTTTCGAGATCGGAAAATCCCGGTTGTTCTGTTTCAGGAGACGTTGCATCTGGAGGCTGATGCCGCCATCGATGTTGACCAGGCAGCAAGGGCTGTCGGTCAGCCGCTTCGATGCCCGGACCGATTCCACGCGATTGCCGAGCGCCGCCCGGAAGAGATCCAGGAGACGACCGAAATCGCCCGAGGTGTTCGTGTCTTCCTCGGGTTTGCCGGGCTCGGTCTCGGGCAAGTCCAGTTCGGCCGAGTCGATCGAGGTCAGGGTCCGCCCGCCGAACTGGTGGAGCGAGGTCATGACGAACTCGTCGATCGGGTCGGTCAGCAGGAGGACTTCCAGGTTTCGCTTGCGGAAGATTTCCAGGCTCGGGCTCTTCCGAAGCGAGGCGAGGTCTGGGCCTCCCAGGAAATAGATTTGTTTGGAATCCTCGGGCGCCCGCTTGAGGTAGTCATCCAGACCGGTCTGTTCCACGCCGCCTTCCGATCGGGTGTAGTTGAAGCGGAGCAGCTTGGCGACCCGATCGCGATTGGCCGGATCCACCGCGATACCCTCCTTGAGGGTCGCGCCGAATTGCCGATAGAAGTCGAGATATTCCTCGGGCTTTTCCTCGGAAAGCAAGGTGAGCCGGTCGAGCACATTCTTCACCAGGACGTTCCGGATCTTGCGGATGACCGAATTGTCCTGGAGGGTTTCCCGAGAGACGTTGAGCGGGAGGTCCTCCGAATCGACTAGCCCGTGGAGGAATCGGAGGTATTCGGGGAGGAGTTCCCGACAGTCGCCCTGGACGAGGATCCGCTTGGCGCAGAGGTTGAGGCCGTGCTCGAGTCTCCCGAATCCTAGACGTTCTACGTTCGTCCTCGGGCAATACAGGATCGCCCGGAACTGGATCGGAGAATCCACGGCCATGTGAAGATGCCAGAGCGGGGTCTCGTCGCTCCGATGGGTCAGGTACTGGTAGAAACTGGTATGTTGCTCCTCGGTGACCTGAGACTTGGGCTCCACCCAGATCGGTTTCTGATCGTTGACGACCTGATCGCCGACCCGGATCGGGTGCGGGACGAATCCGGAGTAGGTCTTCAGGACCGATTTGATCCGATATTCCTCGGTGAACTCCTTCGCGTCCTCCTTGAGATGCAGGATGATCTCGGTCCCGCGCTCCAAACCAGGGACCTCGACAACCGTGAAGGTGCCCGAGCCATCCGATTCCCACTCCCAGCCCGCGGTCTCTCGAAAACTCCGCGAACGGACCCTGACGCGGTCCGCGAGCATGAACGACGAGTAGAAGCCCACGCCGAACTGGCCGATCAGAGAGACCTCGGCCTTTCCCTGCGCCGTGGCATTCTTGAGGAACTCCAGGGAACCACTCCGGGCGATCGTCCCGAGATTGGCGACCAGCTCATCATGAGTCATCCCGATTCCATTGTCGCGGATGACCAGTTCGCGAGCATCCGGTCGGCCTTCGACCCGAATCTCCAGAGGGCCTGTTTCTCGATGTCCCTCGTCGGTCATCGCCACGAATCGCATCTTATCCAGCGCGTCCGAGGCATTAGAAACCAGTTCGCGAATCGCGATCTCTCGGCTCTGATACAGGGAGTGCGACAAGAGATGAAGGAGCTGCTTGATCTCGGCCTGGAAGGCATATTGTTGCGGATTCGTCGCCGTGGACATGACTCGGCCCTCAAGGTGTTGGTAAGCCACCTCGGTTGATCATGGATCGAAAATGAGGCCGGGGCGAGCTCGGTCGACCGGGGCATGGCCCGCAGTCTCGGAGACTTCGCCCCTGAGATTTTTCGCGATTCTTGGGTCAGCTCGACTTGGCTTCGGCGTAGAGCTTCTCGACCCGGTCCCAGTCGATGATGTTCCAGAACGCGCCGATGTATTCGGGACGACGGTTCTGGTACTTCAGGTAGTAGGCGTGCTCCCAGACGTCGAGCCCGAGGAGGGGCTTCTGTCCTTCCATGTAGGGGCTATCCTGGTTCGGGAGCGAGGTGACGGCCAGCTTGCCGTCCTTGCCCAAGACGAGCCAGGCCCAACCCGACCCGAAGCGGGTGGTGGCGGCCTTGGTGAACGCCTCTTTGAAGGCGGTGAATCCGCCCAGTTCCGTCTCGATCGCCTGGGCGATGGTCCCGGAGGGTTCGGCGGATCCTCCGCCCGGCTTCAGGAGCGTCCAGAACAAGGAATGGTTGGCATGCCCGCCACCATTGTTCCGAACGGCCGTCCTGACCGCCTCGGGGACCGAATTGATCTCGGCGAGCAAGATCTCGATGGGCTTGCCCTGGAACTCGGGATGGTCCTTCAGGGCATTGTTCAGGTTGGTTACATAAGCTGCGTGGTGCTTGTCGTGGTGGATCTCCATCGTCTTGGCATCGATGTGAGGCTCCAGGGCGGCGAAGTCATAGGGCAGGGGGGGCAGGACGTAATCGGCCATGGGTGTCGGTCTCCTGGAGGACGAGGCCTCGCCGGTTTGGGGGCAGGCCCGGGCGAAGGTGGGCGTCTGGCTAATACGCCCTTGGTTTGTCCTTCGCCTGTCCTCCTCAGACTACCATATCGGGCAACATGGCGACACCTCGCGGCTGCCGGTGTCGATCAATATTCATGCGATCCTTATTGCTTTGATGCGTCCCGGGAGTCACCATCCGCCCAAGATGGGCGGAGCGTCGCGTCGGGGGCCATCATCTTCCGGTCGTGCCGACCTTGACCTTCGGATTTTTCTTCTTAGGTTTGGGATTCTGGACCGTCGTCGAGGTGACGGGTGCGACCGGCACCGGTTTGCTGACGGCGGCGTGGCTCGGGATCGTCGCGACAGCGAATCCGAATTTCGGGACCGGCGTCCCGTCGGGTGACAGGAAAATCAGGAAGTAGCGGGCGCCGGCGGCCGGGGCGGCGAATCCGATCAGTCCCGTCCCTTGAGTGACGAATCGACCTCTCGAATCACCTACCAGGATCTTCGCATTTTCGGATGCGACGAGGACCGACCCCGCTCGATCCGTTGTGAATGTGAAGAAACGCACGTCCTTGGCGGTGTTGAGTGTGAGATTCTGCACCACCGACTGACCGATTCGACCGAGTTTTGCGGCCGTCGCGAACGATGTGTGACTTTCATAACCGTCTTTCAGGACGGGAGTTAGAGCTGTTTGAACGGGGGCAGGAACGATGGGAATCGGGACCGGCGCGGGCGTCGGGGCAGGGGTGGGAGACGTCGTCGGGGTGGGAGCGGGGCCTGGATTGGGGACAGTCACAGGCGGAGGAGCGATGGAAGTCCCACCGGAGAAGGCGATCTGGACCGCGTACGACCCGACGGCGAACACATCCTGGGTAGCACCGGTCACGGCGATCAAGTAGCGATGTCCCGGTTGTGCTCCCGAGAGCGAAGCCGAGACGAGATTGCCATAGGCGGAGGAGTCGCTTGCTGTCGAGATCGTCGCTCCCGTCTCGGCATCAATCAGGCTAAGCTTCGGGCTCAAGAGGCTGAAGCCCGACGCCTTGGCCGTCACCCTCAAGGTCGAGCCACTGATGGCCGGAGTGACAACGGAGAAATATTCGACTGCTCCGATGCTGGCGAGGCTTACCCCTTTCAACTCGAATTGCCGGGAGGAGTTCAAGTAAGGAGTCAGGTCGAAGGCGTTCGACGGAGAGACGGCTAGCCCTCGTGACTGGAACGAATCGAGAGCCCTCGGGCCATAAATCGACTGAATGCCCTCGATGTCATAGGAGGTGAGACTCTGCCGGACCCCCGAATAGTACGAGTACATCACGGCGGAGAGTTGGGGTGATTCGTTGAGCCCCAGCGAGTGGCCGAGTTCGTGGAGGATGATGGTCTCGAAGTCGTGCTGACCATTCGGACCGAAGTTATAATTGGTGTTCAGATTGACATCGCCGGCGCCGGTCTGGCCATTGGGAGGAGGTCCATAGGTCAAGGCGATGGTCGAAGTCGGCCCGTAGTTTGATCCACCAATTCGAATGTCGCCGAACTTCTGATCCCCTTGAGGAACTCCCGACGAATTGAAACCGTAGGCCCCATCACCGACCTCGGTGAAGTCGAGATTCGTTACGGAGGCCCACGTCTGGAGGGCACGGGCAACGAGATCTTGCCAGGAACTGCCCCCAAACTCGGAATTCAGCGTGCTATTCAGCGAGTTGCTACCCCGAGGCCAGGTAATGCCATCAGGGGGAAAGCTGTAGGAGATCGATGAGGGGTTATTCCATTGCCCACCCATCAAGGTGTAATCGGTTCCCAGGCCGGATAGTAATTGCCTCCCTTCGAGATCGTCACAATCCGGTCGATATTCCGTGCTCGATCGAGAAAGCTGAATAATAGATCCGCGATCCCTGAGTGTCTTCTTAATTAGGCGAATGAAACCTGTCATGGGATCATGACTCCGGCGTCCTGGTTGTTCATCGAGAAGTCAGTTCACGGCGCGCGGATCGAACCCGGTGCTCTTGGTTGAAAAGAGCCCGATTGAGGGGGAGCCATCCGTGGTGAGAACTCGGACGACGGGTCGGCGAGAGGAGGATTGATCATTCGATCAATCCAGGCGAAGACCTGAAAGTCCGACCATCCTGGAAGGGATCGAGAGGCAACTGATTGCCCTGATCGAGGAGCCCCCGTCGGGAACGCTATTAGACTTTAGATTATTTCCGGAGACAAGGTTCGATTTTGTCTCTAACCTATGACAGGCCAAAACGTTCGACAGAACCTTGTTCTCCCGAAAAGTCGTCACAATCATTAGTTTTGCTGCGATCTTGAAATTCGGTGCAATCCGTCGATGTTGTTTGAAAATCGGGGACAATCGCTGGTATTTTGCCGCTTTCTGTATCGATAGGGTTTCTTAAATGATCGGGATGATGAACGGATCGATTCATAACGAAAGCCCCGGAATCTCGAGCCTCACTTGTTGAGCCCACAGGATCGGGATACGATTATGATCAAGAGCTTCTTTTCCATCATTCGAGGTCGATTGGCCAGTTCCCCTTCAATCTACCGCGATAACTCTGGTAATTGATTTGGTTTGATCGTCAGATCCGTTGCCAATGTTCCTCCATTCCCGCTTGCGAGCGATTCAGATCCTTCCTATCAGCGAGTCGTCCCATGTCGCTATCGCCGGTTGAACCCCTCATTCCCGTAACTCGACCGAATAGTGGTCGATCACTGATTGCTCGGTGCATCATCGGGTTGGTAGGCCTGGGGTCCGTGGCCGGCGTCGCTAGGGCTTGGGAAACTGGATATCTCTCGCGCCTCTGGGAGGCCAAGAAACCCTCGATGACCACGCTCGAGGTCGAGCAGGGCGAGATGGCGGTCTTCGTCACGGAGATGGGGTCGGTTGAAAGTGCATCGAATACTACCGTGAAATGTAAGGTCGAGGCGCTCCTCGGTTTGGTCGGTGGAACCACGAAGTCGAGTTCGGGGGGAGCTAGTCAGGGATCGACCGGTGCCACGGTCGCGGTCTCCAAGACGGCCGCAGCCGCATCGAGCAAGGCGGGTGCCGCCAAGACTTCGAGTAAGGCCGGTGCTTCTTCAAAATCCACGTCCTCCACCTCCTCTACATCAACCACTACTTCAACCTCAACTACAACCTCCTCTTCGGACTCATCGGCATCCGCTTCGGGCGCCTCCGGATCATCCGGTGGATCGGGCACGACCATCACTCAAAGGCCGACGATACGAAGCTTTACGTTTACGGTCGCCCCTTATACCTCACTGCGAACAGGTGCAGCCACCAAATCCGTTAGTAACGCTTCGTCGAAGGGTGGGGCTGGAAGCCGAGGCAATGGCAGCGGGGGCGGGGGTGGAGGATCGAGCTCGGATCAGGAAAAACCCGGGTCGACTCGCATCATCATGATCAAGCCGGAAGGGACTCAGGTTTCGGCTGGGCAAGTCGTCTGCGAACTCGATTCGTCGGCATTTCGTGATGAGCTCTTATCCCAGCGGATCAAGTATGATCAGGCGAAGGCCTGGGTCATTCAGGCCAAGTCGATTTTAGAGGTGAATGAGATCTCGCTCCGGGAATATCGCGACGGGATCTATCCCCAAGACCTCATGCTGGTTCGCCAATACCTGAATACTTGCAAGACCGAAGAAGAGCGTGCCCTGAGGAATCTTGCCTGGTCGAAGCCGGTTTATGACAAGGGCTTTAGGACCAGGGCCCAGTACGATGCGGACGTCCTCAATCTGACCCGGGCGAGGATTGCCCTCGGCGAGGCAGAGCGGATGGAAGAACGGCTTCTCAAGTATACAGGTCCAAAGATCATCAAGTCCCTGGAAGCCAAACTTGAGGCCAATCGAGCCGATACTCTGGCGCAGGAAGCGGCTTTCCAGCTCGAGAGCGATCGGCTCAAGCGGCTCGAACGGATGGTGGAGAACTGCACCTTGAGGGCACCCCATGAGGGGATCGTCGTCTATTCCCTCGGGGAACAAGGGGGCTTCCGTCCGGCGACCACCGCAATCGAGGAGGGGGCCACGGTCCGTGAAGGACAGTCGATCTTCGAGCTTCCCGACGCCAATAAAATGAGAGTCAAGGCCAAGATCAATGAATCGAAGGTGGGATCGATCCAGGTTGGGCAGAAGGCCTCGATCCGGATCGACGCCTTCCCCGATAAGGTCCTGACAGGCACGGTCACCGAGGTCACGCTCATCCCCGCGCCAGCAAATGGACCTAGTTCGGATATCAGGATCTATTTCGCCAACGTCGCGATTGATTCGGGCGGCTTCGCAGGACTTCGCCCCGGTCTGAGTGCCCAGGTTTCTTTCTTCGTTGACTCACGATCCGAGGCAACACGACTTCCTCTCCAGGCGATTCGCTGGGTGGATCGAGTCCCCTTCGCTGCGATCGCCACGGCTGCCGATGGATCGAGCTTTCGGTGGCAAGCCTTGAAGATTGGACTCATGAATCCGTCGTATGCCGAAATTCTCGAAGGCGTTAAGGCCGGCGAAAGGGTCATAGCCCGGCCCGATGATCTTCCAGAACCGTCTATACAGCCAACCACCACGCTGCAGGCGTCTCGTTGACACTTCCGCTCTGGCCGTCGATCTTGCGTACAGGGATCATTCGTCTGAACCGAGAGGGCCTCCGCCCGGAAGCATCTCCTTCAGGGGGCATCGCTCACAACGGGGAGCGGACGGTTTGCAATAATCCCTGCCCAATCGCTCAAAATCGCGTGAAAGCTGCTTGAGTGCTACCGTGTTTCCCGGGGCAATGCCCTCGGCAACCGCCCTTGCTTCATCATACTCGGCCGAGGTGTCGATCCACCCGTGTCGCACGAGAACTCGGTAGGTCGGGCGATCGACAGGGTAGGTCGGACGGTCCAGGCCGAAGAGAAGTATCGAGTCTGCGGAAGCTGCCCCAATTCCGTTTAGGCCTCTCCATTCCTCCCTCAAGCTCTCGGTCGACCAGGTCGTCGCCTCTCTCGGATCAAATCCGTGATCGGTGGCCCAGCGAGCGATCCTTCGGATCGGCTGGAGCGACTTGGCTGGAAGTCGGAGCTTGGCGACCCGTAATAGTTCCTCAATTTCAAGAGCATTGGCCGACGACAAAGCGTCCGGCTCGATCAGGCCACCGGCCCTGAGTACTTCCAATGCAGCGTCAGCCCTCTTGGAGTCGGTCACAAGTGTGAGTCCGGCCTTGAGGATTGGTTCGAACGTTCCCGAGAAATGAGCAGGCCCGCCGTCCGCTGGGGACTGCGGGCCGTAGTGATTCAAGAGGGCATCAATCAGACGAGTTCGGACTTCTTCGAGTCGGGGCATGGGAGATCCTCCCAACTCGATCGGATCGGGAAATCCCAGACTCAGGCTTTCGCTTTGGCCTTGGCCACGGCCCCGACGTAATCCCGGGCCAACTTGCTCTTGCGTCTTGCGGCCGTATTGGGGTGGAGAACGCGACGGACACCGGCCTTGTCAATCTTCGCGGTGGCTGCACGGAAGTCCGCTTCCGCTTTCTCGAAATCTTGAACGGCAATCGCCGCCATCGACCGCTTAATCAGGGTCTTGATGATCTTTTTGGTGATTCGATTGTGCATCCTGCGCTTCAGGCTCTGCTTCAGGCGTTTGATCGCGGAAGGCGTAGTCGGCATGAGTGGGTCCAGGAGGCTCGAACAAACCAGGGTCCCCCCTGAAGACGAGGGGGCACGTTGCCGGACGACCAAGCCCCGGCAAAAAAATAATGATACCAGATCTCCACGTCACGATTCAATGCCGAGAACAATTCCGCTTCATCGAAGATCACTTTCTCAATTTTTGGGCGATTGGACGGCGAGAACTCTGTTGAATCACGCGAGATCCAGAATTAACCCGATGGATTTTCTTCGAGACTTCCGCATCGACTGCCGTCGAAGTCGCGGGAATCGTGGCCCTCTCCTCAACTCCCCGATATCCTGAATCAACCGCACCTCTGGACATCACTATTCGAAGGAACTCGGGATGAAAAGCCAACTGAACCGAAGGGCATTCCTCGCTTCTGGAGCGATCGCCGGCCTGGGAGCCTCGGCGATGCTCGGTGCCTCTCCCCTCCGCACGATCGGCCCGAAGAAGCCCGTGATCATCGCGAGTGCCAACGGCCTCAAGTCGCTGGGGAAGGCGATGGAATTGATCCGAGAGGGGGCCGATCCACTGGACGCGGCCATCGCTTGCGTTGCGGTGGTCGAGGCCGATCCTGGAGATCGGACGGTCGGTTATGGTGGCATTCCCAATGAGGACGGCGTGGTCGAGCTCGATGCCGCGGTCATGCACGGGCCGACTCATAGCGGGGGTGCCGTCGCATCGCTCCGCAACATCATGCACCCTGCGGCGGTCGCTCGGCTGGTCATGAAGCGTACCGATCACTGCCTGCTCGTCGGAGAGGGAGCACTCCGGTTCGCCCGGATGCACGGTTTTCCCGAGGAGAATTTGCTCACCGAGGAGTCTCGAAAGATCTGGCTCCATTGGAAGGAGACGAACGGCAAGGACGACGACCGCTTTCCTCCGCCCGACGAAGAACTCGATCCGGTCGTTCGCGAATTCTTTGGGATCCGAAAACATGGGACCATTCACTGCTCGGCGCTGGACACTCATGGCGATCTGGGCTGCGTGACGACGACCTCGGGACTCTTCTACAAGATCCCCGGTCGGGTAGGAGACTCGCCGATCCTCGGCGCGGGGCTGTTCCTCGATAACGAGGTCGGGTCTTGCGGCTCGACCGGGCGTGGCGAGGCAAACCTGCTCAATCTGTCGAGCCATTCGATCATCGAGGGCCTGCGACGCGGGCTCGATCCCAAGGATGCCCTGATCGAGATCTGCAAGCGAATCGCCGCTACCAACAAATTGCCCCGGCTTCGCGATGCACAGGGAAGGCCCAACTTCGACGTCAAGTTTTACTGCGTGACCAAGGACGGGCGATACGCCGGTGCCAGCCTCTGGGCCGACGCGCAGATGGCGGTCCACGATGGCGACTCGGCTCGGCTGGTCGACTGTGCCTCGCTTTACCCGGAGAAGCTGGTCGAGGCCTGAACCGAGAACGTCGGCGCATGAATCGGGCCCGGGTGTCGGAGACGCCCGGGCCCAGGATTCGATGAGAGCTCGCCGAAATCAAGCCGGCGAGACGGTCGCGAGGTGCTTCTCGCCAGCCTTGGACACGATGTAGCGGAAATGGCCGCTCTCCTTGTCCTTCGCAGCCTTCTTGATGAGCTTGCGGGTGAGCAAAGCCTCGATCGTCTTCTGTTCGGCCTTCTTGGCCAAAAGATAGCCGGCCTCCTTCGCTTCGTGGATCTGCTTGAGGAAGTCGAGTTGCCGATCGGTCAGCTTGACCGGGGCGGCGGACTTCTTCGGGGCCGGGGCGGCGGGAGCCTTGGCTGCAGCCGAAGGCTTGGGCGTCTCGGCCTTGGAGGCCGTATCCGTGGCGACGGCCGGCGTCGCCTTGGTCTTCTTCGGGGCCAGTTCCGCCTTGGGCTTCGCCGCGGACTTCTTGGCGGGAGCCTTCGAGGATGCCACTTCGGCCGGCTTGCTCTTCTTGACCGCCATCGTACCTGGAACCTCCAACATGGACTCAAGACCAAGGATCCGTAGACCCTGCGATCGATCTCACTCGGATCTTCTTAGCGAAATATATCATGTGCGCGAAGAGTAAGATTAATCGGATTCCGTCAATGTCGGCGGTTTCGCCCTGTATTTTCGGCCTACCGGACGACTAGATTATGAAGTGGTATACAATGCAATCGATTTTAATCGAATAGTGAATAAATTTATAATATAAGATCTTTGCGTATGCCTCTGCTTTGTTTTCCCCGGAAATCGGCCGTTTTGTCAGGTCGCAGTCCTCGATCGAGGGATTTCGCCCGGCGAATACGAGCCCGGAAATCCGGCCGATACCTCGCGGAGAGGCTTGGCGAAATAATCCGCGAGTCAGACGAAAAAATTCTCGTCCGGGCTGCCAAGAGGCGGGCCACGAGGGGTGTCCGTAGGTCTCGCGAAGAGGCCGGTGGGCCGGGATCGCTCATCGGTCCGATCGCACGTCGAGATCCTATGTCCTCCTATCGAGGGTCTCCGGTCGCCGATACACTGGCGGGGAATCGGTCCACGGGCCGCGCCGGAGCAGGCGTGGGCGTGCCATCGAGAACCCATCGACGTCGAGGAGCCTTCTCATCATGCGTACCTTTTGTCTTGCCCTGGCCGTTTCCGCGTTCATCATCATGCCGAGCTTCGCCCAAGAGCCGACGCCTGACGATAAAACCCTCCTCCTCGTGCCTCCCGAAGGTGCGATCGTCCTGATTGGAGACTCGATCGAAGCCTGGACCGATGCCGACGGGAAATCGCCGGCCGGATGGCCGGTGGCCGATGGTGTGGCGACCGTGGGAAAAGGGAACATCAGGACGAAGGAAAAATTCGGCGACTTCGCGATGCATCTCGAATTCAACATTCCCTACATGCCGGAGGCCAAGGGGCAGGCTCGTGGGAACAGTGGGGTCTACCTGCAAGGGATCTACGAGCTTCAAGTTCTCGACTCGTACGGGCTGAAGCCGCAGAGCAACGACTGTGGAGCGATCTACCAGCAGATCATCCCGGCGGTGAACGCGTGCAAGCCCCCGCTCAGGTGGCAGACCTATGACATCACCTTCCACGCTGCTCGCCGCGAAGGTGACAAGGTGGTCCGTAAGGCGAGGCTCACCGTCGTCCAGAATGGACTGACGATCATCGACGACAAGGAGATCTCCCCGACTCCGGGGGGAGTCGGCGATGTGAAGGAGGGGGAATTGGGACCGATCATGCTCCAGGATCACAGCAACGCTGTGAAGTTCCGGAACGTCTGGATCAAGCCCGTGACTTCCTGATCGCTCCGGTGTTCGAAATCGAAAAGGCCCGGGGCCGACAAGACCTCGGGCCTTCGATCAGTTCGTTACAGGGCTTCCCTCGGCTCAGTCGGCCTTATGGCCGGCATCCTTGATCTTCTCGCCGGCTTCCTTGACTTTGTTGCCGGCGGCGGTCGAGGCTTCCTTCACCTTGTGTGCGGCCTTCTCGACACCCTCTTGCGCCTTATCGGCCGCATGCTCGGCTCCGTCCTTCAAGCTCTCGATTCCGTCGTTTACCTTGTCCTTGAAGTTCGACATGACCTGGCTCCTGATGGGAATCTTGCGTGACTGGGAGACTCCCTCACAAAGCAAGAGCCATGCCGAATTCTTTTGTATCTCGCACAGGATCGATCTTGTTCTCGATCTTCAGGGGACCGCGACCTCGGTGGGTTCCGGGGCTGGAGAGCCCGCGTTTTCATTGATGGGGTAATCTTTGGAATCTCTACGCGCTTTGTGCAGACCCGGCGTCACGACATCGGTCGCCAGACCCACCTTGCGGAGCAAGAGTATCGTCAAGAAGGTCAGGTCGAGTTCCCACCAGCGATGGCCGTGAGCTGCGCTCCTCTGGTTCGCGTGGTGGTTGTTATGCCAGCCCTCTCCGTTTGTCAGGAGCGCGACGATCCAGTTATTCCGGCTATTCTCGCCCGTCGCATAGTTCTGATATCCCCAGAGGTGCGTCACCGAGTTGACGGCCCAGGTGATATGCCAAACATAGACCGTGCGGACGATCACCCCCCAGACGAAGATGCTCAGTCCGAACTGTAGCGCCTCCCGCGGAGACTCGGTCAAGCACCAACCGGCCAGCATGCCCAGGGCCAGGATGATCAGGGCGTGAGCTGCGTAGATCCAGAGCCAGAAATGATTCCGGTGGAGGCGCCGATAAAATCGGTCCTGGAATACGTCCCGGGCGTAGCGGTCATAGGTACTCAGTCGATCCAGGGTCCGGTTCTCGATGATCAACCAACCCATGTGACCCCAGAAAAAGCTGACGAGCGGGCTGTGGGGATCGGGCCTCTGGTCGGAATGCTGGTGGTGCATCCGATGGATGGCCACCCATCGGCCCGGCGAGTCCTGAAGCGAGCAAACTCCCAGGACTGCGAACGAATGTTCCAGCCAGAGGGGACACCGGAAGCTCCGGTGCGTGAGCAGTCGATGGTATCCGATATTGATCCCGAGCGAGCCGAAGACGTAGTTGCCGATGAAGACCAACGCTACTCCGGTCCAGCTGAACAGGCTCGGGACAAACATCAACGGAAGCAGGAGATGAAATCCCAGGAAGACCGCCAGGTACGACCAGAAGAGGGATCGCCCGCAAATCGATTCTGGCCGTTCCAGGTGGGCTATCAAGACAAGAACTCCTTGAAATGGCGAATCTTATGGACGCACACTGTCAAAATCGGACGACGAGCGGTGAAACAATAGTATTCCAAATACGGACAATCGACTATGGCGATCTCGGAACAGCTCCGGCGATCCTGGCACTCCGTGGACGGTCAGAAGTCGATCGCCTCGAAGGGAACTAACGCCATTCCATCGATGGTCTTTTGGGGATCCTGCCAGTCCGTGTCGAGGAGTCGCGTCGAAAGTCGAGCCAGGCTCTCGCGCAGCTTTTTGTCGAGTGCGGCGAGGGTTAGGTCATCCGATTGGAGAAGATCCGCCTGGCTTCTCCGAAGCAGACTCTCGGGGCGGGCAGGAGGGAGGCCCTGTCGCCTTCGTAGATGCTCGGCGAAGGTTCGATGGCCACGGTCGACGGCGAGGAATGAAGTCTCCCCGCTCGCGGCGGCCGTGCCGATCTCGAGCAATTCCGATAGGTCGCGTGCCGTGCCCGAAGCCGCTTGCTGGAATTGGGTCAGTTCGTCGATCAGCGACTTCAACTCTCCGGCGGTCATCAGAATCTCGATCTCGATCATCTGGTCACTTTCGAGCCTCTCGGCGATCCAGCCACGTCGGACCGAAGGAGCCTTCCGGCCGTCGGAGCGAGGGTCGGGTCGGGCGACACGAGCGGCGTCGCCTCGGTGGAGGTCGACGAGCACCGGTGCCACTCGATCGAGCGACAGTCCCTTGCTGTTCACATACTCGCCGAGCCGACCCTCGGCCTCGGCCGTGGCCAGGGCCGCGATCGTCCGGGCATGCTCCACTCGATCGTCGATCAGCGATTGGAGCCGCTCGGCGAGCTTCCCCCCCTCGTCGACCGTGGCCGTCAGGGGCATCACGGGTCTCTCGTACTTGGATTCCGCCGAGAGGGGCCGGTACGACTCCTCGGCCATCAGTCTCCATTGGTCAGAATATCGAGCCCGTTCGTCTCTCGACAGCGATCCTGGCCGGTCAATGCCCACCGTGGCTATCGTGATCCCGCTCGATCGAGCCCGGGCGGCGAGGGAGCGGACCCGGTCAAGCCCACGATCGTGGTCGGGGGCGTCGCCAATCACCACGATCAGCTTGGTGGCCAACTCTCCCGCGCGTCCGGTCGGCCACTCGACGTGCCTGCTCGCTGGTTCCCCGGGAACGGCCGGGAGGGCCAGTTCCAGACCATCGAAGACCGTTTCGTCGACCGTTCCATCGCCATGGCTAGCCGCCTGGATCCGTTCGAGGGCGGCGAGAAATCCCGACGGGCTGGTGAACGAGGTCACCCGACGCGCCTTGAACCCGTAATGTCGGGCCTCATCGCGATATTCCACCAGGGCGAACCGGAGCGAGACGTCGTCGTAGCGTTTGGAAGCCGTTGCGACGAGATCGGCCGCGAGCCTGCGAGCGTCATCGATCGTGGCCTTCATCGAGGCCGTGGTGTCCATCACGAACGCGATGTCGACCACCTTGAGATAAGGACGGAGGTCGGGAGGAGGTTCCGTCGGGCGGATCGGTTCCTTCGCTTGATCTTTCACCAGGCTGGCCACTTCGTGAATGGTCCGCCCCCCGACCGAGCGTGTCTTGAGGATGGGAAATCCCAGCGTGGGGCCTTCGACCGCCGTGCCTCCGGGGGCGATCCTTGACGGCTCCTCCGGCTCCTCACCTTCGGTTGGGCATCGGTCGGCATGCCTGGAGCACTTTGCACTTTCGATTCGTTCCACCAGGCAAGACTCGTCCCGATAGAGGACCAGGGCCGGACGTCCTTCGCGGGGAGTCGGGCGGGCCAGCAAGCGGGTATCCCACTCCAGGACTTCCGAGGCAGGGACCCAACCTTGCGGCGGTCCCTCCTTCGGGCCGACTTGGTAATAGGTGGGAGGATCGAGCGGATCGACACCGTAGACGAATTGAATCGCGAAGTAGTCGAGCGGCGGTCCGACCGGTTTGCCCCCGACCGGTTCGGACCGACAGACCACGGACAGATTCTTGACCAGAACCTTGCGTCGAAGCCCGTCGACGGTCCTGAGAATCCCGTCGGGGGGGCCGATGGGCTCTTCTTCCGCCAGATCCTTCGTCCGGTCGAAGAGTCGAGGTGACTCGGTTCGATCGTCCGGTTCGGGAGGGAGCTTTGTCCCTCGACCGATCAGGGTCGACAAGCCGAGCCCGACCAGCAAAAGCAGATAGAAGACCGGCATTCGATGGAGTGCGGGCATTCCGACCGGTCTCGATTTCTGGAAGTCGCCGTGAATCTCTCTTCATGATAAGCCCTGACCCCGAGGGCCGACAACCAGGGAAAATTCACGCCTTGCTTCGAAAAGGATGCGGTTGGAGTCGCAGTAGTCGCGAATCTATCGAGAAGCATGGCGGCTCCATGCTGGCCGGGGGTAAATCCGAGGGTGCTCCTTGGGTTCGTTTTTCCCAGTTGAAGTTTGGGTTCGTTTTTTCCGGAAGAGCATGGGGGCCTGACTGGCCCATTGTTGGATCGGAGCGGGTCGGATCGGACGGCGCTGGACTCTGGCGCGATGACCCTGGAAACTATCGGGAGTGGCGATCACGAGAGAAGCCGACTTGATCCTCGATTGGGAGAGGTGTCGTGTCACCGAGACGGTTGGTTTGCTCGACCTGGATCGTACTGGCGCTGATTTCGAGCCGCTCGGAAGCGGTGCCGGTCGTCGAACTCCTGGGATGGGCGTCCGAGGGGGCCTTGATCAGCGGTAAGGGGCAAGGGCCGGACCTGATCCTGCTGGTTGCGGATTCTTCGTGGGATGTCTCGGTCGCTCGTGATCCTTCACGCTTTCGGGTCCGGATCGTTCTGCCTGGAGGGTCGGTCGAATCCCGGAATCTCGCGTTGAACGCGACTTCTGGACGACGACGCCTCCCCATCTTCGTCACGGCGAGTTCGGTCCGAAATCTTCCTCCAGGCCGGGTCAAGCTAGCGATCTCGGTGGTTGATGCCGTTTCGGGCGAGGTCCTGAGCAACGTACTCGAAGCCGGGATCGAGCGGTTCCCGAGACCCCGAGGCGATGCCTCGGCTCGCGATTTCGGCCCGTTCGGGTGGGGAAAGTCGATGGAAGGTCCGATCCGGATCCTGCCCAGGAATGGTCCGGATGGTTTGACGTTCGCCCGAGTCCTCGGCGAGAAAGACGCCGCGGGATTCTTCGTCGCAACCACCGAGGCGACTGTCCAACAGGTGGGGACACGGCTCCAGGGATATGATCCCCGTGCCGATCGGTCCGACGAGTTCGCCCTCGAAGACCCCGATCAACCGGCCATCGGACTGACACCGGCGGAGTCCCTCGACTACCTCAAGGCACTCGGAGAAGCCGACCCGGCCGGGCTGGCCTATCGGCTTCTCACCGCCGAGGAATGGAACCGGGCTGCCCGGTCAGGACGGTCCGGCCACTTCTGGTGGGGTGAGGATCCGACTCATCCGGAAGGGGCCAATTTTCTCGGCCCTGAGCCCGCTTTGGCTGTCGATGCCACGGCGACGAGCCGGCCTTCCACCCATCCCCCAACCTTCGAGGCCAATCCGATCGGGCTGTTTCACACCTTCGGGAATTCCGCCGAGTGGGCGACCGATCCCGAGGGCGGGTTTGTTCGGATGGGGGGCCACTTCCGGACCGAACCGGCCTCGTCCCTCCCTCTCGTGAAAGTTGGAGGCTCCGAGGAGCTGGGACCAGACCCGTTCGTCGGGGTCCGGCCTGCCTTCGGACTCACTCCCGAAGCTGGCGCCGCGCTCATCCGGAAGCGGCTGGTCCAGGAGGCCCGGCTTGCCGGGGTCGCCGTCGGCTACGATCCGGATCGGTCCACGGTCACTCTGACCGGGAAGGTCGGAGAGGTTTCCTCCCGGAGGCTGGCCGACACAATCGTTCAGGAATTCTGGTTCGTCGCGGCCGTCGAGAACCGGTTGGAATCGCCGAAGATCGCTCGCGGCCAGCTGGCGAATCTGGGCCCGCTCGCGAGCCCGGTCCGTCTCGGTTCGAGCCTTCGAGGGGCATTCCTGGAAATACCACTCTCCGTCCGATGGTTCGACCCTCTGCCGGTCGCCGGTTCGGAATGGTGGGTCAATATCAACTTGCCCGGAGGAGGTCATCTGGCCCACAAATTGGCAGAAGTTCGGCCGGGCCGATCCCGGGTGGTCAAGGCGGTGATCGACCTGGCCCGGGTTTCCGTAGGCCTGGCCGACGGTCCCTCCGTCGTGGTCTATCTGAGTCTGGGCGCGGCCGCTGGAACTCCTCAAGCCCCCGATGTCGTGAGCAACCCGACCGTGATCCGGCTCGTCCTACCGGCCCGATCTTCCTGAATAAAAGTGGGGGAGCGACGATTACTCTGGGGGCCAGTCGGTCCTCGATCGGTCGCTTCGATCGTTACTCAACCAACCCGAGGTCTGATTCGTCATGTCGAACGTCGATGGATTCACGCTCCCGAAACCGGGCATCCCCAAGACTCTGGGAATCCTGAACGTGATCTTCGGTGTGTTGATGGTCCTCTATGGGATGTGCACGCTGGGCTTCATGATCGCAATGCCGGCCTTGACGGAGTTCGCCAAGTCGAGCGTCAATCAGGCACAAGCAAAGATCGAGGATCGCCAGAAGGCCCAGATCAAAGAACTGGAAGAGCGGGAGGTGGCGGCGACCAGCGAGGAGGAAAAAAGTGCGATCAAGGCGGAAAAGGAGGAATTGATCGCTAATCCTCAGGTGATGCCCAAGATTGAAACGACGGGCATGGAAGTTTTGCAAGAGCCGGTGGTGAAGGCTTACAGCTACACCCAACTGGTGAGCGGGATGATTCTGAGCTTGATCCTCATGATCTCCGGGATCGGGTTGATCCGTCTCAAGCCCGGGGGTCGTACCTTGGCCCTCAGTTGGGCGGTGCTGCAAATCATCCAGATCGTTCTCCTTTCGGCCGTCAGCTTCTTCTACGTCCAGCCGATCACCGTCGCGAGTACCGAGAAGATGTTCGCCAAGATGGAAGCCGACGCCAGTGGGCCCAATGCGGCACCCGGGGCTGCTGAGAACCTGAAACTGGTGAAGGCCATGCAAGGCTCGGGTGCGACGAACGTCTTCCTGATCCTGTTCGTCGTCTCGGGATGCATCTATCCCACCATCGTCCTGATCCTCCTCAATAATCCGGGGGCACGCGCGGCCTTGCTCGGCCCCAAGCCTGACGAACAGGGCGAATTCTGATCTCGAATGGGAATCTCGCCATGTCGCCCGACTCCGATCAGACTTCGCCGGGAATCAACCCTCGACCCGGGGTCGTGAAGACCCTGGGGATTACCAACATCGTCCTCGCGGTTTTGACCCTGGTCGGGGTGATCACCGAAGCCATGTGGCTCTATGTCGCTATCTATTCCGGGGTGGCGGAAATCCCCCCCGGGACCGACTCGGCGGTTAACTCGGTCGGCATCACGATGATTGGCATGAACAACCTGAACTTCATCCGATTCTGCGCGGTCGATGCCATGACAGCCCTGATCCTGAACCTCGCGATGCTCATCTCCGGAATCGGCCTTATCAATCTTCGAGGTTGGGGCTCTCGACTCTGGTCCTGGACGGGATGGATCAAGATTGTTCGCCTATTCCTCCTCTGGGGTTTCTACCTCGTCGTGATCTCGCCCGAACTTTCCTCCGACATGGCCCAGTCGGTCGTCCAGTTGGTCCGGGCCGGAGGGGGGCCTCCCGGTCGAGGGCCGTCGATTGGGGATCTGACCCGAGCGTACTCGTTCATGAACCTGATCGTCTCGGTTTCGATCATCGTCCTGGGTTCGATCTATCCTGCGTTCTCGCTCTGGGTTTTGAGTCGACCCGGGATGAAGGCCGCCCTGGTCCGAGATCCTTCGAAGGAGCCGGCACGCTCGTGATCGACCTCATCTCGATCGTCCTGGGACCACTGGCCGCTCCCGAATGTGGCAGGGCTTCGCGCCGGAGCTGGTTGATCTGGGTCCGGATGCTCCCGGCGATCGCCTCCTCCTCGGTGGCTTTCGTGATCCTCTGGATCTGGTGGATGACGCAACAGATCAACCCCAATCACCAGCCTTATTTCGAGCTTCGCACCGGGCTCTCGATCGTTGTGGGGATGCTGGTTGCATTTGCCATGATCCTCACTCCGGCGGTCCTGGCCGGGAGCCTGGCGGGGGATAAGGAACGAGGCTCGATCGGCTTGTTGTTGACGACTCGGGTGAACGCGGCCGAGATCGTACTGGGGAGGTTGGCCGGCCGTCTCAGCCAGGTCTTGATGATCGAGCTGGCGGCTATACCCGCTTTATTGCTCTTCGCGAGCCTGGCGGGACTGGGGCCTCTCTCGACCTTCTCCTTGATCGCCCTGCCCGCAGGCCTCGCGTTGGGAGGTGGGGGGATCGCCCTGGCGGCCTCGGCGATGTCGAGGCGCGGGCGTGATGCGTTGCTCCTGGTTTACCTCATCGAAATCCTGACGATCCTGATCCCGATGGTCGCCGCGGTCCCTTACTGGGTCACTCTGATCAATCCGATCCCCAGCTTCATGGACCTGAGCTGGGCCGACGAGCCCACTCCTGCGCTGGTGACGGCCGGAGTCTGGTCGGCCCTCGGTCTTCTCGGTTTGGCCCTGGCCTCCTGGCGGCTTCGCCCCGCCTGCCTGGCCGAAGGGGGAGACGCCAGGTCTCGGCTGAAGGCCCGCCGGAAGGTATGGGTTCCTCCGCTGGACGATCGGCCGATGCTCTGGAAGGAGCTTTACATCGAGCGAGCGGGGACCCTTGGGAAGGTGGGTCGGTGGATTGGTGCGCTCCTGGTCATCTGGTTAGGACTCGGCAGTCTGACCCTGGGAGGCATCGCTGCCTGGAACTATTCGACCCAGTCCGACGCCGCCTGGGCGGATTGGGCGGTTCAGCAACTTTCGGCCTGGTACGGCGGGTCGGCCCTCTTCCTCTCGTTCTTGATCGAGTGGGCGATTGGCCTCCGGGCGGCCGTGGCGATCTCCTCGGAAAGAGAGCGGGGGACCTGGGACGCCCTATTGACCAGTCCCCTGGAGGGATCCGAGATCGTCCGGGCCAAGCTCTGGGGAAGCCTTCATGCGCTCCGATGGTTGATCGGATCGGCCTTGCTGGCCTGGACAGTCTCCGCGATCTACGGGGCCATGACGATCGCCGAGTATCTAGAAGTTCTAGCCGGTGTCGGAGCGATCGGGGCCTTCATGGCGGCCGCGGGCGTCCGGACTTCTCTCCGGTCGGGTACTGCCACTCGTTCGATGGGAGTGACGATGGGCCTCTGGCTCGGTGCGTACCTGGGCTCGTTGGCGTTGGCTTGGATCGTCTGCGTAACGGTAGTCGTCCTCTGCTTCATCGGTTGGCTGATGGCGATCCAGATGGGACTGACTACGACATCGTCCCGGCCCTGGTTTCCCATGTCGTTCCGGTTGGGGTCCGATCTTTGCTTCTACGGCCAGTTCCTGTTCTGGACGGGCGGCGTTGTCGCCGAGACCAAACTTCGATTCGACCGGGTCGCGGGGCGGATGACCGCCGGGACCACTGCAGTTGCCTTCGACCGACTCATCCACGGGAAGCCGATGGCACCGGTCCAACTGGAGCGGGGGGCTCGATCCGAGTCTCCCATCGAGCCGGAGTGGTCGGGATCTCAAGTTGAGTGATCGAGTAAGGTCCTACTTGATCGGCTCGACGGGTGCCCGGCGAATTGCGGCCTCGGGAGCGATGAGCCCGAGGTTATTCAAGGCCGCTCGAGTCTCGATCCGCCGGGCCTTGGAGAGGTCGATCCGTTCGTCGGACAGGTTGACCTCGAACTTGCGATTCCCGGAGAGTTGTAGCGGGATCTTGATCGTGAACGTGCTTCCCTGGCCCGGTCGACTCTCCAGATGAACATCCCCACCCAGCAGACGGGATAACTCGCGGACGATCGAGAGTCCGAGCCCGGTCCCCTGATGGTCGCGGGTCAGGACCCCTTCCTCCTGACCGGGATGACGGGCCTGACGGAATTTTTCGAAGATCGATTCTCGATCCTCCTCAGCGATCCCGATCCCCGTGTCGGCCACCGATAGGACCAGGAACCGACCTTCGGCCTGGGCCTTGAGCAGGACTCGTCCCCCTTCCGGGGTGAACTTGATCGCGTTGGAAAGCAGGTTGTAGAGGATCTGACGGAGTTTGCCCGGGTCCTGCCGGATCAGGGGGACCGCCTCTTCGAGCTGGCACTGGAGGTCGATATTCTTGCGGTCGGCGATCGGACGGGCCAGTGAGACCAGCGCCTCGCAGACATCCCGGATCGAGAAATCTTCCGTCCGGACCTCCATCTTCCCGCTCTCGATCTTGGCCAGGTCGAGGATGTCATTGATCATCCCCAGGAGCATCTTGCCGGAGGTCTGGATGTTCGCCGCGTATCGCCGTTGCCTCTCGTTCAGCTGTTCGGAGCCGGAGAGGACCTCTGAGAATCCGATGATCGAATTCAAGGGCGTCCGAAGCTCATGGCTCATCGTGGCCAGGAAGTCGCTCTTTAAGCGATTCATCTCGAACAGGGCGAGGTTGGCCTGCGCCAGCTCGTCCACCTTCCGGTCGAGGTCGTGATTGACGGCCCGGAGCTCCTGCTGCATGGCGACCAGGTTGTGGAGCATCCGGTTGAAGGCGTGCGAAAGCTCCTCGAATTCATCGCCCGTCTGGATCTGGGCCCGGACGGTCAGCTTGCCCGCCGCGATCGCGTCGGAGACGTCGCGAAGGTGCTTGACCGGCTTGACGATCACGTACCGTACGATCGTCCAGGAGGCCACCATCGCCAGGATCGCGGTCACCAGGGCCGCTGAGATCAGGATTGCCCGATTCTGGTTGATGTCGCGATTGATCTTGTCCATCGGGAGATGGACCACCACGGCGCAGGCCAGATCGCCCGGCCGGTTGTCGGCCCACTTGCCATTCGCAAGCTCGCGGACGCTATGCGACTCGTGGCAATCGATGCATTCCTGCTTGAACAAAACGGCCTGGATATACTGGAATTCGGTCCGCCCCGGGAGGATCCTCGATTCCTCCATCGACGACCCATTCGCGAAAGTATAAGGCTTCTTGATCGCCGAGCTCGGTCCCGACTCGCCGGCGGAAATGAGGAACCTTTTGAGCGCCTCCCGTTCATAGTCATCCCGGGGGCCGCTCCCCCCTCGTCCAGCCTTGTAAGGATCGAGCAGGTACCCCTCGAAATTCAGGAGGTCGTCCTGTTCCTTGAAGCTGTGGGAAAACTCATCGAACTTTCGCTTGGTCTCGCTGTTAACGAACTTGTCCGACTTGTAGTGCATGTCGACGACCGTGGGGTTCACCAGTCGCCTGGCGGTCTGGGTCGTCTGTCCGATGACTAATTTTTCGGTCTTCTGGCCGTACCAGTAGAAACTGGTCGAGACCAGCAAGAGGATCCCGCCGCCGAAGATGAATCGGCACTTCCGCTCCAGGCTGGTCTCGCCCAGCAGGTGCTTGAAGGTCCGGTACGACATCGAGCCCCCACCCTGAGGTTGAACCCGCCCGAGGCAGATCGATGGTCCCGATCGGGCTGGAATCTCACCTTACCCGAAGCTCGCGGGATCGAACAGGCGAGGTCAGCGTCGCGAGTCCCGGCCGCCTTTCGACGGCCGGAGGACCTGACATCGAGGGCAATAGTGTGTGGGACGGCCGATCAAACCGGCGATCTTAGTCTTGGTAATCGGACCTGAACAACCCGGACAAGGCTGGCCTCCTCTGCCGTACATGGCATTCTTCGCGAGGAAGCCACCTTCCAAACCGAGCACGGTCCGATACCCCGCGTCGAAGCTCGACCCCTCCGCCGCGATGGCTTCGTTCAGGATCAGCCCGATCGCCACATGCAGTCGCTTGATTTCCGGCTTGGTCAGGCCGGAGGAAGGTCGCTCGGGGTGGATCCGGGAGTGAAAGAGGACCTCGTCGGCATAGATGTTGCCAATTCCCGCCAATACTTTCTGGTCCATCAAGGTTGGCTTGATCCCTCGGCTCGTCTTAATCAGTCGATCTCGGAGTTCGATCTCGGTGATATTCAGGGCGTCAGGGCCGTGAGAGCGAGCGAAGGCCGCCTCGGCATCGTCTATGCCGACGAACCAAGCAATCTTCCCCAGTCGGCGAGTATCGCAAAACCAGATGGGTTTGCCCTCATCGCCCATCCCGAATGTCAGTCGCGTATGTTCCGGGCGATCGGGGGAAACCAGCCAAAATCCTCCCGTCATCCTGGGTTGAATGACGATGATTCCACGGTCATCGCCGAGTTCGATGACGACCCATTTACCTCGCCGATTCACCTGGGTCACTCGAGAACCGAGGGCACGATCGACCAATCCCTGTGCCGTAATCCCCTGGAGAAGGTGAGGGTCTTCGATCGTAAATCTCTTGACCGAACGGCCGACCATGACCGGTCGGAGCCCGCGGACCATCGTCTCGACTTCGGGAAGTTCCGGCATCTCCGCCTCCTCGTCCTTTTCCATTCAGTCTAACGCAATCGACCGGTTAAGAGCGAATTTGCGATTGGCCTTTGCCGGTTGGGGATTCAATGGCTGCCACCTCATTTCACCTTCCGTGACACGATTTGCAAATAATCGGTGAATTTGATGGCGGGTGCTTGACAGATTATGACGAAGGCGGAATGCTGGTTGACGGGTTGTGCGAGATGTTGGTCAAAAAGGGTGACATGCTCGCCGAGCCGAGACGCAAACTTCTCCTGGATCGAATCGCCCGGCAGGGTTTCGCCACCCTCGACGAGCTGGTCAAGTCCCTGGGAGTCTCCGAGAGCACGGTCCGACGTGATCTCGAGGCCCTGGATCTGGCCGGGGTCGTGAAGCGGACCCACGGAGGCGCGGTCTTCTCGGCCTCGGAGGCCCGGGCCATGCCCGCCTTCGACGAGCGGACCGATAGTGCGGCGCGTGAGAAGCGGGCGATCGGCCAGGCGACGGCTTCCCTCATCGACGACGGAGACACGGTCTTGCTGGACGGCGGCACGACGACTCTCGAAGTCGCCCGGGCCTTGCTTGGCAGGCCGGTGCAGATCGTCACCAACAGCCTTCCCATCGCCCAGCTATCCGCCTCCAGCAAGGAAATCGACCTGATTCTGATCGGCGGCTACGTCTATCCCAGGACCGGAGTCGCCCTCGGACCCTTGGCGATCTCGATGATGCAGGGGATCCGGGTCCGCAAGGCGATCCTCGGGGCAGGGGGGATCGTTTCCGAGGGCGTCTACAACTCGAACCTGCTCCTGGTCGAGACCGAGCGTCAGATGATGGCTTGCGGTCAGGAAGTCATGATCGTGGCCGATCACTCAAAATTTGGCCGGCTGTCGCTGGCTTTCCTCTGCGGACTGGACGCGATCGACGACCTGGTCGTCGATCCCGGGATATCCGAGGCGGACCGGGCGATGGTCGAGGCCGCAGGGGTGAAAGTCCATCTCGCGGACCTTCCGCTCGAGACGACTGGGTCGTCTAAATTAAACGGACCGAGGACCGAAGCATGAGCACGCTGGCAACCCCCGACCGCTCGCAGATCGAGCGGATGGTCCGATCGATCCTGGAGAATCAGCTCGGATCGAATGGTTCGCCGAAGGATGTTTCGGATCACAAGCCGAAGCTCGTCGTCAACATCTCGGCCCGGCATGCCCACCTGACCCAGGCCGATGTCGACGTCCTGTTCGGCGAAGGTTATCAGCTCACGCCGATGAAGCGGCTTTATCAGGACACCGACTTCGCCTCGAACGAGACCATTGCTGTGGTTGGGCCTCGCCAGCGGATGATCCCCGGCGTCCGGATCCTCGGGCCATGTCGGGCTTTCAGCCAGGTCGAGCTCTCGATCACCGACGCGATCAGCCTGGGCCTCGACATCCCCGTCCGGCTCTCGGGCGACATCGAGGGAACTCCGGGGTGTCTCCTGATCGGGCCCAAGGGGAGCCTGGTCTTGCCCAAGGGGGTCATCAAGGCCGAGCGTCACGTTCACATGGGGCCCAAGGACGCCGAGTATTACGGGGTGAAGGCGAAGGACCGGATGAACCTCCGGGTCGAGGGCCCTTGCCCGACGACGCTCGAAGGCCTGCTGGTCCGTACCCATCCCGACTGGAAGCTGGAAGTTCACATCGATACCGACGAGGCCAATTGCTCCGACCTGACGCACGCGACCAAGGTCACGCTCGTCAAGGCTTGAATCGATCCGACTGAGTGGCATTCACCGATCCCGACCGACTTGTCTAAAGGGGCCCACTGATGGCCAGTTCGACCGTAGAAGCGCTGGGGATGATCGAGTGCAAGGGGTTCGTCGCGCTGGTGGAAGCCTGCGACGCGATGCTGAAGGCGGCCAACGTCGACCTCGTCGGCTGGGACAAGATCGGCAGTGGCCTGGTCACGGCCTTCGTGTCCGGCGACGTCGCGGCGGTCAAGGCGGCCGTTGATGCCGGGGCCGCGGCCGCCAGCCGGATCGGCGAGGTCGTGAGCGTCCAGGTCATCCCCCGGCCCCACGAAGATCTCACCGGCGTCCTCTCCTTCACCAAGCCCGCCCCGGCCGCCCCGGCCAAGACCTCCGGCAATGGAGCCTGAACGATGGCCGTCTCGACCCAACGCGGAACGAAGTCCCCGAGCGCCGGGTTCAACGGCGATGCCCTCGGCCTGATCGAGACCAAGGGGCTGGTCGGGATGATCGAGGCGACCGACGCGATGCTGAAGGCGGCAAACGTGACGCTCGTGGGCCGGATCGGCATCGGTGCGGCGTTCATCACCACGATGGTCCGGGGAGACGTCGGCAGCGTCCGGGCCGCCGTCGAGTCCGGAGCCGAGGCCGCCAGTCGGGTGGGCGAACTCGTCAGCGCCCACGTCATCCCCCGCCCCGATGAGGCGGTCTTGCGGACTTTCATCGGCTGATTCTCCCGTTCTCGGGCGATCAGCGGTCAGCTTTCGGCGGTCAGCCAGAACTTACGGAACACTCAAAAGTAGGCATCGGTCCGGCGATCGGCCCCCAAGGGTCGATCGCTGAAAGCTGACCGCTCACAGGGGCATGACATGAATAGCGCTCTTGGTCTGATCGAAACGCAAGGGCTGGTCGGCCTAATCTACGCGATCGACGCCATGCTCAAGGCGGCGAGCGTGGAACTGGCCAGCTCGATCATGAAACTCGACGGCGGGATCGTCAGCGTGATGATTCGGGGCGACGTCAGCAGCGTCCGGGCCGCCATCGAGGCCGGGGCGGAAGCCGCCAGCCGGGTCGGCGAATTGAAGGCGGCTCACGTGATCCCCCGGCCGGGCGAAGCGGTCGTCGCAGTCTTCGGCGGGGGCCGCTGATGAAGGTCCTGGTTGCCAACCTCGGGAGCACGAGCTTCAAGTATCGCCTCTATGACCTCGAAGGTGGAGAGCACCTCCTGGCTCGCGGCGGCATCGAGCGGATCGGGTCCGAGAACGCCAAGGTCACCATCAAGAAAGATGGCGGCGATCTGGAAACAGTTCGACCGGTCGCCGACCACGGCGACGCGGTCCAGATCTGTCTGGACCAACTCTCCGACCCGACCACGGGCGTCCTCAAGGACGCCTCGGAGGTCTCGGCCATCGGGTTCAAGTCGGTCCACGCCAAGGATGTGTCGGGGGTCCAACTCGTGACCGAGTCGGTCCTCGAGGCGATGGAAGCGTTCGCCGACGTGGCCCCCGCCCACAACCCGCCTTATATCAAGGCCATGCGGATGCTAGGCGGGCGATTCCCCTCGATCCCCCTGATCGCCGCCTTCGAGACGGGGTTTCACAGGACGATCCCCGAGGCCAACCAACGCTATGCGATCCCTGATGAATGGGCGACCGTTCATGGGATTCGACGCTGGGGGTTCCACGGCGCCAGCCATCGCTTCATCGCGGGGCGAATGGCGGAGCTGCTCGGCCGGGATGACCTCAAGATCATCTCCTGCCACCTCGGTGGATCATCCTCCCTCTGCGCGATCAAGGATGGCAAGTCGGTCGCGACCAGCATGGGGATGAGCCCGCAGGCCGGGCTCCCGCAAAACAATCGCGTGGGCGACTTCGACGTCTTCGCCCTCCCGGCAATCATGAAATCGACCGGCCTGTCGCTGGAAGTCATCCTGGACACCCTGGCCAATCGATCGGGGCTGGAAGGCATCGGGGGATCGGGCCGGGACCTCCGAGACATCGAGTCCGCCGCCTCGGAAGGGAACGAGAAGGCCCGGTTGGCGCTGGATGTCTACATCGCCTCGGCTCGTCACTACCTGGGCGCGTATCTGGTCGAACTGGGCGGCGCCGACGCGATCGTCTTCACCGGAGGGATCGGCGAGAACTCGGTCCTGATCCGCGAAGGGGTTTGCCGAAACCTCGACTGGTTCGGGATCGAACTCGACCCGACCACGAATCGTTCCGGGCCGGCCGAGCGGGTCGTCTCGTCCTCGAAATCGAGAGTCCAGGTCTGGACGGTCCCGACCAACGAGGAAATCGTGGTCG
The DNA here is from genome assembly GCF_051175385.1 of Tundrisphaera lichenicola. Taxonomy (GTDB): domain Bacteria; phylum Planctomycetota; class Planctomycetia; order Isosphaerales; family Isosphaeraceae; genus Tundrisphaera; species Tundrisphaera lichenicola. Next base: position 5,477,161 of record NZ_CP195106.1, on the reverse strand, counting down.
CTCGCCAGGCTCGCGACCTGCTGACTGGTCGGAAGTCTTGACCGGCTCAATAACTTGGATTTCGAGCGGTCGAAAACCCGATTTTCTCTCGGCCTGAGCCTCGAAGTCTCGCATCCGATTTCAGGAGTCCGACCCGATGTTCGTCGCCCGAGTGACCGGCAGCTTGGTGGCCACCCAGAAGGTGGCCTCGATGACCGGGCACAAGCTCCTGATCGTCGAACCGTACCGGATCGACGAGAAGGATCGCGACCGCCTGGTCCCCACCGGCCGGACGTTCGTGGCGGTCGATGCGCTGGGGGCGGGGCTCGATGAGATGGTCCTGATCTGCCAGGGGTCGAGCGCCCGACTGACTCCCGAGACCGAAAAACTACCGATCGACGCGGTGGTGATCGGCCTGGTCGACACGGTCGATGTCGGCGGTAAGACGATATTCTCAACCCGCGACGAATCGACTCGATAAACCGCAAGAGAACCCGGCCCCCTTCACGCCACGGTGCCCGCCATGGAAATGACCGAAGACCTGATCCGAAATGTCATCCAGCAGGTCCTGACCCAGATGGGCACCGGCGGGCCGACGACCAACGGCTCGACCCCCAGGCCCTCCGGCAAGGACGGGGTCTATCCGACGGCCGACGCCGCCGTCCTGGCCGCCGAGGCCGCGTTCGTCCACTATCGAAAACGCCCCCTGGCCTGTCGACGGAAGGCCGTCGATGCGATCCGGACCATCTGCGTGGCACAGGCCGAGGAACTCGGCCGGATGGAACTGGACGAGACCAAGATTGGCCGACTCGACCACAAGATCGCCAAGCTCCGCGACGCGATCCCGCGGGCCCCGGGCGTCGAGTATCTTCGGACGGATAACTGGTCTGGCGACGACGGGATCACCTTGACCGACTATTCGCCGTTCGGGGTCATCGGGGCGATCACTCCGGCCACGCACAGCCTGCCCACGCTGGCCGGCAATGCGATCAATATGCTGGCGGCGGGGAACACGGTGGTCGTCAACGCGCACCCATCGGGAGCCAAGGTGGCCGCCGAGGGCGTCCGTCGATTCAATCGGGCGATTCGCCAGGCGATCGGCCTCGATGACCTCATCACGATCATCGAGACGCCCACGTTGGAGTCGGCCGCGGCGCTGTTCGATCACCGAGGAGTCAAGCTTTTGGTGGTGACCGGAGGGCCGGCCGTGGCGCGTGCCGCCCTGGCCAGCAAGCGGCGAGCCGTGGTCGCGGGGCCGGGGAATCCGCCGGTGGTCGTCGACGCGACGGCGGATATCGAGAACGCCGCGAAGTCCATCATCGCCGGCGCCGCGTTCGACAACAACTTGCTCTGCATAGGCGAGAAGCAGGTCTTTGCCGTTTCCGACGTCTTCGACAAGCTCATGGAAGCCGTCGGCCGACATGGCGGGTTCCGTCTGAATGCCTCCCAGATCGAGGCATTGACGAAGGCGGCCTTCGTCCAGGGGGACGACAAGCATTACCACGTCAACAAGGATCTCGTGGGCAAGGATGCGGCCGTCCTGGCCCGCCACGCGGGGGTCGAGGTGCCCAAGGGGACTGAGATCGTGTTCGGCGAGACAGGGGCCGATCACCTGTTCGTGGAGCACGAGCAGATGATGCCCTTCATCCCGTTCGTCCGAGTTCCCGACGTGGACCGAGCCATCGAACTGGCGAAGTCCAGCGAGCATGGATACGGACACACCGCGATCCTGCACTCCCGGGACACCTCGGTCATGTCTCGGATGGGCAAGTTGATGGATTGCACGGTTTTCGTGATCAACGGGCCGAGCACCGCCGGCCTCGGCCTGGGCGGCGAAGGCGTGCTTTCGTTCTCGATCGCCGGGCCGACCGGGGAAGGGGTCACGACCCCACTCACGTTCACCCGCCAGAGGCGGACGGCGGTCGTTGGTTCGATGCGATTCGTCTGAGCATTCGTTCTCCACCATCAGGATGGCCTTAATCCATGCAAATCGGCCGGGTGATCGGCACGGCGACGTCTACGGTCAAGCATCCTACCTTCCAGGGGGAGAGGATGCTGGTCGTCCAGCTGGAAGGGACGGAGGGTCGGGCGGATGGCGAGCCGGTCCTGGTCTTCGACCGGCTCGGGGCAGGGCGGGGAGACCGGGTCCTGGTCACCAGTGACGGGCAGATTCTTCAGGAGCAGATCGGCCGGAACACGCCGGGCCGATGGAGCGTGATGGGGCTACCCGATCGATGACGCCGAGCTGGACCGAGGTGAACGCGGCCTTGATGGCCGTCCTGGCGGACTTCAGCCGGTCGAGCCGACCGGTGAGCCGATCCTCGCGGCCCTCGCTTGACGTCTTCGTCGATCGTCTCTTTTCGCTCCGCCACGCCGAGGCTCTGGCGGAGTCGATCGAGGAGATCCGGATCGCTCCGGGTACGGTCGTCACCCCGATGGCCCGGGACTATCTCAAGCGGCGACGGGTCTCGATCCGGATCGTTTCGGGCCGAGAGGCAATCGCTTCAAGAGTTCGAGCCTCGGGGGAGTGGGGATTTGCGATCGAGTCGCGATCGGGAACTTCCGAGGCCTTTCGCCGGATCCTCCTCGATGCCTGGACGGAGGTCGGACAGGACTCGGTCGAAGCGGCCCGATGGGTGGATGATGAAACTGGTCGAGGTGCCTTCGTGTTGACGGACGAGGCTTCGATCGCAACCTGGCGGGTAGGTCGGATTCCGGGCATCCGGGCGGCGTCGGTGGTCGAGCCAGAGGCCGTCTCCCGGGCAATCCGTCATCTCGGGCCTAACTTGATCGTGGTCGAGCCTCGCGGAAAGTCGATCTACCTCTTGAAGCAGATCGCCGATCGATTCCGTGAAGGGGGCGCGCCGGCCATTCCTGACGGACTGCTGGACATGGGACTGACCGCGAGTCGGTCGGGGAGGCTGTCATGAGAATCGCCGAAGTGATCGGCCGGGTCACTCTCTCTCGGAGCCACCCGAGCCTCAAGGCCGCTCGATACGTGATCGCCTTGCCGATGCCGCTGACGGCACTCACCGAAGATTCCCCCCGACGTGGGGAGGAAGTCATCACCTTCGACACCCTGGGAGCCTCGCCCGGCTCGATTATCGGGCTGAGCGAAGGTGGCGAGGCGGCCAACGCGCTCCGTCCGAACAAGGTCCCGATCGACGCCTATTGCGCTTGCCTGATCGATCAAGTCAACCTTTGAAACCAACGAATCGACCCGAGAAGACCCCGACCCGAGGACCCCGGCCATGGCCGCAAGCGGCGACCTGATGAGTGAATGGAAGCTCCGCGAGGAGATGTGTGAGATCGGCCGGCGGGTCTACGCCAAGGGGTTCGCCGCGGCCAACGACGGCAACATCTCGTACCGTCTCGGGGAGGATCGGGTCCTCTGCACGCCGACCCGGGTCTCGAAGGGGTACATGAAGCCCGATGACCTCTGCATCGTAGACATGGACGGCAAGCAGGTTTCCGGTAAGCGGAAGCGGTCGAGCGAGATCCTGCTTCACCTGACGATCATGAAGACCCGGCCGGACATCAAGTCGTGCGTCCACTGTCATCCGCCCCACGCCACCGCTTTTGCCGTCGCCCACGAGCCGATCCCCAAGTGTACGATGCCCGAGTTCGAGGTCTTCCTGGGCGAAGTGGCCATCGCACCTTACGAAACCCCGGGAACTCAGGCGTTCGCCGACACGGTGATCCCCTATGTCCGGGATACCGACGTGATCCTGCTGGCCAATCACGGGACGATCACCTGCGGATCGGACCTGACCGACGCCTACTTCAAGACCGAGATCATCGACGCCTATTGCCGGATCTTGATCCTGACCAAGCAACTCGGTCGGGTGAACTATTACGACGACGCCAAGGCCGCCGAGCTGATCAAGATCAAGCCGAACCTGGGGATTCGCGACGTTCGACTGGAAAAGGGACTGGAGAACTGCGACCTCTGCGGCAACAGCCTGTTCCGCGAAGGTTACACCGAGTTCAAGCCGGAGCATCAGGCGTTCATCCCGGCCAAGCTCCAGGAAGCCGTGCAGGCCGCGACCTCAGCCGCATCGCCCTCTTCCAACGGTAAGACCGCCGGCGGCTCGATGGACGACATGGTCCAGACGATCACCGACCAGGTCATGAAGTTCATGAACGGGTCTTCCAACGGTTCCGGTCGCGGTTGAGTGCGATCGTAGAACAGTTTACCCATCCAGAATACCGATCCACCATTTGAGATCTGGGATCTGAAACCCAGGGGGATATGATGAAGGTCAGCATCATCGGCGGGGGCGGGCTGGTCGGCTCATGCGCCGGATACGCCCTGCAATGCGGCGGGGTGGTCAGTGGGCTCGACCTGATCGACGTGAATGCCGACCTCTGCCGGGGGCAGGCTCTCGACCTCCTCCACGGGTCGTCCATCGCCGCGGATCAGCGGATCCGGGCGACCGGATACGAGGCGATTCCCGAGAGTGACTTGATCTGCATCACCGCCGGGCTTCGCCGGAAGCCCGACGAAAGCCGCCTCGATCTGATCAACCGGAACGTAGAACTGTTCCTGAACATCCTGAGCCAGGTCAAGTCGGCCGGCCCGAAGAAGTCGGCGATCGTCCTGGTCGTCTCGAACCCGGTGGACGTCCTGACCTACCTGGCGACCATCCAGCTGGGCCTCCCCTCGACGCAGGTCATAGGGCTCGGAACGGAGCTCGATTCGGCGAGATTCCGAAGCCTGATTGCGGAGTCGCTCAAGCTACCCCCGACCCAGGTCACGGCCACGATCCTCGGCGAGCACGGCGATAGCATGGTGCCGATCTGGTCGTGTGCTCAGGCCGCCGGGCTTCCCCTGGATAAGTTCCCCGGCTGGACTTCCGGGACGGCGGACGCCCTGTTCGCGAAGACTCGGGGTAGCGGAGCCGAAGTCATCAAGCTCAAAGGCGGGGCCGGCTTCGCGGTCGGCCTGGCGATCCGCGACGTGATCCATGCGATCGCCCTCGATAGCAAGCGGATCTTGCCGGTCGCCTCGCTGGTCAATGGGGTCTACGGGATGCGAGACGTCTGCATCTCGGTCCCGACGGTACTGGGTCGGTCGGGTGTCGAGGCTCAGCTCGAAATCGAACTTTGGCCCAAGGAAGTCTCGGCGTTGCAGCATTCGGGGCAAGTTCTCCGAGGGACCATCGACCAGGTCCTCCAGTCCAACCCGAACGCCTCGAAGGGGGCACTCAAGCCCCCGAGTCCCGCGGCAAGACCCTCGGGGAACGGTTCGGGAGTTCGGGTTACGATGGGTTCGGCGGGGGGTAATGGCCCTTCGGGCAAGAGCCTGGTAACCATCTCCGGGCAAGGGGGCGGCCGTGGTTAAGTCGCTCGACCGTAAACTGGCCGCGATTCACGCCGATCCCTCGTGTCGCGAGTTCATCCTGGCCGACGCCAAGGATGCCGACATGGCGTTCGGGATTGGTGCGCCCGGACATTCCCCCGAGGCCCACTCGGGCGAGGTCCGATTCAAGACCCTGGAAGAATATCGCGAGCAGATCCGGGCGATCGTGAAGCAAGGGGCGGTCGACATCATGCTGATGTCGGCGCACACCAATCACGCCCTGACCATCCGAGAGCGGATCTTCGAAGGGTCGGCGATCACGCCGGCCGCCCGGGCGAACGACACCACCGACGTCCACATCGCCAGGGGTTCCCGCTACGCCGAAGGGGCCGCGATGCCCTTCCGGTCGGCCAGCCTCGATCACATTCAGTGCGGGCACCTGGATTGCTCCGCCGAGGAGCGGGCCATCGGAGCGGACCTCGGCCTTTACAGCGTGACGTTCAACAATGACCTGAAGCTCGATCACGCCACGCTCGAACGATTCCATCAGTTTCGCGAAGAGGCCGAGCGGAAGAAATTTCGCTACTTCCTGGAAGTCTTCGACCCCAACCTTTCCAACGTCATCGACCCGGCCATCCTGCCGCACTACCTGAACGACATGATCGCCCGGATGCTGGCGGGGGTGGCGCCGGCGGGCCGGCCGGTCTTCCTGAAAATCGTCTATCATGGACCGAAGGCGATGGAGGAATTGGTCCGGTACGACCCGCATCTCGTCGTTGGAATCCTTGGCGGGTCGGCCGGGACGACGCTCGATGCCTTCCAGATGCTCGCCGACGCCCAGAAATACGGCGCCAAGGTGGCGCTCTACGGTCGGAAGATCAACAACGCCGAGAATCAGCTCGCATTCGTCCAGTTCCTCCGGCTGATCGTCGATGGTGTGATCGGCCCGGTTGAGGCGGTCAAGGCGTATCACGCCGTCCTCGGGAAGCTAGGGATCGCCCCGAAGCGAAACCTGGAAGAAGACTTGAAGTTGGGAGCGGGCTCGATGAGCTACGGGGGATCCTCGACTTCGGTCATGGTCCCGGCGAGACCAAAGCCAGTTCAGGCCGAGGGTTGCGGTTGCCATTCTCCTCTCCCGAAGGTCTCCGGCGTCGAAGCCTGCCAGTGCCACACCGCCGAACCGGCCGCTACGATCACACCGCCGCCAGTGGCCGTGAAGTCGAACGGGAAGCCTTCGAAGAATGGTTTTCCCGCCACCCTCGATGGTCGCCCCGACTTCTCTCGGATGGATGTCACCCAGCGTCTGGCGTATCATCGAGATCGACTCGGCCTGGATCGTTGATTCCCTCGGGAGGTCCTTGCTTTGGCTCGGCTGGAGCTGGTCGGAGTCGAGAAAACCTTTCCTGGCGGGATCCCCGCGCTTCGGGGGGTTGACCTCACGGTTGAGGATGGCGAACTTTTCGTGATCGTGGGGCCGTCCGGTTCGGGAAAGAGCACGATCCTACGACTGGTTGCGGGCCTGGAGAGGCCCGACTCGGGGAGTATGAGCCTCGACGGACTCCCGATCGAGAACCTGGCCCCTCGCGATCGCGATGTGGCGATGGTCTTCCAGGATCAGCTTCTCTATCCTCATCTCGACGTCTTCGAAAACATGGCGTTCGGTCTCAGAGCCCGGCGAGTCGGCCGGCCTGAGATCGAGGAACGAGTCCGGGCCACGGCTAGTATCCTCAAGGTTGCCGACTGTCTCGGAAGACGGCCCGAGACACTCTCGGGCGGCCAGCGTCGGCGTGTTGCTCTCGGGCGGGCACTCGTGCTTCGCCCCCGCCTTTTCCTGATGGACGAGCCGTTCTCGGGGTTGGACGCGCCTCTTAGGGCATCGACGAGATCGGAGCTTGTCGAACTCCATCGGACGCTCGGCACGACGATGATCCTCGTCACACACGATCAGGCCGAGGCCCTCGCGATTGGCGATCGAGTAGCCGTTCTCGATCAGGGGCGGCTCCTCCAGGTGGGGAGGCCTCTCGAACTTTACGATCTGCCCTCCAGCCGAACCGTTGCCCGCTTCATCGGCCAGCCCGAGATGAACCTGCTCTCTGGCGAACTTGCCCGGAGTGAGGAAGGCCTGGAACTTCGAATCGGCGATCCGGCCGATTTACCAGTCTGGACCATCCGGCTCGACACTCGTCGGGCCACCAAGCTTTTGGCTTCCAAGGTTTCCAGGGTCCAACTCGGGTTGCGGCCCGAGCAAATCTCCGTCATCCAGTCCGAAGCTGCTCGACCGGGCCCGGGTGGTCCATCCTTCGCGTCGACAGTCCGGAGACTCGAACCGATGGGCTCCGAGACGCTGGCTTTTCTCGCTTTCGGTACCGAGGAGATCGTGGCCCGGCTCTCCTCCGGCATCTCGATCCGAGCGGGCGATCCGGTTATGGTCGAGATGGAGTTGGGCCGGGCCCATTGGTTCGACCCAGCTTCGGGAGACCGACTGGCCTGAGCCGGTCGCCATGCGATCAATTGTCCTGCTGGGACTACAGACCATGAGCCGGACTCTAGACCTGATCCACCCTCGCGACGAGATCCTTCGGACGATGGAGCGGATCTACCGCTATCGGATGACGACGACCTCCGGCGGAAATCTCTCGATTCTCGACGACGAAGGTGACATCTGGATTACCCCGGCGCGATTGGACAAGGGGAGCCTTCGCCGCGACGATATCGTTCGCGTCCGGCCCGACGGATCGCACGAGGGGCCTCATCGACCTTCTTCCGAATACCCGTTTCATCAGGCGATCTACCGGGCACGTCCTGATCTCCGAGGGATCGTTCACGCTCACCCGGTCGCACTGGTGGCGTTCAGCATCTGCCGGAAAGTTCCCGAGACGGCGGTCCTCCATCAGACCCGTAAAATCTGCGGCAAGGTCGGGTTCGCCCCGTATGCACTTCCCGGGAGTGCAACCCTGGGGCGAAACATTGCCGAGACCTTCGGAACCGGGGTCGATTGCGTTGTCCTCGAAAACCACGGGGTCGTGACCGTCGGCGGTGGTCTACAGCAAGCATTCGAGCGCTTCGAGACGCTGGAGTTCGCCGCGAAGACTCTCATCAAGGCCGGAATCCTCGGGAAAGTCAGGACCCTGGATTCCGACCCGGCCGACCTCTCCCCTAGACCGCCCTCGGCCCCTCCTTTCGAGCCGGATTTCGCCATGAGTCGAGAGAAGGACCTTCGACGCCAACTCTCCGAATTCGTTCGACGGGCCTATCAGCAACGACTGATGATCAGCACGCAGGGAGCCTTTTCCGCCCGTCTCGATGTAGACACCTTCTTGATCACGGCGCATGGAGTGGATCGGAGTCGGGTCGATGTCGGGGATCTTGTCCTGATCCATCAGGGAAAGCCAGAATCGGGGAAGGAGCCGAGCGGATCCGCTCGAAATCACCGGGCAATCTACCAATCTCATCCGACGATCCAGTCCATCGTGAATGCCTATCCGGTGAACGCTTCGGCCTTCGGCGTCACCGGCACCACGCTCGATTCGAGGACGATCCCCGAGAGCTATCTCTTCTTGAAGGACGTCGGACGGGTCCCCTATGGGGTCCAGTTCGGCGATGGCCAGGAACTTGCCCGCCTCGCCTCGCCCAAGGCTCCCATCCTGATCCTCGAAAATGATGGAGTCCAGGTCTGGGGTACGAGCGTCCTGGACGCCTTCGATCGTCTCGAAGTCCTTGAGACGACCGCCGAGGCCATGATCAACTCGCGACCCATCGGCTCGATGGTCCCGATGTCCGACGATGCGATCGCGGAACTCAATCGGGCGTTTGATCTCTGATAGGATAGACCGATGATTCGCGATGGAGATTGAGACGAATTTTCGGAAGTCGCGGAATTGATCGGTCCATTCACTGAAAGCTCATCGGAATAGTACACCCGGCCAATTTTCCGATATTTCTTTCGTCGATAATACTCCTGGTCGAGTTCTCGAACCTTCGAGCGTTCGACGACCTCGGACCAGGGAGCGATCATGCGACGACCTCGACTCACGAAATTGGTCGGATTACTCGTGGGCTGGACCCTCCTCGCCTGGAACGATTGGGCCTTGGCCGACGATTATTACTTCGTGATGATTTTCGGGTCGCAGTCGCGCCCGAAATTACTCAGATACACCCACACCTGGGCCACTTTCGTCAAGGCGACGGGCGAGGGGCCGGATCTTGCTAATTACGCGCTGGAAACCCACACGATCAGCTGGTTGCCCGCTTCGTTGAGGGTTCGAACCTTCGCACCTCGAGCGGAAACTGGGGTCAATCTGGGACTCGACGAAACAATCGATTATGTGTTGAAGAATGGCGAAAATGTGAACCTTTGGGGGCCATTCATCGTCAGGCCGGAGATTTGGGATCGATCACTTCGAATTCATCAGATCCTCGATAGTGGCCAGGCCGAGTATCGAGCGATCAGCACTTCTCGCGATCTTCTGATTTCCGACTGCATTCACGCTGTCGCGGCGGTCGATCCCGTCTTCGGTCGGAATCACTACCCCTTAATTCGTGTTGGAAAGCCTGCCAGTCGCTATATCGCACGGCAGATCATGACCCGAAGCACCTTCGACCAATGTGCCTTCGACCAATCCTGGCTTATTCCCCGACTCGGACTGAGCAGATATCCGATCGAAGTGATCCCTCCTCGGGTGATTCCCAAGGAATCTTGCCTCCTGTGCCGGCATCCGGATTGATCCATCGATCGTTACCTCTCGCCCGAACTCGACTCGTTGCGAATCGAATCTCGGGTGGCTATCTTGAGCAGTGCGGGCGAGACTTCCCAACGGGGATGGACCCATCAGGAGCGAATTCCTCCTTCCATGTCGATCCCCATTCCTTCGTACGATCTCTCGCAGCCTCTTGCCCAAGAACCGACGTCCCGCTCGCGGCGTCAGGTTTTCACGGGCTTCTCCATGGCTTGGTTGTTCGTTCTCGTCATCGGGCTTCTCCATACCTGGGCCATCTGGACGGGCCTCGGGGGACAGGCTGGATTCGAGAGCGATTGGCCATTGCTCTATGCCGACCACAGCATCCACTTCTACCACGGGCTGGTGTCTCGCCATTTCCTGCAATCGACGGGATTGATGGCCGGGTACGACCCGAGCTTCATGAGCGGCTACGCGATGAGCATCGTCTCTGACCTCTCATCGGCATTTTCAAGTTTGTTCGTATTTGCGTTTCCGTCGCGGCCCGCCCTGTCCTACAAGCTTCATGTGCTCTTCTGCGCGTCGATCGTACCGTGGCTGGTGGCCTTCACAGCAGCCGCCTGGCGATTGCGTCCGAGCGGAGTGGTCGCCGGAGTGGCCCTATACACGATCTATTTCTGGACAGCATTCCCGGCCAACTACTCGGCTCTAGGAATGATGGATTACATCCTTTCCGTGCCGCTGGGACTCCTGGCGGTATCGGGATTGACGGCCTATCTGGAACGTGGTGGCCTGTTCCGATGGTTCGTGGCGTCGATGGCCTGCTCGGCCGTATTCCTGGTTCATGTCACCAGCCCGATGTTAGTCGGGCCGGCGGCGATTCTGGCGTACGCGGTGGCAGTCCGGCAAGTGAGGCGAACGGGAGGGACTTTTCCCGTCTCGAGACACATCGGGCTCTTTGCCATCGCTCCCGTGATTCTGGCCCTGAACGCATTCTGGTGGATCCCGGGCTTGTTATTGGCGTCTACTAAGGGGAGTAGTGACCTCGCCTTCGCGCATCCCGAATCGGTGCTGGGGCGGCTCGTGGAACTCTTCTGGCAGGAGCCAGCGATCGAGGTGATCGCGCTGGGCCTGGCCATCGTCGGGCTGGCGAGCCTGGCACGACGCCTCCCGATCGCCTCGGCGGGTCTGGGAGGATTCCTGGTTGCTGGATTCGGTTGGGGCTATCTCGCGGGCTTTTCGCGATCGCTAGATTTTCTTCAACCGGGGCGGCATACGAACGCCTGCTTTACTGCGGCCTGCATAGCCGCAGGAATCGGGATCGCTGAGATTCTTGCGCGGATGCGATCGGCGAGGAGCGGACGCCTTGATCGTTTGGCGGCGGTCGGCTTTATCCTGATCGGACTCCGAATATTCGGATACCCCATGGTCAGATCGGTCCTTGGTCGGCTCGATTTCAATCCGATTGGCGTCAAACTCCTTGCCTGGCCCGATCCCGACTCCATCCGCAGAAGGTTTGGACCGGAGCCATTCCTCTCGAGCCTTCCAAAACCCCGTGCCGTTTGGTTAGTTGACCGGGTCCAGAAATACCTCAAGCCTGGCGAACGACTACTCTTTGAAGAGGCTGGACTGGCTGGCCCCGGGCGGCAGGACCCGTTCGAGGGTCGACACCTCAGCCCGATACTTCCACTCATGACCGGGGTCGAGGTGATCGGCGGGCCTTATCTTCACTCGACGGTGACGACCAACTTCACTCAGTTCGGTGAAGGTAAGTTGTTCGGCGTGTCGGACTGGAATCGCGATCAATTTGAACGGTACGCTCGACTTTACCGACCTTCGGCAATCGTCTGCTGGAGCCCGAAGTCGAGGGCATTCTGCCAGAATCATGCCGATTTGATCGAGATTTTGGAGGATGATGGCATTCTCCTGATCGCTCGAATCCGTGGTTTCGGTGGGGACATGATTCGAGGTACAGGCCGAGTCGAGGCCGGTCCGAATCGACTGACCGTTCATGACGCGAAAGCCGGGAACGACGGCCTTGTCGTCCTTCGATATCACGATGTCCCATTCCTCAGGACCGATCCACCGATCCCGATCGAGAGGGTATATCTCGAAGAAGACCCCGTTCCATTCATCGGATTTCGCCCGATCGAGGGCACATTGGTGATCGAAATGGACCTTTGGCGTCGTGTCAATAATTCGCCCTGAGCATCATTTCTGGGACTGATGCAAGAATTCTTGACGAGAACCATTGTGTTTTCCGGCTTCGTTGGACAAACTTAAATAGCTAAAATGGCGGAATCGATTCGAGCCAATCTTCAGGAATAAAATTCGGGTGCCGGCGGATTGAAGATCGACTTAAAAAAAGTTCTTTGAGCGTTCAGCAAGCCGCCCAATCCATCCCCGTTCTCTTCGACTGCGTGGGCATGGCCGGACTCGTCACGCTCGGTCGGATCTTTGGGTCGTGCCATCCGGCCTCGCAGTCGTGACGCCATTCGTGCTCATGCCCACGCAGCCGGGGAATTCCCTGGCGATCTGACGATAGAAGGCGTTCGTTGAAACCATCCGAGCTGTCGATCTCGATAGCGAATCGGTTTCGTGACCGGTACGCAATTTCCCATGATTCGAAAATGGACAGCTCGGCCTCGATTCTTTCAACGAATCAACGCATCGCTCCCGGAACAGGGAGGATGGGGACTTCTCCTCCTCGCGATCCGTCGGAATCAGATTGCCCGGATCGTCCTGGCGATGGTTATCGTCTGGGTCCTTGGGGCGACGGGAATCCACCTGGCGGAACGGGGCCAGGGTGGCCAAGGTCCCTTTGACACCTGGACTGAGTCGTTCTGGAACGTCTGGGTCATGATTTTCGCGGGCCCCGATAACGCGCCAAGCTCTTTGGTTGGCCGTTTGATCTCGATGGTACTTCTAGGCCTCGGAGTCGGTCTGGCCGGATTGTTCACCGGCTCGGTGGCCTCGATTCTGGTGACTCAGAATCTCAGGAGAAGCGAGTTGTCGAACTTCGAGATGGAGGACCACCTGGTCCTCTGCAACTGGAGCGAACGCGGCCTCCCCTGGATCCGGGAGGTCCACTCCAAAATCATCCAGGATAAACGGCCCGTCGTGATCATTCACGACAACCCCGAAGTCATCGATCTCCCGGATAAGCAAGATGACGCGGCATTCAACGATGTCTACATCGTCAAAGGTGACCCAACCAACGAGGTGATCCTCCGGAGAGCTCGCGTTTCGAGGGCTCACTCCGTCGTCATTCTCTCGGACGACCGGCAGGGCGAACATTCCGACGGCAAGACCATTCTCACATGCATCGCGCTGAGGAATCTCTGTAAAGGTGAGAAACAACCTAACGTCGCCGTCGAGTGCCGTAACGTAAACAATCGAAATCACCTCCTGCGTGCGGGCGCTGACGAAATCATTTCCTCGGATGAGCTCGGACTTCGACTCCTGGCCCGCACGGCCCTCTTTCACGGGATGACCCGGGTCTATCAAGAGCTGTTGACCGTAGGACGAGATGCGAACGAGATGTACCTTTTCCCGGTGACTGAGGGCCTGATTGGCCGGGATTTCGTCGAAATTTCCAGCATGTTCGCGCGTCACCGGGACGATAAGCGATCCTGCCTACTGATCGGAATCCAGCGTGGCGAGGAAATGATCCTGAACCCGGTCGGGCCCGATTCGCGAGCTGTCAAGGAAGGCGACCAGCTCATCCTCTTGAGCCGGGTCTTCCTCTCGAAGGCGCAACCCCTTCCCACCGTACCACCTATCCAACCCGACCCTGAACCCGTTTAACCCGTTGAGCAATTCTCAGAGGTTCATTCGGACGTACTATCCGGGACTCTTACATCCGGTTAGATACCACAAATAATTGTTTTCTATCCGATTGGATCGATGGACTATTAGGATACGGTTGGCGACGGACCTACCTTACTCCGACCCTCGGAGAGGATCACGATCCTGCAAACTTCGCGCGTCGTCGGAAGAGGTAGGCGGGAGACCGACCAATGAGCTTGATCGGCGACTTGATTCGATGGTTGTCGGGAGGTCGCGATGGCTACATGTCATTGGTACATTGCATGCGAGGCGACCTGTTCTGGATCGCCTTGACGGTGATGCTGGACCTTTCCATCGCTGTAGGCTACCTGCTCATCGCCAGGCATTGGTGGCTCAATGAGAGGTCGCTGCCGGACAGCCATGCGAAGAACGCTCTGGCGAACATGAAACGAATCTTCCTGCTTTGCGGGACTTGCGGTTATTTGTTCATACCGATCAAGATGTTCTGGCCGGCCTGGAGACTCTATGATGGGTTTCTCATCGGTCTCGCATTCTTCACCTGGCGATACGCCCTGAACTCACGAGAGTTGCGGGTGGTCTATCATGAGCTCGGTCGAACCAAGCAACTGGCCTTCGAGCTGGAAGAGTCCCGGGCCGAATCGAAACGGAAAAGTTTCTTTCTGAATGCCATCAGCCATGATCTTCGGACTCCCCTGAACGGCCTGATGCTCCAAGCAGACCTTGCCGAGATGAGTTTGACTTGCGATGAGCGGGAGACGCTCATCGAGGCGCTCCGGGAGATCAAATCGTGTGCGAGAAGCACCGCCGAGCTTCTCGGCAGCTTCCTCGAATTGGGACGGCTTGATTGGTCCGAGGATTCGACGCGGCCAACCCGATTCCTGCTCTCCGAAGCCGTTGATCAGGTCGTCACGTCGGGCCGCCCGATGGCCGATTTAAAAGGTCTGGAAATTCGTTGTCATGCACCGCAAGGGCTTCAAATCCGTACCGACCGGGTGAAGCTGGAACGGATCCTCCAGAACCTCATGAGCAATGCCATCAAATTTACCGATCGCGGTTTCGTGTCGATTGAAGCACGGCAGGAGGGGCGAGGGGTCGTTGTGAGCGTGGTTGATAGCGGAGTAGGGATCGAAGTCGGGTCGATGAGCACGATTTTTCATGAATTTTATCAGGTAAACAACAGTGAGCGGGATCGAACCAAAGGATTCGGACTTGGACTCACCATCGCCCATCGACTCGCAAGACTCCTCAAAGGAGATCTCACCGTCGAGAGCGAACTCGGTCGAGGCAGCAAATTCTCTTTCATGCTTCCCGATGTCGTCGACGATGCCTTCAACGGATCCTCCCGAGCCTCCTCGAGCTCGACTGTTGCTGGTCGAGGATGATCCATCTTCGAGAAACGCACTGCGGATTATCCTTTCTCGTCTCGGACTTGAAGTGCTCCATGCGGGGACACTCACCGATGCCTCGCGATTGTTAAGGAATCGACCAGATTATCTCGTGCTGGATCTCATGTTGCCCGATGGTGATGGGGTTAAATTGCTCGAGGAGATTCGCAATCTCGACCTGCCGATCAGGATCGCCGTTACGACCGGGACAATTGACCGCTCGCGAATTGAGTCGGTGCGCTCGTTCAACCCGGATGTTTTGCTGTTTAAACCGATTTCATTGTACGACCTGATCCGTGGATTAAACCTACGAGTCGATGCGACTTCGCGGGGTGTGCCGTCAAGCTTATAAATCCCCCCTGGGGTAGTTGACAGGTCAGCGATGTCGCCCGATATTGGATGCATCAGGACAGTCCGATCGCCCCAATTTCCGACCCGTCCCCGACGACTCGCTCCGCTCGAGACCCATCGTCCGGCCCATCGCCGAAATGTGGGTTGTCGGTTTCCCTGGATCGAGTGGTTTGGCAGTGACTTTGGTCGTCGAGGGAGGTTTAGTCGATGGCGAGTGTTTCTGCGTGGTCGAGGTTCCGGGCCATCCGATCCTGGTCATTGGCTTTTTTTCTGGCGTATGTCGCTGCTGCCGTGTTGCTCTGCCCGTTCTCTCCGGCGTTTGGCCAGGAGGCAGCCAACCCGGATAATCCACCCGCCGCCGCTCCCGAACCAGTCGCGGAAGCCCCGGCCGCCGAGGTACCCCCGGCCGATTCGATCGCTCCGACTGCCGAGACTCCCATCGCCAAGAAGTCGTTGCTTCGCTGGGCGATCGAGGCATCAGGACCGATTGGGTTGTTTCTCCTCTGCCTCTCGATCTATTTCACGGCTCTGGTCATCAAACTTTTCATGGAAATGAGGGTCAGCGAGGCGGTGCCCACTTCCCTCGTCGAGAAGCTGGAGAATGCGATCAAGGATCGGAAGTTTCAGGAAGCGTATGATGCCTGTCGGGACAACGAGTCGTTCCTCGCTCGTCTCGTTCGGACTGGGGTCGCCAATCTGCCTAACGGTCGGACCGAGGCCAAAGAGGCGATGCAGGCGACTCAGGATGAGATCGTCACTTCGATGGAGGCCAAGATCAGCTATCTGGCCATCATTGGAACCCTTGGCCCGATGATCGGACTTGTCGGGACCATCGCCGGCATGATCGCTAGCTTCCAGGAGATCGCCACCGCGGCGGGCGCGCAGCCCAAACCTGAGAAGGTTGCGGAAGGGATCTCGACGGCACTATTCATCACCCTGGAGGGGGTTTCGTTGGCGGTTCCGGCAATTTTCTTCTTCGCATTGTTCCGAAATCGGATCGCGACCATGGCGGTCGAGAGCGCCAAGGTTGCGGACCGCACAATCTCCGCGTTGCTTTCGGCCGCGAAGCAAAACAAGAAAGACTGAGCCGTCAAGAGTCGAGCGACCAGTCACGTTCCCAGCTCGCGGTAATCGACGAGGTGAATCATGTCTTCCAGCACGAGCAACGAACTTCGCGCCGAGCCGAATTTAACCCCATTGCTCGATGTTGTCTTTCAGCTGATCACGTTCTTCATGCTCGTCATCAATTTCAGCCAGGATAATTTCGATTCTCGGATCAGGCTTCCCATCGCAGGATCGGCTCGGCCTCAGGACGATGCGGGAAAGCTGGCCGAGGAACGACTGGTCCTGAACGTGGATGGGCAGGGGAACTTGCTCTTTAACGGTCAGACCCTCACGGCCGACGAGGCGACACAGAAGATCAAACTCGAAGCCCAGATAGCACGTTCCAATATCAAGGCGCTAAGGGGTAAGGTCGAAGTGGGCGCGGCGCTTCCCGCTCGCGTGGTGATACGGGCCGATCGAGACACGCCCTTTTCGGCTTTATTCGGCCTGATCTCGACCTGTCAGAGCAATGGCTATCAGAAGTTTGATCTCAAGGCGATGAACGGCCCCTGATCGCCAAGGCCAAGGTCTTCGTTCCGCTAAAGTCGGGCTATCGTACATTTCCTATCCGCGACGCGATCGGGGGGCTCATCCTTGAAGAAGATGCGGAGCATGGAAATCGAGATTCCGATCACGCCGATGCTCGATATGGCGTTTCAGCTACTGACCTTTTTCATCCTGACTTATAAACCGGCTCCGATTGAAGGGCAGTTTTCGATGAATCTCCTGCCCGCGCAGGCGGCCACCGAGATCTCGAAAGAGCAACCCAAGGAGGAAGCTACACCCTCCCTCGATGCCGAATTAAGGACTCTCAAGACGGTCCTCAGGGCGGGCGAATTGGGACAACTGGGTGAAGTGACGCTCGCCGATAATCCGGTTGCGGATCTAGTTGAACTGAAGAAAGAACTCGAGGTCTTCGTCAACGACCCCAATGTCGTCTTTGATCAGGCCCTGATACGAGTCGACCCACAGCTCAAGTACTCCGAATTGGTCAAGGTCATCGATGTGTTCGCGTCGCTCAAGCCGAAACCCCTGACCAAGATCAGCTTTGCCGAGCTCGATCCTTCGGGGGGTGAGGAACCGCCCCAGTGATCCGATGGTCCTCCTCGATGTTCCGAGGGACTGAGTTACCCCGATTGCTTTTACTGCTCGCCATCATCGTGGTCGGGGCACCGATTCTGGTGCGCTTCGCCCGCCCCGGGGTGAATCATGTTGCCCCGGTCCCTCCTCGTTTGCAAGCGGCCAGTCTAAAACCTGTCGTCCCCGAACAGGGGGTCGAATTTCAGGCGATCACCGATAAGTCGCCGGTCCAGGGTCGCGAGAGTGCCGCATATGCGGAGCTACTCAGGAGGGCGCGACAAACACCCTCCTCGGAACTCGCCACCGCCGCCCGGAAAGACATCCTCTATACCCATCTTTGGGAAAGGCCCGAACGCTACAGAGGAGTCCCGATCCACATCGAAGGGACGGCCAAGCGAATTTTAACCTACGAGGTTAACCCAGAACTTGCACCTTCGGGACGACTCTTCGAGGCCTGGGTTTATTCCGACGAGAATCGAGTGGTCCCGTACGTCCTGATCTTCGCAGATCCTCCGAAGGATCTGGTGATCGGCCCAGACCTGTTCGTTCGAGTGAAGTTCGACGGATACTTCATGAAGCTCTTGAGGTATACCGCCTCGGATCATGCCAGGGCTGCCCCGATGCTCGTGGGCCGACTCACGACGATTCCTAAGGCGGCCGATGCTCCCGCACCAATGGTCGAGTTTCGCAACTTCGCCCGTCGTGATGGTTTCATCATCGTTTTTGTGCTCCTGCTCGGTTACATTGCCATCCGGGCGTTTTTTGTGATCCGCAAGGCTCTTTTTCCGGGACGTCCGAAGTCGGCTCGAATCAGCCAGGATCTGGAACGATCCCCAGATGAAATCTTGGAATGGCTTCAAAACTTCCCGGACGAGGAGGTCGACGATCGAGACTTCCCTGAGGATCCTGGGCCTCGCCCTCGATAAAAAGCGGCCCTGATCGAGGATAGATCGTCCTAAAGCTACCGATGCCCCCCGACCTGAAGGGAGTCCTCCTTGTCCTCGAATCGGATCCTCTGTGCCTTTGCCATGATCGCTTGTCTCGTCCTTGGAGCGGATAACCCTGCACCAAAGGGATATGTCTGCGGCCGCGCAAAAGCTCCCATCGTCGTCGATGGCCGCCTGGATGAGGAGTCCTGGCAACTCGCGTCTTGGACGGATGACTTCGTCGACATCCAGGGGGATGCGAAGCCGCTTCCGCGATTTCGGACCCGCGTCAAGATGCTCTGGGACGATCATTATTTCTATATCGCAGCCCAACTGGACGAGCCCCATGTCTGGGGTAAGCTCACCGATCACGACTCCGTGATTTTCCAGGACAACGACTTCGAAGTCTTCATCGATCCCGATGGTGATAATCACGAATACTACGAAATCGAGATCAATGCTCTAAACACCGAATGGGACTTACTCCTTGAGAAGCCTTACCGAGATGGCGGACCAGCGGTTAACGCCTGGGAAATTCCCGGTCTGAAGACCGCCACTAATGTTAACGGGACGATCAACGATCCCAAGGATATCGACGAATCCTGGACCGTCGAATTTGCGTTTCCTTGGAAGGTCCTGGCCGAGAGGGCTCATCGTGCCTCGCCTCCGAATGCTGGCGATCAGTGGCGCGTGAACTTCTCACGAGTCGAGTGGGAACATCGCATCGAAGGGCAAACTTACAAAAAGGTGGAAGGGAAACCCGAGGATAATTGGGTATGGTCCCCCCAAGGTGCGATCGACATGCACCGTCCGGAGAGATTCGGCTACGTCCAATTCTCGGGCGAACTTCCCCCTAAAGACTCCTATCATCCCGATCCAACAGGCCCCGCGCGAGATCGGCTCATGGCCATCTATCGAGCCCAGCGCGAATACCATGCCAAAAACAAAGCCTGGGCCGGATCGCTGGAAGAGTTGAGTATGGCCGATTTGAAGAGCGGTGAAGGAGAATCCCGTCCGGTGATCGAAGCCACACCCGAAGGATATACGGCGACGATCAAGTTGAATCCCACCGAGGGTCGTCCCGAGCAGACACTGATCATCCGGGCCGATTCCAGATTGTCGCAACAAAACGCAAAGCCTTGATCTCGAGAACTTGTCATCAAAATCCATCGAGTCCGAGAGGAACCCGAGCAGCAAGACAATGCCAAGCCCGGGAGCGTATGGCCGCTCGAGGTCTGGAGTAGCATCGAGCACCGGGGACCACCGCCGAATTTTAGCGAACGATCGCACGAGTATGCTGTCGCTCGACCCTAAGAACCTGGATGTGTCATCTGGATCTTCGTGCAGTGCGTCCATTCACGGCGAGCGGTATCTCTGGATCTCCTCAGGATGAGAGTCGGTCTCTTCCTGTTACTGAGCACGCTACTGGTCGAGCCCGATCGTCAAACGGTCGAGGATGTCGAGGTCAACGTAACGAACACCGACGAGTTCCGGCGAGCCGTTCTCGAGGTAAGGGCTGGATCGACGATCCTGATCGCTCCCGGAAGCTATCCGGGAGGTTTGACGATTCGGGGGATTGTGGGAGAACCGGGACGTCCGATTCGATTCCGGGCGGCCGATCCTGCAAATCCCCCAGTGTTCCAGGGCGGATTATTCGGCATCCATTTATCGGAGGTGTCCCACGTCGAGTTGCTGGATCTCGTCTTTGAACGAGCAACTGATAACGGGATAAATATTGATGACGGTTGGATCCTGGCGAAGCCGTCCCACCACGTCGTTCTTAAGCGTCTCATCGTCCGGGACACCGGTCCGTCCGGCAATCGGGACGGCATCAAGCTCTCGGGTCTAGACGACTTCCGGGTCGAAGATTGTACCGTGGAGCGTTGGGGAAATGGTGGATCGGGCCTCGACATGGTCGGTTGTCATAGGGTGTCATCCAAACTGTAAGTTTCGCCACTTCGATTCGACCGGCCATAGCGGAATCCAGGCCAAGGACGGAAGCAGCAATATCGAGATTGGTCGATGTCGTTTCGAGCACGCTGGTCAGCGTGCCCTGAATATCGGTGAAAGTACGGGATTGGACTTCTTTCGTCCAAATCCTCGCGGATACGAGGCACGGGCGATCTCCATTGAGGACTGTACGTTCCTCGGCTCGATGACGCCAGTAGCCTTCGTAGGTGTGGATGGGGCGACTTTCCGTCACAATACCATTTACCGACCCAGGCGATGGGGGATTCGAATCCTCCAGGAAAACCGCATTCCTGAATTCATTCCCTGCCGGAACGGTCAAGTTGTCGACAATCTGATCGTTTATCGCTCGGACGAGATGGTGATGCCTGTAAATGTTGGGGAAGGTACGTCAGCAGAGAGCTTTACCCTGGCCCGAAATGTCTGGTTTTGTCTCGACTCACCGGAGAGGAGACGGCCCAGGCTTCCGATCCCCGAGATAGACGGTGCTTATGGTATCAATCCCCACTTCCAAGATGCTGAGCATGGAGACTTACGACTTCGCGGCGAAAACTCCGCGATTCGGGCTGGCGTCAGATCGGTACCGATTGGTTCCCCCAATCTTGAGCCTTGACTGGACCGACAATCCGTCCCGGAGTCGTCAAACGGCTTAATCTGAAGATCTTTCGTCAAGTTGAAGTTCCGGGTTCGTTAGGACGGGCAATCCCGATCTTGCGATTTTGCAGGAATCGAGGAAATTTGAATCGAACCTGAAACAGCGAGAGTCACTTGAGATCCGCCGCAGACGATAACAATTAATGATCTCAATTACAAGCAAACATGCTCGATTGGATAAGCCATGAAACGACGATTACTGGGCACGCTCGGGTTCGATGTTTCGGCGATCGGTCTGGGCTGTTGGGGGATGTCCGGTGCTTACGGTCCAGCCAATGAGGAAGAGTCGGTGGCGACTCTCCGGCGTGCGGTCGACCTCGGCGTGAACCTCATCGATACCGCCGATTCTTACGGCGAGGATGGGCATAACGAGTTGCTCGTCGGTCGGGCATTGAAGGGCCGCCGACGAGAGTATGTCCTCGCGACCAAGACCGGATGGGTCAAGCGGGTTGGGCCGGATTGGATCTCATCTGTAGGGGTCGATGGGAGACCTGAGCGGATACAATCGGCCTGCGAGGCGAGTTTGAATCGCCTGGGAACCGACATGATTGACCTCTATTATCTGCACAGGATCGATCCCGACGTGCCCGTCGAGGAGTCGATCGGGGCCATGTCACGCTTGGTTACAGCCGGGAAAGTTCGGTCCGTAGGACTATCCGAGGTCTCGGAGTCCACTCTTAGACGGGCTCATGCGGTCCATCCCATCGCCGCGCTTCAATCCGAGTACTCTCTTTGGACCCGTGAACCTGAGACGAACGTCATCCCGGCCTGTCGGGAGTTGGGGATTGCATTCCTGCCCTTCAGCCCTCTGGGTCGAGGTTTCCTAACAGGGGTCTTGACGGGTCGTCAAGGAATTACATCGGCAGACTGGCGGGCGAACAATCCCCGGTTTACCGAGGACAACCTCTCTCGCAATCTGCCACTCCTCCGACCAATCGAGGAGATTAGCCGCACCCATGGAGCAACCCTAGCTCAGATTGCTCTAGCCTGGCTCCTCTCCCGAGGCGATCAGGTGATCCCGATCCCCGGAATGAAGAGACGAACTCACCTCGATGAGAACCTTGGCGCGCTTGAGATCCGATTGGACCCCGAGGAGATTGCGCGACTTGAAACCACATTCGGCCCAGGTGCAATTGCGGGCGAGAGGTATACTACCGAGGTAGCTCGTTGGGCCGGCCAGTAATTGGTATACGTCTTCGAGGAAGTTGTGATTGCTGGAGTATGATCAAACATGGATGGGAGACGGTTGTTCGAAGTCTCTTGACCTCATGCCGCTTGCAGGACCGATTCTCCACAGGAACAAGTCTTGAAGTGCTCGAGCTACAACTGACGGCGAGCGATGTGACCTCAAATTCAAGCGAAGAATTTGGTCGCATCAGAAAGCACGAGTAAGTCTATCTCGCTATAGTTGCTTTAAGAGGCGATCACTACTTAGGCAAGTTTGATAATTTGGTATTTGTTAACTGGAATTCATCAATAGAGTCGGTCGGCCTCAGCCTTTTGTCTGCGAATCCAACCTCTATATGACGAGACACCAGTCCTGTTCGCTCAATCAATCAACGTAAGATAGGATTCGAATGAGTGTGGCGTTGCTAGAATTATCCAACTCTAGAGACATAGCTTCCCGAGTTGGTGTGGGACACGTTATCAGCGGAGAGGGGGGGATTCGAACCCCCGAACGCGGTTTCCCACGTTAACGGTTTAGCAAACCGTCGCTTTCGACCACTCAGCCACCTCTCCAGTGGTCTTTGCCCAGACTAAAATGGATCCACTCCATTTCAACCCGGGTACGAATTCTACCAAACTTCGACCCAACTCGTCAACAGACACGCGACGTACTCTGGTTCTGAGGTTCTGAGGTTCTGAGGTTCTGAGTATTCCGTTCAGATCCTAGTTTTCAGCATCAGCTGTCTTACATTCGTCGAGGAACTAAGCCCCCTTCGCCTCTTCAGAATCTTCGTTATTACTAGAAAGGCATTTGAGTCGGTAAGTCGTTAAATGTCGAACAAAACGGCGAAGTACATAGTCGCTGGGCCAAGTATCGGATGTGGAATAACCAGCTTAAACTGTGGTTGAATTTAAAAAACGACACTTGCTCATCGGAGTGATGAGGACATGAATCGCAATTGGTCGAATATCGTCCGGCCTGACTCTTATTCGAGAGAATCAGGGTGTTCGCTGGAAAATGCGACTTGCTTGGGCTGACTCGACAAACATTACAGGTCAAACCACCGAAGCTCGAAGACGGCTGGCCCGAAGCAAGCGAGTCTCAAAAAAATGGAGAGTGTGCGAAGACCAACCCTGAATATGGAATGAAGACGGAATTAAAATTGGGGATCTAGGATTCGAACCTAGACTAACTGCTCCAGAGGCAGTCGTGCTACCGTTACACCAATCCCCAGTAGAATCCTGTCCAGGTTGAATTGCTGAACGGGAAAAGTGACTCACTTTTCGTTGTTCATGTCCAATCAATCCGTCTCAGATAGGGATAATACTAACGACCAGGCTCGGGTCTGGCAAGATTGCTCTTCTCGGTTGAGTGACTCTGGGAACCGTCGTCGCATTTTTTGGACTTTCGGTAGATCGAATGGGTCAACTGCTTCGAGTCCTGGAGCACTCTGGCCATTCCAAATCGTCACAAGAGAGAGTCGTTCTGATGGCTATCAAGTTGGCTCCGCCATTTCTTCGCAACTTTGGAGAGACCCTACTTGTTGGGCGAAGTCGAGTGCGGGACCTCAGCCGATTCAACAACACGGACTCGAAAAAGTGAAATGGTTCAAGGCACGATCGAAGTTCCATAGTCGCAACACCGGTCGACTTGCCAGCCCTCACCCTCTGGGCCCAGCAAGGAGCGATCTGAAAGGAAAATTAACCAGACAATCCGATCGAGCTTCGTCCTTCGGAAAATGGATATTGACTTCATCCTGCCTTATGAATTAAGCTGCTGCAGGTCAGGGGCGATTAGCTCAGTTGGCTAGAGCACCAGCTCGACACGCTGGGGGTCGCAGGTTCAAGTCCTGCATCGCCCACTCACTGAAGTTGTGCCATAACTAGCTTAGTTGGGGCACAATACAAGCTTAGACGTCAAGGTAGTCCTTACTACCTTGACGTCTTTTTTTGTTCTTCGGTTCAACATCGCTTGCTCTGCAGATTTTAGGGAAGGATGAATCGGCAGCGAGATTTGGGAGGAGCGAGTTAGTGGCTTGAATTGGTCCCGTCTTACCCAACTCCTTTTCGTATAAATGTTCGGGCCGCCTAAATCACCCTGATGGAGTGGCCCAAGGGCGAGCGTCCTGGGGTTGTATGGTTCCGGGACTTGATTATGATGCCCCGACTCACCGCGATGGTTCTCATTCATGAGTTCGATGTCGACACGGATGATTCGCGAGAGGCGGGGGGATTGGACCTCTCGCCGACGCTCTTCCTTCGGTTCCTATCGCCATGGATGGCGAGGTAGGGCTAAGGCTTATGCTAGGCGAGAGACCTACATCGCTAACTCGATTCCGGATGATTTCGATCGTTGCGATCGTCGCGATGACCGGATGCACTGGATTTCAAAGTTTCAAATTTCGCGGAACCACGGCTTCCAGTTTTCTTCGGACGATCGAAGAGAGTCGAGATCCCAATGAGCGTTTCATCGCTTATGACAGCCTATCCTCACCCCGATGTTTCGACGACGAGAACCAGAAGGCCAGGGCATCTCAGATCCTTGTCGAGAAGCTGCGTTCCGGAAAGGAACCGCATGCAACTCGCGCCGTGATCTGCCGGACGCTGGGTCAACTCCGACGTCCGGAGGCACGGGAGGCGATTCTCGGGCTGGTAGAAGACGAGGATAATCTGGTTCGCGCCGAAGCGTGCCGGGCCTTGGGATTGGTGGGTCGGACCGAGGATGCAACGGTCCTGGCTCGGGTGATGACGGTGGATGTGGCGGCCGAATGTCGGGTAGCCGCCATCGAAAGTCTTGGGGAACTCAAGGCGAAGGATCGGCGGATCAACGAATTTCTCGTCAACGGTATGGAGCACGAGGAACCCGCAATCCGTGTCGCCTCGATGAACGCCTTGAAGTCGATCACCGGCCGAGACCTTGGGGTGGATGCGATGGCATGGAAGAAATTCGTCGAAAGTCTCCCCGACGACCGGCCCTCCGTGGCCGTTCCAGCCCCTGACGCTACTCCGGCCTCGACTGACGGAGAAATCCGCTGAGTCCGGGAATCGTCACACCTGCGAGTCGACCGATGCTACCGACCTCGCCCCGTTTGGACCCCTGAGCACGAGTCGCGTGGTATTTTGAGCCCGTGACTTGCGATAATGAAGTGGTCCAGGTGAACCGGAATCGCTCGCCCCGTGTCGATCGGGGAATCGGGTCGGGGTCTGAGATCGGGTCGGCGCGAGGCTTCATGGATACGCACACGCTAGAACTGCTGGAATTCCACAAGGTCCGCGAGATCGTCTCATCTCAAGCGGCTTGTTCGCTCGGCAAGGAAGCCGCGCTTCGGATGGAGCCCAGCCTCGACCCGGGTGAGGTCCGCGATCGGCAGGCGTTGACCACCGAAATGGCGGACGCCCTTTCTTCGGGACTCAATCCCCCGTTCGGAGGGCTCCACGACATCCGAGGCATAGTCCGAAGAGCCCAGATCGGGGGCCTACTCGACCCCGAGGAACTCTCGAGCGTCGTCGAGTCGCTCAAGGCGATCGGCAACCTGGGCCAGTGGCTCGATAAGGTGGGAGACGAGTTTCCCAGGCTAGGCGGGATGAGGCGAGAGATCGGGTCGTTCGAAGGCGTGTCGAACGCGATCGAATCCTGCATCGATGAGCGGGGTAGGATCCTGGACACCGCGAGTCGACGACTCTCGGCCCTCCGTCGAGAGATGGGCCAGGTTGAGGAGCAGATCAAGGAAACCCTGACGAGGCTGCTCCGCTCGAATGAGATCAAGCGGATCTTGCGTTACCCAAATTTTACGATGGTCGGCCATCATTACGTCCTGCCGATCGCCAAGGAACATCGAGGCGAGATCCAGGGCTCGGTCCATCGGACGAGCGCGAGCAACGAGACGGTCTACGTCGAACCCCAGGCGATCGCCGAGCAATCGGCCCAACTCTCGTTCCTCCGCTCCAAAGAAGCCAAGGAGATCCGGCGGATTCTCCGATGGTTGAGTGCCCAGGTTGGTCAGGTAGCCGACTCGCTCCTCGGGACCCTGGAAACCCTGGCCGAACTCGACCTCATCTATGCTCGGGGTCGTTACAGTCTGGACTACCGATTGACTCCCCCCGACTTCAATCAAGAAGGGAAGCTTCATCTTCGAGGGGCTCGACATCCGCTGCTCGAAGCTCTCTTTCGAGCGGATTCGAGAAAGCGATCGGTCCCCACTTCAAAAACGGTGGCTGGGGGATCATTCCAGTCATCCGTGATCGAGGAAGGCATCCTCAATGAAGGAAATCCGGCGACTGAAACTGATGCCAATTCGGCTCGCATATCCAACGATGATGCCGAGGTGAGGTCAGTCGTCCCGATCGACGTTCATCTGGGATTCGAGTTTCGCATGCTGGTCGTCACCGGGCCGAACACCGGTGGAAAAACCGTCGCCCTGAAGACGGTCGGTCTCCTGGCGATCATGGCGCAGGCCGGGCTCCACATTCCGGCGAATCAGGGCTCGCAACTGCCGATCTTCGACGATGTCCTGGCGGATATCGGCGATGAGCAAAGCCTGGAGCAGTCGCTCTCGACCTTCTCATCTCATATACGACGGGTCTCCTCGATCTTCGGCAAGGCAACCGAGAGATCATTGATCCTGATGGACGAGATGGGGGCCGGGACCGATCCCGCCGAAGGTGCCGCGCTCGGTCGAGCGATCCTTGACGAAGTCGACTCGGTCGGCAGTCTGGCGATCGTGACCACTCACATCGGCGACCTGAAGACTTACGCCTTCACCAACCCTCGGGCCGAGAACGCAGCCGTCGAGTTCGATCTGGAAACGCTCCGGCCTCGATACCGACTCCACATCGGCGATATCGGCCAGTCCAACGCCTTGCAGATCGCTCGTCGGTTGCATCTTCCCGAACATCTCGTGGCCAGGGCCTCGAAGTATCTGGAGGAGGGGCAGGGGGGGCATCATCCCGAGCTGGCGATTGTCCAGAAGCTTCGGAAAGATGCTGAAGATGCCCGGCAGGGGGCTCTCGCCGCGCAGGCCGAGGCCGACCGGAGCCGCGAGGCCCTAAATCAGCGGCTCGGCGATCTCCAACGCCAAGCCGAAAACGATGCGAGGATGGTCGAGGCCCGGGCCAGGCTCCAGCCCGGTGATCGCGTCGTGGTCCCTCGTTTTGGCTACGACCGTCCGGGCCGAGTGGTCAAGCTCGACCCGAGGAAGAAGTCGGCGACGGTCTCCATCGGCATGATGAAGTGGGATGTGCCGATCGCCGAGTTGATCCCGCAGATGATCCGTCAGCCCGAAGTCCCCGGGTCGAAGGACAAATCGAACCTGGTCGGGACCAAACCGGGGCAGCGATTGGAAGACTTCGCCGAGGAGTCCTGATCCGCGCGGATGCTGATCAGTCCCTTTCGGTTTCAAGGGGCGGAGGCAGGGGCGCGAGAAACCAAGACAACCGATTCCGAACCTGCGGATCGAGGAATGCCTCAATCTCGGGCGGAATTCCGCTCGAACCCATCGGTGGCATAAATGTCACGCTCGTTATCGCAGTCCCCTCGAATTCGAAGCGTAACGTGCCGAGAGGTCGATGATAACGGACCCATTCGGGAATCAGTCCAAACTGAGGATGATCTCCGCCGCCGATCGCGTCCGGTTTGCCGAACGTTCGGAGGATATCTTCCTTGCGTGAACCGGCGTTAAGCTGATCGATGCCCGAATGGTGGAAGATCTGAAGAGCAACCGGCCAGCGGACGGTCTTGTTCGAATAGGCCATTTCGCTGAGTGTGACAGAATCAGGGACAATTTCCGGGGCCGAGGAGTCGAAGGTCGTCTCGAATCCGAAATCGGCCATCTCGTGGATCTCTGAGCGGAAGCAGCCATAAACCTCCCAGTTGGCGTCGAATTCGTCTTGATGACCGGCGAGGTATTCGAGGACAGGCTCGATCTCCGACCAGAGAGGGCGGATCATTTCGGAATCATGTTCCGCTTTGAATCGGATCAGCGAGACGAAACCACTCGGGGCATCTGGCCCGACCTCTGTAGGGTTGGATAAAAAATAAGCGATATATGCCTTAAGGTAAAAACCGAAAACTCCCGCCGGCATATACATCAGGTCTTCCTGATGCGAAAGGGTGTTGTCACCGAACATCCTAACGGCCTCGTCAAAAGATTTGCCGTGGAAGTTCTTGTAGGCGCAGGCTGCGTCGAGGTCATCGGGATGGAATTGCCAATCGGCCTCGGTCGGGATTTCCATCCGATTCTCATCCCTTCTCGACCTTCAGATAGACCACTCCCAGCGGGGGGAGTTTGAGCGAGAGGTGATATGGCCGACCGCCCCAGGCGTGAGGATGGGCCCAGGTTCCGCCGTAATTGCCGACGTTCGAGCCGCCGTAGCATTCGGAATCGGTGTTGAGCAGCTCTCGATAGAACCCGCCCACCGGCACGCCGATCCGGTAGGGCTCGCGGACGACGGGCGTGAAGTTACAGATGACCACGACGCAGTCGTCGGGATTCTTGCCCCTTCGGAGGAAGGCGAGGACGCTATTTTCCCAGTCGTGAAGTTCGAGCCACTCGAACCCTTGCCAGTCGAAGTCGACTTGGTGGAGGGCAGGTTCGGACTTGTAGAGGACGTTCAGATCGGAGATCAGTTGCTTGATCCCCTGGTGGTCTCGCCAATTGAGAAGGTGCCAGTCGACCGAATGATCGTGCGTCCACTCGCGCCACTGGGCGATTTCATCCCCCATGAAGAGGAGCTTCTTGCCGGGGTGTCCAAACATATAGCCGTAGAGCAGGCGAAGGTTGGCGAACTTCTGCCAGAGGTCGCCGGGCATCTTGTCGATCAGCGAACCTTTCCCGTGGACCACCTCATCGTGCGAGAGCGGGAGGATGAAGTTCTCGTGGAAGGCGTAGATCAGGCTGAAGCTGAGCTGCCCGTGGTCGTACTTCCGGTGAATGGGGTCGTTCTGGAAGTAACGGAGAGTGTCATTCATCCACCCCATATTCCACTTCATGCTGAAGCCAAGCCCACCCAGGTAGGTGGGCCGGGAGACGCCCGCGAAGCTGGTCGACTCCTCGGCGGCGGTGATGATCCCGGGATGTTCCTGGTGGCAGATCTCGTTGAATTTCTTGAGGAAGTCGATGGCTTCCAGGTTCTCGTTGCCGCCGAACACGTTGGGAACCCATTCCCCGGGCTTCCTCGAATAGTCGAGGTAGAGCATCGAGGCCACGGCGTCGACTCTCAGGCCGTCGATGTGGTAGCGTTCGAGCCAGAAGAGGGCATTGCCCAGGAGGAAGTTGCGGACCTCGGCCCGGCCGTAATTGAAGATCTTGGTGCCCCAGTCCTGGTGCTCGCCAAGTCGGGGGTCTTCGTGTTCGTAGAGGTGAGTCCCATCGAAGAAGCCAAGGCCGTGAATATCGCGCGGGAAGTGACCGGGTACCCAGTCGACGATGACGCCGATGCCGTTCTGATGAAGGGTGTCGACAAAGTAGGCGAAGTCATCGGGGGTGCCGTGTCTTGAGGTTGGGGCGAAGTATCCGACGGGCTGGTATCCCCAGCTTCCGTCGAAGGGATGCTCGTTGATCGGCATCAATTCGACGTGCGTGAATCCCGTCTCGGCCAGGTAGTTGACGAGGGCATCTGCCAGTTCTCGGTAGGTCAGGTAGCGGTCGCCCTCCTCCACCTTTCGTTGCCAGGAACCGAGATGAACCTCGTAAATGGAGATCGGGGCGTCGAGGGCCTGACGGGCTCCTCGTGTTTCCATCCAGTCGCGGTCGTGCCAGTCGAATTTCATCACGTCCCAGACGACTGAGGCGGTCTTGGGGCGAAGCTCGGCCGAGAAGCCGTAAGGATCGGCCTTCTCGACCAGGTAACCGTTGACCCGGCTCTTGATCTCGAACTTGTAGACCTCGCCCTGGGTCAGACTGGGTATGAATATCTCCCAGATCCCGCCCGAGCAACTCCTCATCGGGTTCCTTCGCCCGTCCCAATGATTGAAGTTGCCGACCACGCTCACCCTCAAGGCATTCGGGGCCCAGACGGCGAAGTGGACTCCCTTGACCCCCTGGTGGGTCTTCAGGTGGGCCCCTAACTTCTCGTAACTCTTGTAATGGGTACCTTCGCCCAGCAGGTGAAGGTCGAATTCGGTCAGGACCGGGCCGAATTGGTAAGGATCCTCGATCTCCCAGGTGTGCCCTTGGTGGTTCTCGATCCCCAGCCGATACGGTGTTGGGCCTGGTACAATGGCCTCGAAGAATCCATCGGGATGAATTCGGTCGAGGGGTTTTCGAGCATCATCCTGCCCCTTTCGGGGCATCACCAACCAGGCATTTTTCGCCTCGGGAAGGAAGGCCCGGATGGCCCGAGCGGGCTTCCCATCGAGTTCGACCTCGTGCGAACCCAGGACCGAGAAGGGATCCCAGAAATTGGCGTGAATCAGGTGTTCCACGACCTCCCGCGAAACGGTGGGCCTACGATCAGTTGAGGAGGGCATGGTATTCGTTCCACTCGTTCGTGACATTTGTCCGGGCTCGATCGCGAGGCGCCCTTCTCGGCGCATGGAATTTTCAGCGGGTGCAACCAGCGTGCCTTTTCCTACTTGGTGTTCAGATTTCCGGAGTCGGACGGGTCTAGGACCGGTGGAGGAATCACGACTTAAGGCTGTCTCCACCTGGCGACTCGATCTTCTCGGAAAGCTTGATTTCCCAGGTGCGCCGCGGCGGCTGAGGCGACACCCGCCTCGGCGGGGCAGGAGGGTTTGTTCCTGGAACGAATCGCCCCGAGCCAGTCGGCCAGGTGAAGGGTCTCGCCATCGGGCTTGTCGTAGAAGTCGAGCCCTCGGCGAGGATCGGAACCCAGGATCAGGGATTCCACCTCGCCCTTTCCTCGTTCCGAGTAAATGATATAGCCGCCTCGATCGATCCAGATCGAGCCTTCTGTTCCCAGGAACTCGATCCTCGCCGCGTTCCTGGCGTTCGAGAACGTCCCCTCGAAATGGGCCTGGACCCCACCCGGATAGGACAGGAGACATTGGATGGTGTCTGGCGTTTCCCAGACTCCCTTGCCGGCGAATTCCACTCCGAACGTCGTCGCCTTTTCGGGTCGGTCCAAACCGAGAATCCACTGCCCGACATCGATCCAGTGGACCATCAGATCGGTCAGGATGCCCCCACCGAAGTCCCAGAACCAGCGCCAGTTTCGAAATCGGTATTCGTCGAATGGCTGATCGCGAGCCGATCCCAGAAAGTCCTTCCAAGCGACCTGATTCGGATCCACCTTCTGGGAAGTTCGCGCGAACCGATCGCCTGTATTCCGATTCCAGCTCAAGGCCAGCTTGAAGACCTTGCCGATCTTTCCCGAACGAATCAACTCGCTCGCCCGGACGATATGAGGCATGCTCCGCTGTTGCTGGCCGACTTGAACGACCCGCTTATGACGATCCTGGGCCTCGATCAGACGTTCTCCTTCGGCCGGTTCGTGGGTAACGGGTTTCTCGACGTAAACATCCTTGCCCGCCGAGCAAGCGTCGATCGTCATCGGGACGTGCCAGTGGTCTGGACTGCCGATCAAGACGGCATCCACATCCTTCCGGTCGAGGACTTCACGGTAATGTTTGGTGGAGAATGCCTGGGGATCGGCCAGCTTTCGACCCTCGGCCAGCGCGGAATCCCAGACGTCGGCAACGGCGACCATTCGAACACCCGGCAGGTTGCCCAATGACTTCATCAGGGTCCGGCACCGCCCCCCGGTCCCCAGGCAACCCACGGTAATCGTGTTGTTCGCGAGGAAGCCTCGAGCTGACTCGGTTGATCCCGCCAGGATCGCTCCAGCTCCCGCCAGGCCCATCGACTCCAGGAAGCCGCGTCTGGACTCACCAGAGGCACGCATGATCCCGTTCCCCTTCGATCTCATGGATGATTCGTGAGGCGACCCGAGGTCCGATCCTAACCCGGCTAGGACCTCGACGCCACCGACTCGACTTCTCACCCCTGCTGGAAATCCCGATGATGGTCGATTTTGTTTCCTGGGACCGGAGTAGGGTCGACTCATGCCCGATCTCGAAAATGCTCGCCGAGTCCTTCGCGATGTCATGCAACATCCCGGCTTTCGCGAGGGTCAAGCAGAAGTCATCGGGCGATTGCTGGAGGGACGCTCGGTCCTGGCGATCTTCCCGACCGGCGGTGGAAAAAGTCTCTGCTATCAGCTTCCCGCACTCCTGTTCGACGGACTGACAATCGTCGTCTCGCCGCTCATTGCGCTAATGAAGGATCAAGTCGATGCCCTGGCCCGTCAGGGAATCCTGGCCACACGACTTGATTCCAGCCAGAGCGTCGAAGAGACTCGGCAGGCCTACGAAAACGTCCGATCGGGCCGCACTCGACTCCTCTACGTGGCTCCCGAGCGACTGGGGAGTGAGCGCTTCCTCCGGTCCCTCGGCGGTCGAAAGATCGCGATGGTTGCCATAGACGAGGCGCACTGCATCAGCGAGTGGGGACACAACTTTCGACCCGAGTACATGAAGCTCGCAGCTTTGGCCACGAAGCTCCAGGCTGGGCGAGTCCTGGCACTGACGGCGACGGCCACTCCTTCAATCGCCATCGACATCGCGAGAGCCTTCCGGATCGATGACGCCGATGTGGTCCGCTCCAACTTCCATCGGCCGAATCTGGAACTTCACGCCTCTCCGTGCTGCCTCGAGGATCGCCGAAGCCTATTGCTGGCCCGCCTCCGATCCGCTCGGCCTGTCCCGACGATCGTTTATGTGACTCAACAGAAGACGGCCGAGGAACTTGCCCAATTCTTGACCAGAGAAGGATTCGCGGCCGAGGCCTATCACGCCGGGCTCGGCCCCGAGCGCAGGGTAGAGGTCCAGGAGCGGTTCATGGGCCCGGAAGCCGGGATTGTGGTGGCAACGATCGCTTTCGGCATGGGGATCGACAAGGCCGATATCCGGGCCGTCTATCATTACAACCTGCCCAAGAGCCTCGAAAATTACGCCCAGGAGATCGGCCGGGCCGGTCGCGATGGCCAACCCGCCCATTGCGAGTTGTTCGCTTGCTCCGAGGACGTGACGACCCTGGAAAACTTCACCTACGGGGACACTCCGACGATTGAATCCACAAACGGATTCCTGAAGGATATCCTCAGCCGGGGCCCTCGATTTGAGATCTCGATTTACGACCTTTCGTTCGACCACGACATCCGGCAAATCGTGATCGAGACCATCCTGACTTACCTGGAAATGGATGGAATTCTGGAGGGAACGGGAACCACTTACGCCGAGTATAAATTTAGGCCGATCCAACCCATCGAAGCGATCCTCTCAGGACCGAGAGGCCCGACCTACCGATCGCTGAACGTCCGAGCGAAGGCCGGTCGGATCTGGTACTCGATCGATTTGAAAGAGCCTGGACCCGAGCGATTGGAGGTCGCCGGACTTTTGGCCGAGCTCGAACTGAGCGGAGATATCGAGGTTCAGGCGAAGGGGATCCGCCGAGGCTATCGATGGCTTGAGTTAGATCCCGATGTGGATCGCATCTGTCGGGAAATCAGTCAGCGATTCTTGCTACAGGAGCGCCGGAACGTCGAGCGAGTCCGTCAAGTCACGGAGTTCGCTTCGCTCCCTGGATGTCTGACAAGGCATCTCCTGGATTACTTCGGACAGGCGATGTCGACGGTCTGTGGGCATTGCAGCCGATGTTTGAGTGGGATTCCGCCGGTGGTCGAGGCGATACTTCCCCGGAGCCTCGACGAGGAAGCACGGACTATTCTGAGCGAACTCAGAGGCTCGCGTTTCCACGCCCTGGCCAGCCCTCGTCAGGAGGCCAGGTTCCTTTGTGGCATAACATCACCCGCCACGACGAAAGCCAGATTGGGGAAACACCCGATATTCGGCGTACTCGCGGACATCCCCTTCGAGCGGGTTCTGGCATTCGTCGAGGGCAGGATTTCGTAGGGAAGTGGATTTCCCTGCGAGATCCCGATCGCGATCAGATCGAGTCGAGCCGTCCCGTCGAGTCGCCGAAGCGTTCGAGACCCTGGATCCCGAAGCGGTCGGCCATCCCCAGGAAGAGGTTCGACATCGGGGTACCTCGGGTCTTGACGTACCGTCCGGAGTCGAGGGTTCCTCCGCCGGAACCTGCCAGGATGACCGGCAGGTTGTCGTGATTATGGCGATTCCCGTCGCCGTTGCCGCATCCATAGACGATCATCGAATTGTGGAGGATCGATTGGCCGTCGACATCCTTGGTCTCTTCGAGTTTCTGCAGGAAGCGTGCGTACTCTTCCATGTAGAAAAGGTCGATCCGGCCATACTTCTCGAGCGAGGCGGCCTTGCCCTGGTGGTGTGATAGGGAGTGGTGGCCTTCGGGGATCCCGATCTCGGGGAAGGCCCGGTTGCTCCCGTCGTGAGCCAGGATCAGGGTCGCGATCCGGGTCGAGTCGGTCTGGAAGGCCAGGACCAGCATGTCGGTCATGATTCGGATGTGGTCTCGGTAGACCGCAGGGATACCCGGGGGAGTTTCGCCGCCGGGGTCGGGGCTGGCCTCCAGCTTCTCGGCCTGCTCGATCCGACCTTCGATCTCGCGAACTCCGGTGAGGTACTCATCCAACTTGTCGCGATCGCGTGAGGCGAGTTGCCCCTGGAGTTCGCGAGCGTCCTCCAGGACGAA
The DNA here is from genome assembly GCF_051175385.1 of Tundrisphaera lichenicola. Classification (GTDB taxonomy): domain Bacteria; phylum Planctomycetota; class Planctomycetia; order Isosphaerales; family Isosphaeraceae; genus Tundrisphaera; species Tundrisphaera lichenicola. The sequence continues at coordinate 5,442,115 of NZ_CP195106.1, read as the reverse complement.
GTCGAGGATCGATTTCTGCTGCTGCTGCCGGATCGCGTAATTTTTCTGCCGTTCTCCGGCGGCTCCCGCTCCGAAAAGCCGCTCGAAGACCATCCGGGGATTGGGTTCGGGGGCCATCGGGGTATTGGGCGTCCGCCACGACATGTTCCAGTCGTAGGCGCAGGAGTATCCCGTGTCACATGGCCCCGATTTTCGGACACCGTCGCAGGTCAACTCGAGTGACGGGAAACGGGTGAGGTGGCCGATCTTCCGGGCGACGAGCTGATCAATCGAGACGCCGGCCTGGATATCGGCCCCGGAAGTCTTCTTGATCCGAACGCCAGTCAGGAATGTGCTGCTCGCCCGAGCATGGTCGCCGCCGCCATCGCGACCCGCCGTGGCGTTGAGGTGATCGAGGCCACCGAGGACCTGAACCCGGTGCCTGAGGCTCTCCAGCGGGGCCATCGTCTTGTTGAAAGTGAAATCGCGATCCTGACCCTCGGGCCACCAGAGTTTCTGGTTGGCTCCATTCGGGAAGTAAAGGAAGGCCATCCTCAACGGTGCGCCGCTGGCAGTCGTTCCGAGGCCGCCGGTCGCCCCGGCCACGGCCGCATTGATTCCTCGGGGTAGGAGTGAATCGAGGGCGGGCAACGCGACCGCGGCCCCTAGCCCCTTGAGGAACCGACGACGGCTGGCCGTCAGGCGGGCCTGATGGGCGATCGACTCGCTCTGGAGGTCGGTCCGCGTCATGGATTCGATTCCTTGGGGTTAGGATTTAGTTCCGGTCCGGTGGCCTTCGCAGCAATCGATCCCGACACTTCCCGTCTCATCTGGAACGGAGCCGACTCGATGACTCCCATCAGGAGACTCGAGAACTTGCCTCCCTCTCGATCGATCTTCTCGACGATCGAGTCGATGCTCTCGACATCTTGATATTCGATCCCACGTCCGAGGGCGTAGGTCAACAGCTTTTCGGTCAGGCAGCGATAGAAGTCGAGCCGGTGCTCCGTCTTGAGGATCGTCTTGAGTTCTCGAGCATCCTGGAATGTTCGACCGGTGACCAGCCGGCCCGAAGCATCGATCGGCTGCTTTCGCTCGGTCGTTCGATACATGCCCAGGGCATTGTAGTTCTCCAGGGCCAACCCGAGCGGGTCCATTCGCTTGTGGCATGAGGCACAGAGTGGATCGGCCCGATGGACCTCCATGACCTCTCGCATCGTCGGCTGACGCCCCTCGATTCCTCGAATCGTGTCTTCCAGCGAAGGGATGTCCGGCGGAGGGGGTGGGGTGGGGGTTCCCAGGATGTTCTCAAGGATGAATTGCCCACGCTTGACCGGAGAGGTTCGAGTGGGATTCGAGGTGATCATCAGGACCCCGGCCTGGGTCAGGAGCCCTCCCCGAGGACTCCCTTCGGGCAAGTTGACCTTCCGAATTTCTCGACCGTTCACGCCGGGAATCTCGTAGTGCTTCGCGAGGGACTCGTTGACGAACGTGTAGTCGCTATCCAGCAATTCCAGGATGGGCCGATCTTCCTTCAAAACATACGCAAAATAGGCTTCCGTCTCCTCGTTCATGGATCGCCGAGTGATCTCGAAATCGCGTTCGGTCTCCTTGGAGTAGGTCAAACCCTCGCGACGTGCCACTGTCCGGAACTGGATCGGGAAGTGGTCAAAATCGCGGACCTGGAGCCACTGGCCGACGAAGTCGCGAACCAGCGCCGTGGCCTTCGGATCGGCCAGCATCCTCTTGATCTGAAGGTCGAGATTCTGACGGAGCTGGCCTTGTCCGGCAGTGGCCAGAAGTTCGTCATCGGGCGTCGATGACCAGAGGAAATAGGAGAGTCGGGTTGCCAGCGAAAGTTCATCGATCCTGGCGAATCCATGCGAAGTACGGGCGGCTTCGGAGTTCTCGAAGCGAAAGAGGAATCGCGGAGAGGCCAGGATCGCGACCATCGCCCGGGAGATCCCTTGCTGTGTGGTAATCCCGGGCAACTGGTAGGCTTCCTGAGCGATCGCGACGAGGCGTTCGAGCGTTCGTTCGTCGACGGGTCGTCGAAACGCACGTGAAGCGAATCGTCTCAGGGAATCGCGAGCGTATTCTCGGCGACCCTCCGCCATTTCCGGAGCATCACCATCGAAGAAAAGATCGTAACGAGGAGGTCGGGCCCACTCGGAGGGATCGGTCGGGCCAACGACCTCGACGGAGTTGATCCGAAGATCGACGAAGTTTTCTCGCTTTTCGACCGGGACCAGGGGCGCGACCTCGAAGGTCAACGTATTATTGCCCGGTACCAGGGTCTCATCGAACTCGTATCGGAACTTCTTCCCGGAATCCCAGCCCACATCTTCCCGGAGCAGTTCGCGACCATTGAATAGGAACCTGACGGTCGCCCGGCCTGGGTCGAAGTCGAAGTCTGCTCTGATTCCAAGGTCCAGAATGATCCGGTGGTGACCCCCCTTGGGCGAATCGAACGTGCTGGAGACCTCTTTCGCCTCATAAAGGCTCAGCCTCTCCCCGTCCCCTCGACCTTCCCTCGGTTTGAACTCCCGACCCGGAATATTTCGGGACTGAACTATCCTCCCGACGGTCGGGACTGCGGAAGTCACGATCGACTCTGCTGCCTGCATGTACTTTTCGAGAAGCAGCGGCGAGATCGACAGGACGTCGGCGATCGTGTCGAAGCCATATCCCGTGTCATCGGCGGGAAACTCTTCATCGGCCCGAAAGTCGATCCCCATCAGGTCGCGGATGGTGTTGCGATACTCGACCCGATTCAGGCGGCGTAATGTGACTCTTCCCGGGTCGGGATCGGCCGGGTCGAGCCCGAACGCTTTCCGCTTGATCCAGGTTTCCAGCGTCGCCAGTGCCTCGGCCGAGGGTCGCGGCCGATCGGACGGTGGCATCAAACCGGCCCGGATATTCTTGAGGACGTCGTACCAGAGTTCCGGTCGAGCCAGTAACGACTCGTCCGTCTCGAACTCGTCCAGGGTCACTCCCCCCTTCTTGATCCCGACCCCGTGACATCCGTAACAATGATCGGCGAGAATCGGCTCGACAGACTCTCGAAACGATTCACCGACAGATGGCTCGGCAGGATAGGCGGAACCGAGTAATGCCAGCGAAAGAATTATCAATACAAGGGAAGACCAGACTCGAGTTAGCTTGATCCGAGTGAGGGCTCGCCCCGACGAGGGCAGTCGTCCTGGACTACAATTCATCGGATTTGTCTTTCGCTACCGGGCCAGGGCGGGGATCAGGCGGGAGTGATGGATTTCATCCTTTAATATTATAGCGACGTTTCGCCATCCAATGTCCAGGATAAATCGACGGACCGGCCCCTCGCCCCAATCCATGCTACTGAGACGGCCTTCCGAGGTCATTTCAAGTCACCGAAATTTCGGAGTTTTATTCGGCGGTAACCAGCCATTTATTTCTTGGGTGACCTGACGCGGTTCATGGCCATGAGATTGAGTTCAAACACCAACGTCGGAGGCGATAATCGTGGTCTCGTCGTAATTTGTTAAATGCAATAAGGATAGATCGAGTGAGCGTGTCGTTGGGATTTCCCACTTCCGGCAATTCTGGTTGGAGGATTTTGTGATCGCTCGGCGTCGAGTTGTGAAAGGATCGGCGGCCCTCTCATTCGGGCTCTGGGGACTGGGATCAGGTCAACTACGGGCTCAGTTGACAAAAACCACGAGTTCACCCGATCAGAATTCGAAGGTTACGCCAACTCCAGAGGAAATGGTCAGCCTCCTCGATTCCAGTCGAACCCGAGGGAAGGGGGTGCCGGGGATGATCGGAGCCGTCGTTCGAGGAAACGGGTCGGTCATCATGGGGGCCTCGGGGGTTCGAAAAGTCGGATCTGACGATCCGATCCGGGTCGATCATCAGGTTCACATCGGCTCCTGCACCAAGGCAATGACCGCCACCATGATTGGGACGCTCGTTGAGGAAGGAAAGCTGGCGTGGAACTCGACGATTCAGGAGGTCTTTCCCGGTCGTTCCGGGGGCTTTCACCCTGATTTTCGATCGGTGACCCTTCGCCAACTGCTCGCACATCGCGCGGGGCTCCCACCCAACGTAGCCTGGCGGACCGTGGGCCTGGGGCTATCGGACACGGACAAAAGGCGAGTCGTCCTGTCGATGGTCCTCAAAGACGCACCGAAGTCATCGGGTGGTCATCGCTTCGAGTATTCCAATGTCGGATATGTTCTGGCCGGATTGATGGCCGAGGAAGTCACCGGGATCACGTGGGATGCGTTGATGCAGACCCGCATTTTCGAACCATTGGGGATGACTTCGACGGGTTTCGGTCCGCCGGGGCACTCGGAGGTCGACGATCAGCCGTGGGGCCATATCGAAGTAGGGGGAATATTTCAACCAATCCGGCTCGATAATCCATCGGTGATGGGGCCCGCTGGTACCGTCCATTGCTCCGTCTCGAACTGGGCAAAATTTGCCAGACTCCACCTCGGGAGTGTTCCGGAGGGAAATCGTCCACCGAAGCAAGAAACGCTCAAGGCCCTTCATGCCCCGGCCAAGGATGAGGATTATGTCTGCGGTTGGCTAATTCGAGAACGGGCCTGGGCCGGCGGTTCAGCCCTTTCTCATAGCGGGAGCAACACCACCTGGTATTCGACGATCTGGGTTGCCCCGGTGCGTCAGATCGCGTTCCTGGTCGCCACCAATTCGGGCGGTAATCGGGCTTCCCGAGCATGTGATGAGGCCATTAGTCGGATGATCAGACTGGTCGGCATGGACGGGTCGTGATTCGGGAATGGGAAACTTCCAAACCTTGCGACTCGGTGATTGCGATGATCAATCCGGCTCGATGATTCGCCGAGATCAAAGGAGCCATTTGCCGGTTTCTCCAAGCAGGATCGGAAGCCATCCGTCACCTCTCGAAAGTCGGGCATGGGAAATCGCCGAGAGATTGCCGTTTCGGGCGACCAAGGCCAGAATGCGATAATTGACGCATCCTCGCGATGGGAGGTCCTCAGCTGATGCGACTCGATTACGAAGATGACGGTCCAGGGCCGGTGGTCGTTTTGCTTCACGGTTTTCCATTCGACCGATCGATGTGGTCCAACCAACAATCCAGTCTGGGGTCTGTCTATCGGGTCATCTCGCCCGATTTGAGGGGGCATGGCTCGAGTGCGGCACCTGACGGGGTTTATCCGATCGACGTCATGGCGGACGACGTGATCGAGACCCTCGATAGTCTCCAACTGACCCAGCCCGTGGTTTTTGGAGGCCTCTCGATGGGAGGCTATCTCGCGCTTTCGATCGTGACTCGTCATCCTTCGCGGGTCAGGGGTCTCATTTTGATGAACACGAGGGCTTCGGCCGATAGCTCCGAGGCCGCACAAATTCGCGAAAAACTGGCACTGCAGCTTGAGTCGGATGGGAAAGTCGAAGCCCTGATCGCGGGTATGATTCCCAAGTTGTTTTCCAGGAAAACATTCGCTCAAAACCCCGAATTGGTTGCCCGCTTGCACCAACGGATGATCAAGACGCCAGTGAGGGCTCTAATCGGAACGCTCCGAGGACTAGCTAGTCGACCCGATCGGACCTCCAAACTTCCGGAGATCTCCGTTCCGACCCTCGTCATCGCCGGGCTTGAAGATCAACTCATCCCTCTGGAAGAAACCAAGGCGATGGCCCACTTGATTCCGGATGCTCGGCTGGTGACGGTTCCGGATTCCGGTCATCTCGCGCCCCTGGAGAATCCGCACCCCACAGATCAGGCGATTCTCGAATTTCTCAGCGGCATCGGCTATTGAGGACCAAAGTCAAGCTCGAGCTTGCACGCTTTCCGGGCATTCGTGATAATTTTGTAAGAGACGCAGGCAACCGGCCTGGAACGACGGACGAAACTTCTTGAGAGTCCTTGATGGCCGGACAGCCCGTTGAAGATCCCACTCTGATTGGTACCTCCGAAGGCTTGGGCGAGTTGGTCGCCCACATCCGCCAAGCTGGGCGATTTGCTTTCGACACCGAGTTCGTCTCGGAAGATACCTACGAGCCCATCCTCTGCCTGATCCAGGTCGCGACGAAATCGCGGCTGGCAGTGGTGGATCCCCTGCAGATTGAGGACCTCTCTCCTTTCTGGGACGTCGTGCTCGACCCCTCGATCGAGGTGGTCATGCATGCGGCTGGGGAAGATCTCAGGATCTGCCGGATCCAGGCCGGAAGGATTCCAGAACGGCTTTTTGATGTTCAGATCGCCGCGGGCCTCGTGGGATTCGGCTACCCCCTCTCACTGAGCAATCTGGTCCATCAGGCTCTGAAAGTCTCTCTTATGGGAGGGGAGACTCGGACCGATTGGAGGCGTCGTCCCCTCTCGGACGCCCAACTTCGCTACGCGCTGGAAGATGTTCGACATCTCCTCGAACTCGCCGAGATGCTCGAGGCCGAATTGCACCGCCGAGGTAGGACCGAATGGGCTGAAGCTGAATTTAACTCATTCTTACATGCAATTGATCATCGATCCGATGTGGACCGCTGGCGTCGCTTGTCGGGACTTCACACGCTGAACCGTCGGGGGCTCGAAGTCGCTCGACGTCTCTCCGAATGGCGGTCGAAAGACGCGAAACGGATCAACCGGCCGCTTCGGAGCGTCCTCCGCGATGACCTCTTGGTCGCGATCTCCAAGCGTCAACCGAACACCCGGCGCGATCTGGAAGCCCTTCGGGATTTCAATCGGCCCCAACTCTTGGCCCGCTCTGGAGAGATTTTGAGGGTCATCGCCGAGGCTCAGACTACCCCCATCGAGGACCTTCCCGAACCAGCCGAACGCCACGACGACGGGCCGGGGCTAGCCATGGTCATCAGCCTGCTTTCGGCCACCCTCTCGCAATCTTGCGCGGAAGCGAAGGTTGCGGTCGGCCTGGCCGGTGGTGCGAACGACTTGAAAGTCCTGGTCCGTTGGTATCTGGATGGGATGAACGGCGACCGATCCATCTCGCTGCTAGAAGGCTGGCGAGAAGGGGTCTGCGGACGAACTCTACTGGAGGTCCTCTCCGGCAAGAGGGCACTGCGGATTGTCGAGCCTGGCGCGGAAGTGCCGGTGGTCATCGATCCGATTTCCGGCTGACCCGAATTTGATCGAATCGATCCGATTTTTTGCTTCTTGCACTCGATCGTCGATCGTAAGTCGACACCTTACCGGTTAACTTGAACTGATGTCGGGTTCGTTCGTCGAGTGGGTGTCTCTCCCTTGAATATTAAAACACAAGAGGCCACCCCCGTTGAGGGGCAGCCTCCTGTGGATCTGTCGAATGGCGAGATCAGTCGGAGCCTCAGGCCGAAGTACCCGTCCGACGGCGTCGGGCAACGAACGACCCAAAGCCGAAGCTACCGAGACCGAGCAGGGTCATGGCGACCGAGGCTGGCTCGGGCACGGCGGTGAACGACTGAGTGAAGCCGGCGACTTCAAGCTGGAAGTCGGGGCCGCTGGTGCCGTTGTTCGACCCGATGTTCGCAGCGTGGGTCGAGCCATTGCTGATGTCCACGAACAACTTCGAAGCCGAGACAACATTGAAGATCGGGTCAACGCCCAGGTCAACCAGCGAGGTCAGCAACTGGGGGTTGCCCGACGGCGGCTGGAAGAAATTCGAGTCGTACGATAGGACGGCGGCCCCGATCGTCGTGCTTCCAGTGCCGCTATTGGTCGTCGCGCTCAGACCATTACCGGAACCCGTCGTGTTGAACTTCTTAATTCCACCGCCTTGACTTGCCGGCAGGGCGGTCCGATCGGTGTAGGACGAGCCGACAAAGCTGGGATCTAGCGAAGCGATCTCAGTTCCGACAGCAAAGCCAGTACCATCCGCGTTGTTGTAGACCTTGGAACTATTGAAGAAAATCTTGATCGAATCGGTCGCGGTCGGGACGAGTTCGAAAGTAGCAATGGTGCCAACACCAGCGATGGTCGTGATGCTGGTCACGCGCTCGGTGAAGCTAGCCACGAGCGTGATCTGATAATCCGAGTCAAGACCCGTGGGGGTCGACGAGCTCACTCCATTGACGACCTGAGAGAGGTGCGTCTGGAAGAGGAGTTGGAAGGTGGAGCCGACCTGAAGTCCGCCGTTCTGGATCGCCCCAACCGACAGCGCGTTGCCTGCGCCATAATTCAGCCCGGTGATGGTCTGGGCCGACGCCTGACCACCAGCCCCGTCCGCATCAAACGTGAAGTCGGCCCGAGCCGCCGAGGACCATCCCGCGCCAATCGCCGTGACGATGGCGAGTCGAACGGCCGAGGTCCGTACGATGCTCATCAATTTGGCACGTCTCATGTTGTAGTTCCGCTCCCCACCCTGGAAATAGTTCGACTGAACAGGAGCAAATTGTGTCGAAGATGCACCTTCCGTGTCAAGTCTATGGCTCAAATAGTTCACATTGCGGAATGCGTTGTATTCGAACAACACCATTGTATAAGAAAAAGGCCTGATTCTGTAGAATATAGACCTTGGAGCCTTTCCGAGGGATGATTTTTCGGAACAACTCGTGTTGTTTCTTCGCCACGTCGGCCTGAAACCGAGGCTTAAATTGGTGCGAGTGCTCGATCTCCACCGGAGTTGATGCGGCCGCAAGGCCATTGGGTATAAACATGAATCGAATCGTAAGCTGTTATTCGAATTCCTACGGTCCTCCCGGGGTTCGCCCGGCGGTCGAGGGAATTTCGGCGGCAGGCCTCTCCTACGTCGAGCTTGCTCTCCGGGGGCATGACTTCGGGGGCTTGGTGATCCCGGAATCGGCGGTAGTTATCGAGTCGACACCCGCTCCCGAAGTCTCTTCATTCCTTGGACTTCTCCGCGATCGCTCGGTCAAGGTGAGCGGATGTAATGTCGGCGGGGCCGACCTTCGGACTCCCGAAGGATTCGAACTGACCGCCAGTAGAATCCGATTCGCCAACGCGACTTTCCGGGCTCCTTTGGCGGTCTCGGGGGCGGGTCAACCGACCGACTCCCACGAGCGAAAGATCATCATCGAGCACCTAAGACGCCTCGGAGATCTCGCGACTGACCTCGGAATGCTGCTGACACTGGAGACTCATAAGGGGCCAACCCAGAATGCACAAGCGATGCTGGATTTGATGGGTGATCTGGACCATCCCGGAATTCGGATCAACTTTGACACGGGTAATATCGCCTTTTATAACTTGCGGGCGGATCCTGTGGACGAACTCCAGCGAGTCAAACATCTCGTGGGGAGCGTTCATCTGAAGGACAACCGTGGCGGATTGCAGGATTGGTTTTTCCCGGCCCTGGGAGAAGGCGGGGCGGTGGATTTCCGCCGGATCCGTGAGATCCTCGATGAGGTCGGCTTCTCCGGGCCTTACACCATCGAACTTGAAGGAATCGGAGGCGAACCCGAGCCTGGTCAGGAGGAGCGACATAGGAGAGTTGCCCGAAGTGTTTATCATCTCAGAGCTTGCGGCTATTTCGACTGAGAAGACAGGCGGCTCGGAAAGACTCGTCTTTCGATGGGAAATCGTTATTCTGGGGATTCGGAGTCCGATCTGGCCAAATTCCTAGCGGATCGCTCGGAGTCGCCAATCGGTGCTCGATCCGAGAAACAAGGGCGTTAGGATAAGTCCGTGGTCGCCTGGCGTTCATATCTCGGCTCGGCACTTCCTGTTTCCAGGTGGAAAAATCATGGGCCAGGCGACTTTCGAGGATGGGTTGATCCGGCCCATTGAGCTCGACTACCGGCTGACCCATTCCGACATCTTAAGGTACGCCACTTTGACCCGATTCCGAGCATGTCGACGCCTTTGCCGTCAACAAGGCCAAGGATTGCTTCTTCTGATAAGCATTGGACTTATCTTGTTCTCAGTGTCCTATTTCTCCGAAGGCATTCGCTCCGTCGCGTTGATGATGGCGTGTTCCTCGATTGTCCTGGCTTCCCTGGCTGGTTTTCGAACAGTCTGGTGTTGTCGCAGAACTTCACGAGTCGCTCGTGAACTAGGAGTGCCATTCCCGGTCCACCTGGCCATATCTCCCGCAGGAATCACCAAGAAAGCCGAGGACCAGGAACCCGAGTTCGACCGGACGTTTCTTTGGTCGGAAGTTGATGAGATCTTTCGAGTCGATCATTTGACCGTGATCCTACTTCGACCAGCCGGAGGAGTGCTTTTGATCCCCGACCGAGCCTTCCCTGACGGTCGAGATCGAGCCCTATTTCTGGCCGATATCAGAGGTTGTTGCTCAAATAAGCTATTCCCGATCTGAACTCAAGGGCGTATTTCGTCGATCGACTCCGCCGATATGACCCATGGTTCTCGGGGGATCGCAGCCAGGTCGAACCGACTAATCCAGGCTGAAGCGGGGCTCGGCTCGATTCGGTCCGACCAACCACAGGCCCTAGCAAGCCAACCAATTAGTCTGTCGGCGGGAACCCCCGACTCTCGTAGCCTGGTGATCTTGAGCGATCCTTCTCGCTTGGCCAATCGCCGACCATTCGAGTCAACTGCAAGCGGGATATGTCCGAAATTGGGTGGTTCGAAGCCGAGGGCCCGGTACAAGAGGATCTGACGAGGAGTGCTCGAGACCAGATCATCCCCTCGAATCACTTCGGTCACGCCCATCGTGGCATCATCGTGAACGACGGCCAACTGATAGGACGGCCCGATCCCATCGCGCCCCACGACGAAATCCCCGCCGGTTGTGGAAGGATCGATCCGGACAGGACCGAGGAACCGATCGATCCAGGAGACCGGACCCGGAGGGACCCTGAATCGCCATGCGAATGGCCGATTTTCGAGTGCGCCAACATCCGAGAACGAACGGGTCGAGCATGTACCCGGGTAGGTCGGCCCCTCGTCGGACGCATGCGGGGCAGACGAAGCACGATCAATATCAGCACGAGTGCAAGTGCACGGATAGATCAGATCTTTCGCCGCCATACGCCGTATTTCGGCTGCATACGCTCCCTTGCGTTCTGATTGAACGTAGGGTTCATGCCTCCCGCCGACATCCGGTCCTTCGTCCCAGTCGATTCCTAGCCAGCGAAGGTCTTCGATCGCTGATGAGGCGGCCTCACTCCTGGCCCTCGTAGCATCGAGGTCCTCTTGGCGAAGGATGACCCGTCCCCCTCGACTCCTGGCCGATAGCCAGGCGATCAGGAAGGTCCGGGCGTGGCCCAGGTGCAATCCGCCCGTGGGAGAAGGAGCTAACCTTCCTGTTGGTCGATTAGCGTCAGGGAAGGACATGGCGGGCATCGGTCCGAGAGCACTTGTGCGAGTAAGGATCACCCAGTCTTCCCGACGGGGCCGTCTTCGGTTCTAATCATAGTGTTGAGCAAAGACGGTTGGAATTGTCTCGTCACGACGACGGGCGAGGTCCTCGACCGTCTCCTTTCCGCCTTGACGAGGACTTTCATGGACGCCGAGCTGAAGCGGGACGCCAAGAGCGTCATCGACCGTATTGTCCACTTACGAGACTCTCTTTGACCTGGGCGAAAAAATTGAGAGACGTGACGAACTTGCCCAGCTCATGGAAGGCAACGACTTCTGGAGTGACCAGGAGAAAGCCAAGGGGATCATCGGCGAGCTGAAGTCACTCAACGGGGTGATCAAGCCGTTCGAAGCCCTGGTGCGCCAGGCGGACGACCTGTCGACCTTGATTGAACTGGCCGAGGAAGACGGTAGCGACGATTTCGACGAGGAAGTTCGCGAAACCTCGAAGAAGGCCGATGCCGACTTCCAGGAATTCGAGCTTCGATCGATGCTCAGCGGTCCCAATGACCATTGCAATTGTTACGTCACCATCCACCCGGGTGCGGGCGGGACGGAAGCCTGCGACTGGTCCGAGATGCTGATGCGTATGTACCTCATGTGGGCCGAGGCCCATCGGTACAAAGCCGAGATCATCGACCGAGAAGAGGGGGAAGTCGCCGGGGTCCAGACCGTGACGATCCACATCAAGGGGGATTATGTCTACGGCTACCTCAGGGGTGAGACCGGAGTCCACCGACTGGTCCGGATCAGCCCATTCGGAACGGCGGACAAGCGTCAGACCTCGTTCGCCTCGGTCGAGGTGATGCCCGAGATCGACGACTCGATCGATATCGAGCTCAAGGACGACGAACTGAAGCGTGACGTGTTTCGATGCGGCGGTCCCGGTGGCCAGCACCAGAACAAGACCGAGTCGGGGGTTCGCTACACGCACATTCCCAGCGGAATTGCCGCCGAGTCGCGAAGCGAGCGTTCGCAGCATAAAAACGACGCCCTGGCACTCCAACTCCTCAAGGCCAAGATGATCCGTGTGGAGGAGGAAAAGCGCGAGGCCGAGTTCGCCAAGGCCTATAACGAGAAGGCCGAGATCGGCTTTGGTAGCCAGATCCGCAACTACGTCCTCCAGCCCGACCAGTGGTGCAAGGACCTCCGGACGGAGGTGAAGGTGGGGAATCCCCACGCCGTCCTCGATGGCGGGCTCGATGTCTTCATCGACGCTTACCTCCGGAAAAAACTCGCCCGAGGTGAGGTGCGCAAGGCTTGATCCTCCGAGATCGCAACTCCTCGTTCCTCCCTCGCTGGATGGGATGGAATGAGGGGTTGCGATCTCTCGTCTCCCCGGCTTCCTAACCAGGACCCAAGGCCTCGATCGATGTTAGAGTTGGTTTCGGACGGTGATCGGCGGTCGATCGTGACTGCATCGCTCCGGCTTGGATTTCGATGGTCCGCGGATCGCTGGATTCACGCGATCGAATTGATCTCACCGAGCCGGCCCATCGCCTGGACGATCGAGGGGGATCTCGATCGGGACGACCCCACGCGTGTTGTCAGCCCGGCCTACCAGCAGCTCGAGTTTCAGGAGCGAGGCTCCGGCCTTCAGGCGCTCCTGGTCGGTCAATCGGGCCCTCACCATTTCTCGGCCGTCTTCTCGGTCGAGGAATCACCGGGGGGGGCCGACATCGCTGTCGACATGGCCGATCGTTGCCGGTCGCCGATCGAGGCGCTTGCTTGCACCTACTGGGTCGACGCGGTCTCGGGAGATCTCCTCGAGGCCGACTCGTCGCACATCCGCTGGGGGATCGGCTCGGGACATCTCGACTTTCAGGCTTCGGCCCCCAGTTCGGCCCAACTTTCCGAAGCAGGACGGCGAGCGACGCGAGTCCAGGCGACCGCGGCACTCGATCGCGGATCAAACACGCAACGCTGCCTTTATCAATGGAGATGGCGAGCCGTCGCGTCGCCCTTGCCGTGAATAGCTGACGGACCGGCCAGATTTCGAATTCCCGGATCGGATCAATCACTCTCTCATCATGGAGTTTTCAATGGACCATCTCAAGGAAGCCGACCCCGCGATTTACGAGGCGATCGTCTCCGAAGAACATAGGCAGAGGGATGAGCTGGAACTGATCGCTTCGGAGAATTACACGAGCACCGCAGTCATGGAGGCCGTCGGGTCCGTCCTGACCAACAAGTACGCCGAGGGCTTGCCAGGTCGGCGCTACTACGGCGGTTGCGAGTTCGTCGACAAAGCGGAACAGATTGCCATCGACCGGGCCAAGGAACTTTTCGGATCCCAGCACGTCAACGTTCAGCCACATTCGGGAGCATCAGCCAATCAGGCGGTCTATTACGCAGCGTTGGAGCATGGCGACACCGTGCTGGCGATGGACCTGGCCCAGGGCGGCCATCTGACGCATGGGATGAAATTGAATTACTCGGGTCGTTGGTATCCCACGATCGGATATGGAGTCGATCCCAAGACCGAGCGAATCGACTACGATGGGATTGTCCGGCTTGCCCGCGAGCACAAGCCGAAGTTAATCCTGGCCGGGGCCAGCGCATACTCGAGAATCATCGAGTTCGATCGGATCGCCGAGGTGGCCCGAGAGGTCGGCGCCCTGTTCTTCGTCGATATGGCGCACATCGCCGGCCTGGTGGCCGCCGGGGTGCATCCGAGCCCGGTACCCCTGGCCGATTTCGTCACCACGACCACGCACAAGACCCTCCGAGGGCCCCGTGGTGGGATCGCAATGTGCACTACGGCTTGGGCCAAGAAGCTGGACTCGGCCGTCTTCCCCGGGCTCCAGGGAGGTCCGCTCATGCATGTGATCGCCGGCAAGGCGGTCTGCTTTGGCGAAGCCCTCCGGCCTGACTTCCGTCAGTATGCTCAGCAGGTCATCCACAATGCTCAGGCTCTCGCCGATGGTTTGATGGTAGCCGGATTCCGCCTGATTTCCGGAGGGACCGACAATCACCTGATCCTGATCGACATGGGATCGAAGGGCCTGACCGGCAAGATCGCCGAGGGAGCCCTGGGAAGGGCCGGGATCACCGTCAACAAGAATCTCATCCCGTTCGACAAACGAAAGCCCCTCGATCCCAGCGGGATCCGAATGGGAACGCCCGCTTTGACGACTCGTGGTATGAAGGAGGACGCGATTCGCCAGGTAGCAGCCTGGATCGTTGCCATACTATCGGCCCCCGATGATCATGCTTTGGCCGCTCGAACGCGTGAGGCTATCCGCGAGTTTTCGCGGGATTACCCGGTTCCCGCCGACTCCCAAGGGATCGTCCTGGCCTAACGCCGCCGCCATCCCACTTGAAGATTTCGGATTTTCGTGGTCCCGCGACGTTCTTCCGGTCGTCATCGATCGGTCGTCGCGGGTATTTTTTGTGCTGTTGGTAGGATCAATATTTGGTTTTTGCATGAACTTCGCGGGGGGTTGATCGATCGTGGTTGGATGCGACATGACATGAAAAAGCAGCAAATGTCGATGAATTGGTTGGATGCAGCGAATGTTGTGTGTTCATGGTAAGCTTTTCAAATCATTGGGCTTACGAAAAATGGCCGTCAACTTTCCCCTTTCGACTTCCCGTCCTCGATATCGTGAACTAAGTTCGATATAAGGATCAGCCGAGGGTCGAGGAGGACCTTCGGGAGATATCGAAGACGAGTCGAATCGACGATTGGTCGAGTACATTTCGCACCTCGATCGGGTGCCGAGTAGGTCGAAGATCGTACGCAAGGACGATCCCGTCGGGCTGATGGATCGACATTTTCGGGTGAATCAGTGCTTCGTGGAGTTCCATCGATGACGGATCACGCTGCGCGCCGAGGTGTAATCAACGTCGAGGGGACGGCTCGAAATATCGAGGTCATGATAGCCTCGGGCTTCGATGATTTCGAGCAAGCCTACCTACTACTGGCCCGGAAATACCGGGCTCGTGGTTACGAAGATGTCGGGTCGAAGTTGTTTCGATTCACACCATTTCATGTATTGCCAGGGACCATAACGGTGATCGCCCGAGATCGCGATCAGGTCGTGGCGACCTTGTCGATGGTCCCCGACACCTGCCTGCTAGGGTTGCCGATGGAGTCGGTCTATCCCGAGGATCTGGCACGATTTCGGGCCGAGGGGCGGAGGCTTGGAGAGGTGACCTGCCTTGCGGACGAAGGGCTTGGCCATCGGGAATTCCTCGGGGTTTTTCAGGCCATGATCCGTTTGGTGCAGCAATATCACGTCCGGATCGGGGGCGATACCTGGGTGATCACCGTGAATCCGAGGCATACTTCCTTTTATCAAAAAGTGATGGGAGCACTCCCATTCGGTGTTCGGAAGGCCCATCCCTCGGTGGCGAACGCCCCGGCCGAGGCCTTGTACACGGACCAATCGGTGATGCGTACGAAGGCGCCCAGGACTTACGATCGGATTTTCGGGGTGAGCTTGCCCATGTCGGTGCTTAGTCCACTCCCCCGGCCACTGGATCATGCCACATTCTTCGGCGAACATTCCTCCGCGGCCGACTCTCAGACGATTCGCCGGATCGAAGCGGCCGTGGAGCAGATCGAGGCCGCCCCTCGATGGTGGTCGACGACGATCCGCGAGTCTCCAATCTTCCCCCTCCGACCGGCGGCTTGATTCGACTTGGAGCCCGGAAGGACCATTCGTCTCGGGTTGTCGGGGTTTCGCTCGCGGCATATATTGTGATGGCATCGCATACAATTCCCCACCTTACCGCACCCCAACTCGATCGAGGCGAACCGATGGGTGTGATCGAGCAATCCGGCGTCCGAAGGGATCGACCCGACTTGCCGATCGCTGGGGAGTTCTCCTACGACAAGGCTTTCTCTCGGCATCGAGGCCTGATCAGCCTGGCAGAGCAGGAAAAGCTCCGCCGTTCGCGAGTCGCGATCGTCGGCATGGGCGGTGTCGGTGGAATTCACCTGATAACGCTAACGCGGCTCGGGATAGGATCCTTTCACATCGCGGATCCGGATACCTTCGAGCTGGCTAATTTCAATAGACAGTTCGGAGCAACACTTCGTGGTCTAGGCCATCCCAAGGTTGAGGTCATGGCCGATGAGGCGCATGCAATCAATCCTGAACTGGAGATCAGGACCTTTCGAGAGCCAATCGGTCCGGGGAATATCGATGCCTTCCTCGAAGGTGTCGATGTCGTGGTTGACGGAATCGATTTCTTCGAAATTGAAACCCGTCGTCTCTTCTTTCGGGAGGCACGCCGACGAGGGATCTGGGCCCTTACCGCCGGCCCGATCGGCTTCAGTGCGGCGTCGATCGTCTTCTCGCCGACCGGGATGTCCTTCGACGACTATTTCGACCTGCACGAGGGGATGGGGCGGCTAGACCAGTTGGTTGCCTTCCTGGTGGGCCTCACCCCCAAGGCCACTCATCGCTCCTATACGGATTTCTCCGAGGTCGATACCTCGACTGGCCGAGGACCCTCGGCCGGGCTCGCCTGCCATCTATGCAGCGGGGTGGCGGCCGCGGAGATCCTGAAGATCCTGCTCGATCGACGCTCGACTCGCCCCGCACCTTGCTTCGCCCAGTTCGATGCGTATCACCAGAGGCTAGCCAAAGGGCGGATCGCCTGGGGAAATCGAAATCCCTGGCAACGCCTGAAGCGAAAATTGGTCAAGGCATCACTGATCCGATTAGGCCTGGCAGACGCAGTGTCTGATGGCCGGTCCAAGGGTTAAGTGATCCCGATGAATCAGACCCTATCGCGAATCCTACATTCGGCGATGTCGGCTCCTTCGGGGGATAACACCCAGCCGATCCGGTATCGGGTCGACGAGGGTTCCAGGACCATCGCTCTGGTGCTCGATCCGTCGCGTGATCCATCGCCGATGAACTCCGGGCAGAGGATGGCCCGGATGGCCGCCGGTGCGTCGCTCGAAAACGTGATCCAGGCGGCCCGGTCCATGGGCCTATCGGTCGACTGGCAACCGTCGGAAGGAGAGGTGGTTGCCGTCGTCCAGATCGCCGGAGAACCGGACAAAACCGCTCCTGACGAGGCGATACCCCGTCTCAGAGTGACCAATCGCCGACTCTACGACCGACGAACCATCGCCGACGATCTCCTGGCTCGCCTGTCCCGCGCATCGGGTCCGATCGATGGGGTAACGACCCACTGGATCGTTGATCGCGGACGACTTGATGCACTCGCCGAGTTGATCGGACGGGCCGATGGTGTGATGTTCGGCAACGCGTCGATGCGTCGAGCGTTCCTCGCCAGCGTCCGGTTCGATCAACTCCCCGATGCCACCGTCGAAGAAGGACTATCGTTCGATTCGATCGAGGCCACCGCTCCGGAACGAATCGCCCTCCGCACGATGAAGGGACTTCCGGATCGCATCCTGCCAAGGATGGGCATCGCTCGGGTGTTCGCCGGCAAGGCCCGCCAACTCGTCCGGAGCGCATCGGGACTCTGCCTGATCGTGGCCCCCGACGGTCATGCTGCAACCGACCTGATCGTCGGTCGGGCGCTGCAGCAGTCATGGCTCGCTCTGGCGGAGGAAGGGCTGGCCACGCAACCGATGATGTCCCTGCCGGTACTAGAGAACGTCGAGGATAACGGCTCGCCCGGCCTGAGGAAGGAACTGGGGATTGAGCGGCTCGCCAGCTTGAGGAGGGACTTTCGGGCTCTCGCCCCGGAGATCGGCGAGCGACGGCCTGCGTGGCTCTTGAGGTTCGGGTATGCGTCCCCACCGAGCGGTCGGACCGGCAGGCTTCCGATCGAATCCGTGCTCCGGCAGTGAGCGTTTGATGGGAGTCGAACCGATCGAGACACGTCGACGCCCTCGGATCCTCTTCGTGGCCGAGGCGGTCACGCTGGCCCATGTCGCCCGGCTTCTCGCCCTGGCCGAACGATTGGATCCTCGGGAATTCGAGATCTTCTTCGCTTCCGATCGACGCTTCGGAGAGCCCTGGCTGGGAAAAGGATTTGAGGTTCGAGCGATTCGGTCTATCGAACCATCGCGATTTCTCGAAGCCCTGGCGGCGGGTAGCCCGCTTTATGACGCGGCCACGCTCGAGTCATACCTTTCGGATGATCTTGCCCTGATCGAAGCCGTTCGGCCGGCGGCGGTGGTCGGCGATTTCCGACTCACGCTCTCGATCAGCGCCCGAATGGCACGAGTGCCGTATCTCGCCCTGGTTAATGCTTACTGGAGTCCTTACGCGGAGAAAGGATTTCCGATGCCCGAGTTGCCGATCTCGCGATTCCTGGGCGTTCGGATGGCAACGCCTCTGTTTCGACTGGCGCAACCGATGGCATTCGCCGTGCATGCTCGACCGCTCGACCATCTCCGGAAATCTCGAGGCCTTCCTCCTCTGGGCGGAGATCTTCGGCGGACTTATACGGATGCCGATTGGACTCTCTACGCTGATGTACCCGAACTGGTTCCAACCTCGCAACTACCTCCCAATCACATCTATCTTGGACCCATCGACTGGTCCCCTGGGATCGCTCCTCCAATCTGGTGGAGTGAGATCCAAGGGGAGATCCCGACGATCTACGCGACCATGGGAAGCTCGGGCCGTCCCGGTTTACTCTCAAAGATCCTGGACGCTCTGGCCGATCTACCGGTCCAAGTCATCGCGGCCTCGGCGGGGAAGCTAATCGAGGGCGTGATTCCTCCCAATGCCCGGATCGAACCTTACCTCCCGGGAAAAGAAGCCGCCTCGCGTTCGATGCTCGTAATCTGCAACGGTGGTAGCCCGACGACCCAGCAGGCGTTGGGCATCGGAATCCCGGTCCTGGGACTGGCGGAAAACCTCGATCAGCACCTCAACATGCGGGGGATCGAGAGTCGAGGAGCAGGCGTGTTGATTCGCTCCGAAGATGCCGGACCGTCCGAGATCCGGTCGGCGGTCCTCCGGATGATGGAGGATCCCTCCTTCGGGTCAGCGGCCCGGGAACTTGCCCAGATTTTCGGACGATACGACGCCCATTCCAGGTTCCGGTCGGTCCTCGAGCAGGCCCTCGAAGCGGATCAGGCGGCGGAACTTCGAGCCAGGACGTAATAGCATTTAGAACTTCCCGAGAGGTCGTCGCGGGCGAAACCCTCGGCCCTATACCCGGCGGCGAAGGCTTCGAGAAAGGCTCGACGTACGGACCGGCTCCATCCCTCGGCCAGGGCCGGATCCCGGATGCGGAGCGAAGCGATCTCCTGCGGAATCTCGAGGAGGGCAATCGGTCCGATTTCGCTCGGATCGAGGTGGTCGAATTCCGTAGGAGAACCACCCTCGGAAACACGTGTCTCGATTAATCGAGGAATTTTCGAGAGGTCGTCGATTTCGATCGGCGTTTCACGGCTGGGATCACTGGCCCATTCGACGATCAATCGGTCGGTCGTCGCACCGGCGTTCAACGCATCGGTTCTCCGCCCGTACATGTCCTCGATGTAGCGGCTCGACTTCGCTCCCAGTCGACCGAGGTTGAATCGCGCGTTTCCCGATTGAAGAGGGTCAAACGACCAGGCGAGGCTAGGAATTCCCTCGGACCGGGCGAATTCGCGCTGATACTGCTTGAGTCGCCCTCCAAGTCCGTGCCCTTGCTGGCCTGGAACGACGCCAGTTAATTGTGAATAAAGGCAAGGTCGCCCTTCCACCTTGCCGAGAAAGGCGAATGAGAGGCCCACGGCATCGCCTCGGTCCGTGAACGCTCCCAGGACCAGTCCGCCATGCATGTTCGCCCCGACCAAGGTAGCCAGGGGGACTACGTAGCTGTCGTCGGTGATCCCCCAGGCTTTCCTCTGGGCCTCCTGGCAGGCCTGGTAATCGGCGATCGTGAGAGCTCGGCGGATCTCGACTTCCTGGGACATCATGGCACCTAGAGGTTCAACAGTAGCAGAGCCAGGAGGGCAGCGCGTTCCGGGAGCGATTCCAGCTCCACCTGCTCATGATCGGCGTGAGCCCCGGCGCCCCGACAGCCGAGCCCGTCGAGCGTGGGGAGACCCAACGCAGCCGTGAAATTGCCGTCGGACCCGCCTCCGGTCGAACCTTCTCCAAGTTCAAGGCCGATCGATTGCCCGAGCGACCGGGCCAACTCGAATAGCCTTCCCACTTCCGGGGTTCGTTCCATCGGAGGACGGTTGAATCCGCCCCGGATGGTCAGTTTTGCCTCGGGATGTCCGGGAGCGATGGAACGGATGGATTCTTCGAGCACGAGTGCCTGAGACTGAGTTCTGGCCCGGACGTCGATGCGGGCCGAGGCGCGGGCCGCGACCACATTCGGCGTCGTACCCCCCTCGATAATCCCGACGTTGACCGAGATTCCCGCCGCCGGATCGTTCAAGTCATGAAGGCGGAGGACCAGCCTCGCAAGTTCCTCGATCGCGCTGATGCCCTTCTCGGGCTCGACGCCCGCGTGAGCTGGCCGTCCTTCCACCTCGATTTTGAAGGCGCCGACGCCCTTTCGGGCCGTCTTCAAGGAGCCATCAGTCAAGGGAGGTTCGACGACCAGGACATGAGAGGACGCTCGGGCCCGATCCTCGATGAGAGAACGGGAGGTCGGGCTGCCGATCTCCTCGTCCGAGGTCAGGAGTAATTCGACAGGTCGGGCAGGTTGGAGTCCGAGTTTTCGGAGCGAATCGATCGCGAAGTCGACCAGGATGAGGCTGGCCTTCATGTCGAAAACGCCCGGGCCGAATGCCTTACCGGATTCGACGCGGAAAGGCATCGTAGCCAGGGTCCCCATCGGCCAGACCGTGTCGAAGTGACCCAGGATCAGGATGGGCTTCTCGGAGGTTTCTCGACCGAAGAACCGGGCGAGTAGGTGGTCTCCTCCGGACGGATTAGCGAATCGTTCGACCTCTCCTCCGAACGACTCGGCTCCTTCGACTAGCCGATCCGCCAGGCGATCGAGGGCCGGTTTGTCGCGACTTGGCGACTCGAATTCCACCAATTGTCGGAGTGCGCCAAGCCACTCGACCTCTCGGGAACGGAGCATTTCGTGGATCAAAGAGCCGGGCATGAGGCGGATCTTTCGAAGGACAGATTGAAGCGAGTCGGTCAGCTGATCTCCAGGGGTGGTTAACCTATCTCAGAGAATAGCAATCTCGAGACGTTCAGGCCATCGGAGTCCATGGCGTCGGTTCTGGCGATCGATTCGCTCGACAAGGATAGACCACTTGCCTAAAACTCCTATTGTCGGCCGCGTCCGAGTTTCCTTCCGCGAGATTGACGGATCCTGAGGTCCGTCCATCTCATCCCCGAGGCGAATCTTGCTGTGATTTCACTCTTACTTCGTTCCGGCCGCCTGTCGATCATGGCCGTGTTCTTGCTTCTAATCGCACTCATCGTCGCGGGCAAGCGGGTCAGCTACGAACAGTCCATCAAATCTTTTTTCGCCGACGACGACCCGGCGATCCTCGACTACCGGAAGGCCTCCGACGCTTTCGGCGACGATAACTTCGTCTTTGTCTCATACGACGATCCCGCCCTGCTCACGGCCGGAGGGATGGACCGGGCCGAGGAACTGGCGAGGATGCTCGGGGAGGCGGACATTCCGGGCGTCGAAAGGGTCGAGTCGCTCGACGCGATGCCGCTGCTCTGGAAGGTCGACGATGCGCTGATTGAGATGGACAAGCTTCCGGGATTCTTCCGCGATCGAGCCCAGCGGGCGATGAAGGAGGCGATCCGGAATCTCAGACTTCAAGGCACGAGTGCCCTTTCTGTCGGTGGTGCGATCCGATCCGCCGACGCCCGTGGACTGGCCGATCTCAAGGCCCGATTGACCAGGCACCCACTCTTCGTCGGAACCTTGATCGATCCGGAGGCCAAGTCCACAGCGCTCGTGGTCCGTCTCAAGAAAATCGAGGAATTCGACGTTCAGTCGTCGGTCAAGAGACTCAGAGAGCAAGCCGACGGATTCGCCGCCAAACACAAGCTAGTTCGCCCGGCGATCGTCGGGCCGCCGGTCCTCCTGGCCGATGGTTTCAATAGCATTGATGTTGATGGACGCCGGCTGGCGATCGTGGGCATGATTTTGATCGGGGTTGTCACCCTGACGGCCACGAAAAGTCTCTGGTGGGCGTTGGTTCCCTTGATCTCAGGATGGGTGGTCTGGCTGGCCACCGAATGGGTCCTGGCGACCTTCAACATGAAACTCTCCCTCTCCGGAGGGCCACTGGTGGCCCAGATCATCGTCCTGACGATGCCGGCGGCGAGCCACCTGGCCATTCATTTCCGAGATGAACGGAGGCGAGAGGGTGATGTCCGGATCGCGTCCCGGAAGACTCTGGAGGCGGTCTCTGCTCCCATCTTCTGGTGTGCGATCACCGGTGCGATCGGCTATGGGGCCTTGGTGACGAGCAATGTGGTCCCGATCCAGCAATTCGGTTGGATCATGGGTACTTGCACCCTACTGGCGGCCCTCCTCGTTATGGTCATCTCGCCGGCTGCGATGAATCCGCCCTTCCGGCTGGATCTCCCTGTGAAACTCGGGACATCTTCAAGCGTCGGCCAGCGTGTCGGAAGGGTCACCGGTTGGGTTTACCATCATCCCGCGAGGATCGTGATCGCGATCATTGTCGCTGTCGTTCCCATCTCATTGGGAATGACAAGGTTGTCCTACGAGTCGAATTACATCAATGCCTTCAAGCCTGATACTCGGGTCGTGCGCGACTACCAGACGGTTGAATCGAGACTCGGGGGGATCGGTGTCGTCGAGTTGATCGTACCGGCGGAAGAGACAATCTCAGCGACGACTCTGGAGCGTTTTCGGTCGGTCGAAGAAGGCCTTATCGGCCAATCGGGCGGACGGCCGGGAGCTTCGCATGTCTTGTCGTTGGCCACGGTGCTCGATCCCGATCGGCGGATCACGGCGCTTCCGGAGGAATCGGCGAACCGGATCCTGGCGACGAAAATCGACCTGATCTCGAGCTCTCCGCAGGCCGAACTACTCCAGGGATTCTGGAACTCGCGGGCAAAAGAAGCCCGAATCCTGGTCCGTCTGGTCGAGCAACAACCAGCCTCGGACAAGTCGGCCATCTTCGATCGAGCCACGACTCAGGCCCGTGCCGCCTTCGGACCGGAGACCTTTTTGACGGGCCTCTCATTCTTGATGACCAAGACGACCGAAGGAGTGATCCGGACTCAATGGACCACGTTTACCTGGTCCGTGGTCGGTATTCTACTGATGCTCGCGATCGCCCTTCGAGGTCCGGTCCTGGCCTGCCTGGCCATCCTACCCACGCTCCTGTCGGTGGCCCTGGTCCTCGGCTTGATGGGGTGGATGGGGATCAAGCTGGATCTGGCGACGGCCCTGGTGGCCAGCGTGGCCCTTGGACTATCCGTGGATGACACCTTCCACTGTTTACTCCAGTTCCATCGGTACCGACGATCGGAGCCATTTCGCGAGAGTCTGTTCGCCAGCTATGCCGTTACCGGCCCCGGTGTTCTGCTCTCGAGTATCGCTGTCGCGGTTGGATTTCTGGCGCTTCGATTCAGCGAATTCACTCCCTTCTCGAACTTCGGGGCGATGGTGGCCATCGCCACAGCGGGGAGCACGATCGGCAACATCCTACTATTGCCCGCGTGCCTTACTCTGGGCGAACGTCTGAAGAAGGCCCGGAACCAGCTACCTGTCGCCGCCGAGGCTTGAGACGGTCTTCCTGCGTTATATCAGCTCGGAACCGATCCATCAGGAGACGGCTTGCAACTCGCTCGGCTCGAGTTGATCGGCGAAACGTTCGCGAGGTAGGCGCGAGAGCCAGACCCAGTAGATGACTCCCGACGCCATCAGGCCCACGCTGATCAGCTGCGATATTGTCATCCCGGCGAAGAAGATACCTTCGTCATTTCGAAGGTGTTCGACCAGGTAGCGCGTGACCGGATAGGTGATCATAAGCAACCCCATGACCTCACCATCGCGCCGACGGAGCGGGTAATAGGCGGAGAGCAGGAGGGTCAGGATCAATCCGTCGATCGTCGAGTAGAGCTGGGTGGGATGGAGGGCGAGGGAATGTTCGGCATTGGGCGGGATCAGGTGACGGCTGACCTCGGCCTGCCAGGGGGGTGAGAGCTTGGGGAACGAGACGGCCCAGGGCAAATCGCAAGTGTCCCCGTAGCAGCATCCGTTCAGGAAACAGCCGAGCCTGCCGATGGCAATCCCAAGGGCCAGCGACGGGGCGATCACGTCCAGCATCGGCCGGAGCGGGAAGGGCCGGATGAGGCGATAGACCAGGAACGCGGCCGTCCCTCCGATGATACTCCCGTAAAGGACGATCCCCCCGTTCCAGATCTGGAAGATCTCCCAGAACGAGTGAATCCGCGTTCCCCAGTACTGACCAACGTAAAATCCCCTCGCTCCGATCAAGCCCCCGAGGAAGACGTACAGGGCCAGATCGTAGACGATTTCGGGGTCGATCTTCTCCCGACGGGCCCGCCAGGCGGCGAGGTTCATCGAGGCCAGGAAGGCGAAGAAGAGCATCAGGCCGTAGCCGAAGATTTTCACCCCGATACCGGGAACCTCGAAGAGAATCTGCCTCATGATTGGCCTCGTACTTCCGGTTCGGTCGCGATTCAACCGGGCAAGGGGGCGTTGTCGATGAGTCGGGCGGGGCCGACCCGCACCGCCAGCAAGGCGACGGTCCGAGATCCGGGCCCGACCGCTCGTGCTGGTTCCAGGGTCTCGGAGTCGGCCACTTCCGCGTAATCCAGCCGCGCCAGGGGCTCTGATCCTACCGATTCGCGGAGAATCTGTCGAATCCGCTCGGCATCTCGTTCCCCTTCCTGAACGGCCTTGGCGGCCTGCTTCAGGGAGATCCAGAGGATCACGGCCGCTCGCCTCTGCTCAACGTCGAGATAACGGTTCCGGCTGCTCATCGCCAACCCATCCGGCTCTCGGACGGTCTGGACCGGCACGATCTCCACCGGAACGTTCAGGTCATCGACCATTTTTCGGATGACAAGGAGCTGTTGATAATCTTTAGTGCCAAAGTAGGCTTGGTCGGGAATGGCGATTTGGAACAACTTCAGGACCACCGTCGCCACGCCCGCGAAATGACCGGGCCGGCTGGCTCCTTCCAGGAGTCGGGAGAGGGTCGAAACATCGACTGTGGTCGAGGACGGACCCACCGGGTACATCTCACCGACCTCGGGGGCGAAGATCAGATCGGCCCCGCCCCGCGCGCAAAGGTCTGCATCGGCCTCCGGCGTCCTCGGGTAGCTTCGAAAATCCTCATTGGGGCCGAACTGGGTGGGATTCACGAAGCTGGAGACGACCACGAAGTCCGAGTGACTTCGGGCCTGTTCGACCAGTCGGAGGTGGCCATCGTGCAGCGCTCCCATCGTCGGGACGAGCCCGATCGACCGGCCGGAGCGACGGACATCAGCGACAGCCCGTCGAACTTCGGCGATGGTAGTCAGAGTCTTGATCGGGGAGAGCATCATCTCAACGGGTCCGATGCGGGCAGTCGGGATTGTTCAGGCAGTCATTCGCGATCGCGAGATCTTCCAGGATCTCGCCATTCACGATTGTCCGGTTCACGATCCGGGGCACGTCCTCGGGCCTCACCTGGCCATACCAGACCCCCTGCGGATAGATCGCGACGACCGGTCCATGTTCACATTGGTCGAGACAACCAGCGTGGTTGGCCCGGGTGGTACGAGCAACCCCGGCATCCTTCAACGCTTTCCGGAAGGCATCGCGAAGCGACTGCCTCCCCTCGGGATCGCAACTTCCTCGAGGATGGTCGGCTTCCCGAGCGTTCCCGCAGACGAAAATGTGGTGCGTGTAGGCGGGCATGATGGTCCGGGGCTCTGGAATGCGGGGGAGGGCTACATTGGCCTTCGCGACTCGGCGATGATATGGTGGAGAGGTCATTGCCACGGGTCAAGTCCTGCCCGGGTGCGACCGGGCCAAGGGACTGCTCGACCAGGTCGAGCCGAAATCCCTGAGACTGCCTATCGAAGCGGTTTTCTCAGATTCTCAACCAGGCCCTCGATATTCCGGCGGACCGCCGAATCGCCGGGAAATGGGGACTTTTCTCGTTCTGAACCCGGTCGCCTTGCCCTGCGAGGGCCGAAGCCCGTGAAGCTCCCGTCGTTGGATGCCCAGGCCCGATTTTTCTTCCGACTCATCGAATCGACCGCTCAACCCTTCGTGGCGGTCGACATGGATCTTCGGTTCGTCCTGGTCAATCCTGCATTCTCGGAGATGGTCGGTTATCTTCCCGAAGAACTTGTGG
Organism: Tundrisphaera lichenicola; assembly: GCF_051175385.1. Classification (GTDB taxonomy): domain Bacteria; phylum Planctomycetota; class Planctomycetia; order Isosphaerales; family Isosphaeraceae; genus Tundrisphaera; species Tundrisphaera lichenicola. Next base: position 5,415,680 of record NZ_CP195106.1, on the reverse strand, counting down.
GGATGACGATCGCCGACATCACCCCGGAACGGTGGATCGAGCCCGGACGAAAGGCCCTGGCGGAGCTTCTCCGGACCGGACACTCGGTTCGCTACGAGAAAGAATACCGACGGAAGGATGGCCGAATCGTCCCGGTCGAGGCCGTGGTCGACCTGGACCGGGACGAGGATGGGCAGATCCGGGGTTATTACTCGTTCGTGACCGAGACCACGGAGCGAAAGCTGGCCGAGTTCGCCTTGCGTGAGTCGGAGGAGAGATTTCGACGACTCTACGACGAGGCCCCTTTCGGATATCACGAAATCGATCTGGAAGGACGGATCGCCGCGATCAACCAGACCGAATGCGAGATGTTGGGTTACGATCGTTCCGAGATGCTTGGCCATCCCGTGGTCGATTTCCTGGCCGAGGAATCCCGGGAAATCGCCAAGACGGCCGTGATGGAGAAGCTTCGAGGGGAACGCCCGCTGGTTCCAATCCAGAGGACCTATCAATGTCGGGATGGTCGGCAACTCGTCGTCGCGATCGTCGAGCGTCACCGATTGGATGATTCCGGTCGGATCATCGGAATCCGAAGTACGATCGAAGATATTACCTCGAGGACTCAGATCGAAGCGGCCTTGATGGCCTCGGAGCGTCGCGCTCGGGCCCTTTTCGATGGGATCGAGGACATCGTCTTCGTGCACGACCTGGATGGCCACATCCTGGACGCCAATCCGGCGGCCTGTCGACGGCTCGGATACACCCGAGATGAATTTCTGACTTTAACCACGTTTGACGTCGATGACCCGGAATTCTCCATCGGATTCAGGGAGCGACTCCGGAGACAACTTGATCGGCGTCACATCGTTTTCGAAGGGCGACACCGGACCAGCGATGGTCGAGTGCTTCCGGTCGATATCAGCACTTCGATGATCCAGCTGGAGGACCAGACTGCAGTGCTGGCCGTCTGCCGCGACATCACCGAGCGGAAAGCCCTGGAGGAGGCCCATCGGCAGTATGAGGAGGCCGAGGCCCGGAACGCCCGAGCGATCGAGGCGAAAAATCGAGACCTGGTTCGGTCGGAGGCTCGGTATCGCCTTTTAACCGAAGGATCGCACGATGCTGTTGTTGTGGCCGACGGATTGGGTCGGATCACGCTTTTCAACCCGGCCGCCGAGCGGACGTTCGGCTATGGAGCGGACGAGATCATCGGCAGGCCTCTCTCCGACCTGATGCCGATGGCACTCCGCGATTCCTACCACCTTGGCCTGGGAAATTACCTCGAATGCGGCGAGTCTCGGGTCATCGGCCATACCGTCGAACTGACCGGACTTCGCAAGGACGGCGAGGAATTCCCGCTGGAACTCTCGCTCAGCGCGGTGGAATTTGACGGGGAATTCCAGTTCATCGGCTCGATTCGCGATCAGACCGAGAGTCATCGGATGCGGGCGATGCTCGTCCAATCGGAGAAGCTGGCGTCGATCGGCCTGCTGAGCGCGGGTATCGCACACGAGATCAATAACCCGCTGGCCTACGTGGGGAATAATCTGGCCGTCCTGGAACGCGACTTCAAGGGCGTCCTGGCGATGATGGATCTCTATCAAGAAGCTCAAGGGGCGATCGCCCAGCTCGATCCCGAGCGCCTCCGGATGATCCAGGCGCTGAGCGATGACCTCGACTGGCCTTACGTTCGTTCCAACCTGGAGCGGATGCTCTCCAGGACTCGAGAGGGGATCCAGAGGGTTGCCGCAATCGTCCAGAACCTTCGGGGATTGGCCCGAACCTCGCCCCCGAAGATGGAACCGGTCGTGATTTCGGAGCTGATACTTCCGTCGCTTGAGATGGTTCGGGGCCGCCTTCAGAGGGGCGGCATCAAGATCATCGAGAAGCACGAGTCTCGCTCGGCAGTCCACTGCCTAGCATCGCAGATCGGTCAGGTGGTCCTCAATTTATTGGTCAACGCGATTCAGGCGATCGAGAGCATGGGACGCGGTGAAGGTGGGCGGATCGAAGTGGTCACTCAGGAAGTTGGGGATTCGTTCCTCATCATGATCGGTGACAATGGCCCGGGAATCGCGCCTGAGTCACTCTCAAAATTGTTCGACCCCTTCTACACGACGAAATCGGCCGGGGAGGGGACCGGGCTTGGCCTTTCGATCAGTCATGGGATCATCGCCGGTCACGGGGGACGGATCGAGGTCGAAAGTGAAGTTGGCAACGGGACGCGATTTCGTATCTTCCTCCCGTTGTATCCCTCCAAGAAAGCGTGAAGTGGGCGGAGTCGATCGCCTTTCGGACTCATCAAAACCTCGAATTCGCCCAGTATGCGACGACCGGAGCCAGATCCCGATGCAAGCACCCGCCAAGTACACCCTTCTGATCGTCGACGACGAGCCGGACGTCTGCGACTCGGTCCACGACTTGCTGCGACGTGAGTTCCGCGTGCTGAAGGCTCACAGCGGTCAGGATGGGTTCCGGCTGATGCAGGAGGAGGAAGTGCACATCATCATGACCGATCAGCGGATGCCCCAGGTCTCCGGGGTCGAGCTCCTGACTCGGGTCAAGGCGAAGAATCCCCAGGCGGTCCGGATGCTCTTCACCGGCTACGCCGACCTCGAGTCGATCATCGCCGCGATCAATCAGGGGCATGTCTATCAATTCCTCAAGAAGCCCTGGCAGCCCGAGGAATTGCTCGACGCCGTCCGCCAAGCGGCTCAGGAGTATGAAAGGCTGATCGGCGATTACGAGCGAGGAGAAAAACTTCGAGGCGAGATCGCCGCGCTACAACAACGAGTCACTGCCCTGGAAGGCGAGGTCCGACGTCTGGGCGGAAATCCGGGCGTCTCCGGATGATCGGACGATCGTGGGGAGATGACTCCGACATGGGTCAGGACGATCGAAGGCATACGCTACTCATCGTGGACGACGAACCGGGACTGCTCCAGTCGCTCCGAAACCAGTTTTTGCGTGATTACCGGGTGCTCACCTCCGAGGATGGACATTCGGCCCTGGAGATCCTCGGGCGCGAAGATATCCACGTGATTCTTTCCGACCAGCGGATGCCCGGGATGACCGGGGATGTCTTCCTTTCTCAGGCGAGGGTGTCGCGTCCGGATGCTGTCCGGATGCTCTTCACCGGCTACGCCGACATCCAGGCCGTGATCAATGCCGTCAACGAAGGGCGAATCTTCCGTTATATTCTCAAGCCCTGGGATCCCCTGGAACTCGAAGGAATCGTCCGACAGGCCGTCGAACATCATGACTTGATCTCGGATCGGCGTCGGTTAATCGCCGAACTCCGGGAAGCGAACCTTCGGCTCTCCCGGGCCGATCGCGAACTTCTCGAGGCCAACGAGCAGAAGCGTGCCCTGATCGAGACTGGTCGTCTCCGGTCGGACCTCGAGGTCCTGACGCGACGAGTCAAGATGTTGGAGGACGTCGTCTCGGGGTCGTCCAGTGGTCCAATAGGTTCGATTGGTTAGCTTCGGAGGCCCGGTTCAGGGCCGGTAGCGTCCCCGATGAAAGTTCGGGGGCGATCGGAGGATGGAGAGAGTGGTCATGCAAGGGCGGCGACATACGCTCCTGATTGTGGACGACGAGCCCGACGTCCTTGATAGCCTCCGTCATCTGTTCCACCGCGCCTATCGTGTGTTGACCGCCGAGGCCGGAGGACCGGCCCTGGAGATCCTGAAGGCTGAAGACGTCCACGTGATCCTCTCCGATCAGAGGATGCCCGGAATGACCGGAGATGCCTTCTTGGCTCAGGCCCGCCTGGTCCGTCCGGATGCAGTCCGGATGCTCTTCACCGGCTACGCCGACATCCAGGCCGTGATCAACGCCGTCAACGAAGGGCGGATCTTTCGCTATATCCTCAAGCCCTGGGATCCCCTGGAACTCGAAGCGCTGGTCCGCCAGGCCGTCGAGCAGTATGAGCTGGTCGCCGAGAGAAATCGACTGGTCCTTCAGCTCCAGGAAGCCAACGAGCGGTTGACCAGGGCCAACCAGGAACTGGAGGAATCGGGCGTCCTGAAGAGTGCCTTCATCGAGGTCGCTAGCCACGAATTCAACACGCCGATTACCCTCGTCCTGGGGCTCAGCGAACTCCTCCGGCTCCTCAACCCCGATCGAGAACCTCGAGAAAGGGAGGTGGTCGAGCGGATCGCCGGCAGCGCACGGCAACTCGCAAAACTCGTGGCCAACACTCTCACGCTGATGCGTTCCGAGGATTTCCGCAATACCCTCCACCCGGAACCCGTCAGCCTGGAATCACTACTGAGGGATGTCGTCGCGCGGGTCGAGCCTTTCGTGGCCAGGAGAGACCATAAGCTCATCGTCGACATCGCCGACGACCTCGGCGAGTTCCGATTAGATGCGGCGAAGATCGGAGACGCCGTCCTTAATTTGCTGACCAATGCCATCAAATTCACGCCGGATGGGGGCGAGATCAGGCTTCACGCCCGGTTGACCTCACCCGAAGAAGCGGAGGTCATCGTGGCTGATCGTGGGATCGGAGTCGAACCGAGGGCACTCCGCCAGATGTTCCAGCCGTTCTTCACCGAATTCGACCCGAGTCGACACTCCTCCGGTGATTTCGGATTCCAGAAGAGGGGTTTGGGCCTGGGTTTGAGTATCGTCCGACAATTCGTCGAACTCCACGGAGGCCGGGTCTCGGCCGAGAGTGAACTGGGCCGGGGGACGCGGATCACGCTCAGACTCCCTCGTCACCCGTTCCTTCCCGAGAAAGATGGGTTAGAATGGATTGTGCCGGATGTCACGCCGGAACACGGTTCCTCCGAGTCGTGATGATCGATCGGTCGGGAATGCCGCCGGACTGGCGCTCTCGACCCGAGAGGGAGACCTGATGCCGACCGCTCTGATCGTCGAGGATGAACCCGAGGCCAACCAACTCCTCTCGATGCTGGTTCAACTCCGCGGATTTCAGACCGACTCGGCGTTCTCGGGAGGTCAGGCCCTGGAGATGGTCGACCCGGTCCGACATGATCTCGTCTTCCTGGATCTGATGCTGCCCGACATCAGCGGCTATGACATCTGTCGGGTTCTCAAGGAAAGCCGATCTACCTGCACCATCCCCGTGGTGATGGTAACGGCCCGGCTTGCCGAGGAGAATCGACGTCAAGGATTCTTTACCGGGGCCAGCGACTACGTCTCCAAGCCCTATACTCCTGAGCAGATTTTCGAGGCGATGGAACAGGCCAACGACTGGCGTCAGGAGATCGCGCGCAGTTCGAGTGAGGGGCAGGTGGCCCTCGAGGCGAGGAACGAGGTCGCGAATTACCGCGCGATCTGCAAGCTCCGCACCCTGCTCCTGGAAAGAACCCGAGTCTCCGAGGACATGGCTCGCCGGATCGGACAGGTTCTCATCGACCTTACTTCTCGGGCCATCGAATGGGGTTCCCGAAAAGCGACCGGGACGGTTGCCTCGATCCATTACAGATGGGACCAGGATGAGGTCGAATTCGTGGTTGCTGATGAGTCCGGCTGGTTCGAGGCCTTTCCGCCCCGGAAATTAGAAGGGCTCGCTGGCTTGATCGCGAAGGGGCAGTTCGACAAGATTTCCTTCAACGAAGAAACCCGACGGTTGGTCCTCACGAGTCTCACTCCTTCCGAGACCTGATCGAGTCGTCGCCCCTTCGAGATATTCCCGGCGATCGGATTTTACCGCGACCGAGGAGGTGAAACTTGTCGAGGATCGACGAGTCGCCAGGCAGTGTCGATCGTGTCCTCATGCTCGCGGAGAAGGCCTGGGGTGGGCCAGCCTTCGTGGATTTACTCGAAAAGTTCGCGGTTGAGCGTCGCGAATCACTCCGAATCGCCAGGTCAGGGTTCGCAAAGTTGAAGCCCATCGAAGCATTCGACCGGCTCAGGAGCGAGCACCAGGACTCCGCTCGTCCCGACCTATCGAGGATTCATCCTTCCTGGATCGTCCGTGCCCTTCGGAACGAGTCTCCCTCGATCCTGCGACTCGTTTCCTCGCATGGCCCTCACTCGATTCGGAAAATACTCCTCCAGGATCGGGGAACGGCCGACCACCATTCGAATTCGCTTCATGAAGGCGACCCGGAAGCGATCGGCTGGGCTCTGACACTCTGGAAGGAAAGACTCCTGGGAGGACCTTCCGAACGGGATGATGACCCGCCCGTCGTGATCGCGATCACTCGGATGAAGCTTCGAGAGGTGGCAAGACTGGTTAAGGTCTGTGGGCAGGTCAAGCACGCTTACGCGATCGAGGGACACGGCCCGTCGCCGTCCGACGAGTCTTTGGTGAGGATGTCGACGGCCGATCGTGTCCGAATTGGCTTCTTCCGGAGGCAAATCGGGCAGGCCGATCGGCGACTGGTCGAGGCCGCTCGTGGCGATCTCGGGATGCTCGATGATGAGCGTCACCGGGGCCATTCCTGGGTGGGACTTCTCACCATCGGACGACTCCTCCAAAACGTCGAGCCGGCCCGGGCTCGCTGGGCTATCCAGCATCTCCCTTATACCATCGTCAAATCGATGAAGGCTCGATCGGCATCGACCCTCCCTGAGCGAATCCTGGCAGCCTGGGAGTCGTGGATCCTGGAAGCAGCCTGGGCCCGTCTGCTATCCGAAGGGAGGATGTGTCGCTATCGAGGTAACACATCGTGATCCGCTCCAATGTCCCGGAACCTGGCGAACGAGTACGACGGATCGGACAATCGTCCATCGGTCCTGGGCCGCTCGGGGTCCTTCCCTTCGTGCCTCGCGGTTCGATTCGCCTGGAAAAGTGGCTTGCAACCCATGGTCCGAAACTGGGACCGATTCCATGGCTTGCCGAACTCTCGCCAGTGCTGGCAAACGAGGTGGAGGCAGATCGATTCGAGGTCGACTGGCGAGCCTCGGGGCTGCGGAGGCCGGGAGCGATTGCCCAACTGACCTGGCCGCGGCTGGCGACTCGGGTCGGGCTCGGGATCGATACGCCCCTGGCTCATGCGATCGTCGATCGACTGCTCGGGTTCGAGCGGCTTCCGGCAGAAAGTCGACTTCAGGTGACCCCTGTCGAGTGGGGCATCCTCTCGTTCACAATCGCCCGAGTTCTCTCCCGGATTGATCAGCGGGCCGGTCCATTAGGGCCCTGGGATCTCCTGATCGACCGCGTCGGCCCCGACCCTTTCGACCCGGAAGGTCTCGGCCCGATCGTCACCTGGAAGTGGCGAATTCAGGTCGGGACGGCCTCTGGCGTGGCTCGACTTTGGATCCCTGAATCGATCCTCGCCCGATTACGTTATGAGGAATCTCATCCGGGAAGTCGCCCTAACTTGGCAATCGAACGATATCGTGAGCTTTCCGGAAACTGGCGAGCCGAGGCTGGTCGGATCGAGATGCCCAGGGGACTAGGACGACTCCGATCAGGCTCGGTTCTCCCGATCGAGGGCTCTCCCTTGAAGGGGACAGCTGCGAGTCCCCAGGGGCCGATCTTCTTGACACTTCTCGACCGGACCGGCCGATCGAGTTACCTGGCCCGAGCAGTCCCCAACTCCTCGGCCGCCCAACTGATTCTCGAAACGAATCTGAGACGTGAGCCGAGACCACGAGAGACCTTAGCCATGCTCCTCCCCGCCGAACCGAACACAGGTTTCTCGACCGAGACGGAGGCCCTTGGTCCGGCCGACGTGCCCGTAACCTTGACCGTCGAACTCGGCCGGATCAACCTCTCCTTGGGGCGGGTCGCCGACCTCAAGCCCGGAGATGTCTTGGAGTTAGGACGACACAGCCGGGAGCCCGTCGAGCTGACTTCCGGAGGGAAACTGATCGCTCGGGGTGAACTGGTTCAGATCGATAACGAGTTGGGAGTCCGGGTGATCCACGTTTTTCTCTGACGCCCTACAATGCGTCAAATGGGGTAAACCACCTGGATTGCCGCTTGCAAGAGGAGAGTCTGAACTCCCACCGAGATTACGGAGGCAGCCAGGAGTCGAGGGCTCGCGCCGAACCGATCGAAGCCGGAACCCGCTGCGATCAACAGGCCAGGCATCAATGGCAGCCAGAGTCGAGCGACTTCGCTCAAGTTTCGACCGCTGATCGTCAAGATTACCAGAACGATCAAAGCTGCCCAGGATACCCGGATGGACCTCCACGACCCGAATAGGCCGACCAAGACCCAGATGGTTATCGGTAGGCCGAGTCCGACGGCCAGTTCGATGGGGTTTGCGAGGATCCAGAGATAATAAGTTCGCGGATACTCATCATAGAATCGGGCGTGATTCCGCTGGTTCCACCACCAGATCACGAAGGGGTTCGCCGAACTAGCGGCCCATCCCAACAAGGTCGCCCCGAGGAAGCCGACGCCGGTGGCACCGAGCAGTCCGATCCGATCTCTCCCAGACTTCCCAGAGGTGAGGTAGAGCATTGCGACAACCAGGCCGATCGGGAGGAAAGCCAGGGTAAACTCCATCCCCACCGCCATGACAATCCCCGAGATCAGGGCCAGCCCAAATTGCCGGGGACCATCCATCCGACCTGCCCAGGCTGCCATCGCCAGTGCGGTTGTTGAGAGTAGGGGGAATGCCGTATCGGCGGTGGGTTGGAACAGGATGGCGGAGGGGACCAGGGGCCAGAAGGAGGCCGCGGCCCACGAGGCCGGTGCCGACATGCTTGATCGAGCCAGCCCATAGAGAGGAAGGACCGTCGAGGCGCAGGCCAGCAACGTCAACGCTCCAGTCAAGGTGAGCGATGCGCCGTCGGCCCGGCTCATCCCCTTGGTCCCTCGAAGTGCCTGAATCGCCATCGAGACCGAGGGGGGCGAAGCCGCGCTGACCACTCTTGCCAGTCCCGGGTTGGACTCCATCACTCCCAGGATCGCCCGAGAAGTGAGAAACAACCCGGGCGGGTGAGTCCCCACGTGTAGCGCATCTTGCCTGGCGATCCATTCCGGGTAGTCAGCAAGGAACCGCTTGGGGGCTTCCATCTCCGATTTAGCCACCGTGAAGTAGCCGCTCGAACCGGGGGCGTGGAGGGCGAATATCCACTTCGAGAGTCCATATCCCTCGGGTGCCCCTTCCTGCACCATCGCCTGGACCCCGACCGAGGCCATGGCCAGTCCCAGGATCCAGCCTATTTCGCGTCGTGTTCCTTTCCGGGCGATCAACGACCTCATCCCGAGTGCAACAAACGCCGCGTAACCGACCAGGACAGAAAGGGCCAGTATAGTCGAGAAGACCGAAGGCCTGGCGGAGATTCGTTGCCATTCCCACTCGCCGGGGAATCCAAGGGGGAACGATCCCCGGATGATCCCGACTGAGAACACCGCAACCAGCGCGGCTCCCGACGCCATTACCGAGAAACCTGTTCGTCGCATTCCCCGATCTTAGCCAGACCGGGAGCGAGGGTCGAGTCTCCGAATTCGATCGCCGGGTTGAGGAAACGGGCCTCGAAGGGTGTTATCTTCGAGCGACTGGAGACATTCGGAGTACTTGACCGTCCATCGACCGCCGTATCGGAGAGATCGAGTTATGCATTTTGAAAGCCAGCCACCGGCCGCCGAGGACGATCGCGCCAACTCCCGCCCCTGGTTCAAGGAACTTACCAGGTACCACTGGTTCGTCCTGATCGTGGCTGCGCTGGGCTGGATGTTCGACACTATGGACCAGCAGCTTTTCAACCTGGCTCGGAAGCCGGCGGTTACCGAACTCCTGACGGGTGCCGGCGGGAAAGCCCCTTCGTTCCAGTCGGTCTCGAATTTCGAGGGGTATGCGACCACCATTTTCATGCTCGGCTGGGCGATCGGCGGGCTCTTCTTCGGCGTCCTGGGCGACCGGATCGGTCGGGCCAGGACGATGCTCCTGACGATCCTGGCCTATTCGGCCTTCACCGGCCTGAGTGCCCTCTCGGTCGGATTCTGGGACTTCACGTTCTATCGGTTCCTGACCGGCCTGGGCGTGGGCGGCGAATTCGCCGTGGGCGTCGCCCTGGTGGCCGAGGTCATCCCGGCCCGAGCACGACCGTTTGCCCTGGGCTGGGTCCAGGCGATGTCGGCGATCGGGAACATGACGGCGGCGGTGATCGCTATGATTCTCGGGCACTTCGAGGTGGGGAACTCCTGGCGCTGGATGTTCGTGATCGGGATGGCCCCCGCCTTGCTGGTGATCCTGATCCGTCGGAACCTCAAGGAGCCCGAGAAGTGGCAGGCCGCCGTCAAGGCCGAGGATTCCGAGGTGGGAGGGCAGCCGGCTCAGAGAGCGGGCTCGATCGCCGAGCTGTTCGGCGACCCTCGATGGCGTCGGAATGCCATCGTGGGGATGATCCTGGGATTCGCGGGGGTGGTCGGCCTCTGGGGGATCGGCTTCTTCAGCTTCAGCCTCGTTAGCGCGGTCTTCAAGAAGGACCTGGAAGCCCAGGGGCTCTCACCCGAGGCAGTCAAAGGTCAACTGACCTGGCTGGTGGGCCTGACCTCGCTCCTCCAGAATTTCGGGGCGTTTCTGGGGATCTACGCTTTCACCCGGGTCACCGCGTACATCGGGCGAAGGTACGCGTTCGCCATTTCGTTCCTGCTGGCGATGTTCGCCACGGCGGGAACCTTCTGGTTCATCGACAGCGTGGACGACCTCTTCTGGATGATCCCGATCATGGGGTTCTGCCAGCTCACGGTGTTCGGCGGCTACGCGATCTACTTCCCCGAACTGTTCCCGACCCGTCTCCGCAGCACCGGGACGTCGTTTTGCTACAACGTCGGTCGGCTAGTGGCGTCGGTCGGACCGCTCTTCCTGGCGTTGTTGACCAGCCAGGTTTTCAAGGAATACGACGAGATCACAGCTCGCCGATACGCGGGAGTGTGCATGTGCGCGGTCTTCCTGATCGGCCTGATGGTCTTGCCGTTCGCCCCCGAGACCAAGGGTCAACCATTACCCGAATGAACAGGCTGGTCCCGGTCGAAGCGGAGTTTGCTTCGACCGGGACTGACGGTTTTCAATCCTTGTCGGGCTTTGAGGCTGGTGGTGCCGCGAGCTTTTTCAACACGGCGTCCCGGATCGCTTGCTCGTCTAGCGGTGGCTTCCCTTCGTGGGAAGTCAGGTCCCACAAGAACTCGAACCACTCCTTCATGTCGGCATCGCCGCTTCCTGCCGGGTTGGTTGGGATTCGAATTGTTTGACCATCAATCTTGATCTCGACATCTCCCGCGAAGGGAGCTTTGTTCCTCGCGAGCGATCGGACCCCGTAGTTATATTGCAGGATCGAGTTGAAGACGGAGTTCAGTGAAGCTGCGACGCGGTCAAGCTCCACCGTCTTCTTCACGATCGCGTTTCGGCCGACGATCAGCCGGTCGTCCGGGAAGATTTGAAGGTTGGCTTTCGCATCGCCCCGATGGATGGCCTCCAGGTCGATCCGATAATCCTTGGTTGGCTTGCCGCCTCGGGCGGGGCGGTAGAGGTGAATATCCAGCGGCTCGGCGGTCGCTCGTAATCCTCCCGCGTAATTGAGGGCATCGAGGACGGTTTCCTTGCCCGTGATGGGCAGGCGGCCGGGAACTCCGACGTCTCCCTGAACGAGGTAGACCTTGGAATTCAGCGATGAGAAATCGACGAAGACCCGAAGTGACTCCTCCGGATCGATCCGTTCGATCCGATTCGCTGCGGGCTCGGCCTGTTTCTTCGGACTCGAAGCCTCAGGCTGGGGATCCTGGACGGGTTCGCCGGTCGCAACCCTACTGGAGGCGAATCGACCACGACCGAACCCGATTGTCGTCGGGAAGAGCGACGTTGTTTCCAGGGATCGTCTCTTGGGCCCTCGACTCAACTTCGGCTTGTCGTCCGGGGCTGAGTTCGGCCTTATCTCACGCTCGGACGGCGTGTCGAGAGGCGGACTGGCTTCATCGGCCGGAGGGGGATCGAGATCAGGATCGATTGGAAATGGAGGGTTGGCCTCCTCCTGCATGAGTTCTTCTTCGCCCATAGAGGGCAGGAACAATCCGAGAACCTCTTCGGTCAGGTAATTTCGCAGATGATGGATGATCTTGACCTTGGCTTGTCGGGTCGTCAGCCCCCGGACATGGACATCTCCATAAAATCCGAGCGAGATCGTCCCATCCGACTTCACGAGGCGCTCGCCCGTAATCGGCCGGCCCGGAAGGGCTTCGAGGACCTCGATCACGATTATGTCGGGCGGCTCGATCACGAAAGGGATGTCGATCATCGCCCCCTCATGAGGCGGCGGGTCGTCTGGGATCTCGAGCGGGGGAAGGGGTTTGATGGATTCCTCGATATCCTGGAACTCTAATCTTTTTTGGGGTTCCTGCGCCGAGGCAGACCATGAAGCGATCACCGATATCGCGAAAATCATCGCGAAATAGATCGATAACCTCGGGCGTGGCATAGGTCGGCTCCGTGGCATTGGGGTTGTTGGTGCGATGGATGCTCGTCCAGCTTATCCGGGACGAGGCAACCGGCCATCGAGTTTATCGCTCGCGTCGCCACTCCGGGTCGCGAATGATCCACCCCTCTCGGCCGGTTCGCGGCCCAATCGTCGAGAATCCGGCGAAATAGGAGGCTACCCGTTCCTTGAAGAATCGATCTTATCGAGGAAGGTAATTCGTTCGATTCACCGCGCCTCTTCCGCAGTCGATCTTCGATACGATTCCCGAAACCAGGAATAGCCCAGGCATGATTTCAGAAACGGGAGGTGAGTTCGAGCTACGGAACGAACCCATTGTCGCTCGACGGAACGAACCCATTGTCGCTCGACGGAACGAAGCCAATGTTGGTTGGCGGAACGAAGCCAATGTTGGTTGGCGGAACGAAGCCAATGTTGGTTGGCGGAACGAACCCATTGTCGCTCGATGGAACGAACCCATTGTCGCTTGCCGGAACGAACCCATTGAGGCCCGACGGAACGAACCCATTGTCCGGTCTGGATTCTCCGACTATACCGGCGGGGGGAAGGTCCTCGATTTTCGAAGTGCGGCGTCCATCCGGTTCGGTTATATTTCTCACAAGCCCGGGGATGATCGCGGTGGCCGGATCCACTTCCCGTCGAGCGGCCCTCCTTGCCTCACTCCCGATCGGACGCCCCGCCTCATGGACGTCTCCCAGTTTCTGGTCATCGCCGGCCTGATCTTCGTTAACGGTTTTTTTGTTGCCGCCGAGTTCGCCCTGGTCAAAGTCCGGACCAGCCAGATCGACCAGTTGGTGGAGAAGGGGAACTGGGCGGCCAAGCTGACCAGCCGGTCGCTCGACCATCTCGATGCCTATCTGTCGGCCTCGCAGCTCGGGATCACCGTGGCCAGCCTGGCCCTGGGTTACGAGATCGATAAGGTTGTCGAGTCGTTCGAACCGCTCCTGAAGTCGTTCGGGTTTGTCGGAGAGGCATGGCACGTCGGCGCGTTGACGCTTCCGTGGTTGCTGGCGTTCTCGACGGTCACGTTCCTGCACATGGCCCTCGGCGAGCAGGCCCCCAAGAGCCTGGCGATCCGATCGGCCAAGACCATCGCTCTGGTGACGGCCCCCGTCCTGATCGCGTTCTATTACGTCTTCTTCCCGGTCATCTGGCTGCTCAACAACGCGAGCAACATGACGCTCTGGGCGATCGGACTGGGCCGATCCGACCACGCCGAGGTGGCCCACACCGAAGAGGAACTTCGGCATATCGTGGCCGAAAGCGTAGACGGAGGTCATCTCTCGCGGAGCGAGCGGAAGATGATCGAGAACGTCCTCAACCTGGAGCAGAAGACCGCCCGGAGGGTCATGGTCCCCAGGCCCGATATCGTGTACCTCAGCCTCTCCAGGCCTCTCGAAGATAATTTGAGGGTTGCTCGACAGGCGGGGCACACGCGGTATCCGCTCTGCGAGAGCGACCTGACGACCGTGATCGGCATGATCCACGTCAAGGATCTTTTCCGGGCCAGCGGAGGCGCGGGTAATCGCCCCGACCTCCGGAAGTATGCCCGAACGGTGCCATTCTTGCCGGACTCGCTCCGGCTCGATCAACTCCTCAACGAATTCCAGAAGAACCGGGTCCACCTGGCCATGCTCCTCGACGAATATGGAGGAGTGGTCGGGATGGTCAGCCTGGAGAATGTACTGGAGGAACTCGTCGGGGAGATTCAGGACGAATTCGACCGTGAGACTCCGTTGATCACCGAAATAGAGAAGGGGAACTTCGAAGTCGACGCGACCTGCCCGCTCGATGTTTTGGCGGATGCCTGCGGGATCGAGCTCCCCGAGACCGACGCGGAAACCGCCGGCGGATTGATCCTCGACATCCTCGGCAGGCTCGCCAAGGTCGGAGATTCCGTGAGCCTGTCTCATCATCGGTTGACGGTCGTCCGGGCTGACCCTACCCGGATCCGGACCATCCGGGTCGAGCCCTCACCCAAGGACACAACGCAATCCGTCAAGATTGAACGGAAAGGTTGAGCGGGCACTTGGATGGGGCAAGTCATTGCCAGGACTAACCCAGGAGTAACGGAATCGATCGCGATTGGGCCTCCGGTTCGTTAAGCTCGACGGAGTCAGATCAGGATTCGTGACCAGCACTCGCGCGTCGGGATGTCTCTTCATCGACATGGTCCACTCATGAGCTTTGGCCGCTTCAGACTGATCAGCCAGCTCGGCGCGGGGCGAGATGGGGTTCGTTACCACGCCCTGGATCGAGAAGGAGGGGCCTCGGTCGAGGTTCTCGTCCTCGAAGGGGCCCGGGCCGATCCGCTTCGATGGCCCCCCATCCAGCGGAGGCTCCAGCGGGCCAGATTGATCGAGCATCCGTCCGCGGCTCGAATCCTGTTCCTGGATATCGAGGGTAGCCCCCCGACTCTGGTCCGCGAGGGATTCGAAGGCCGGAGCCTGGCGGAATCCGGCTACGATCGCCTCGACTCGATCACCCAGGCCATCGAACTGGCCAAGGCCCTGGCGGCTGGTCATCGAGTCGGACTGGTCCATGGATGCCTCGGCCCTTCCACGATCTTCCTCCGCGAGGATGGCCGAATCGCGCTGGACTGGTCGGGATTGTTGGTGGATGGATTCGACTCTGCCGAGGTCGAGGTCGACAAGCTGGTTGCTCCGGAGCTG
The DNA here is from genome assembly GCF_051175385.1 of Tundrisphaera lichenicola. GTDB lineage: Bacteria > Planctomycetota > Planctomycetia > Isosphaerales > Isosphaeraceae > Tundrisphaera > Tundrisphaera lichenicola. The sequence goes on along the minus strand of NZ_CP195106.1, from coordinate 5,400,663 downwards.
TTGGGAGGAGTCGAACCGGACGCGGCGACCGATGTTTTCGTTTTAGGGTTACTTTTCTCCAGAGGGATCAACGGCCCATCGGATGCTGTTACAGAGCCGTCTCCCGACTTGGCCTCGCTGATCCGTCAAATGCTGAACGCCGATCCTACGGCACGACCGACCTCGCAATCGGTTGCGGCCAGACTCGCCGCCGACCTGGTCGCGACCCGCTCCGCGCTCGCCGTGACGGGATTTGTCGGGGATACCTCGGTCACGGGAATCTTCAATGAGGAGACCGAGCCCTCCGAACCGGGACCGGGGACCGATCGCGATCAACTCGGCCGATTCAAACTATTAGAAACGCTAGGGCAGGGGGGGATGGGCACGGTCTTCCGAGCCCGGGATCTTTCAGACGGCTCAATCGTGGCGATCAAGGTCCTCCATCCGTCCATCGCCCGTCGCCCCGACTCGCTCCGGCGGTTCCTCAAGGAAGCTCGCCTCCTGGCCGAGGTCAATAACCCCTGGGTGACCAATTTCATCGAGGTCAACGAGGACGAGGGGATCCACTACCTGGCCCTCGAATTCGTCCAGGGGACAGACCTGGCGGCCTGGATGCTGGAACGGGTACCGACCTCGGAGCAGGATGCACTCGCGATCTTGGCGGACGTGGCCCGAGGCCTGGGCTTCGCCCACGAGCGGGGGATCGTTCACAGAGACGTGAAGCCCGAAAACATCCTGGTCGTGTCCGACTCGGAAACGCCCACTGGCCCGCTCCGGGTGAAGCTGTCCGACTTCGGGCTTGCTCGGCATGTCGTCGAGTCGGAATCGCTGGTCTTGACCCGCGCCGGTGCAATTATCGGGACACCGCTTTATATGAGCCCCGAGCAGTGCGCCGGCGACCCCGAGATCGGACCTCCCGCCGACGTCTATGCTATGGGTGCCACGCTCTACTCATTGCTGGCGGGCCGCCCGCCGTATACCGGCGACTCGCCCATGATCGTCATGGCCAAGCACCGGACCGAGCCGGTGCCCGACCTGAAAATGGCCAATCCGAGGGCCAGCGATGCTGTCACCTCGATCGTCTTCAAGGCCATGGCGAAGGAGGCCGCTCGCCGGTATGCCGATTCCGGCGAGATGCTCCAGGACCTGGAGCGACTCCTCCGCGGCGAGCCTACCGGACTGGAGGTCCATCCCAGACTTCCCGAGTGCGATCCTCGCGAGATCCTCACCTACGACTGGCGATGGGAGATGGAAGCTACCCCCCGAGCCCTCTGGCCGATGGTCTCGAATACCGAGCGGTTCAATCGGGCCATCGGCCTGAACTCTGTCCGGTTCGAGGACGAGCCCGAGGGAGATTCGGGCTCGAAGCGATCGGGGCGATTTCGCAAGGCCGGCGTCGACTTCGCTTGGCGCGAGCATCCCTTCGAGTGGATCGAAGGGAGACGGATGGGAGTGGTCCGAGAATTCGACCGAGGCCCCTTCGAGTGGTTCGTGAGCGTGGTCGAATTATCTCCCCGCTCGGGGGGGGGGACGAACCTCGTCCATCAGGTCCGGGTGAAGCCTCGAGGGGTGATCGGACGGACCCTCGCGGCGGTCGAGATCGGGACCAGGGGACGAAAGGGGATCGACCGGGTCTATCGCCGGATCGACGCGACTTTGACCGGAAAGCTGGGACGAGATCCGATCATCGACCCGTTCGAGCCTCCCGAACCCCTCACCGGTGAGCGACGACGTCGCCTCGAACTTTGGTTGGATTCGCTCGGAGAGCGTGGGGCTGATCTCAAGGTGGTAGAGAGGCTTGGCGACTTTCTCGAACTCGCGCCGGACCAGGAGGTCGCACGGATTCGGCCTCTTGCGATGGCTCGTCGACTCGGCCTCGATGCCGACTCGGTGGTGGAAGCCTGTCTTCGGGGGGCGGCGGAAGGGGTCCTGGTCTTGCTTTGGGATATCCTCTGCCCGGTCTGCCGGATTCCCTCGCAGGTGATCGATACCCTCCGAAATCTCCGGGAACACGGGAGTTGCGAGGCTTGCCGCCTCGACTTTGACCTCGACTTCGCCAATTCGGTCGAGTTAATCTTTCGGGTCCACCCCGAGATTCGCGAGACCGATCTCGGGACTTATTGCGCGGGCAGTCCCTCTCACTCTCCTCATGTTGCGGCGCAGGCCCGTATAGCGGCCGACGAGAGGCTCACACTCGATCTGGTCCTCGAGCCCGGCACATACCAGCTCCGAGGCCCTCAGTTACCCTACGCGATCGATTTCCGGGTGGAGCCGGCTGCGGCATTTCGAAGGTGGGACCTGGACCTTGGTCGAGGTCCGACCGCCGATCTGCCGCGAACTCTCCGATCGGGGGGGCAAGTCCTGGCGCTTGCGAACAGCACCGACCGCGAGGTGTTGGTCCGAGTCGAACGAACCGCCCCTCGCGACGACGCCCTGACCGCGGCTCGAGCGTCATCGCTCGCATTGTTCCGGGAGCTATTCCCCGGAGAAATCCTGTCCGCCGGGCAGCTCATCAACCTCGAGACCGTGACCTTGATGGTGACGGATCTCGATCAGTCTGGAGACCTCTACTCGGAGCTTGGCGATGCGCGAGCATTCGCCATGATTCATGAGCAATTCCGAAGGATCGATGAGAGGGTGCGGCTCGAAGGTGGGGCGCTCATCAAGACCGTGCATGAAGGTACGGTTTCCGCCTTCACCGATCCCGCCGCGGCGCTTCGCGCGGGGCTCGCGCTCTCGAGCGACCTCGCCATCGGCGAGATGACCGGCGTCTTGAAGCTAAGGGTGGGGATTCACCGAGGATCGGTGATGGTCGCAACGTTGAATGACCACCTCGACTACTTCGGGACCACCGTTCGAGTCGCTTCGAGATTGACCGGGTTTGCGAAAGGTGGGCAGGTTGTCTTGACCCGATCCGTCGCGTCCGATCCCCGAGTCGCGGCACTCCTGGAGAATCGAAGGCTCGTCCCCTCGATCTTCGAGGTCGAAGTCGAGGGGCTGGCCGAGCCTTTCATCCAGATCCTGGATACTTGAAGTCTCCGGTTCGTCGCTTTCCTTCTCACTTCGAGAGAGGCAAGGCGAAGTCGCCCAGCATGTTCCGCCAGACGGCGTGGACGTGGTTGGCGTTGTTCTGGGTGTTGTTGAATTCGATCAGGAAGGTCGGCCCCTGAACTTTGTAAGCGTGCCCGGAGTTCCGATCGGGAGCACCAGTCCAGGAGAATCGGACGTTCTCGGGGCCAGCCTTCTTGATCTCGTTCAGCCAGGCGGTGGCGACCTCGGGCGTCATGTCGGCCGTGTAAGCCTCGACGAGTGATTGAAGCATCGGCTTCTGATCCGAATCGAGCTGTTCATAGGAGATCCCCTCGGCGGCGTCCGTCGGGGGCTGAGGGAGGTTGGCGGCTCGAACATCCGCCGGGGCCGTGTCGGCCGTCACTGCGATCTTCTTCTGCTCCTCGGTCAATGCCTGGAGCAGCCGGAGTGCCCGATCTTCGAGATCGGCCAGGGTCCGAAGACCTTGACGAGGGCCCTGTCGGACCTCTCCCGGGTTCGAGCCGAAGAACGCGGGCGTGGCGGAGACGATCGCCCCATCCTCCAGGGTGAAGTTGAGCGAAAGGTGATGGCCTTCCACCCTCCAGCCCCATCGACCCGATTCCGAGGGTGTGCCGAAAATGGAAAGGTAATAGAGTTCGGGGTCGCGAACCGGGCCTTTACCTTGCTCCATCTCATTGAGGATGGCTTCCAGGCTCATGATCGTCGTCGCCTTCAGGAACCCGGATCCCCCTAGGCCACTTTGGACCAATCCGAACGCCAGGGCCCTCTGGGCAGGTGTCATGGATTTGATCGGAAGCCCTTTGCGGGGCCTGGGAATGAAGTGCCAGTTCAGGCGTTCAGGATCTTCGAATCCGAAGGTGGCCTGACCCTTCTGATTATCATCGAGTGCTTTGAGAAATCGGGAGGCGGATTCCGTCATCTGGTTGCCGGTCGAGTCGACCCGAGCCCCAGCCCAGAGAGCGATTCCGATAACTCCTGCGGCGGCCAGGGCCAGGCTCGGTTTGAGTCGATGCATGATCCAGCTCCAGAATAAGGCGGAATTGACCCGAAGGAACGACCCGATTCTCGGGCCGATTATGCCCGAATCGGCCGCTCGTCATCGCTAGACAGTCCGACATCTTAACGGTTGATCCGGGCCGCGCCTCGAATTATTCTCCTGGGCTGGTCGTTGGAATTGCTTTTGCCTTATTTTCTCTCGGAGCACTGAGATCAGCGAAATGGTCCTGGTTGAATTTGATCATGGGACGTTGGAATACTAGTTTCTCGAACTCAAAGGTCGATCGACCCTTTCGATGTGACGTAGGCATCAATCCTCGGAGTTGAAGATGGCAAAAATTCTTTCGCCAGGTTCCACGAAGGTTGGCTGGATTGGAACGGGTGTGATGGGCACCTCGATGTGCGGCCATCTGATCGCTTCTGGCTTTTCGACGACAGTTTACAATCGAAGCCCGGGGAAAATGGCGGGATTGGTGGAACGCGGGGCGAAGGCCGCGAAGTCGCCCAGGGAGGTTTCCGAATCCTCGGACGTTGTGTTCACGATCGTCGGCTATCCCGAAGATGTCCGGTCGGTCACCCTGGGCAGCGAGGGAACACTCCAGGGAGCCAGGCCCGGTTCGATCCTGGTCGATATGACGACCAGCGAGCCGGCCCTTGCCGTCGAGATCGCTGGACTCGCCCTGAAGAAGGGGGTCCACTCGGTCGATGCCCCGGTCTCGGGGGGGGATGTCGGAGCCAAGGAAGCACGCCTTTCGATCATGATCGGAGGCGAGGCGGAGGTCGTCGAATCGCTCCGCCCTCTCTTCGAGGTGATGGGTAAGACGATCGTCCATCAAGGTCCCGCCGGCTCGGGCCAGCACACCAAGATGGTCAACCAGATCCTGATCGCAAGCGGAATGATCGGAGTCTGCGAGGGCCTTCTTTATGGCTATCGAGCGGGGCTGGATCTCAATACGGTCCTGCAGAGCATCGGAAGTGGGGCGGCCGGTTCCTGGAGCCTTAATAATCTGGGGCCCAGGATGATCGCCGGAAATTTCGACCCGGGCTTCTTCGTGGAGCACTTTCTCAAGGATATGGGGATCGCCCTGGCCGAGTCGAAGCGGTTGAGGCTTTCCTTGCCGGGCCTCGCCCTCGCGGAGCAACTCTATCGGGCGGTCGAAGCCCAGGGTTACGGGCGAAAGGGGACACACGCGTTGATGCTGGCGCTATCATCGCTTTCCTCATTGGATTGGGGCGCTATAATGGGTAAGCCCGAGCGCTCTTCTGGTGGAGAGTCGACATGATCGTAGAAGAAGACCCACCTTCGATGGTGAGCCAAGCCGTTCTGCCACGTCGGCGTGTTCTTTTGGTGGACGATCATGAGGCAGGCCGTAAGGCATTATCTCGGCTATTGACGGTAGCGGGTTTTGATGTGGTCGATGTCAATGACGCGACTTCCGCATTCGCGGCCCTGCGAGATGACGTAGGTTTCGATTTCGTCGTGACCGATCTTCGACTCCCCGACTTTGATGGTCGCGATGTGGTGCTCGCGGCCCGTAACCTGGTCCCGCCTCCTCGAATCTCCTTGATGACCGGCTGGGATATCGACCCCGATGAATCGGATCGGATGGGTGTGGAATGGGTCTTCCTCAAGCCGATCAACGTGCATGAAATGGTCGACAAGCTAAGAAAATGTTCGAGTAAACCAGATAGTTCCCGAACCTCGTCGGCTACCTAAACCTCAGGCCTTAAACAAGTTGACAGGTTTCGCCTTGCCGGATCCCCTCCTACCAAGAATCCCTCGACGAGGATCGGAGCTGAGCGACCGTTTTTCGTTTTTTCGCTTATGAATTGCGGGTCGAGTTGGGGAATTGGAGAGGCCCTTTTGGTATTGAAGGCCTTTGAGAGGCCTTGATGAACGAGAATTTCCGATTCGTGGACATCTGAAGTGCCCTGGCCTTGAGTCGATCGAGTCATCCGGGTAAACTCGGAGCTTTCCCAAGTCGCCCGCGCTTTCAAGGCGTTCTGGGCAGGACTTGGTGAACGCTCGGATGGCTCTTCAAATCGCTTGACCAGGAGATCGTATGGCCAGTCGCCGCCGTGGAAAGGGTCGCCGAAAGGTGGGTCGCAAGAAGCGCCGGATGCGGAGCAAGATCCGCCATCGCAAGAAATAAGCGAACGCCTGAGCGTGATCGTCTCCTCCGCGGATTGGCGGGGAGCCCTCGACCATTTCAATCGAACCAACTACGCCCCGGCCCTCCGGGGCGTTTTCGCGCGCCCTAATAACTCATCTTTCTCACGATCCCGACGACTGCCCAAATCGACCGATCTGGACAAGTCGACGGCCATCGCTCCGACGGCGCGTTAAAATATCCCGATCCGACCCGCGAATATCTCGGCGCATCGGTGACTTACGAGCGTGAAGCTCGATCGCTTCGAGGCCCCGACGGAGGAGCCCAATTCCCATGAGTGGTTTTGCACCCAGAAACGAGGGTCGACCGCGTCCCCCTCGACAGTTCGACCTCCGAATTCTCGCCGCGGTGTCCTTGATCGGCATCCCCATCCTGGCCCTCCTGGCTTACAACGCCTGCAAGGTCGATGTCGGCACGGGGAAGCAGGCGGTCCTGATCCGCAAAGTTGGTCTCGACCTGACTCGCGATCAAGAACTCGCGCCCGCTCGACTCGACGGGAGATACTACAAAGGCGTCCAGACCGAAGGTCCATACGAGGGCGTCTTGACCGAAGGTCGGTATTTCTACAACCCGTTTTATTGGGATTGGGAGATATCGGATCAATTTGTGATTCCGGGTGGCAAGATCGGCATCAGGATAGCCCTGGATGGCGAAGACCTTCCCGCAGGCTCCAACCTGGCGGAACCAGGGCAAAAGGGAATCCTTCGCAAGGTCGAGCTACCCGGTCGCTACCCTTACAATCCCTACGCTGTGAAATTCGAACTTCATGACCCCGTGACCGTCCCCTCCGGCTTTCGGGGGGTCGTCACTCTCGTTTCCGGCCGGAAGCCCAAAGACCCCAATAACTTCCTGGTGGGAGACGGAGAGCGGGGCGTTCAGAATAAGGCACTGGAGCCGGGGACCTATTACCTCAACCCTTATGAGACGCGAGTCAGTCTCGTTGATTGTCGATCCAAGCGGTTCAACCTGGGTGAGGGATCGGCGATGGACTTCCTCTCCTCGGACGGCTTCCCCGTCGTCCTCGATGGAGTGGTTGAGTTTCGGGTTATCCCCGAGCGAGCCTCCGAGGTCTTCGTGAAATACAACGAAGACGACAATGGCGATGTGATCGACGAGGAGATCATCTCCAAGATCATCACCCCGGAGAGCCGATCGCTGTGCCGGACCGGCGGATCGAAGCTCAACGGAGGCCAGTTTATCAGCGGTATCGACCGCGAGATCTTCCAGAGGAATCTGGTCCAGAGCCTCACGGAGAACTGCAAGAAGCAGGGGGTCGAGATTCTTGCGGTGGCAATCACGCGGGTCGAGCCCCCTCAGGATATCGCCTCGCCGGTCCGGGATCGCGAGGTCGCCAAGCAGAAGCTCGCCCAGTTCAATCAGGAGAGGATCCAGCAACTCTCCGAGGCCCGACTCCAGATCGAGATTCTTCTGGCCGCCCAGAAGCAGGAGATCGTCGGGGCCGAGGGGAAGGTGATCGTCCAGACGACCAAGGCCGAGCAGGATAACGCCGTGGCCGTAACCCTGGCCGAGCAAAAGCTGAAGGTCACCCAGACCCAACTGGAAGCCGCCAAGGACAAGGCCTCGGCCATCGTGGCCAAGGCCCAGGCGGATGCCGACGTGATCCGGTTCAACAACACGGCCGAGCTGGCCGGCCTGGCCTCTCGAGTGGCCGCCTTCAACGGCGACGGTGCGGCCATGGCTCAGAATATCCTGATGGGCAAGCTGGCCCCGGGATTCCGCTCCATCATGACCAACTCCGAAGGACCGTTGATGGAGCTTTTCGGCCAGTTCCTCAAGCCTGGGGATCGAACGGTCCCCTCCCACTCGGCCGGGACGGCGACTGCCGGGCCCGTCGGCTCGGGCGAACTTCCCTCTCCCCCGTTCGCTTCTGCGGAGGCTAAGCCATGAATAATCATCGATGGATTCGGTCCGCCAGGACTTCGGCATTCCTCCTCGTCCTGGCCGCCTTCGGATATTTCGGGATCTGGCAGTGGATGGTTTGTCGGATCGAGGTCCCGCCCGGCAATAGCCTCTTGCTCCGCTACAAGGGCCCTTTCCCGTTCGCGATCGGCAAGATGGAACAGGCGCCCGACGGTACGCTCGTGAGGCTCGATAGCTCGGGACGACCGATGCAGGTGGGTATCCTGGAGGCGATGCCTGGCCCAGGACGTCACTTCTACTCGCCGCTAGAGTTCGAGACGGAACTGGTACCCGACATCCTGATCGAACCGGGAAAGATTGGACTGGTCACCGCCAAGGTGGGCCGGAGTCGGGCGGGGGGAAGCTACCTGGTCGATGTCGAGGGAGATCGAGGTGTCTGGCGGCGGGTCCTCACCCCGGGGCGATATCGCTTCAACATCTACGGCTATGATGTCAAGCTGGTTGACGTGGACGCCTGCGTCGAGACTCGGCCCAAGTCTGCCAAGACGGCCGGGGACCACGCCCTGATCCCGCCCGGTTACGTCGGAGTGGTAACGAATAAGACGGGCAACCCGCTGACTCGCGAGGAGCAAGGCATTCAGGACGACATCCTCCAGCCGGGGATTTACTTCCTGAATCCCGAGGAGAAGAGAATCGACATCATTAGCGTCGGATTCAACGAAACGACCCAGGTCGTACGGACTCGCGATGGTTCGAGCGCCGTGAACATCAACGCCCGACTCGGCGAAACGACCGCCAAGGACCCGGACTATCTGCCCGATACCGGGATCGAATTCCCGTCGAACGATGGATTTCCGATCCATCTCGACTACACCGCGATTTGGGGGATCATGCCCGACCAGGCGCCCGATGTAGTCCGGCAATTCGGCACGCTCAAGGACGTCGAGCAGAAGGTAATCCTCCCGCAGATTGGTTCGATCTGCCGACTTCATGGCTCGAAGAAAGGGGCGGTCGACCTCCTCGTGGGCGACACACGCGAACAGTTCCAGACCGATACCGCCGAGGAACTTGCGAGCGTCCTGGGTCAGAAGAACTTGACGCTCCTGTTCGGCCTCACCCGGCATATTTACGTGCCGAACCAGGTCCGAGAGCCGATCCAGAAGGCCAGGGTCGCCGAGGAGTTGACCAAAACGCGAGAGCAAGAGCAACTGACCGCGAAGGCCCAGGCCGACCTCTCCGAGGCCAAGGCCAAGGTAATCCAGGAGCAGGAAAGGACCCGCGCCGAGACGGCCAAGATGATCGCAGAAGTCACCGCGGAGGGGGAGAAGAAAGCCAAGGAGATCGAGGCGACCACCGAGCGGGATCGCGCCCAGATCGATGCCAAGACTGCCATCGTTCAGGCTCAGATCACCAAGACCCTGGGCGAGGCGAACGCGAAGACGATCGAACTGTCCAAGCAGGCCGAGGCCGAGCGCTATCGCCAGTATGTGCAGTCACTCGGAGGGCCAGACGCCTACAACCGTTATGTCTTCGCCGAAGGACTGCCCGAGGAGATCCGACTGGGAATCTTCTACGCCGGCCCGGGGACTTTCTGGACCGACCTGAAGGGGTTTGAGCAAGTCATGCTGGGAAAGCTGGCTGAAGATTCCTCCATCGGTATCAAGAAGGTCGCAGATCCCAAGCCTTGATCTGACGAATTCCCTCACTGAGATCGACCATCCAAGCCCACCTCGACACCGAGGTGGGCTTTTTTATTGAATCGTGCAGACGGAGCGACTGGTGCGATTCAGCATGCGAAATGGGTCGAGCAAAGTGTACCCAAGGCCTCCGATCGTAATCTGGGTATCAGGGCCCGATCTGGTCGCTTTCTTTCGCGGACTCTTTTTTGATAAGGTTCAACTACGCTCGTGTTTGTCGTAGGTCAACATTTTCTGAGGTTAACTCATGAGTGCAGCTAACATAACGGACCAGTTCCCACGCGCTGCGTTTGATCTCCGCCGGATATTCGCTTCGGCTTTTGCGCCGATTGTGGCCATCTTATGGTTGATGGCACTTGCCGAACCGCCCGCGACCAAGGCTTTGCAGGAACTTCGCCCTGATTATCTCTGGTATTCCTTGCCTTTTTTCTCGATAGCGATCTGGTCCGGGTTCATCTTTGTCTCGTCGATTGGTCGCCCCCGAGAAAGTGAGTTCGACGGACCTGGGACGAGGGTTTCGAGGCCGGTCGTTTTTAATCTCCTGTCGTTTCTACTTCCCTGCCTGATCGGAGCCCTCTCGGGCCTTGTGATCACTCTCTGGATGACCCCGGGCGTCCCCGAAGAAGGCTTTAACGACCGACTCTGGGAGAGCATCTGGTTCGGGGCTCAGTATGGGGCCGCCCTCTGGGCAGTCGTGGCCATCCTGGTGGCCTACTGGAACTGTTTCGAAGTCTACTGGGATCTGATCTGGCAGTCCCCGATCCTTGCAATCGAGATCGGTCTTTTATTGGGGATGGCATTGGGCCTGGTCCTACCCGGATATGGTTTGATCAATCTGTTCTGGGGAGACGGAAGCTCGATCGACGGGGCGGTGATCGTCCCCGTCGTCTCCGCCTCGATGATCGTCCTCACGATTTCATTATTCTTGCTCCTCGGATATTTCAGCTCCACGATCGTGTTCGACCAATCGCTCGATGGCAGGAAAGGAATGAGTCGAGATCACCAGATCTCCCACCGAGTCAACTCCCTCTGGCGGGAGTTGCTACCCGATCCTAACAGCGAGGATCACTATCGGAGAGAGCCCGGTTCTTTCGTCTGGCTCTGTCTCCGCCCCATCTTACTCCTCCTGGCCATTCCTGCGGTATTTCCCGCCCTGGCCGTGGATCGCCTGCTCGACCCGGTCTCGCGTGGAGGATGGATCGCCGGTCTCTCTCTGGGAGGCTTGCTGATCCGCTCACTCGTGATCGATTGCGGGATCGTGCGATGGGTCGCGGAGATGAGCTCATCGAACCGCCCCAAAGAGACCGACCTCATCCCGGTTGAAACTAAGTGTGAATACCCTTTGACGGTCAATCTGACCGGCCTCTCCTTGATCGTGATTCCGATCTTGAACTCTCTCCTGATCGCTCACACCTTCGATGTTGTCCGAGATTACCAGACCAGGCCGTGCGCGTTCGTCCTCGTCGGACTCCTGACGATCGTCAATGTGGTCGCGATCTGGCGACTGCATTGGCCGAGCTGGGTTCTCAGGAAGTACGCGAAGAAAGTGATGCTTATCCTTCTAGTGCCCGCCTTCCTCGCACTCATCGCGAGTTGGCTGGGAGGTCACTGGATCGCCGCCCCATTCAGCATCAGCTGGTTAATCATGTTTCTCGGGTTTCTCACCACGACTTTCACCGCCGTTGTCTCCGGTTTCGTCATCAAATATGGAGGCCCGAGGCGTGAGCGAGCCGTTCGCCGGGGCATCCAGCTACTTACGCTCTTCGTGCTCCTCGTCCTGCTCTGGCAGAATGGGATGGTCGAAGTTCGGGGAATGACCACCCTGGACGTGCATAAGGACCTGTCTCGTTTCGACGTTTGGTTCGAAGGCTACATGACCGACGGGACCACGAAGCTTGGAGAATTCGGCTCTCCCCAGCTCAAGAAGTCGTCCGATCGCTTGGTGCTCGAACGATGGAAGGACGGCGCACGTCGTGCTTCCTCCGACGTCCCGATGCCCGTTGGAACTTGGGTCGTGGACCCGGAAAATCGGAATCGGGCCATGCGAGAGGTCGACCGGAAATCCAAGCCCAAATTGATCGTCGTGGCCGTGAGCGGCGGCGGTCTCAGGGCGGGGATCTGGGCCGAAAAGGTCCTTTACGAGTTGGAACGAGCTATCCCCGAGTTTCCCGACCGGACGAGGTTAATCACCGGTTCTTCGGGAGGGATGCTCGGGGCAGCCCGATATGTGGCGGGTCTCACCCCGGCCGGTTCGTCGAGCGACCCAGGAGCGAATGGACGAATCGAGCCACAATGGGCCCAGACCCGAGGTCTCAGGGAGTCGAATCCCGGCGACGACGCTCCCGAATCCCATCACCACGAGTCGATGAGTGTCGTTGACCAGAGGATTGACCACGAATTGCACAAGGATTTCCTGACCCCCGTCATCCATCGTCTGGTCTTCGGCGACGTCGATATCCTACCCATGCCGGGTATGACACCGACCGACCGAGGCATGGTCCTGGAGGAAGTCCTCCGCGAGGAAGCGTTCAGGGAGGAAGATCAGCCGGGGAACCATCTCAACAAGACCTTCAAGTTGCTGGCCGAGGCGGGTGAAACCCAGGGACGGCTTCCTTCACTGGTCTTTTCACCCGTGATGGTCGAGGATTCTCGACGCCTGATCGTCAGCAATCTCGACCTGGGCTCCCTGATGCTCAATCACGGCAGCTTCGACTTGGACACAGGCGAAGAAAAATACGAGTCGGGCCCTGATTTCCCCTATTACTCCACCACAGGGGTTCAACTCTTCCACCTTTTTCCCAAGGAGTACGATCACTTCACGCTGGCGAAGGCCGTGAGGATGAACGCCACCTTCCCGTACGTCACCCCGGCCGTATCGATGCCAACGCTCCGCCCTCGGAGGGTCGTTGATGCCGGCTATTACGACAATTATGGGATTGATCTCGCCGTCGGGTGGCTTGAGGAACACCGCCGATGGTTGGAACTGAACACGTCGGGCGTCATCCTGATCCAACTCAGGGCCTTCTCCAACGAGACTCTCTTGAAACGGCTCGTGCCCAGTCCACTCCTGGACGGCACGAATTGGTTGACCGCGAAGGTGACCGACCCGCTCATGAGAGGGACAGAGTTCCTGACAACTCCCCTCTCAGGGATCGGAAACGCACGGATGAACGTGAATTACTATCGAAATGATGCGGCCGTGGAGAATCTCAAGCGAAGTTTTACCTTCGATATGCTCCAACGCCTCTCCGGCGCCCAATCGAAGGAAACGGCCCCGAATCCCGATCCCGGAGCTCCCCCGACTCAGGAAGAGCTCGAGCGACAGGATACGTATTCCAAGGCCAATTCGTTCTTCAGGGTGATCACCTTCACTTGCAGCAACGAGGATTCCGGGCGTGGGGCTCTCCCGATCCACGAGACGCTGAGTTGGTATCTGGGAGACCTCGAATTCAAGACGATCCTCCAGAACTGGAAGACCTTCGACAATTACCGCCGCTTTCAGTACCTGAGGACCATCTTCCGGAAAAGCTTCGAGGTCGATCAGGAGGCAAACGGCCCGCAACCTCGACCCGAAAGCGGGAAGACGGCAGAACGAGAAGGTTGGATCGTCAAGTCGGCCCCGGTTCGCCAGGCTTCGGACCCGCATTCCAGCATTCGAGGCAAAAATTATCTCGTCGCCGAGCCGTCGAGGCCGGGAGAACGACTCGCGAGGATAAGATGGACTTTCGACAGAATTCCCCAAGGGACTTACAAGGTTTCGTTCAGTCTCCCGATCCTCAAAGAAATCGGCCTGCCGAAGGTCTCACTCGCTGATAGGGCGAAATACACCATCAGTGTCGACGCTCAAAGCAGACCGAGGGTCGTGTCGCATTCCGACAGGGCCGTCAATCCTGACGACATGCCGAATCGCGATGATTTCGACGCTTCCCAGGTGAAGGAGAGCGTTACCCTGGGATTCTGGTCGATCCTGGATCCAGCATTGGAGGTGACTTCCGATGAAGCGACGATCGAAATCGAATTGACGAATGAATCGGCCGATGGACTGGTCATCGCCGACGCGATCCGACTCGACGCGATCCAGGGCGATTGATGGACCTCGATCAGGTAGGGGCCGCCGTCAGCTCGGGTTGTTCCTCTTGAGTTCCTACAACGAGAGCAGGTCGCAAGGGAGCTACCCGTCCGACCATTCGGGTGGGCTCGACCTCGACTTGGCACTACAATGTCATTGCCGTCGCTGATCGATCTCAATCCGCCACGCGTCCGCGGAGCAGGCCATGGATCATCGTCCCTCTGAAGATCTTCTCGAATCCAATCACCCGTTCCCGGGGACTTACCAGATCAAGGCAATCGGAGTGGCAGACGACGATTTCGTGGCCCGGGTCGTCGAGGCGGTCGTCCTCGAATTGGCCACTCCCAATGAGCTAGATCATTCGGTTCGAATGACCCCGAACGGCAAGCACGTCTCCCTGACATTGGAAATGAACGTCCAGAGCGCGGAGCAAGTCCGGGCCATTTATGCCCGACTCCGGGAGGTCAAGGGGGTCACACTCCTTTTTTGAGCCGGCACGAGCAAGATCTCCGGCATCGTTGACCGGCCAACCGGCGCGTGCGTACACTGTTGGATAAGCTTGAGTTCGATCGTTGGCCACCCGACTCGTGGCCATTCGATCGCCACGCCTTCTACGCGGACCAGGCCTCACTTATGCCGGAACGGATTGAACTTTCGAGGGCCGACGACCCCCGAGATGTCGTGCACAAGGCCGTCGCATGCCTAGCTCAGGGGGGGGTCGTTGGATTGCCGACGGAGTATTCCTATGGGCTCGCGGTCGGTGCCATGCATCCTGGAGCCGTGGAACGGCTTCGAGCTGCACGCGGTGGTTGCGAGATTGGCGAAACCGGTCGGCCAACGCTTCTGCTCCGGGGACCGGGCGAGATCCGGGACTGGGCCATACTTCCCTCCGAGGTCGGATTCCGGTTGGCCCATCGAGCCTGGCCAGGGCCCGTCACACTCCGATTTCCCGTCGCCGAGAATGGCCTGAGCGGACGGCTTTCGACCGGGGTCCGCTCGTTCCTGGTCCCGGATGGCGAGATTGCACTCCGGGTCCCCTCGCACGGGATGGTCCGAGAAATTCTCCGGCTCATGCCCGGACCGGTTCTCCTGGCCGATCCGCAGATTAATCGCGACGGCGACCCCGAGAGGGCCGTCGATATGATGGAGAGTCTGACGGATCTTGATATGATCCTCGATGTCGGTGCGACGCCCCATCGCGGTCGGGAGACGGTCGTCTCGGTGACTCACGATCGCTGGTCCATCGTCGAGCCGGGCGAGACGCCAGAAACCGTGATCGCCCAGATGGCCGGGAGGATCATCCTATTCGTCTGCACCGGGAATACTTGCCGAAGCCCCATGGCCGAGGCACTCTGCAAGGTATTGCTCGCTCGAAGGTTGAAGTGCAAGCCGGATGAGTTGGTGGAACGCGGCCTGGTCGTCCTTTCCGCCGGGGTCGCGGCGGCCAGAGGTATGCCGGCCGCCTCTCATGCCGTCGAGGTTGTCCGGTCCAAAGGTGGCTCGTTGCAAGGTCATAGCAGCCGGAAGGTGACACGCGAACTCGCCCGACATGCGGACCACATCGTCGCCATGACGATCGATCATCTCGAAATCCTCCTCCATCAGGTCCCCGAGGCCGAGCCCATCGCTCGACTCCTCGATCCCGAGGGGGATATCGACGACCCGGTCGGCTCCGACTTGGAAACCTACCAACAGACGGCCCGACAGATTGAGAGGAATCTGGACGTTCTCCTCGACGAGCTTGGCATCTGAACGTTTGTAGCAGTCCAAGGGTTTGGTCTTTCGAGACTGGCGATTCGAGGATTTGTCTGGTGCGGCTGGCGAGGATATCCCCCGCGCGTTAAGCTTTTGCGATGGTCGATTGGCGAGTAGTTTCCGACTTGCGGGCGAGGACTAGCGAGATATGAATCAGGAGTTGATCGCCCCCGCGAAGCTAGTCGACCCGTTCGGCGAGCTGAAGATTTTCGCAGGAAGAGCTAGTCGGACATTGACCGAATCAATTTGCGAACATCTTGGTGTCGAGGTGGCACGTTCGGAGACCAAGATCTTCAGCGAGGGAAACGTCTTCGTCCGAGTCCTCGAGAACGTCCGGGGTCGAGATGTGTTCGTGATCCAGGGGACGGAACAGCCGGTCAATGACAATTTCGTCGAACTCCTGTTCTGGATCGATGCCTTGAAGCGAGCCAGCGCCTCGCAGGTCACGGCGGTCATCCCGTACTTCTCCTACGCCAAGGGTGACAAGAAGGACGAGCCTCGGGTCTCGATCCGGGCTCGGGTCTGTGCAGATGCGATGGAGGTCACCGGGGCGGACCGGGTCCTGATGATGGACCTGCACAGTCCCCAGATCCAGGGATTCTTCAAGATTCCCGTGGACCACCTCATGGCCATGCCGGTCCTGGTCGACTATTTCCGCAAGAAACAGATCCCAGATCTCGTGATTGCCTCGCCCGACGTCGGGTTCAGCAAACAGGCGGCGAAGTTTGCCCAGGCCATGCGAGCCGGTTCTCCCGTGATCGGGAATAAGGTCCGGCTCGACCACGACGAGCAAGCCGCCGTGCTCGATATCATTGGCAATGTCGAAGGGAAGAACGTCCTGATCGTGGACGACTTTACGATCTCCGGCGGGACGTTGATCGAGATGGCCAAGGCCTGTAAGGATCACGGGGCCCGCGACATTTACGCCTGCATCTCGCACGGGATCCTCAGCGAGGGCTCGGCCGCCCGGATCGCCGCCAGCCCGATCAAGGAACTGGTCCTGACCGACACGATCGGCCATCGATGCGAGCCGCTCCCGCCCAATTGCCACGTCGTCAGCGTGGCCGCCCTATTCGCCGAGGCGATTCTCTCGATTCATCGTCGTGAAAGCGTCAGCCGCCTCTTCGCGATCTGATCGTGATCGAGCCTCATCCTGCACATCTCGCTGATTCTCGAAATAATCGAGTCTTAGCCAAGCGATCCTCATGATCCTGAAGGAGGCCAATCCTCAGCTTCCGGCGCGACTTGCCTGAGTCGTGCCGGGATAGGTAGACCGTCCCCCGGTCTAACCAGGGTCAGGACCGGCAGCAGGAGATCCCCTGACTCACACAGATCGTTTCAACTCCAACGGGAACGTCGGTTAATTGTCACCATTCCCAGTGCCGCGATCAGCACGATTAGAATCATAGTCCGGACTCGGAGGCGGTATCGCGGCACGAAATCTCTTCTGAAGTCGTTGGGAAATGACCGAAGTAAAGATTGTAACGACGATTGGGCTTGGGTTCGTTTTTCCCCAGGAGTTGGTTCGACTGCTTTTTTTCGGAGAACTTGTGAATGACGTATTTCCCCTTGCCGACGCCAAGGCCGAAATGTCATAATCGGTGAACAAAATGCCAGAAGACTTGGGTGGGGAAGGGGGCGGTGATTGATCACGCAGATCCGCGGGATGCTCCGCTCTGTTGGTGAGGAAGAGTTGACTCTGGCCATCGAGCCGATCGAGATAGAGATTGCTATCCCAGAGTCGGCACGTCGCCAACTTCAGGTGAAAGTTGGAGAACTGGTGGCCCTTCATACCCTCTTTTACATCGAGGGGAATACGATGGGCGGGAGGATGACTCCGCGTCTCGTCGGGTTCCTATCGGCGATCGACCGCGAGTTTTTCGAGATCTTTTGTTCGGTCGACGGAGTTGGAGTCCGGAAGGCGCTTCGTGCGATGGTCCGGCCCACTCGCGAGCTGGCCCGGACGATCCAGGATCAGGATGTGAAGAGCCTTGCTACCTATCCAGGGATCGGCGAGGCGATGGCCGAGCGGATCGTAGCCAAGCTCCGGCGAAAGGTGGGCAAGTTCGCCCTGATCGTCAGCAATGGGCCGGGGTCCGAGCCGAGCAAGGCCGAGTCTAATGGGACGCCCGATAACGCCGAACCGGACGTGATCCGCGATACATTCGCGGCTCTCCTCTCCGTCGGCCACACCGAGAGTCAGGCCCGCCAGGCGATCGATCGAGTCCTGACCACCAGCAAGCGAAAACTCAAGAGCGTCGCAGACATGATTGACGCGATCTATCTCCAGCAGAAGCCAGACGCTTGAGCCCGTCCAGTCGATCGACCCCATCGGAGGTTCATCCTCATGCGAGAGCCGATTATCAGGGGCGGAGATCTCGGCGAGCGGCCCGAGGACAAGGCCCCCAGGCCGGAAGTCCCGGTGGCCGATCAGGGAGATGAAAAGCTTCGGCCTCAGAAACTGTCCGAAGTGATCGGCCAGAGAGCCGTTGCGGAACGTTTGGCCATCGCCTTATCCGCCTCCAAAAAGCGAGGCGAACCCCTCCCTCATATCCTGTTCGACGGACCTCCCGGGCTGGGCAAGACGACCTTCGCGACCGTACTTCATAATGAGCTGGGCGTCGAACTCAACATGACGAGTGGCCCGGCGCTCGACAAGAAGATGGACGTCATGCCCTACTTGACCAATGCGGTCGAGGGCTCGATCCTCTTCATCGATGAGATCCACCGGCTCCCGAAGACAGTCGAGGAATTCATCTATCCGGTGATGGAAGACTTCCGGGTCGATGTCGTCCTGGGGGAAGGGATGTCGGCCCGGACGATCAATCTCCCACTCAAAAAATTCACGATCATCGGTGCCACGACCCGGAGCGGGATGCTCTCCGGCCCTCTTCGCGACCGGTTTCACATGCACGAGCATCTCGAGTTCTACGACGTCGAAGATCTGGCGCGGATCGTCGAAGTTAACGCCTCAAAACTAAGGACAACCATCACTTCCGACGCAGCCTGGGAACTGGCTCGTCGGAGTCGTGGTACGCCCCGACTGGCCAACGCCCGGCTTCGGTGGGTCCGCGACTATGCGACAGCTCGGGCCGATGGACAGATCGACCTCAGCATCGCTGAAGACGCCCTGGCGATGCAGGATGTCGACACCGAAGGCATGGATAAGCAGGATCGACGCTACCTCGAAACCTTGATCAAGGTATTCAACGGTGGCCCGACTGGGGCTGAAGCCCTCGCGGCAACTATGAGCGTCGCCGTGGATACCCTCGAGGACGAAGTCGAGCACTACCTGCTCCGCCGACACTTCATCGTCCGAACACCTCGAGGACGAAAGGCGACTCACCATGCGTACCGACACCTGGGATTGACCGTGCCGGAGATCGAACCGGAGATCGACCTGTTTGACCAACGCCGCCTGTTCGATTGAATGCTAACGGACCTAACGCGGCGCAAAGAAATATAATGTTTGATTTTTCTTTCCGCTATTTCTTCAGTAGTCGCCTCGATCTCGAAGCGTCTTTGAACGAATTCTGACGAGGCCAATTCCTAATGACCAATGGATTTAGTGCTGGGTCGGGTTGAATGCAAGTTATTGAAAAATAAGACTTTGAAGGCAATTCTATCTTGGTGCTTGGCACGGGCTTGGAAGGATTTGTAATCGATCTGGAGCCTTCGATCTGGTCTAAAAGTTGTCGGCGGAACCAAAAATATATGGTGCCTGAATGATTGAACTTTATAATGGTATGAAACCGCACTCGCTCGCCCGCATCGACCGACCCCGCCCGCCTTCCTCGATCAGAACGGTATCACGATGTCGCGTCACCCCTCGCTCATCGCGTTCCTGACCACTCTTTCGATTGTTTCAGGTTCCTGGCCTGCTCCCGGTTCTGACGAGGGAAAGCCCTCACCCGAGCAAATCCAATTCTTCGAATCGCAAGTGCGTCCCGTGCTCGTCGAGCATTGCCAGGGTTGCCATGGGCCGAAGAAGAGTAAGGGTGGCCTCCGACTTGATTCGAGATCGTCGATCCTGAGGGGAGGGGATTTCGGTCCGGCCGTCGTGCCCGGGAAGCCCGAAGAAAGCACGCTGATCGCCGCGATCCATTACCAGGAAGAACCGAAGATGCCTCCCAAGGGCAAACTCGGTCATCGTCAAATCGAGGCGCTCAGCCAGTGGGTCCGGATGGGGGCTCCTTGGCCCGGAGGTGGTCCCGAACCGGCCGCCTCGAACGAACCGGCCTCTACGATTCGCAGGCCCGGCTATCGGATAACCGACGAGGATCGTGCCCACTGGGCCTTTCGGCCTTTGACGCGACCGGTCCTTCCGGTGAGTTCCGGGAAGGAAACCCCCTCGAATCCGATCGACTGTTTCATCGGTGGGGCACTCCAGGCGAAGGGACTTCGGCCGAATCCGCCGGCTACTAAGACGGAATTGATCCGTCGCCTCGCGTTCGACCTGACCGGACTTCCGCCCACTCCCGAAGAAGTCGAGGCCTTCAGTTCGGATTCCTCCCCCGATGCCTTCGAGCGACTGGTCGACCGACTCCTGGCCTCGCCTCGTTATGGCGAGAAATGGGGACGTCACTGGCTCGACCTCGTTCGATTCGCCGAGACAAATAGTTACGAACGAGATGGAGTCAAGCCGCATGCCTGGCGGTATCGCGATTATGTGATTCGTTCGTTCAACGAGGATAAGCCTTATGATCGGTTTATCCGAGAGCAACTGGCCGGCGATGAGCTACCCGATGGCGGGACCGATGGTCTGATCGCCACGGGTTATTACCGCTTGGGCCTCTGGGACGACGAGCCGGCCGATCGTGAGCAGGCCTTTTACGATGGGCTCGACGACGTGGTGGCCACGACTGGTCAGGTCTTTCTCGGGCTCACGGTGGACTGTGCCCGTTGCCACGATCACAAGCTGGATCCGATCCCCCAGAAAGATTATTACCGGTTCCTCTCGTTCTTCCAGAATGTCAACTATTACCGGAATGGCGGACCGACGGACGAAGCGGCGATCCTCCCCGATGAGGCCGCCCGGCAAGCCTTTGAAGAGGCGAACAGGGAGTTGAAGCGTCAGCGGGACGAGGCACAGGCCTCGGTCACCGCGATCGAAAGTGAGTTTCGATTGGCCTACGAGAAGACGCACGAAGGGAAGATCGCCGCCGTCGCAATCGAGGATCTGACTTACCGATTCTATCGAGATACCTGGGAGCGACTCCCGGAGTTCGATGCTCTCAAGCCTGAGACGATCGGCAAGCTCCCGACCGGTCTTTTCTCGATCGCTCCTCGGTCGCGCGATAACGCATTTGGCT
This sequence comes from Tundrisphaera lichenicola, assembly GCF_051175385.1. Lineage (GTDB taxonomy): Bacteria > Planctomycetota > Planctomycetia > Isosphaerales > Isosphaeraceae > Tundrisphaera > Tundrisphaera lichenicola. The sequence goes on along the minus strand of NZ_CP195106.1, from coordinate 5,379,752 downwards.
TTGTGTTTGAAGGAACCTTGATCGTCCCAAAGGATGGGCGATATACCTTCACCCTCGACTCGGATGATGGCTCACGCCTCATGGTCAATGAGTTCCTGGTCATCGAACATGATGGAATTCATGATATCGACGCGGAGCAATCCGGGACGCTCGAACTAAAGCAGGGGCGGGTGCCGATCCGGCTCGACTACTTTCAGGCGGAGGGAGGTCTGGGCCTGAACGTGGGCTGGGCCGGTCCTGGTTTCTCGCATCAACCCCTCTCTGAACCCGAGAGTGGTCCTTCCACTTCAGGGAAGCAGAGACTGACTCCGGCGGAATTCGCCCGCGTCATTCGGCGCGAAGGGGCCGGACTGCTCGGCGAAGCGAAGGTCAAGCAGTACCTCGAACTTCGCAAATCCCTCGATGAACTTAGGAACCGCAAGGCACCGGCCGAACGAGCCCTCGTGGTGAGCGAGGTCGGGCCGAAGGCTCCCGAGACGCATGTCCTGATCCGAGGAAATCCGCATATTGCGGGCGACCCGGTCGAACCTGCCTTCCTCGAAGTGGTCAGCACGTCTGCCCCGGTCATGCCCGAGCCCTCGTCGGACGCAAAATCGACCGGGCGTCGGACCGTCCTGGCCAACTGGATCGCCTCGGCCGAGAACCCCCTGACGGCGAGGGTCATGGCCAATCGAGTCTGGCAATATCACTTCGGTAGAGGGATCGTCAGATCGCCGAGTAACCTGGGGACGCAGGGTGATGCGCCGACGCACCCCGAATTGCTCGACTGGCTTGCTTCCGAGTTGATCTCTAACGGCTGGAGGATGAAACCCCTTCATCGCCTGATCGTTACCTCCGAGGCTTATCGACGATCCTCGAAGGCCAATCCCGCCAATCTCGAAGCCGACCCCGCCAATGACTTATTCTGGCGCTTCGACATGAGACGGCTGGGAGCCGAGGAAGTTCGCGACGCGATCCTGTCGGTCACCGGCAGCCTGAATCTCAAGATGTATGGTCCTGGAGTCTTCCCCGAAATCCCGGCCGAGGTGATGGCCGGGCAATCGGTCCCGGGTCTGGGCTGGGGTAAATCTACGCCGGAGGATCAGGCCCGGCGGAGCATTTACGTGCATGTCAAACGGTCGCTCCTCCTGCCGATCCTCGAAGGATTCGACATGGCCGAGACCGACCGGTCGTCCCCGGTCCGGTTCGCGACCACTCAGCCGACTCAGGCTCTCGGGATGCTCAATAGCGGATTCCTGAACGCTCAGGCCAAACTCCTCGCCGATCGGCTCAGGCGAGAGGCCGGCACGGAAACCCCGGCTCAGGTGGAGCGGGCCTTGAAACTGGTCACGGGACGATGTCCATCGGACGGGGAGATTTCCCGAGGGGTTGGCCTGATCACTGCCCTCCGCGATCGCGATGGCGAATCGGCCGACCAGGCCCTGGAATCGTTTTGCCTGGTGGTCCTGAACCTCAACGAGTTCCTCTACCTCGACTGACGAATCGATCAATCGGCCCGCCAGGCGAGCCGGGGGGAAATAACCATGAGCAACGAATCAGGCGATCGGATCGAGTTTAACGGGTCGTTTTGTCGTCGAACCCGACGGGAGATGCTTTGGGAGGCCGGAGCAGGCTTCACCGGGTTGGCGCTGGCCGGGATGCTTGGCCGCGAAGGTTATGCCGCCGACGGGACCAAGCCGAACTTCTCCAACCCGCTGGCTCCCAAGAAGCCGATGTTCCCGGCCAAGGCCAAGAGCGTCATCTTCTTGTTTATGTACGGGGGCCCAAGCCAGGTTGACACCTTCGACTACAAGCCCGAACTGTACAAACTCGACGGCAAGACGATTGCCATCAAGACCTTCGGTCGTGGCGGCAAGAAGAATGAGGGCCGGGTGGTCGGCCCCAAGTGGAAGTTCCAGCCCTATGGCGAGTCGGGGAAGCAGGTCAGCGAACTTTTCCCGAACCTGGCAACCTGCGTCGACGACATCGCCTTCCTGCACTCAATGACGGCCGACTCGCCGATCCACGGCTCGGCGATGCTCCAGATGAACACGGGCAAGATCCTCTCGGGAAGTCCCTGCCTTGGGTCGTGGGTCAACTATGGCCTGGGGAGTGTCAACGAGAATTTGCCCGGCTTCGTGGTGATGCTCGACCCGACCGGCGGACCGATCTCCGGCTCCAAGAACTGGTCCAGTGGCTACATGCCGGCGACCTACCAGGGGACCCTCCTCCGTTCGGCCGGGGCGCCCGTCCTCGACCTGAAGCGTCCCGAAGGTCGGTCCGAGGCTGAGCAGCGGCGGATGCTCGACGCCCTGCATGATTTCAACGCGGACCACCAGGCCTCCCGCGTCGACAACTCGAACCTGGCCGCGCGGATCGCGAGCTACGAGATGGCCTTCGCCATGCAACGTCACGCCCCCGAGGCCGTCGGGATAGACGGGGAGTCCGACGAGACGAAGGCCCTCTATGGGATCGACGAGAAGCGGACCGAGGATTTCGGTCGTCGATGCCTGCTGGCTCGGAGGTTGGTCGAGCGGGGCGTCCGGTTCATTCAGCTCTATGCCGGTGGTGCTCATAACGACAGCAACTGGGATGCCCACGGCAATCTGGTCGAGAACCACAACTACCATGCCGGGCGGACCGACAAGCCGATCGCGGGTCTCTTGAAAGACCTGAAGCGGCGTGGACTACTCGACGAGACCCTGATCGTCTGGGGCGGAGAGTTCGGCCGTCAGCCGACGGCCGAGTACGCCGAGGGGACCGGGCGGGATCATAACGCGGCCGGCTTCACCATGTGGATGGCCGGTGGCGGGATCAAGGGCGGCGTCAGCGTCGGCGAGACCGACGAACTGGGCGGGGCGGCCGTCTCGGACCGGCTTCACGTCAAGCATCTCCACGCCACCGTCCTCCAGCAGATGGGGCTCGACCCCAATGAGCTGAACTACTTCTACAACGGACTCGACCAGAAGCTCGTCGGCGTCGAAGGAGCCGAGCCGATCCGGCAGATCATCTCCTGAGCCCCCCCGAACTCTCTCCGACGAGGCATGCTCGCATGAATGTATTTCGGCCGATGGCCGTCGGGTTCGCCCTGACGGCCCTTTGCTTGTCAACCTCCCCGGCGGAAGATACCCTCCCGCCCGGCCCCCCCTATCGGCTGATCGTCCAGGATAAAGGGAAGCTGGCGATCGTCGGACCCGGGGGCAAAATCGAGTGGGAGGTCCCGCTTCGCTACACCGCCCACGACGTCCAGCTCCTTCCCAATGGCAACATCCTCATGCCAACCGACGACGTGACGGTCGTCGAGATGACCCCGGACAAGCAGGTCGTCTGGAAGCACATTTCTCGGCCGGCCGGTGATTACAAGGGCAAGGTCGAGATCCATGCTTTCCAACGCCTGCCGGATGGCCTAACGATGATTGCCGAGACCGGCAATCGGCGTATCATCGAGGTGGATGCCGACGACAAGATCGTCAAGGTCGTCCCACTGGTCGTCGATCATCCCGACTCGCACCGAGACACCCGGCGTGTGAGAAAACTGGACAACGGCCATTACCTCGTCTGCCACGAGCTGGACGGGACCGTCCGCGAATACGACGACTCGGGCCGCGTCGTCTGGGACTACAAACTCGACCTGGCCGGACGTCCTTCCACCCCGGGTCACGGTGGTCACGGGACCGAGGTCTTCAACGCGGTTCGACTTCCCGATGGAAATACCCTGATCGGTGGCGGCAATAATAATCGGGTCATCGAGGTCACGCCCGATCGAAAGATCGCCTGGAGCATCGACCACGATGAATTGCCCGGGATCAAACTTGCCTGGGTCACCTCGGTCCAGAGACGCCCCAACGGGAACGTGATTGTCGGGAATACGCATGCGGGTCCCGACAATCCTCAGATTTTCGAAGTCACCCGAGATAAGCGGGTTGTCTGGACTTTCCACGACTTCCAGAACTTCGGCAACGACCTCTGCGCCTCGTGGGTAATCAACATCGAGGAAGGGGTCATTCGCTGACATGGATAAGATTCGCTGGGGGATTCTGAGCACGGCGAAGATTGGCGTCGGCAAGGTGATCCCCGCCATGCAGAAGGGGATGTACTCCGAAGTGGTCGCGATCGCCTCACGATCGGACTCCAAGGCCCGCGAGGCCGCCGAGTCGTTGGGGATAGCTCGAGCTTACGGTTCGTATGAGGCCTTGCTGGCCGATCCCGAGATCGACGCCATCTATAACCCACTGCCGAATGATCAGCACGTGCCCTGGTCGATCCAGGCCCTGGAGGCGGGCAAACACGTCCTCTGCGAGAAGCCGATCGCCCTCTCGGCGGCCGAGGGGCGGGAACTCGTCGATGCGTCGAGGCGATATCCGAAGCTCAAGCTGATGGAAGCCTTCATGTATCGCCACCACCCCCAGTGGCGGCTGGCGAAGGACCTGATCGGTTCCGGGCGTATCGGGTCGCTCCGGACGATCCAGACGTTCTTCTCTTTCTTCAACGACGATCCCTCGAATATCCGCCACGATCCGGCCAAAGGAGGCGGCGGCCTGATGGACATCGGCTGCTACGCCATCTCGCTCTCGCGATGGCTTTTCGACTCCGAGCCCGGGAGGGTCCTGGCTTTCGTCGAGATGGATCCCAACTGGGGAGTCGACCGGATGGCATCGGCCATCCTCGATTTCGGCAATGGTGGGTCGGCCACCTTCACCTGCTCCATGGCCGTCTCGGCGCTTCAGGTCGTCCAGGTCGTCGGGACCGAGGGCCGAATCGAACTTTCCGAGGTGCCCTTCAACGCTCCCAATGATGCCCCGTGTGCGCTCAGGGTTCAAAGGAACTTCGGGCCAGTCGAACGGTTCGAGGTCGAGACCTGCGATCAGTACACGATCCAGGGTGATCTCTTCGCCAGGTCGATCCTCGACGACACACCGGTCCCAACCTCGATCGAAGACGCGATCCGGAATATGGACGTCATTGAAGCCGTCTACGCCGCCGGGACTTCGGGGGGATGGGTCGTGCCTCGTCGGACCTGAAGCCGGCTCGGAGCAAATTTCGGACGGCAGGCAGGTGCAAGCGGCTCGCTCAGGCGTTAGGATGTGGCCCATCCTTCAAGAATGATGCCTGACGCGGGAGCCCTCGACGGTGAAGACCCGACCCCTGGGACGGACCGGCCTTGATTTGCCCTGGCTGAGCTTCGGGGCCTCCTCACTTGGGCAGGAGTTCCGCTCGGTCGACCTCGGGGAAGCAATCCGATCGGTCCACGTGGCCCTCGAACTGGGGATGAACTTCATCGATACCTCGCCGTTCTATGGGCGAGGGATGAGCGAGTGTCTCCTGGGAGTGGCCTTGCGGGGTGTCCCTCGGGAGAGCTACATCCTCGGCTCGAAGCTTGGTCGATACGACCGTGCCCATTTCGACTTCTCCGCCCGGCGGGTCGTCGAGAGCGTCGACGTGAGCCTACAGCGAATGGGAGTCGACCATCTCGACATCATGCTCTGCCACGACATCGAATTCGTCGAGATGAGCCAGATCGTCGAGGAGACTTTGCCCGCGCTCCGGAAGGTCCGCGATCAGGGGAAGGTCCGCTTCATCGGGGTCAGTGGCTATCCGATGAAGATGTTCCGCTATGTTCTCGATCGGACTGACCTCGACGTGGTCCTCTCCTACAATCACTTCACGCTCCAGAACACGATGCTTCTCGACCTCGTCCCCTATCTCAAAGAGAAGGGCGTGGGACTGATAAATGCCGCGCCTTTCTCGGCTCGACTCCTGACCAATGCCAAACTCCCCCCCTGGCACAAGGCGACGCCGTTCGTCCGTGAAACCGCTCGCAGAGCGGCCGAGCACTGCGCGTCCCGAGGGGTCGACATCGCGCAACTTGCCCTCCAGTTCTCGCTGGCCGATGAGGATATGACGACCTGTGTCGTAGGCTCGGCCAACCCCGAGAACGTCCGGAAGTGGTCGGAATGGGCCAATCTGCCGGTCGACGAAGTTTTGATGGCGGAGGTTTTAGAGATCCTCCGTCCGATCCATGACTGGCATTACACCGAAGGGCGGCCCGAGAATAACGATCCGCCCTCGGAGCCGGGGATCTGATCGGCTCCTAGAAGCGAAAGGATTGCGATGAAAGCCCTGCTCCTGGAAGCCCCAAAAAGCTTCAAGAGCATCGAGATCGAGGAACCCTCCCGGCCCGGTCCCGGTGAAGCCCTGGTCCGGGTCCACCGGATCGGGATCTGCGGGACGGATATCAGCGGATATCTCGGCAAGATGCCCTTCTTCAGTTATCCGCGGATACCCGGCCATGAGCTGGGCGTTGAGGTCGTCGAGGTTGGCGAAGGGGTCTCGAACATTAAGGCCGGAGACCGCTGCTCCGTCGAGCCTTATATCAACGATCCCGAGAGCTATGCCAGCCGTCGGGGTTTTCCCAACTGCTGCGAGAAGCTGGAAGTCCTGGGGGTTCATCGCGACGGCGGGATGCGGCCCTACTTCCTCCTCCCGGCCCGCAAGCTCCACCCATCGAAGACGTTGGCATTCGACCAGTTGGCACTGGTCGAGACCCTGGCGATCGGATGCCACGCGACGGATCGCGGGGCACCCGCCCCGGGTGAATCCTGCCTGATCATCGGGGCCGGTCCGATCGGACTGGCGACGCTGGAGTTCGTCAAGCTCACCGGCGCGAAGACGATCGTCCTCGACATGAACGAAGGCCGTCTCGACTTCTGCCGGAAGGTGATGGGAGTCGAGCATACGATCAGTCTTTCTGATCGCCTCGAAGAGGAACTTCGCGAAGTGACCGACGGCCACTTGCCCGACGTGGTGATCGACGCGAGTGGATCCAGCACCTCGATGTCGGCGGCGTTCGGCTTCGTTGCTCCGGGCGGCGGTCGGCTGGTCTACGTCGGAATCACGACGGATGAGGTCAAGTTCCGACATCCGATTTTCCACCGCCCCGAGGGAACCCTACTCTGTTCCCGGAATGCTTTGCCTCGGGACTTTACCCGGATCATCGGGCTGATCGAGGCCGGTACCATCGATACCAAGCCGTGGATCACGCATCGCTCGGGTTTCGAGGAACTCCCCGGTCTTTTCCCTTCGTATACCAGGCCCGAGACGGGCGTCATCAAGGCCATCGTCGAGGTCGACTGAACGGAGCTTGCTAGCGATGTCGGAGAAAGCCACGTGCGTGACCCTCGGCCTGAGCCCGAGTTTCGGCTTCGGAGACCGGATCGGTCTGGCCACGCCGGGTCACGTCGAATCGATCCTGCGTTCGGGATCGGCGATCGAACCGATCTTCCCCCAGCAGTCGATCCGCGAGATGGTCCGGACCAACCGGACCCCCCGGCAGGTCATGGACGACGCCCTCCGTGGCGCTCGAGAAGCCGGGTGGACGGGCAAGATCGGGGCCGACGCCGATCACCTCAAGTCGACCGAGGATGTCGACGCCACGGCTGCCGTCGGATTCACCTTCTTCACGATCGACCCATCCGATCATGTCGATGCTCATGCCGACGATTACGATGAACCGACTCTCCGAGAGAGGTTCGCCGCCGTCGAGGATGAGGTCGACTGGATCGGCAATTATCGCGGTAAGTCGATCAAATTGCCCACCGGTACTGCGGTCCACCTCGATGAACGCGCCTGCCTCCGGGCGGCGGTCAAGTATGGTCGGGCCATCAACCATGCGCTCCGACTGGCCGACCACATCCGGGATGTCAACGACCGGGCCGGCCGCGACCACGAGATCGAACTCAGCGTCGACGAGACGGAGCAACCGACGACCCTTGCCGAGCACTACATCATCGCCGACCAGTGCGTCGGTCGAGGGATGAAACTGGTCAGCCTCGCACCTCGTTATATCGGCGATTTCGAGAAGGGCGTGGATTACAAGGGAGATCTGGGCGCACTCGAGCATTCGCTCCGAGATCATGCCGCGATCGCCGAGCTGGTGGGACCCTATAAGTTGAGCCTCCACTCGGGATCGGACAAGCTTTCCATGTACCCGGCCCTCTCTCGGGCGACGGGGGGTAAGTTTCACGTCAAGACGGCGGGGACGAGCTATCTGGAGGCACTCCGAGTTGTCGCCCGTCACGAGGAGGCCCTCTTCCGACGCGTGATCGACTTCGCTCGGGGTCGGTACGATCGCGACAAGGCGACATATCACGTCTCGGCCACGTTGGATTCGGCCCCTCCCACTTCAGAGGTCTCGAGCGTGGTGGAGTTGGAGAAGCTCTATCTCGAACGATGGTCGGAAGTTCCTGAAGGACGAGGATTCACGGCTCCGGGTCGGCAGATTCTCCACTGTACCTTCGGGTCGACCCTCACCAGCCCCGATCTGGGACCGGCCGTCCGGGGAGTTCTCGAGCGGCATCTGGATACCTACACCGAGGTTCTGGCCGACCACTTTGCCCGTCACCTGGATGCGCTCGGGGCCGGGATCTGATGCCATCCGCTGGAGAAATGCACGCGATGTCGGATGATTTCTTGAAGCAGCTTTTCGGTCTTGAAGGGCAGGTTGCCGTGGTCATCGGCGGCACGGGAGTCCTCTGCGGGGCGATGGCGCAGGGGCTGGCACAGGCCGGGGCGACCGTGGTCGTGGCCGGCCGCGATGCCGGGAAAGGCGCGGCTCGGGTGGCCGAGATCGAGGCCCTCGGCGGTCGGGCCTCGTTCCTCCCGGTGGATGTCATGAATCGGGAATCGATCGAGGAACTCCTCAATCAGACCCTGGAGACTCAAGGGCGGGTCGACATGCTCGTCAACGGAGCCGGGGTGAATAGCGCGAGCCCCTACCTCGAAGCGAAGGACGAGGACTGGGACCGGGTGATTGACAGCAATCTCAAGGCGGTCCACTGGGGTTGCCAGATCTTCGGCCGGGAGATGGCGAAAGCCGGGGGCGGCTCGATCCTGAACGTCGCGAGCGTCTCCTCTCATCTTCCACTATCGCGGGTCTTCGCCTACTCGGCCTCGAAGGCGGCGGTGGTCAACCTGACTCAGAATGTCGCTCGCGAGTTTGCCTCGATGGGCATCCGGGTCAATGCCCTGGCCCCCGGCTTCTTCCCGGCCGAGCAAAACCGCAAGATCCTCGATCCAGCCCGAGTCGAGAAGATCATGGCAGGGACGCCGATGGGACGATTTGGCGAGCCCCAAGAACTGGTGGGGACCACGATTTTGCTCCTCTCTAAATCGGCCGGGAGTTTCATCACCGGGGCGACTTATTACGTCGATGGCGGGTTCACGGCCATGCGTCTCTGATCCAGCCGGTCCATCGAAGGAGGCTCCTCTCGTGATCCGATCCGCCGTGACCGTCAGCCTGGTCGAAGAAGCCCGGAACGGCCCATTCGTCTTCTGGCACGACTTGACGGAAGCCTGCAAAAAGGCCCAGCAGCTCGGATTCGACGCGGTCGAGGTCTTCCCGACGGGGCCTGATGCGGTCGACTCGGCCCGGCTCAGAATCCTCCTGAACGACCACGGCCTCAGTCTCGCGGCCGTTGGCACCGGCGCGGGTTGGGTGAGGCATAAACTTCATCTCGCCCGTCCCGACGCGGAAGGAAGAGTCAAGGCACGCGACTTCATCCGATCCATCATCGACTTTGCTGGCCCTCTCCACGCCCCGGCCATCATCGGTTCCATGCAGGGACGGAGCGGCGAGGGGGTCGAGCACCCCACGGCCCTCGGTTATCTGGCCGACGCCCTCGAAGATCTGGGCGAGCACGCCCGTCAATATGGGGTTCCCCTGATCTATGAGCCCTTGAACAGGTACGAGACCGACTTGGCCAATACGCTCGACGCGGGATTGAAGATCTTACGGTCCCTCTCCACCGCGAACGTTACGCTCCTCGCCGATCTCTTCCATATGAACATCGAGGAGTTCAACGTCGCCGATTCCCTGAGGGCGGCGGGGAAGCACATCGGTCACGTCCACTTCGTCGATTCGAATCGACGGGCCGCAGGATTCGGCCACACCGACTTCGCGCCGATCGCCCAGGCCCTCCACGAGGTCGGGTTTCGGGGATATGCATCGGCCGAGGCTTTCCCGCTCCCAAATCCGGAAACCGCCGCCCTACAGACGATGCACGCCTTTCGTCGCTATTTCCGAGCCGGTGCCGACCATAACACGCCTTGAATCACCATCATCCGGGGAGTCCTTCCAGGGATGCTCAAGCACCAGCTCATCCATCCGAAAATCAACGAGATCGTGGGTCGGGCCGGGCACCATGCCCGGATCCTGATCGCCGACGGCAACTATCCGGCCTCCTCGAAAAAGGGCCCCAACGCCGAAGTGGTCTGCCTTAACTTGATGCCTGGTGTTGTCAATTGTGCCCAGGTTCTTCGCGCGATTCTTTCGGCGGTCCCGATCGACGCCATTAACACGATGGGATACGAAACCGAAGGGCCTTATGCCCTCAGCGAGGATCCGTCGGTCTGGGCCGAATATCGGAGTGTGATCTCAGAAAGCGGTCTGACAATCCCTCTCGAACCAATCTTCAAGTGGGACTTTTATGAGGCCGTCTCTACCCCCGATCATGTCCTGACCATCCAGACGGCCGATCAGCAGCGGTTCGCCAATATCCTACTCTCCGTAGGCGTGCGGATGGACTGATCGTACGTGAATGATGCCGTCGACGCCCACCAACATTTCTGGGAACTCACTCGGCCCTCCGATTAGGGTCGACTCGATGCTCCTGAAATTGCTTCGATCCGACAGAACTACTTGCTTTCGGACCTGAATCCCCTGATTCAATCGGAGAGGGTCGACCGGACAGTTTACGTCCTGATGCAAAGCGCTCCTGCCGAAAATCGATGGGCGCTCGGGCGGAAGTTGGCCGAGTTCCGATCCTACCCCAATTCGTGGGAGTTCGACATTTCGTTTAGCACGAGCCCGATGTCAACTTCCTGATCCGTCCCGACTGCCTTCGGCGACTCCTAGTACCGGGGCGCGAGATGGTCCTCTCGACGTAATGATCAAGGCTCATGATGGATTCCGGGGTGGTGGTCCGCAAGGGCCACTCAGTGGATACAATCGGTCTCCTCGGTCGGGCGATCTGTCCGCCCCGCTGATCCCGACTTCCCCGCCCCGAGGCGTCGCACGATGGTCAACATCCAGGATCTCTTCGACGACGCCAAGTGCTTCGACACCATCCGGGACATGCGGTGGCCTGACGGCGTGACCTGTCCCAAGTGCTCCTGGGACTCGGTCATCAAGAACGGCAAGGACGACACTCAGCCACTCCGTCAACGCTACGAGTGCCGGGGCTGCCGCCGACGCTTCGACGACCTCACCGACACCATCTTCGCCGGCCATCACCTGCCGCTGAGGACCTGGATCGCCTGCCTCTATCTGATGGGGCTGAACCTCTCGGGATTGCAGATCGCCCAGGAACTCGACATCAACAAGGATGATGCCCGAGCCATGATCCAGCGACTCCGACAGGGGATGGTCAACCGTTGTCCTCCGGTCGTGCTGGAGGGGGAGGTCGAGTGCGACGAAGTCTATGTGGTGGCCGGACATAAGGGTCATCCCGAGGCGGTCAAAAAAAAGGCCGCCTCCCCCGAAGGCGACGCCTGAGAGGCGAGCGAGGTCGGGGCACCCTGGCCAAGGAGAAGCCGCCGATCTTCGGGATGTTGCAGCGTGGAGGCGAGGTCGTGATCCGGATGCTGGAGAACGTCCAGCAGGTGACCATCAAGCCCCTGATCGATCGGATGATCGCCAAGGGGACGTTGGTCTACACCGATGAATACGACATCTATGGCCGCCTGGTGGAGTGGGGTTATGGCCACAAGACGGTCTGCCACGGGGCGGGCGAGTTCGCCCGGGACGACGATGGCGATGGCTTCTGCGAGGTCCATGTCAACACGCTCGAAGGGTTCTGGTCGCTGCTCCGCTCGTGGCTGCGGCCTCACCGAGGAATCCCCCAGGAGAGCCTACCGCTGTACCTGGGTTTCTTCGAGTTCGTGCACAACATCCGGGCGAGAGGAAAGCGGCTACTGGGTGCCCTGATCGGCCAATTGCTGGCACCACCCCGGAATCCATCATGAGCCATGATCAATAGTGAAAACTCTACGGGTGAACTGTAACTCGGTTCTACAATCTCTCAGAGTGATCAATTCAGGGTCGGATCGGAAGGGACCTCGCGGAGGCCCAGGAAGTCGGACAACTGGCGGGCGTTGACGGCTTTGACGACCGTGTCCCAGAGGTCCCCAGTCCCTTCCCAGAATACGTACTCCCTAGTAGCGGGGAGAGTCAGCCAGGAGTCCACACCGAATTCTCCCTCAAGCTGACCTGGGCCCCATCCCGAATAGTTTGCCAATATCATCGAGGGTTCGGTCCGGCTCAAGATGAGATCGCGAACCTTGGAGATTTCCACGGCATTGAATAGGCCCGGGAAAATCTCGAGGTCGGATTGCTCCTCGACTTCATGAAGGATCATCAACGGGCCCGAGACCGGACCTCCCAAGCTCAATGACTTATCCCAATTGAACGACTCGGAAAAAATCGTCTCGGCGATGTGCGTGACGGTCGCTTCGGTCGGGCGGTTGAGGATGACCCCCGCGGCTCCTTCCTCCGTATGATCCAACATCAAGATCACAGTTCGTCGGAAGAAGGATGAGGTAAGGCTAGGCGCGGCGATTAAGAGTTGGCCTTTAAGGGATTGCATGATTCTTCCTTGTGTTTCGACTCCTCGATCAAGCCTCGTCGAGTTCACTGACGAATTACGTCCGAGGGAGTCGCTGCTTGCCGGAGGAATACGATCGTAAATGAATGGCGATTCCGGAAGCGCGTCGGGTCGAGTTCGCTTCACGTATGTCAGTTCATTTCACACATCTGTGGTTCGGCTACTTTTTCTCCGAGTTCCCGGATATTCTTTGCTAGGGGGAAGGGACCTAATCACGGCAGCCGAGGAATAATACCTGGCAGGCTAAGATAGGGAAGCGAACCCTCGTTTGAATCGTAGCCGATTCTAGATTATCGAGGATGCTCGATTTCGCCAGGTTCGGCTCGAGGATCCTTCGCGGAACCGTCGTGCCAACCACTCGCGGGCCCGTGCTGGATCTCGTTTCGAATCGAGTGTACTTCAGGGCAGTCTGATCTCCATTCTCGCTTGGACGCCATTCGGCCAACCCCCCCCCCGGCCGGAGAAATCTAAGGCATCTACGTCCCGCGACGGCAGTCTTTCTTCAGGACTTCCATCGAATGCACGCCTCCTCCGCTTCCGAAGCGTTCTCGACCGTCGCTGAAGGCCATCAAGACCGACGGTCTCGACTCTACAAGATCATCGAGCACGCTTCGCATTTCTTGCCTGCCCAGGGCCCAATCACGGTTTTCATTCACCACAATACGCTTCACGCGTTCGAAGACCTCCACTTCGATGAAGCCGTCCAGAAGGGCGCTCGCTTCTATGGCTGCCAGCCCTATATGACCGAAGATCGCTACCGAGCCGCTCTCCAGAGGGGACGGATCGGGTTCTCGGACCTACAAGAAGTCCTGGAACTCGACTTGGGAGAGCAGGCTGAAAAGAGGTTCGGAAGTTTGGGATCGAAGCTCGACCTTCGACTGGCGATGCTTCAATATCCCCTCCAGACCGGCCCGACCGAAGAACTAGTCTGGTACGTAGCCGAGACGGACGCGCTCCGCAAAATCCGGAAGGAAGTGTCATCAGCAGTTCGCTCCCGGATGATTGCCGAGACGCGCCGATGGGTCGTGCGTGATCTCCGGGGGGGGGGCGATCCGCTCCGCCTTGGCTCGAAGTTGATCGCCGATGGACAGGTCTCCGAGAGTCTGGCCGAGTTATTCCGACGGTTCGACGGCTCGGCGATCGAAGAGTGGAATGACGAGCGTTGGGAGAGTTTCACGCTCCAGGCACTCTGGCGGATCGCCTGCGATGGTGTCCGCGAAGTACCCGCGGAGGGACCTAAACCAGGGCCGAGCATGAGGCACCGGGATCTCCTCCTGGCGTTAACGGGATTTGATGCCGATACGCAAGTTCATGATTTTCTGATTCGTTTTTGCGGTGCTTATCTCGACCAAGGGCTCGCTCCCTGGACTCTACCGGCTCGCGAGGAAGGGTTTCTCCGTTCCTTCTGCTCTCTGTACCAGGGGGCGTCCGACCCGCCCGATCGATGGCTCCGCGGCCTGGGTCTCGAACTCGCAAGGATCGTCGAACAGGGGATCCAACCCCTGGACTCGATCCTTGAATCGTTGGAAATTCTCGGGGTTCCCGAGGAGGAATACGAGAGCTTTCTCTCGGAGACGTTGCTGGCCCTCCGTGGCTGGGCTGGGATGATTCGCCAGGTGGAGAGGCATGGAGATCGGGCCGTTCATCCGATTCGTGAAGGCAGTCTCGTCGATTTCCTAGCGGTTCGACTGATCTTGGACCGATATTCGCTGACCGAGTCGGCTCGGGGTGCCCTTGGATATTGTAGGCCACTGGACGAGCTTCGCGATGAGATCCGAGGACGTTTGACGATTCCCCCGTCCGCCAGTGTCGAACAGCGTGCTTTCTTGATTTTCCAACTTGCACAGCTATTCGGCCTCTCGCCAGATCGGTTGATCGAATTCGATTCCGCCGGTTGGACGAATCTCGTGAATGAACTCGAGTCCTTCTCCGGGATCGAGCGTAGACGGGTTTTCCACCTCGCTTATGAGAAGCGATTCACGACTCATACACTCGACGCGATATCGCTTCGTTCCCGTAAGCGGGTCGGGAGGCCAGTCTCTCCAAAGTTCCAGGTTATTTGCTGCATCGATGAACGCGAGGAATCGTTCCGTCGTCATCTGGAAGAGATCGCCCCGGAGGTCGAGACTTTCGGTGTCGCGGGATTTTTCGGCGTGGCGATGTACTACAAAGGGGTCGCCGACGCGCACTTCGTCCCTCTCTGCCCGGCGATCCTCAGCCCCAAGCATTGGATGATCGAGGAACTTGTTCAGGAGCCGACCAAGATCGAGCAGATCAAGGCCGGTTGTCGTAAAGTTCTCGGACATGCCTCACATCGTTTACACGTGGGGAGTCGAGGTTTCGCATTCGGTGCACTCCTCACCGGGGCGGTAGGTTCACTGGCCGCAATACCGCTGATGGCCCGGATCCTCTTCCCAAGGCTGGCTTCGCAAATCCGCCATTATTTCGGACGGATCATCAAGGCATCTCCGCAGACTCGGCTTAGGCTAGAGCGAACCCGGCCGGAACCCGGACCCCAAGGGGCTGGTCTCGGATACTCTGTCGATGAGATGACGGACATCGCCGAGCGAATTCTCCAGGACATGGGTTTGACCAAGGGCTTCGCACGTCTGGTGGTCGTGATTGGCCATGGCTCGCATAGTCAGAACAATCCCCATATCTCTGCGTACAACTGTGGAGCCTGCGGTGGCGCCCCTGGCCAGCCCAACGCACGCGTGCTCGCGCAGTTCCTTTCCGATAAACGAGTCCGGCAAAAGCTCGGTGAACGGGGGTTGGGAATTCCCACCGATACGATTTTCGTCGCGGGTTACCACGATACCTGCAATGATTCTATTATTTTTGACGACCTGGATCACATTCCTCCGTCTCACTTTGAGGAGTTCCAGAAGGCCAGGAAGGCCCTAATCGAAGCCGGCCAGCGCAATGCGCACGAGCGATGCCGACGATTTCGATCGGCCCCGCTGAGTCTGACTTTCGAGGAGGCCAGGGAACACGTCGAGGCTCGGTCTCAAGACCTATCCGAGACTCGGCCGGAGCTTGGGCACGCGACCAATGCCATCACGATCGTCGGTCGTCGAGAATGGACGAGGGGGCTATATCTCGACCGTCGGGCGTTCCTCGCGTCCTATGATCCCTCGACCGACGACGCCGAGAATTCAATCCTGGACCGTGTCCTCTCGGCCGTCTTCCCGGTCTGCGGAGGGATCAACCTGGAGTATTACTTCTCGAATGTTGACAACGCTGGATATGGATGCGGTTCCAAACTGGCGCACAACGTGGCATCACTCTTGGGTGTGATGGACGGCGCGGCTAGCGATTTGAGGACGGGGCTTTCCTGGCAGATGGTCGAAATCCACGAGCCGCTTCGTTCGCTCTTCATAATCGAAACCACCACCGAAGCCATGCTCCGAATTATGGATCGAAACGAGGGAATTGGAAGGCTCTGCCGTAATCGGTGGATCCAGCTCGCGGTTCTCCATCCCATTGAGCGGACGATCAGCGTCTTCGTCGAAGGCGAGTTTCGCCCGTATGAGCTGCAATCCTTCACCATCCCGAAGGCGCGTACCTCGGCCGACTGGTATCGCGGATATCGGGACCACCTGGAGTTTGCAGAAATTGGCCTTTGAAGGCCAGAAATCCGGGTCGAAGATCGAGGCTCGCTAAATGTACCAGACTAAATTGCTGAATCTCCTCGGCATCTTCGTCGTAGTTTGTCCGACGATCTTGACCGCCTACCTCGGCCTTTCGTCGTTGATGGGCCGAACCCTCCAGGAATCGCGAACAACTCGCTCCATCCTCCTGGCCAACGTCTCCGGGTTGGTCGGTTGTCTGGTCATCCTGACCGTAATGCTCGCAACTGGGATCCGTCATATCACGATCGACATGGGTAATTGGGTCGTGATCTCCCATCAATATCATTTTTCGGTCAAATTCGTCTTTGATCGCCTCTCGATCCCGATGGCTATCCTCTCGTTCTCTTTCGCGGGGACGATTGGTGCCTTCGCCGACAAGTACATGCATCGCGAAGGGGGATTCAACCGATTCTTCGTCTTGTATTCGATCTTCGTGATGGGAATGGTCGTGACTTCGCTTGCTGGCACGATCGAGACACTCTTCACCGGCTGGGAACTGGTAGGGCTCTCTTCAGCTTTGCTGGTCGCATTCTTTCAGGCTCGTCCGTCTCCTTCTCGAAATGCCTTGTGGATCTGGGTGATCTACCGGATTTCCGACGCCTCGCTGTTGCTCGCCGCCGTCGTCATGCACCACATCAGTGGCGAAGGAGACTTCGATCGACTCCTGGGGGCTGGCCCTTGGCCTGAAGGATATTCGGCTCTCTCAGGATCGCAGTCTTTACTGGTGGGATTGCTTTTGTTGGCGGCGGCAGCGGGTAAATCGGCCCTGGTCCCGTTCTCGGGGTGGCTCCCGCGAGCCATGGAAGGGCCGACTCCTTCGAGCGCGGTGTTCTATGGCGCACTTTCGGTGCACCTTGGTGCATTCCTATTATTGAGGGTGAGCCCCTTACTCGACCAATCGCCGACGTTCCGGGTTGCGGTCGTTCTGATCGGCCTGAGTACCGCCGTTTTTGCTCATGTTTCCGGTAGCGTCCAGACCGACATCAAGTCGGCCCTTTCCTTCGCCTCCCTCTCTCAGGTCGGGATCATCGTCGCCGAGATCGGGTTTGGCTTGAGGTACATCGCCCTGGCTCATCTCCTGGGTCACGCCTCACTTCGGACCCTGCAGTTCATCAGGGCTCCCAGCTTACTGCATGATTACCGAACACTCGAAGATGCCATCGGCAGTCGCCTCCCAAGATCCGATCAACCTTGGCAGCGACTCGGTAAGTCGTCCCACCTCTCTCGAATCTACCGGTTTGCATTGGATCGAGGTTCTCTCGACTCACTCCTCCGGGAATATATCGTCCGGCCTTATGTCCGGGCCTTCCACTGGTGCGACTCGACCGAAGAACGTTGGACCGATTTCATCGATGGCGAGAGATCGCGAGAATCCAGCGTCATCCGTCCTCAATATGGATCGATCGAAGAACTCTCATGAACCTCTCGACCGTCCCCTGGCTCGAACTGGCGATCGCGGCGGCGCTCCTCGGCTCACTCTTTGTCGCGTTCTGTCGCGATCCCAATCGGGCTTATCGGTGGGCCCTCGGGTTTACAGGAGCTTCCTTCGTCTTCTCGTTCCTCGCCTGGCTCACGAACTACGCCGGAGCGTCGTCAGGAGAAGTATCCACCTGGAGTGTCCAGCCGGTCTTTTTCGGACGCGTTCTCTTCAGTCTCGATGAACTTAGTGCCCCTCTGGTTCCCGCCATCGCGTTGCT
Source organism: Tundrisphaera lichenicola (assembly GCF_051175385.1). Classification (GTDB taxonomy): domain Bacteria; phylum Planctomycetota; class Planctomycetia; order Isosphaerales; family Isosphaeraceae; genus Tundrisphaera; species Tundrisphaera lichenicola. The sequence continues at coordinate 5,361,785 of NZ_CP195106.1, read as the reverse complement.
CCACCTGCTGACTGCTCTCGCGACACCACGAACCCACATGCGGCGATTCTCATTCTCGTGGTCGTTGACAACGGAGGCGATCAGCCTCTCCACCTTCAGCAGTCAAGAGCCCTGGCTGCTGATCGGCCTCCTGGCGATCTCGACGATTCCTCCATTCGTGGAGTTGCTGATCCGCCGCAGGCCGACAAGGGTATATGTCCTCCACATGACGCTTTTCGTCGGGCTTCTCTTGCTGGGGTGGTCTGCGGTCGGCCTTAGCGGCGAGCCTTCGGGATGGGCGACCTGGTGGGCAACGATTCCACTGCTGTTTGCGATCCTAGTCCGCTGCGGTACCGTGCCGGTTCATTGCTGGCTGACTGACTGGTTCGAACATGCTTCTTTCGGCATCGCCATCTTATTCGTCATGCCACTCAGTGGCGTTTACGCGGCGATTCGCTTGGTCCTTCCGATCGGCCCAGGGTGGGTCTTGCAGAGTATCGGGCTCGCATCTCTCCTCACGGCCGTTTACGCCGCCGGAATGGCCACGATCCAGACCGATACGCGACGTTTCTTTGCCCATCTCTTCTTGAGCCACTCCTCTTTAGTCCTCGTTGGATTAGAGTTGCATACCCAACTATCTCTGACGGGAAGCCTGTGTCTCTGGTTCTCGGTCATCCTCTCGCTGGGTGGTTTTGGCCTCTCGCTCCGGGCCCTGGAGGGTCGATTCGGACGCCTTCCCCTGCGTGAATATCGCGGCCTTTACGACCACTCTCCCACCCTGGCAGTCTGCTTCCTCCTGACCGGCTTGGCAAGCGTGGGATTTCCGGGGACGCTCGGTTTCATCTCGACCGAACTTCTGGTTGACAGCGCGATCGGTGCGAATCCCTACGCAGGCATCGCGGTGATCGCCGCGGCCGCCTTGAATGGTATCGCCGTGGTCCGGGCCTACTTGATACTCTTCACCGGCGCTCGGCACGTCTCGACGGTCTCGCTCGGACTCGGCCTTCGTGAGCGAGTTGCTGTCTTGACGCTGGCGGCGTTGATACTGGGAGGAGGGTTGATGCCACAACCTGGAGTTTCAACCAGGGAGCGTGCCGCCGAAGCGATCCTGGTCGATCGTCAGAGACATGCCGACCGTCGCATTTCCTCTCGAGCCACGATTTCAGCGAGACTAAAGTCAGGGGTCCACCGGCCGTCCAGTACTCGCTGATTCTTCGGATCTGAATGATCATCGAAGACAAGTCTGAACCATTCTACGCCTTCTCAATCGCTCGAATGGACTCAATCCGGATGATGCTGATTTGATCGTTGTTTTTTTATCGCGATCATGTCAAGATCGGCTATTGTCCGTCCCGTATCGAGCGATGGGGCGTAATAGGCCCAGATCGTCCGAATGAGGCGATCATTGGGAAATGATCTCATTGGCCAAATGTGTGCGGCGATGGGCTGCTGATTAACCTAACTTGAACAGTAAGTTCAAGTTTAATATGGGGCAAGTCACGCCTCATCAAAGATCCGGCTGTACGGATAATCTTCTCCGTAGCAGAGGTCATTCCGGTTGGCGTCGAACGGGGGCCATCATGGCCGAACTCGAAGTCTCGCCCGGCTTTGGGAAGTCCAAAGTTGATTTTCTGGGGAGTCATCCCGAGAAATCCACGGAACTTGCACCTTTCAGCCATTCCATTTCGGATCAAACCGAGCCTTTTCTTAGGCAAGGTCTCGACAATGCGTCGGATGAAGCCGCGAGTCTACAATTCCTATCACTCGATCCACCTGGTCGCCCCGACTCGTTCGGACGCCTGACTCATTACGAGCTTCTGAGAGTGATCGGCCGAGGCGCCATGGGTGTGGTCGTTCGAGCTTTCGATACTCAGTTGAACCGCACAGTCGCCATCAAGTTGATGACTCCTCATTTGATGGCGAGCGATCAAGCCGTCAATCGATTTATTCGCGAGGCTCGGGCTGCCGCGGCGATCAACCATCCCAATGTAGTGACGATTCACGCGGTCGCCGAACATGTTGGGATACCCTTCTTGGTGATGGAGTACGTCGATGGTCGGTCACTCATGGATCGTATCCGTTCCGACAGACCCCTGACGACGAGCGAGATTCTCCGCATCAGCCTCCAAATTTCGGATGGACTTGCCGCGGCTCATCGTCAAGGCGTCATCCATCGGGATATCAAGCCTGCTAATATCATGCTGGAGGATCAGATCGATCGGGTGAAGATTACCGATTTCGGACTGGCACGCGTCCTCCTCGATCAATCCGAATTGACATCGCAAGGTGTAGTGGTCGGGACACCGGCTTATATGTCCCCGGAACAGGTCAATGGCCAGCCCTTGGATCAGCGGAGCGATCTTTTCAGCCTCGGATGCGTGATGTACGCGATGACGACCGGGCATTCTCCGTTTCGAGGAGAGAATGCCCTGGGGACGGCTCGTCGGATCACGTCGCAGAAACATGTTTCGCTTCGAGTACTCAATAAAGCCATACCAGGCTCTTTTATCAAGATCGTCGATCGATTGCTGGAAAAAGACCCGTCCGATCGCTTCCAATCTGCTCAAGAAGTGGTCGATCAATTGACGGTTCACCTCGCCCAGATCAACCATCATGGGGATTCCCTCTATGAACATCCCGAACCGAAGCCGGACAAGAAGAAATTCACCGCGCTACTTCTGATCGGTTTCGCCATGGTAGTTGGAATCTTGGCGTTGATCGTCTATTCGAAGACCGACGACAACTTGTTTGATCGGCGGAATTGGGCAGTCACCTCGGAACCAAAACAGAGGATTATCACCGTTTCAATGGCGGGGAATGCAGATTATCGGAGCATCGTGGATGCGATCGGCCACGCCACTAAGAACCAGATCATCCACGTTTTGGATCCGGGGCCTTATGAATCGATACTCCCGACGATTCAAGGGAACCGCCTAGAAGGCCTGACACTTATCTCCACGGCCTCGACGATCCTGAGGTCTTCCGGGACTCAACCGGTGATCAAGATCGTTGGGACATCGCGAGTTGTGATCCACGGATTTCGAATCGAAGCCGCCACAAATCAGCACGCACTGGAGATTTCAGGACACTGTCCTGGCGTTCGAATCGAGGGATGCGAATTGGTCAGTCCTCTGGACTCGGGTCTCGGAGTCATAAACCTGCATGAAGGGGCGAGGGGTACGGAGGACTCGCCAATTCGTTTGAAGGACCTGAGTATTCGGGGCGGAGGGGTCGGACTGGTAGTCGGTGGGCAGAACGAACGAGTCCCCGTCCGATACATCGAGGTTACGGACAGCAAGTTCCGAACCGCGAGTCCAGTCTTCGGTCATCCCATCGTCATTCAGTATGCCAACCGACAGATCACCATTATGCGAAATGTACTCTCCACCGGACTTTCCGCGATCAGTTTAATGTTCCCTGATCCGCAAAGCGTATCAGACGTCATCATCGCCGAGAACTCTTTCGGTGATGTAGAACTGGCCTTCTCGCTCAACAACTCGTCGGCCGATCAGGGTATCTCGATTCAGAATAATCTGATCGTGGACGCTACCAAGATCGCTTTTCCCGGTCCTGACTTCGGTCCATTCGCCGGCTGGTTTCGAGAGAATCGCTGGGAACGAGGTAAGGATTTTAACTCGGCCTTAGGACCTTTCTTCGATGATCCGGGCGACTCTCTCTCGCTACTTCCCCGTGATCCCGACAGAGACAATTATCTCATCCCACCGACCTCTAGAAGGTCGAACTCTCGATGACCTCCCCGGCTTTTTCAAGACGGGACAAAAGCTCAGCGACAGATTGACGAAATTTTCAGGGGCCTTAGTCTTCGAATTATCGATAATGGATTTTCGGTGGAAGAGATTTATGTTTTGATGATGTCGGTGGTGGGATTGGAAATCTCAGGAACGAGAGGGATAGCAATTCGATGAGGAACTCACTCCCTCGGTCCAGTCGATGAGTCTACTTGCCTCCCCTCCAGACGGATACGTTCATCTGAATGTCGCCGCTACTCGGCTTTCTTGCCTGGATCACGGCCTCAAAGCAAAGCCCACACCGCGTTCTTATCCAGATATCCTTTATTCGGGTCGGGTGGGGATGACCGTCTTTTTTAACCGAACTGTCCTAGAGGATCTCTCGAGATGAAGCAAGAGAAGCATCGTGTTGCGCCGAGCTCTCCGAGTGTGGAAACCGAAAAGCAAGCCTTGTCCCCTCGAGCTCACGGAAACTTATATGCCAGCTATGGTGGCCAACATGAAGCGCAATACCCTGGCTCCATAATGACCCTCTCGGGCCTCTCGCCTTCTGATGCATGGCAGTCATCGATCAGGGATGTCGCCCCGAAATCCTCGAAGGTCCCCCTCCGAGTCATCCACGTCACACTCGCGATGATCCCCGCTGGGATCGATCGCTGGCTAACCGCTCTGATTAGATACGCCGATCCAAATCGCATAAAATTTTTGCGCTGTGTTGTCACGACCGATTTGGTGGATCGGAATCAACTGTCGAGGGTCGGTGTTCCGGTCGAGATCGGCGGACGTGATAGCATTCGGCGAGCGTCTCAGGACTGTGACATTCTTCTGATCTCCGATCCCGGTGACGATCCTGATTGGGTTGACGAGATTCGGCCGGGGCAAGGTGTCTTCGTCGCTCACGGTGATGGATCATGGACTCGTAAGCGTATGGAGAAATTGGCGCCGGCGATCGATCATGTGATCGCAGTAAGCCATCAAGTTCAAGAGTCGATCTGCGACGGATTTTCCTCCACCGTCATCACCAATGGAGTCGACCCGATTCACCTCACTCGTAGTCGACCGCTCGACGAATTTCGGGCAGGTTTGGGCTTTCAACCCTCCGACTTCGTAGTCGGCTTTGTCGGGCGATTTTCACCCGAGAAGAATCCTTCCGCCGTGATCGAGGCACTCGCGGGCCTGCCACCCCACTTCAAAGCGTTAATGGTCGGCTTCGGACCGCTTCGCTCTGAACTGATCGAATTAGCCAATGCGACGATTCCGGGCCGATTCGTGTTTGCCCGAGGCGAGGAGTATCTGGGTGATTACTACGGCGCGATGAATGCCTTTTGCATGCCCTCGTATACGGAAGGATATGGCCTTGCAATAATGGAGGCGATGATGTGCGGAAAGCCTCCGATCGTGAGCAGGGTTGGTTTCGTGAAGGACGCGATCATCGACCGGGTCAACGGGCTAGTGGTCGCAGGCGACGCTCGTTCGATCCGCGATGCCGCGATCCTACTCGACACCCATCGTGAGTGGGCTGCCGGGGTCGGATTTCAAGCTGCTGCTTATGCCGATCGTCATGGACATGCTTTGACGATGGCGAGACGCTACGCCGAAACATTGGAATCGCTCTGGGCGGCACGATCTCTCAAACCTGAGCGGTCACCATCCACGAACGGTAAACATAAGGGAAAATCGATCGTTTGCTGACATCGTGCGAAACCTCGAGCACACCACCAGACCGAGCTTCAGGATGCCGATTGGAAGCTTTACAGCGGTCCCATATCTGGCGAAGATCCTCGCGGTTCGACGACCTGCGCGTATCCTCGACCTTGGGATCGGATCGGGTTTTTTGGGCGCGATTGTTCGGCAGTGGGTCGATCTGGGTGTTCAGCCCTGGAGGAGTCTCCTGATCGGGGTCGAGGTCTGGGCCGAATATCGAAATCCTCTCTGGGATTTGTATAATCTTGTGATTATAGAAACGATTCAGGAATATCTCTCCCGTCATTGTGAGGAATTCGATTGTATCCTGCTAGGCGACGTCTTGGAGCATTTCGAGATTCGAGAAGGAGTTGAACTTCTCGAGCAGCTCAAGTCACGAGTTGCACCCGACGGAGTTCTCCTGGTCGCGACACCAGCCCAGTTTCATGAACAAGCAGCCGTTCACGGTAACGAATTCGAGCGACATCGATCTGTATGGACCGCACAACAATTGGAGGAGTTAGGCTTTCAGACACTCCTCTCAGGGTTTGAACCTCAAATCTCCTTCGTCCCGACTTTATTTTCTTTCTGGGAACCTCGACTCGGATCGTTGACCAGCCAAGTGGATCTCGCCCTTTGACCGGAAATATCACGTTGAGATTTCGCAAGGAATCAATCCGATCTATTGCCTAGAAAGTCGGAGATGGGAAGAGGTTCGGGCGAGAGATTAGACGCAATCGATTGATGGGAAACTTCCTCGATCGATTGGCTCGTGATTCCGGGCCGATGGAGTGCGAGAACATGATGATGTACCTCAGGAAATCATCGGTGACCTCCTTCAGGTCGTTGGCCCGCTCGAAGATCGCCTCGTAGACAGCCAGATGACACTTGCTCACACCCCGGATTCGGCACAGGAAATGACGCCGCCCCGTCCTGGTTCTTGCCATCGTGCTGCAATGCACCTCACGCATCCCGTCACCGTCGTCGTCGCGGGCCAATTCGCCGTCCCCGTGATTCGCCGTTGCGTGGCCCCGCCCCCGTTCGGTTACTCGGTGAGATTCCCGCCAATCGTGGGTATTCAGCTACACGCCCGGCATCGTCGTCGTCTGCACCCGACCATCCAACGTCCGCTGGTCCGAGTTGCACACGAAGTGAAGGCAAGCCCGACCCGAGCCACGGTCGATCGTCGCCGAGACTGGCGGGCGGTCGTTGGCGAAGGTCTCGTGCCCGCGTCGCTTCTTGGCCCGAAGACGCGTCAGGTCGAGAAACGGCGCGGTGTGGGATGCCATTTTTCCCCGAGTTGACGTAGCACTTGTCGACCTCGACCGCCGCGTCGGGAAGTGGGCCCAGTTGAGCCCGGAGGTGGCAAGTTTCTGGAGCTTGTTCCGCTGTTGCAGAAGCATTATCCGGTCGCAGCCCGGATCGCGAGACATCCGCGATGTCGTGATCCCTTGGACGAAGCCACGGAGGATGAGGACCACGGCCGCACGGCTCCGGCTTGTCTACTGCAGGGCCGTGCCGGCGAAGGCGTTGAAGATCCATCGGCAGCCGCGGTAGCGATAATCGAGGACCGGATCGCGGTGGCGGCGATGGGCGCCGAAGCGGTCGCCGCCACATCGGGGACAGGTCAGCCCGTAGGGATGGAGGGCCTTGACGCAGCGTGAGAAGCGGGCGTCCTGATCTATCAAGCCGGCCGGTGGGAAGTCCATCGCCTTACCCTATGCTGTGGGTCAACTCTCGCAGTGATTACAACACCAGCAGGGTTGACCGAAAAAGCAGGGACCAGCATTACGGGGTCGTGAGTCTAGAATGTAATTCTGCGGTAATGTAGACGATTATAAAACGTCCTTTCGGTCGAAACCTGAAATAGTTTAAATGGGAATATTTCGATTGAAATTGACCAAACCTGTGATCTCGGGCGGTAATTCATACTTCGAATAAATAGCGGAGGAGGTGGGATTCGAACCCACGGTACCCTTGCGGGTACACCGGTTTTCGAGACCGGCCCTTTCGGCCACTCAGGCACCCCTCCGAAGTTCGCTTGCTCTAAACCGAACGTTGCTTCTGGAAAAAAGAACTCAATAGCTTTCGAGATTCTTCTGCAAGGACACCTGAGGTCTGAGAGATTCGATGGTTAAGCCGACGATCATCCAACATCCGAAACAGACTCCGGCATGCTCCAGCCTTCGGGTCCGATGCAGCGTAAACAAGCCGAGAGATACGACTCAAATTTATAGCCCCGGCACACATGCAACAGGGCTCAAGCGTAACATATATCGTACAAGACTCGAGATGCCATGATCCTAGGGCTCGACCGGCCAGGGTCAGTGCCAATCGTTCGGCATGTGCCGTCGGATCAGCAAGAGTCTCGCGAAGATTGTAGGCTTGCGAGACAATCCGACCCTCGATTGTCACGAGAGCCCCGACGGGAACCTCACCGACCTGACTAGCTTGCTCTGCTAAATCCAGAGCCCTTGTCATCATTTCTATATCGAGCGAAGGATTGCCGAAACAACCCAGCTTTCCATTGACCATGAATCTTCCGTGAGGGCGAACGACCATGTTCAATCAGAATCACAAGATAACGCCTCGCGACCGGTGACACAAGGGGGCTTGGGATCACCTTCGAAATTTCGAGATCGAAAGGTCAAAACTGGTCGTCACCAATTGGCTCGCCATCGTCTCGAGAGCCAAGAAGTCGATATACCCGATCGCTGATCGTTGTCTTGAGGAATCGAACGGAACCATCCCCGAAGCAAAAGTTTGCCCCACCCGGATGATTACCGCCAAATCCTCCAACTGATCTTGGCCCTGGCAATACGGCGGAAATACCTCTATTGGGTGCTTGCTGGGTCGAACCTGCATCATCAGGGCTGGTTGGGCTCGAGATACTTAGGATGGCGTCGAATGGGTCGAGTTTCGTTCGGTTTATCGGAGTGCCAGTATTTCGAAGAGTGGCTCGCGAGCCCGAGGCCCATCCCAGTTCATCGCCTCCAGGCAACTTCTCTCCGAAAAAAATGGTGTGAGAGAGCCCATCCTCGATCTCTTCGGATTTGACATTGCTGTTCAGGAAAAACACACCTCTGTTGGTCGAATCGATGGGACCCTCGACGTCATGATGGCAAGCTGCATAAGAGGTTGTCGCGGGGTCGAAGCTGCCCATTGCCCCGCTGAATTTCCCGGAACGAACCTGCGAAGGGCAGAGAAGAAAACTCATCGAGACACCGCGTGCGGTTATGTTTGCGGGTTGATAGACGCCGCGATTGAAGTCCAGATGCCGATTGACGTTCCTCTGCTCCAGAAAGGGTAATAACTGACAGATCCAGCTGAACTGGTAAGCGGTCGGCGTTTCGATGATCGGGCCGGCTGAGTCGATCGTACCTGGAGGAAGCACCCGAAAAGTAGACTCGTAGTTGCGAGCTGCGATCCCCAACTGACTCAAGTTATTTACACATTGGGTTCTTCTGGCTGCCTCTCTGGCCGACTGCACCGCCGGCAACAGCAGGGCGATCAAGGTCGAGATCAGCAAGACTACGGCCAGAAGTTCGATCATCGTGAATCCGGGCCTACGACTCATCATGGGAAGGGCTCGCTGGTTCAGGCCTTCAAAACTGGTCATCACTGAGAAGTTCACCGTCCGAACGATTCCCAAGCAGTTGGAAGATTTTCGGGCTGATGTTGGTTTTGATGAATCGAACGCTACCATCGCCGAAACCAAAGTTGGCCCCTCCAGGATGACGGCTTCCAAAACCTCCCACCGTTGCGGCAGGGTTATCTGCACCTGGTTTCGGCCCTGAGCTGTCCGTCGACACGGCTGATTTATCTTCGTCTGGATCGGAATCGGGCAGTGAAGTCACTGGAAGAGCGCGGAAGACTGACGCCAAAGGGGTCCCGGTATTCCGAAGTGTCGCCTTTGTGCCGGAGGCCCAGCCTAGTTCATCTGGCTCGGTAGACTTTTCGCCGAAAAAAATCGTGTGAGAGGTTCCATCTTCAATATCTTCGTATCGGATGTGGCTGTTCAGGAAGAAGACGCCCTTGTTCTTTGCGTCGATCGGTGCCTCGGCGTCATGATGGCAGGCGGCGTAGTCATTCAAGGCCGGGTCGCCCCCGATGGGTGGATTCGATCCGGACCGAACCATTCGGGTCGGGCCCCCTGAGGATGGACAGAACAGGGTGTTCATTAAGACGTTGCGAGCCGAACCATTCTCGGCTTGGTAGACGCCGACTTCGAAATTGAGGCTTCGATAGACGGGCCGAGCGTCAAGGTAGGGAAGGAGTTGACTGATCCAACCGAAGTGATAACCCGAAGGTGTGCTTAGAATCGGCCCTGTTGGGTTGACAACTCCCGATGGGAGCGACTCGAACGAATTCTCATAATTCTTGGCGGCGATTCCGATCTGCATCAGGTTATTGACGCATTGGAGGCGTCGCGCCGCCTCCCGGGCCGCTTGCACAGCCGGCAGGAGCAGGGCTACCAACACGGCGATGATGGCGATCACGACCAGAAGTTCGATCAGCGTAAAAGCCCGGGGGCGTCCTCGTCGCGGGTTCATGGCGAAATTACCTCGATGTTCGATTGATGGAAAGGACAGCCTCCAGGCTCTGGCGCGCCCGGTGGATCGAGTGGTTCGGAAAATCGGCGCGAATCCTCACCCGCCGACGATCAAAATGCTCGGGAACCTCTTCGACCTGGATCAGGACCGTTCCCGACCCGCGATTTCCCAACTCCTGGGCGCTGATTTCCCACGACTCTCCCTGGTAGTCGCTGGATTCGGCCAATCGGGCCTCGGCCCGATCCAGCGCCGACTCGGCGAGCCAGGTCGCCTGGATCCTACGTTCTTCCAGACCGATCTCGACCCGACGAGCCAGGACCGCCTTCAGGAGTCCTGCACCGATCAAGGCGATCACGATCAGAGCGATCAGGACGACGATCGAAACCAGGCCTCGACGTCGAGATCGCCCCGTGCAAACCTGTTCCCCTTGGAGATAGATCATTCGGGGTTCGCCTCGATTTGCCGGTGCTTTCCCATCACGGCCTCGATTCGATAGCCGCGAATTGAACCGCTTTCAAATTCGCCGATCGGCCGATCGAAGGTGATTGTCGCGAGTCGTCGATTGCCGAGCATGTGTAGTTCGATCCTTGCCGAACCTCGTAGTGGACGACGATAAGATTCTCGACGATGAACTTTGTCTCCGAGTCGAACCAACCTCATAACATCGAGCGGGCGGATCAGATACTCGACGGTCTCGGAATTCACGAGCGGGAACTCAATTCGGGTGTCCGACTGTTTGGGCGGCGAAAACGGCGAAGCTTCGTGAATATCCATTCGGAAGTCGCGGGCAAGTCGGGCCAGGTCGGTCGCTGTCTCGGTCGAGGCCCGCTGACTCCGATCCAGACGCAGGAGAAGGTGGATCGTCCCTGCACAGAGCCCGGCCAGGATGCTCATTACGGTGATCAGAACGAGGCATTCGATCAGGGCATAGCCGCGTCGGGTTCGAAGTAAGCTCATTCGGCCCCACCCTTCTTGAAAGTCCAACTGACCAGTCGGACCGGTGCTTCGGCCTGCCCATGACGACCGGACCAACGAATCTCGATGGTGATTCGCTTTCGGGCAAGTGACTCGATGCTTTCTTCGATTTTCGTGGTCAAGCTGGACCCAGGAAGAATGGATCGGGTCGACTCGGGGAGTTCTAGTTCGGCAAGAGCTTGGGGCGTTATCTCGTTGAAGGAGCGAACCGTGATTCGTTCCATCAGATTTGCCGCCTCGGCGACGGCAAGTTCCCGACGTGATATCGACCGACCTTCGGAGGCGACCCAACCAACGACGTGAACCGTGACTGCCATCGCCGCCGCAAGCATTAGCCCAGTGATTGCCATCTCGACGAGGCCGAAACCTCTCCGTCTTGATGGTCTGGCTCTCGAACAAGAAGAGATCATGCGGAGAGCCTCTGGATCAACGTGGTCAGGGGCATGAAGAACGCGACCGATAGGACAAAAACCATCAAACCGAGAGCCAGGACCATGAGGATAAAGAGAAGTTGCGACCAGATCTGAAGTCGATAGGCTAGTCGTCGCTCGCCGGATTCGGCCAGTTCGCGGAGTGACCAGGGTAAATTGCCGACTCGGGTCGATGCTTCGATAACGTCTAAGTCGGCCCGACTGAGCAGCCCGCAGGAATGAAGCGCCTCGGACCATTCCACGCCTTGTTCTGCATCGCGGCTCGCCTGGTGGAGCTTCCTCCGAACCCATCCGGTCGGATACCACTCGGCCATCGACTCGAGAGCGGGAACGATGGGCCGGCCCGAATCGACCACCAAGGCAAATGTTCGAAGGAGGAGGATAGTGTGCTTTCGCGGGAAGAGTCGATCGAAGAGAGGAATTCCCACATTTGAGGACGAGAGCAGAGCGAATGGAAGGTAGATCAGATAACCAATCAGGGGAAAAAAGACGATCCAACCGTAGTCGACAATGGAGTGAGAGATCGAGATCACGAAACGCGTCAGTTCGGGTAACTCGATCCCGAAGTCATTGAAGATCGCCTCGAACTTGGGGACGATGAAGTAGAGAACGAAGCCGACGATGCCCTGGCCAATCAAGACCACCCAGCTTAGATACGCGATCCTTGTCGCGATCCCCTGGGTGATGGAAGATCGGCCCGCCCGGGCGATGGTGGCCTCGCGGAGACCGCCGGGCAGGTCTCCCGAATCCCCCCCAATCCGAATCAAGAACGAAGCCTCGGGAGTGAGGACTCGCGGGATACTCTCAATCGCGACGGCGAGCGGGACCCCTTGATGCAGAAGGTCGGCCAGGGAAGAAGTCCAGACCCGATACATACCTCCCGCCTGGGCCGAGAATGCGCGGACGCCTGGCTCGAGAGGCAATCCTCGCTCAGCCTCGACTCGCAGTATCCACAGCAAGGCCTCTTGATCGGTCGTCCTCCGACGTGACGTCAAGAAGATCAGAGCACCGATGACGATCGGAAGTGAAGGGATCGAGAATACGCTGATGGTGGCAGATGTCACGGTCATGTAACCGACGACAAAGACGATCCAGCCGAAAAATGAGTAGCGTGCTGAAAGTGAAGCGATCCATACGCCGGTTGCAATGACTCCCAATCCGATCAGGGACGCCAGGACGACTCGCTGCAAAGCCTGATCGGATCCCATCGCCTCACGCCCGGCCCAAGAGACAAGCGCGAAGTACACAAGCGCGATCATGAGTTTTCGCAAACTCAGTTGATGGAAGTGCTTTCTCCCGCGAGCTGTCACGTTCGGAGAGGCATCCAACTCATCCAGATCCGGTGGTTTCGAGGCCTCGCCCTTCGACATGGGTGCCTTTCTGTGATCTTTAACCCGAGAGCGCGGAAATGAGATTGATCAGGGAAAAGAGAGGTAGATAGAGGGTTGCTATCGCGAATCCAACCAACCAGAGGATCAGCAAGGCCAGGATCGTGTTCAAAACGTTTGCAGAGAAGGCGGATTGGGATCTTGCGCGGGCCTCAAACAACTCGCCGGCAAGCCGAAGCGTCCCCGGCAGGCTGCCTCGACCTTCGGACCAACGAAAGAGCGGCGAGAGGCTTGAGGGGATGACGTCCCAAAGACGGATCGCCGTGGTAAATGAATCTCCCGCGTAGATCGCACGGGCCATCCGTTCCGAAGCTTCTGCCAGTTCAGCGTCTTGGACTCCACGACCGGCCAGTTCCAGGGCCTCGGGTAGCGGAATCTCGGCCTCCAGGAGCATGGCCATTAGTCGGCAGAACTCGGTCAACGAGGTGTATCTGAGAACAGGTCCCACGATTGGGACATCGCAGGCCATCCTCCACCGTTGAGCGGGGGAGAGCATCAGCCGGATCCCTCCCAAGATAACGGCTCCGATCGTCAAGAAGCCGACCAAGCCATGAAGCCAGTGATCGACCACGAATTGGGCCATCGAGGATAGGGCCTCCGCTTGAGTCTGGATGCCGGTTTTCTGAAATCCGAAACCTTCCAGGTTAGAACTGACCGCGTCGGACGCCTGGGTGGACAGGTTGCAGACGAATATCACGAGTGCGACAACCACCAAGAGAGTTGCCGCGGGATAAGCGACAATCGTCCAGAATTTCCGACGAAGATCGTCGCCCAGATTCGCGTTCCTCACCGACTCGCTGAGTATCTCCGAAACTCGACCCGATCGCGATCCGGCCATGATCAGTCCCAGGAGGTGACCGGGAAGATTGCTCCGACCTTCGGCGATTGCCCGATCGAGCGACTGCCCGGCCTCGATTCGATTGACAAGATCGTTAAAGCAACGGCGAAGCTCCGGAGAATTTACCTCTGCGGCGGCGGCTCTGAGTCCCGAGGGGAGTGGCAAACCTGACCGAGTCAGCGAAGCGAGTTGTTCGACGAATTCTGAGGTATCGCTCCTCGATAGCCGGGAACCCGAGAAATCCTCGGCTTCGACGAGCGATTCTACGGCCAGTCCTCTCGAATTCAGATCGGCCTCGACAGCTTCTCGGCTCTCGCCGATGGATTCGCCGGAGATCCACTTCCCCGATGTATCGGTCGCGCCATATCGAAATTTAGCCATCGGTCGGTTGCCCGGTTGCTCAAGGGATGAGAAGCGCCAATCCCTCATAGAGGTTGGTTAATGGCAAGAAAAGGAGCAGGCCATAGAGGAATACGGTCCCTGCCCCTAGGGTCAACATCAGGACGACCGGGAGCGCCGATCGGATGATCTCTAATCTGCTCTCGGCCTTCTTTCGATAGTTCTTCGCGACATGGCGAAGGCCCGAGGCCAGATCTCCTTGCCGATGACCAGCCGAAAGCATCCAGGAGAGGAGGGGGGGCAAAACTCGATATCCAGTCGAACTTGTGGGAATGGATTCGTCCCCACGACGGATGCGCTCGGCGAACTCATTCGAGCAACGCCGGATATCAGGATCTCCCGAAGCTTGACCCGCGAGCGGTAGAGCCTCGTCGAGCGGAACGTGGTGGTCGACCAGAAGGGCGAGTAGATCCGCAAAATTGGCGTTGCGGAAGCCTGCAACCATCGAACCAACCAGGGGAAAGCGATTTAGCCAATTCCCGGATTGGCCCGTGTCTAGTGCCACCGACCGTCCCGACCAGACCCATCGAAGGATCGAGACGATCAGGAGGACTGGAATCACAGGACCCCAGTATGTCACCAGGTCACCTACTCGATGGAGAAAATTGAGCAAGCCCATCGGTTCGATCCCGAGTGACCGATAAGCGCCGATAATCCTGGGGACAACGCCGAGAATGAATCCCAATGCGAGGCCGTATGCCAGCGTCAGGACGATTGTCGGGTAGAGTAATGCCAGGCCGACGGCTCGGCGGGACTCGGCGTAGCCTCGGGTCACGACCGCCATTCCCTCCAAGGCCTCGGCAAGTCGGCCGGAGCGGATTCCGGCCACCACCACCGCCCGATAGAGGTCTGAGAGTGCGAAACGCGACCGACTCAGGGCTTCGGGCAGGCTCTCACCGAGTGCCATGCGATCGCCTAGCTCTCGGGCAATCGCTCCGGTCTGGGATCCAAGTTCGTCACTCGACCTGAACAGGCCTCGTTCGAGAGGTATTCCCGCCCTGACCAGTGACTTGATCTCGTCGTTCAACGCGATCAGCTGGTCGAGGGCGATCGGACGACCGGAGGCACCCGATTCGCTCTTGGACAAAGGAATAACCCCGCTCAGGACCTCGACCTTTTACGATTGTCATTGGAGCTTACCTTGACCTCCCACGTTTGTCGAGGGGGGACCGGGAAATCCTTCGGAGGGCTAGGCTGATCCGGAACGAAACGACTCAAGTTGGGTCGTCGAGAGTGTCCGAGAATCCGAGTACCCTCCGGACCTCTGCGGGTGAGGTCAATCCTGCTTCGATGGCCTGAATCGCCCGATGCCATCGACCGAGCATACCGTTTCGGATCGCCTGACGCTCGAAGACTCTGAGATCCGCCCGAGCCAGGATCGCCGGACCAAGCCCGAGGCGTTCGGGCTCCAGTAGTTCCGCCAGCAACATCCGCCCACGATATCCCGTGCCTCGGCAGGATTCGCAGCCGACTGCCACCCAGGCTTTCGATACCGATAGTCCCAGGAATCCACGATATTCCGACTCTTCACGAGCACATTCACATAACTTGCGGACGAGTCGCTGCGAGACGACAGCGAGCAGGCCACTCCGGATGAGGTACGGTTCGATTCCCATGTCGGCCAGTCGGGCTACCGCGCCCGAGGAACTGCCCGCATGGAAGGTGCTGAGGACGAGATGCCCCGTCATCGAAGCCTGAAAGGCCACCTCTGCGGTCGGTCGATCGCGAATTTCTCCGACGACGATAACCTCAGGGTCCTGTCGTAGGAGAGAACGAAGCCCGGTCGCGAGATCGAACCCGGCTTGGATATCGACTTGAGATTGAGTCACTCCGTCGACCGCGACCTCGACGGGATCTTCCAGAGTGACAAGGCTGCGACTTCCGGCCGATGACTCCACAAGCTCCCGGAGACAGGCGTAGATCGTGGTGGTCTTACCGCTTCCCGCCGGTCCGGTCAGGAGGATGGCTCCCGAAGTTTCGGCAAGGGCGTGGGTCAACTTGTCTCGAACGTCGGGCGGTAGGCCAAGGTCATTGAGCCGGAGAAACTGTCCACTTGCGGCAAAGAGGCGAATGACGGCCTTTTCGCCGTGCAGCGTCGGGAAGGTACTAACTCTGACTTCTCTTCCCGATTCGACTTCCCGGATCCGCCCCTCCTGGGGGACGTCGGTCCTGTAAGTCAACAACTCAGCGAGGACCTTGAGGCGGGCGATGACGTTCGGGGCCAGGACTCTGGGCAGTCTCGTCGCCTCGACGAGAATTCCGTCGATCCGAAACCGAACTTCGAGGCCACCGAGAGTCGGCTGGAGGTGGATATCGCTCGCGTTAGAAATTCGTGCTTCGGCGAGGAGGCACGAAACGAGATCGACGGCCGCCTTCGGGTCGTCCATCTTGATCCCGGCGAGTCGCTTCTGGAAGTTCTCGGAGAGGGTAGATTGCATGAGGATACCGGGATCAGGATTGAGGAGCGACCGGGACTCGAAAGCGTGCCGGTATCCTTGATCTTGATCTCCAGGCGTGGTGATTTCCAGGCTCAACGGGAGGAGGGCGCGTGGCATGGCCCCGGACCGTAGTGTCCCGGGGCCAGATTGACCTCATCAGCAAAAAAGTAGACTTACTTGCCTTCACCTTTCATGACGAACATCAATTGCATTTCCTTAGTCTTGAAATTGGTCGGCATTTCTCCCCCCGGTAGCGCATAGATCAGCTTGACGATCTCACCCTTTTTCTCGATCAGTCCACGAGCCAATGTCTCACCCGTTTGCTCGCTGTTCGGGGCAATCTTGCTCTTCATCGTGATGGTCCAGGGTTCCGAGCTAGTGTCGATCTTGTAGGTCTGGGCATACACCTCCTTCTTGTCCTTATCGAGGACGACGATGGCATCTTCCGCAAAACGGACAGTGATCCCATCGATCCGCTCGGCGGATTCCTTCTGACCGTTTTTTTCTCCGTCGATGACGGTATATGCCCCGATCAGCCCCTGGGGAACTTCGCCATCTTTCAACTTCGACTGGTCGTCGGAAAATGCGAAAGAACTGATCGCGAGAAACGCGAACAATCCCTGGATCGTTGAAATGCGGTTCATGGTGGAATAACTCCCGGGCGGATCGACCTGCCGCGATATGCGGCCCACCTGATGAAATGGTGCAAGTTCGATGCCGGTCGAGGACGTGTGGCAATATCAGTCTTTGCCGTTGGGGCTAACAATCGGGCCGTAAAATCCGGGGCGGCGATCGGCAATTCGGTCGACAATATGCTTGCCTGGCACTCGGACGAGACGCTTGGTCCTGGCCCTGACCGGGTCCACCTCGGCGTACAAGATCTCTTCTAACTCGGAGCTTGCTTTGGTGAGAATTTCGCCCCCAGGATCTGCGATTGAACTTCGGCCGATGAACCGAAAACCGCGTTCCTCGCCGATCCGATTCACTGCCATCATATAAACGACGTTCTCCATCGCTCGACAGGACGGGATGTGTTCGGCGGCCGCCTCGGCATGGGTTGGCCAGTTCGTGGGCAGTACCAGAAGGTCGGCACCGAGGAGGGAGAGCACGCGACCAGTCTCCGGGAACCCGCCATCATAACAAATATGCATTCCTATGCGTAATCCCCCGGCATCGAAGACCTCAAGGGGCCTGTCGCCGGGATCGGCAAAGCGATCGACTCCCAGGTATGGCAGGTGGATCTTCCGATACGAACCGATCACTCCGTCCGGGCCAACGAGTACGCATGCATTGAATAGTCGATCCTTGTCTCGTTCGAGCAGGCCGAAGATGGCGAATGCACGCTTCCGGGAGCAGGCGGCAACAAGTTCGTCGGTCGAGGGTCCGGGGATCGTCTCGGAATACGGGTATGCCTCATCCTTACTATCGAATCCATAACCGGACAGGGCACATTCCGGGAAGACGACCAGTGTGGCTCCGGCTGCAGTCGCCTCTTCGAATTTCGAGAGGATCGAGCTGCGATTTGCTGCGAGATCGCCGAACTGAGGTTCCATCTGGACCGCAGCGATACGAATGGGGGCCGGGTCGGCCATCTTGCTGAACTCCTGGATCATGGGCCTGTATCATGGGCTCGGAGGTACGACGCGGGCGTCAGAGAAACGAACATGGCCGCCACCATGAAACGCGTCCCGACCTGCCGCTTCAAGGGTTTGAAGCGGAGATTCGGGACGCGTGGTTGGAACCGAAGTTGGGTTTAGTCGATCGACTTGATCGCGATATTCCGGAATTCGACCGGGTCCCCGTGGCCGGCGAAGCCGAAGTATCCGGAGGTCCGTTCTTTGCCGGGGTGCGGGGAGTTGGCCATGTACTCGGTGACCGTCGAGAGGTCTGCATCGAGTATGACGGTTCCGTTCAACTCAACCTTGATCTTCGACCCCTTGACCGTCACTTCCTGGCTGTTCCACTCGCCCACCGGTCGAAGATAACCACGGGCTGCGGCAACCATCCCATAGGCCGATCCGTGATACTGGCGGGGGTCGAGCTTGTTGTACTTGGGCGAGGTATTGTCGAGGACCTGAAGCTCAGTCATGCCAACATAGGCGGGGTCACCCTCCCCGGGGTAGCGGATGGCCAGGCCATTATTGCCACCGGGGGGCAGGCGAAATTCGACCCGGGCGACGAAGTCGGAAAATTCCTTGTCCTTGAAGTAGACCGCGCCCCCGGAGCCCGGCTTGCATCGGAGGGCTCCATCGACCACCTCGTAGTTCCCGATCGCTCCGCCCCATCCCTCGGTCGACTTGCCGTCGAAGATGGGTGAGAGGCCGGGCTCGCCCTTCTCGGCCAGGGTCATGTTAGCCTCGGCGGGAGGGATCTCGCGGAGGTAGATATTCTTCCAGCGGATCTCGCCACCGTGAGTCTGAAGCTGGATCGGGCCGGTGGCGAAGTGGGGTGACTTGCGGTCGAAGAAGTTCTCCATCGTCGCGTGATCGACCACCAGCTTGTCGTTGAGATAGACCGTGGTCCGGGCACCGATCTGGATAATCTTCAGTCGGTTCCACTCGCCGAACGGCTTGTCGGCCAACTCGATCGGGTCCTTGCCCTTGGCCCCGGGGCTGTTGTTCCACAGGCCTCCCGAGCCCTTATCGGCCCCGATCTCTTGCTTGCCGCCTTCCTTGGTGTAATCCCAGATCTGGACCTGGGGATTGGCCCGCAGGTAGATCCCGCTATCCGCCTTGGGGACGGTCTTGTAATCGATCAGGAGCTCGATGTCTCCATAATCTTTGTCGGTCGTTAGGTAGGCTCCGAACCCATCATTGACAAGGTCGCCATCCTGGACGCTCCAATGCTTCTTGGCATCGGCCGTCCACTCGGCAATCTTGGCCGCTCGATCGGCCTCGCTCATCTCGGCGAGCTTGCGAGGGTCGAAATGGGGCATCCCATGCCAGCCTGATAGATCTTCTCCATTAAAGATCGCCACGTATCCTTCGGGCGGCTTGGCGGTATCGTCGAGGGCAGCTGGGGAGATCGTGGAGGCCAGTCCACAGGCCAGGAGGGCCGAGAAAATCGCTCGCATGAAAGAAACCTCTGGGTGATCAAGTGCGGGGTTCATCGGTTTGGAGTGAAAGTTCAGAGAGTCCAGCCCTTGCGGTAGTCTCGGCGCAGGAAGGCTTCAGCCTCAGGGCAATTCGTGGCCTTCATCGCCGGGCCATCCCATTCGAGGGCCTTTCCCGATCTGTAGGCGACGGACCCGAGTAAGACCGACTCGGTGAGTGCGCCCGAGTAGTCGAAGTTGCAGGTGGTGGGTCGCCCGTCCTTGCAGGCGGCAATCCATTCGGCGTGGTGCCCGATCGATTTGGGGATCGATTGTTCGGGGGCCGTGAAATCGCGGAAAGAGTCCTCGGGGAGGAGCTTCCGTCGTCCATAGTCGGCGATCAGCATTCCCTTCTCGCCGACGAAGAGGACACCGTTTTCCCACCCCTTGACGTTCCGGTCGGTCAGCAGTTCGGGACGCTGGCCTCCCTGATACCAGGTGAGCGAGACCGGAGGCTGCTGTCCCCGGGCCGGAAACTGGTACTTGACGACCAGCCTCTCGGGTGCCGTCTCAGCGTCGGGAGGAGGCCCCTCTGCCGTGATGGTCGTCGGATACCGAAGGTCGAGTGCCCAGAATGGGAGGTCGATGAAATGACATCCCATGTCGCCGAGCGTGCCGTTGCCGAAATCCCACCATCGGCGCCAGGTGGCCGGCTGATACGTCGGATGGTAGGGACGATCGGGGGCTGGCCCGATCCAGAGATCCCAGTGTAAACCCGAGGGGATGGGCGGTTTTTCGGTCGGTCGGGTGCCGCCGGACCAGTTCGCCGAGCCCAGCCAGACGTGAACTTCCTTGACCGGCCCGATTGCTTCGGATTTGACCAGCTCGACCACTCTCCGATAGTTGTCGGTCGCGTGGATCTGGGTACCCATCTGGGTGGCAACCTTGGCCTCCGCCGCGAGTTTGGCGAGGGTCCTCGCCTCGAAGACGGAGTGGGTCAGCGGCTTCTCGCAATAGACGTGCTTGCCCAAACGGAGGGCCATGGCAGCCGCTGGGGCGTGAGTGTGGTCTGCGGTGCTGATGACCACCCCGTCGATTCCGGGCATCTCGATCAGTTTGCGGAAGTCGACGAACGTCTTCGCGTTCGAGAATCGCTCGCTGGCTCGGGCGAGCAGGGCATCGTCGATTTCGCAGATGGCGACGACGTTCTCGCCTTCCACCCCTTCGATATTCCCCAACGCTCGGCCAGAGGTCCCGATGATTCCGATATTGAGCCGGTCATTGGGACCGCCCCGGGCCCGACCTCCGAAGGCGGCTGTCAGACTCCCGGCCGCGGCTACCCTCAGGAAGTCGCGGCGATTCCTACCCTGTCTCATGCTTGACACCTCCGGAGCCCATCGCCATGGCCCGATTCAAGAAAGGTTGAGCGTATCTCATCTCAACGACCAAACCCAGGGGCTAGTCCCCTTTGAAATGGAACGGGTGTGACCAGGGATTCTTGGGTTTCACGCCGCCCGGTTCCAGAATAGGTCCCACTGATCGGTCTGACGGCAGCAGATCAGGGCGGCCATGGCTCGGGCGTTCTTGTGCCGCCAGCGGGCCCCGCGAGCTTTCAGCCTCAGACCCAGGGTCTTCGCCGCACCCTCCACCACCCCGCTTCCGATCGCATCGCCGGACGCCAGGCGGCCCGCGTAGTCGAGCCGCGTCAGGTGGCCCAGGAAGTAGTTCAGCAGTCGCTCCAGGGCCCCCCGCCTCTTCGGTGTGTCCTCGCGTTCCAGTTCCTCGCCGATCAGCCGGCAAACTCCCGTCCAACCTTCCCTCAGCAGTAACTCACGGCCGTGCTCGTGGAACGTGGTCGCCTCGGCTGTCCCTTCGCCAAAGAGCCGCTTGCCGGCGAGGGCGATGTGCTGGCTGGCGTGGTAGATATCCAGGGTCTGGCGGCACCCGGTCAGGGCCCGGCCGGCCGCCTTCCAGATCCATGACGCCCCGTCCCCCAGCACGTGCAGCCGGGCCATCGCCGGCAGGCCCAGCCGCTTCAGCCGCGCGTGCCAGGACCGGCGGAATCGCCGGGATGCCGAGATGTCGGCCCACATCACTCGGGCGGTAGCCTTGGGCAAGACGCGCGACTCCCACTGCTGGGGGGTCGCCGGTTTGGCCGTCGGTCGCTTCTGGGCTACGGCGATCTTCAGGTCGCGCCAGCCCTTCTCACGGGTGTTGACCTTGCCGGCGTCGACGGCGAACTCCCAGCCACCTCCGGCCTTTCCGAAGCCCTCGGCCGAGGCGGTCTCGGTGCCCTGCCAACGCGCGATCCGGCTGGCCTGACGTTCGCAATAGACCCGCAGGGTCTCGGCCGCCGGCGAGACGCCGAGCAGCTCGAGCAGGTTCTCGCGGGCCCGCTCGAAGGACAGGTCGGCGGCACTACGGCAGGCCTTGCGTTGCAATCGAGGGCTGAGGCCGCCGTCGAGCCCGAGGACGGTATCGGCGTGATAGCCTCCCGGCACGCAAGGGCATCGCGAGCCCCACCAGTGCCGCCTCAAGGTGATCGCCCCCAGGCAGGTGAAGACCTCGCGCGTGGCGGTCCCGCGATTCTCGCGAACCTGTCCACAGGAACAGATCCTCAGGGGAGCCCCTTTTTCTCGGCGTGCTCGAGCCGAGCCCGGACGGCGCGTTGGAGGAGCCGACGCTGGTGCTCGCGACCCTGTTCGATGACGGCCTCCTCGCAGACGTCGAGGACCGAGCCATCGGGGGTGGTGGCGGCGAGATCCTTCATCTCGCCGACGAAGCCGGCGTAGCCGCGAATCAGATCCTCGTCCTCGGCCTCGATCTCCAGGGTGATCACCTTCCGTGTCATGGCGGAACTCCGGGTGTCGGGTTCAAGAAGTCCACCCAATTTGCCAGGACGGACGATTCACCACCAGAGAACTTGGTTACACCCAATGGAACGGGGGCCAACCCTTCCAGGTCGGCCCCCGAGAAATCCGTTATCGCGATGACTTACCAGATCTGCACTCGCCGATCGGGCGAGAGCCAGAGTTTGTCACCTTCCTTGACTCCAAATGCCCGATAGAACTCTGGGATATTGCGGATGACACCATTGCAGCGAAATTCGGCCGGGGAATGAGGATCGACCGCGATTCGACGAGTGAGCTCCGCAGGCCGGTACTTAGCACGCCAGACCTGGGCCCAACCGATGAAGAATCGCTGGTCGCCCGTCAATTTGTCGAGAATTGGAGCCTCGCCATTCGCGAGCGCGAGCTTATAGGCCTTGTAGGCGATCGTCAGGCCTCCGAGGTCGCCGATGTTTTCGCCAATGGTCAGGGCTCCGTTGACATGCTGGCCGGGAGCCTCTGTCGGCTCGAATCCGTCGTATTGCTCGATCAGTTTCTTGGCCCGGCCCTCGAACTCCTTTCGGTCCTCGTCGGTCCACCAGTCCTTGAGGTTGCCCTCGCCATCGTACTTCGATCCCTGGTCATCGAACCCGTGGCCGATCTCATGACCGATGACCGCGCCAATACCCCCATAATTCACGGCGTCATCGGCTTCGAGATCGAAGAAAGGAGGTTGAAGGATCGCGGCAGGGAAGACGATCTCGTTCATCCCTGGGTTGTAGTAAGCGTTGACTGTCTGCGGGGTCATGAACCATTCGGAGCGATCCACCGGCTTGCCGAGCTTGGCGAGTTGGCGATCGAATTCGAACTCCGTGGCTCTCTTGGCGTTCCCGATCAAGTCGTCGCGGCGGATCTCCAGCCTCGAATAATCCCGCCACTTGTCGGGATAGCCGATCTTGGGATTGAACTTGGCCAGCTTTTCCAACGCCTTCTTCTTGGTCTCGTCCCCCATCCATTCCAGCGACTGGATATCTTGCCGATAGGCTTCGATGAGGTTCGCGACGAGCTGCTGCATCCGATCCTTCGCGGCCGGAGGGAAATGCTTCTCGACATAGAGCTTGCCGACGACTTCGCCCAGAGATCCTTCGACCACGCCGACGCCTCGCTTCCAGCGGGGCTTGAGTTCTTGAGATCCGGTCAGCGTCTTGCCGTAGAAGTCGAAATTTTCATCGACGAACGGCTTGCTGAGGAGAGGGGCATAGTTCCGGAGTACGTTCCAGGTCAGCCACGCTTTCCAGTCTTCGAGCGGAGCTTGCTCGATCGCGCGTGACATGGCCGAGAAGTAGCTCGGCTGGCCGACGATCACTTCCTCGACCGAATTAATACCGGCGGCTTCGAGCCATCCCTGCCAATCGAAGCCAGGAGTCAACTCGGATAGAGCCTTAAGATTCTTCTTGTTGTAGGTCAGCTCGTCGTCGCGATTCTTGACTCGGTCCCAGTGGTCCTTGGCGAGCCTGGTCTCCAGGGCGAGCACGCGCTCGGCCGATTTCTCGGGATCGGGGTAATCGGCCAGTTCGAACATCTTGCGGATATGGATGAGATAGGCATCACGCTGAGACTTGAACTGATCAAGCCGATAATACGACTCATCGGGGAGGCCGATTCCACCTTGTGAAAGATAGATGATGTAACGATCGGATTGCTTCGCGTCGGTATTCACGAAGAGGCCGAAGGTTCCGTCGATCCCGCTATTCTGAAGTTTGGCCAGCGTCCGGATCAGTCCGGGCTTATCCTGAATGGCGGTGACGGCATCTAGGTCGGCCTGAATCGGCTTCAAACCGAGGTCATTAACAGTCGTTTCGTCCATGAAACTGGCGAAGAGGTCGCCGACCTTCTGAGCCTCGGATCCGGCCGGGCTGTCGGGCTTGGCGGCAGTTTCCTCGATGATCTTGCGGAGGTTGGCCTCGGAGAGATCACGGAGTTTATAAAACGCGCCGTCGAGAGGCCGATCGGGAGGGATGGGTGCTCCCGCGAGCCATTTACCATTCACATGTCGAAACAGGTCATCCTGGGGTCGGACATTCGAGTCTACGAAGTTCGAATCAACGCCCGATTTGATGCCCGAATCCTCGAGTGGACCACCCAAGGCAAGTATTGCCCAGCCTCCATTGAGGAGAACCGCTGCTACCACTGCCGAGATCGATCGTTTCATGCGTCTCAAATCCTTGATCCAATGGTGTTTAAATCCGTGGGCAGGCGTCTGTGCGACTCGATCATGCGGAATCTCGAACCGCCGAACCTGCTGCTCGTATTCCATCCGATTCGTGAAGGGGCCGCCAGGGGAAACGATTTCTCGGATCAACTCACCGCGAATCAAACGCTCCATTCA
Organism: Tundrisphaera lichenicola; assembly: GCF_051175385.1. Classification (GTDB taxonomy): domain Bacteria; phylum Planctomycetota; class Planctomycetia; order Isosphaerales; family Isosphaeraceae; genus Tundrisphaera; species Tundrisphaera lichenicola. The sequence goes on along the minus strand of NZ_CP195106.1, from coordinate 5,337,104 downwards.
TCGATCCCACCTTCGGCACAATCGATCCGACCGCGGGGGATCGATATCTTTAGGCCCATCTCGGTCTGTCGATTTGCTCGCCAAATCCGTAAGCCTCGCGATTCAACGACCGATTTGCGATAAGTGATAGATTCTCGATCTCGATTGGAAATCTCTGCCTTGAACTTTGACGAAGAAACGTCATCTCGGGGGTTGATTTGTCCGGATATCATTGGAGGGAGTCCGTCGAGGGAGAACGTTGTGCATGTATGGTCGAAGAGTACCGAATTTGACGGGACTGCATCGACTGGAGGCCAAATTTTCATGATGCCAAATCGGCTCTTTATGGCCTTCTCGATCGGCGCCGCACTGACCCTCGGGTGTGATCGCCCACTCCCTCCCTCAGTGTTTCGAGAAACGACCGACGTAGTCGTGGCGAAGCCTGTCTTGCTCGAAGTCACCGACTACGAAGAATTTACCGGGCACACCGAGGCGATCCGAAGTGTTCTCGTTCGATCTCAAGTGACCGGATATTTAAAAAAGCGGCATTTCCTGGAAGGCGAGGAGGTACTCCAGGGCGATCTCCTTTATGAGATCGATGATCGTCCCTACAAGGCGGAGCTGGACCGGGCCAATGCCACCGTCGCCCAGTATGAAGCGAGAAGACGCCGATTAGTCAACGATCAGAGGCGATCCGCGAATCTTTTTCAGAGAGGTGCGATCGGAAAGGCGGAGTTCGACCTCGTTACCAGTGATCTGGCCGAGGCCGAGGCTATGCTGAACGCTGCGTTGGCCCAACTTGAGCAGGCTCGGATCAAAGAGGAATTCACCAAGGTCAGGGCACCGATGAACGGCGAAATAGGGCGTTCGCTCCTCGAACCGGGAAATCTGATCCTCGAAGGGACGACCATCCTGACCGATATCGTTGAAGCGGACAAGCTTCACGTCTATTTCGATATCAATCAGGATCTATTCTCGAAGGTTTCGGATCTGATTCGAGATGGTCAGGTTCGCTCGGAGGATGGGAAAGATGTCCCCGTGGCGATCGGCCTTCCCGACGAGGAAGATTATTCGTATCGGGGCACCCTCAATTTCAGCGAGAACAAGGTCGATAGCGCCACCGGGACGCTCCGAGTTCGAGGGATCATGGATAATCCCAAACCCTGGATTCTCAGCCCGGGCCTCTTCGTCCGGGTCAAGCTCTCGATCGGCTCGCCACATCCGGCTCTGTTGGTCCCGGAAGCGGCTGTAGGATCCGATCAGGGGAGGACGTTCGTCTATGTCGTAGACGACCAAGATGAGGTAGTTTACAAACCAGTCAGGGCTGGACAGGTCTTCGAAGGGAAGCGATCCATCCTTCAAGGTCTTGAAGCGGACGAACGAGTGATCGTGGCGGGGTTGCAGAGGGTTCGACCAGGTTCGAAAGTTTCACCCAAGATGCCTGTGCCTTCCGAGTCTGGTCAAGTGTCAGCTCTTCTGGAGTGATGCATTCTTGGTAGAAGCTTCTGGCCGGTTTCAAACACAAAACCTTAAAATACAAAAGGGATTGCGTCTGATAGACGCAATCCCTAAATTTGATCAGAATACCCCCACGGGGACTCGAACCCCGGTCCCTAGGCTGAGAACCTAGTATCCTAGGCCACTAGACGATGGGGGCCTCATGACTTCCATATCTTCACCTCCAGCACTCAGAATGTCAAGCTTCTGGAGGTCTGGAAATTTGATCAACGGTCGGTGACTCGGAGATTAAAGAGGTCAAAGTCGATGCCTGTTGTTTCGGTCGAGGATCTCCGATTTTATTTCGAAGAGCAGGGCGAAGGAAATCCATTGGTCTTCCTCAGCGGATTAGGAGGAGATCACTGCGCCTTTGGCGGTACGACACGATATTTCTCGCGGCAGTGGAGGACGCTGGCTTTCGACTCGCGAGACGCCGGTCGGAGCGATCGAGCTAAACGGCCGTATGCCACGAGCGATCTCGCTGACGATGTGGCCGGCTGGCTTACTGCTCTAGGAATTACGTCGGCAAGGGTCGTGGGTCATTCGTTGGGCGGTCTGGTTGCTCAGGAACTGGCACTCCGCCATCCCGAACTTGTCCGGTGCTTGGTCCTGGCCTCTACCCATTCAGGTGCCACTCCCTGGCGTAAGTCGGTGATCGAGTCGTGGATCCGGATGCGTCAGGTTCTTGGACCGGCCGAGTTCGCCAGCGTGACGTTACCCTGGCTCGCGGCTCCGAATTTTTTCTTGGCACAGCCACAGATCGAAGGTCTTATCCGCTTCGCCGAACGCAACGAGTGGCCACAAGATCCGGATGCCTTTGCCAGGCAGGCCCGAGCGGCAATCGAACACGATTCTCGAGATCGACTGGGCCGGATCGCCGCCCCTTGCCTCGTTATGGTCGGAGAGTTGGACCTGGTCAATCCTCCGGACGTTGCTCGAGAACTGATCGATGGAATTCCGAAGTCCCGCCTCGTCGTACTATCGGGAGTGGGTCATCTGCCTCACATCGAAGATGGAGCTCGATTCCGCGAGGAGATTGCCAGGTTCTTGAGTGAAGTTGGTTGAGGATTGACTTGCGGGGAGATCTCAACCGGGCTAGTCTCGCCTTCGATAGTTCCGGAGATCCCTGAGGCGGGAGTTTCCTTGATGGCAACTGAAGAAGAACTGAAGCGAGCCTACAAGGCCTTCAAGAAACGGATCAAGCTAGCCCGTCTCGACGACGAGTCGGGCCTGAGTCCGGGCAGTAAGAGGTCGGCAATCCGTGGGATCACACCGCCAACGGGTCATCCTCCGGGTATCTGGGAAGAACTCGTCGCGAAGGGCAAACTGAAACGTGAAGGTAGCGGAACATATTCGATGGCGGGAGAGATTTGACCGGTTTCGCCCAAACTTTCGCGTTGGCGAATTCGAATCGCGATTCTCCGTATTTCGATTCGCCCTATGCGTCTCGACCTTTCTCATGGTCGTGGCATCCTGGCCACTCTGGATCGACGGACAAGATTTCCCCCGCGTCCCCTTCGTCCAGGGCTGGGGGGGGCATTCGCTCTGGAGTTCCTGGGCGCTTTTCGCCCTTTTCGCTATGACGCTCCTCGGTTCGGCGCTCCTCCGGCGGGGATGGCGATGGATCATGGCCGCTAGTTGCATCGTCCTAATGAGCGAGGTGGCCGGTGATCAAAATCGACTCCAGCCCTGGGGCTATCAGTATCTAGTGATCGGTCTAGGTCTCGTGGCGTTCCCCCAGGCGGATGCGTTTCGACTAGCTCGCCTCTACGCGATCTCGCTTTACTTCTATTCGGGACTTTCAAAATTTGATGTTTCGTTCGTCGACGAACTTGGGCCTACTTTTCTGACCGCCGGGCTCGCACCGATCGGGCTTAATCCAGGGCTTTGGGGGAACATTGCCCGGACCTCGGCGATCCTTGCCATGCCGGCGATCGAGATACTGATCGCGGTTGGGCTTGTTTTTGAATCCACTAGACGAGCCGCCCTGATTGGCGCTCTCGGACTTCATGCCACTCTGATCGGCATTCTCGGGCCGTGGAACCTCGACCACAGCACAAACGTCCTGATCTGGAATGGCGCGTTGTTCTGCCAAGATCTTGTCTTGTTCGGGAATGATCGAATAGCGATTCCGATCGAGCCGGGGGGAAGGATTCGTCATCATGGGCTCAATCTCTTGCATGCTTGTGTGATTATTTTTCCGGTCGGAGAGCGATTTGGATTGTACGACTCCTGGCCATCTCATGCCCTTTATGCGAGCCATTGCGAACGGACCGAGGTCTATCTCGCAGAGGCTGCCCTCGACCAATTTTCGAAGGCAGTCCTCCGGCACGTCGCTGAGAGCACCGATGGAACCTGGTGTAAACTCGATCTGACGGGCTGGAGCCGCGAGATCCGGGGAACCCCACTTTACCCTCAAGGCAGGGTGGGAAGCGGACTGGCCGAGGCTCTGGCCACCGGCCAGACAGGGCCACTACCCGTCCGGGTCCTCCAGTGGAGTCGTGCCAATCCTTGGAATGGGCAACGCACCCTGGTGGAATGTCTGGGCCTGCGGGCCATCCGTCGAAGGGGTGATCGATTCTGGATCAATGCCCATCCATCGCCCGAATTGCCTCACTGATGGGGAGTCGGAAGTCGGTTGCATCCAGGCGTGTGGGCCTCTATGTTCGATGGAAGTAGGAAATCCCTCCAGACGGGCCCTGGGTCGGGGCCAAGCCATCCCTACCGCCTCCGGAGTCCTCCCGATGTCAACCTCCTCTCTCCTTGTCCGACGACTCCTGATCGCGCTCGGATCGATTCCGGCGGTTGCGGGCGTTGTGGTTGCCCAGCAGCCAGCGACCGTTCTTGGGACCCTGGATGGTCATTCCGAGGCGGTCTACTCGGTGGTCTGGACTCCCGACGGAAAGTCTCTGGTTTCCGGAGGGTTCGACCACTCGGTTCGTCTCTGGGATTTCGCCACCCGGAAAGAACTCAAAAAGTTCGATGGCCACACGGGACTGGTCCTGAGCGTTGCGGTCGACAAGGCTGGAAAGCAGATCCTTTCGGGGAGCCTCGACAAGACGTCGAAAATCTGGGAGATCCCTGCAACCGGTCCATTGAAGGAATTGACCGAGAATCCGGCTGGAATTCGCGCGATCGCGTCGAAGTCGGACGGGAAGCAACTCGTGGTTGCATCGGGGAATCTAATCAAGGTCTGGGACCTCGAATCCTATCAACTGGTCCGAGATCTGGCCGGTCACTCCGCTGAAGTCCTGGCCCTTGCCTGGCGTGGAGATTCCGCCCAGGTTGCATCGGGCGACAAGGCCAAGTCGATCCGACTCTGGGATGCCAATTCGGGTGAACCCCGAGGCGTAATCGAGACTCCTTCGGACAGCGTCCTGGGACTGGCTTACTTACCCGACCATCAGCACCTCATCTCGGCCGGGTCGGATGGCGTGGCCAGGCTGTGGAAGTTAACCGGGGCAGATCCTGCGGCTGTCTCGATAAGGACGTTCGAAGGTCATAAAGGGGCCGTCCACTCGGTCGCGGTCGACCCGAAGGGAGAGAAAGTTGTCACGGGATCGGAAGACAAACTCGTCAAGGTCTTCGACGTCTCGACCGGGAAGGAACTCTTCTCACTCGAGGGGCATCAGGACGCGATCAGCGCGATTTCCGTGACTTCCGATGGCCAAAAACTGGTCACCGGTTCGGCCGACAAGACGGTCAAAACCTGGAATCTCGCCGATGGTAAACTCCTGACGACTTTTCCGGCCTTTCCTGCCGCCATCACTTCTCTTGGTGTAGATTCCGAAGGCAAGGTCCTGGTCGTGGGATTGGCCGACGGCTCTGCAAGGGTCCTGGACTTGACTTCGGCCGACGCCTCGAAGTCGGAACGGCAAGTCGTGTCTGGTCATTCCGGTCCAATCACCGGAATAGCCATGTTGGCCGGCAATTCGAGATTACTCACCGCTTCGGATGACAAATCGATTCGGATCTGGTCATTGACTGCTTCGGCAGAACCGAAGACCTTGACCGGGCATGGTAGCCAGGTTTACTCGGTCGTTTGGTCGCCAGACTCAACGCGTGCGGTTACCGGATCGGCCGACGCAACCGTCCGGATCTGGGACGCGGTCAAGGCCACGCAGATCAAGGCGATCGAGAAGGCGCACGCCAGCGTCGTCTACTCGGTGGTCATGAGCCCCAAGGGAGACCTGATCGTTTCAGGTGGAGATGACAAACTCGTCAAGTTCTGGGAGCCGTCGGAGGGGAAAGAACTCCGGAAGGGGGAAGGGCACACCGCACCCGTTTATTGCCTGAGCTTCCGGCCCGATGGAGCAATCGTGGCCTCGGGCTCGGTCGATAAGACGATTCGATTCTGGAATGCCGACGATGGCAAGCAGACTCAAATCCTCGAAGGCCACCCTGACGAGGTCTACGGGCTGGCCTTCAGTCCAGATGGCAAACGTCTCGCCTCGATCGGCTATGCCGGGAATCTTCTGATCTGGGACGTCGAAGGAGCCAAGGAGCTATCTCGGCAGAAACTCTCTCCGGGTGTCATGACTTACGGATTGGCATGGAGTCCGGACGGAAAGACCCTGGCCGTCGCGGGCTCCGATAACAAAATTAGCTTGCTCGGAACTCCATGATTCCGAGGTTCAGGCTTCCATCGACTCGAAGAGCGTCGCGATGCCCTGACCCTGACCGATGCACATGGTCGCCAGTCCGAATCTTGCTCGTTCTGTACGCATCCGGTGTAAGAGCGTCGTTGCGATCCGGGCTCCACTGGCTCCCAGTGGGTGCCCGATCGCAATGGCTCCTCCTCGAGTGTTCACCTTTTCCTCGGACAAACCGAGAAGCTTGAGGACGGAAAGGGCCTGGACTGCGAACGCCTCGTTCAGCTCGATGGCGCCAACCTCGGCCAGTTCCACGCCAGCTCGAGCCAGGGCCTTCCGGACTGCAGGAACCGGACCGATTCCCATCTCCGAGGGATCGACGCCCGCGACGGCCATGGATCGAACCCGGGCCATCGGCTGGAGGCCCAGTTCGTTTGCCTTCTCCTCCGACATGATCAGGAGGCCGGCTGATCCAACATTGATCGGCGAGCTATTTCCAGCGGTCACCGAGCCACCCGCCGGGTTGAACACGGGGGATAAAGCCCCGAGTGCCTCGATCGAAGTCTCACGACGGATGCACTGATCGGAGTCCAAGAGGGTCTTGAGACCCGACTCATCCCTCCCCCAGGTTGGTACGATTTCGTCGCGGAAGTGGCCCTCGTCGGTCGCGATGGAGGCGAGCCGATGGCTCCGAAGCGCGAACTCGTCCTGCTTTTGTCGAGAGATCCGATACTTGGCGGCGAGGTACTCGGCGGTAAGTCCCATATTCATGATCCCCTCGCCGTGGCGGGCGATCAATCCCGGACAGGGGTTATAGTCCTTCGTCATGGGGACGTGTTCCATGTGCTCGACACCGCCCGCGATCTGAACGTCCTCGCATCCCGACCGGATGCTCATAACTGCGTCGTTGATGGCCTGGAGGCTCGAGCCGCAGTTTCGGTTGATCGTCACGCCCCCAGCCTCGATCGGCAGGCCCGCCACCAGTGATGCAATTCGGGCGATGTCGAAACCTTGCTCTCCCTGCTGCTGGACACAACCCCATCGGACATCCTCGATGAGCTTCGGGTCGATGGAGGTTCGACGCAAAAGAGCTTGCATGACGTGGGCCGAGAGTTCCTCGGAGCGCACGTCGCGATAATATCCCTTGTCCGAAGACGCGCGAGCGATCGGCGTCCGGACGGCATCGATGACCACGGCATGTCTCATGGGATTCGATCCCTTCGTGTTCGAGGCTTCCAGGAATTCCGGTCAGACGACCGAAGTCGCCCGGGGCATCGGATAAAAGAATTCGCCCTGATTGGCATGACGAGTCAAGGTTTCGGTCGGCTCAAACCGCCTGCCGTGTGATCGAATCTTGCCCAGGCGCTCGAGAATTGTGCCTGCCCCGACCGAGTCGGCCCATCGAAGGATGCCACCTCGAAAGGGCGGAAAGCCGATTCCCAAGATGAGCCCCATGTCGACATCGGCCGGCTCGCGGACGATCCCTTCTTCCAGAACCCGAGTCGCTTCCAGGAGCATCGGCAAGAACAGCCGGTCGGTGATCTCTTCTCGGTCCATCGAGACTTCGCCGGTGCGGTGTTTGGCGAGGATTGGATCGAAGTCGGGGTCCGAACTTACCTTCTTTCCTTGATGTTTACGAAAGCCCGAGCCGGACTTCTGGCCCAGTCGTCCAGCCTTGAGCATGTCCACGAGGAGCCGCGTTGGCACGGCTCGATCGGGATAGGACTCGATCATCACCTTCCCGGCATAGGCCGCCGTGTCGATACCGATCAGATCGTGGAGAGCGATCGGTCCCATAGGCATTCCGAATCGGATGGCTGCTTCATCGATCGCGTCCATGGGGACGCCTTCCTGGAGGAGTTGAAGCGACTCGTTCATGTAAGGGAGTAAGACTCGATTGACCAGGAACCCCGGACAGTCCTTGACCACGATCGGCGTCTTGCGGATCGAACGGGCTAGTGCGACGACGGTGGCGACCGTCTCGTCCGAGGTCTTCGACCCTCGGATCACTTCAACCAGTTCCATCCGGTCTACCGGATTGAAGAAGTGAAGTCCGACAAATCGTTCGGGGTCCGCGGACGACTCCGCGAGGCGCGTGATCGAGATCGTCGAGGTGTTACTCGCGAGTATCGCCCCCTTCTTCATGACTTTGGCGAGTTCTCGATAGGTCGCCGCCTTGGCGGATTCGTCCTCGGTGATCGCCTCGATGACCAGGTCGCGGTCGGCCAGGATTTCATTCGAGGTCGCCGTGCTGAGGAAACCCAGCATTCGAGCCAAATCCTCGGTGGATGCCCGACCAATCTTGATACGACTCGTAATGACCTCGGTCGCTCGCTTCAATCCGCCGGCCAGGCGAGCCTCGTCCACGTCCACCATCGCGGTAGGAAGGCCCGACCTGGCATGAGACGTAGCGATGCCCGAGCCCATCAGGCCCGATCCGATCACGCCAACTCTCCTGATCGGCTGGGGAATGACGTCGGTTCGGTCGACCCCCGGTTCACGCGAAAGCCGGTTCTGCATGAAGAAGACCGCGATCAAATTTCCCGAGATCGGCGTCCCCATCACTTCAAGTGCGGCCTCGCGTTCTACCTTCAAGGCCTCCTGGAGTGGCAGCCGGCATCCTTCGCGGATGGACTTCAATGCGACCAGTGGGGCGGGATAATGCCCCTTTGTTTTCATCCGGATGGCTCCCTCGGCCGTCGCGAATGCGAAAGCGCTCTGGTCGGCACTGAGATCGAGCGGTTGCCGTCGTCGTTCTCGATTCTTCTTCCATTCGCCGGAATCGACCAGAAACTCGATCAGTCGAACGCCTTCCTCGACCAACTTCTCGGCAGGGACGGCATCGAATGCCATTCCTAGCTCGACAGCCTTCGATGCCGAGACTGGCTCTCCCGTGGCGATCATCTCGATGGCGTTCAGGCCGATGAGACGCGGAAGTCGTTGGGTCCCCCCCCAACCTGGGATGATCCCGAGCTTGACCTCGGGTAGGCCGATCTTGGACTGAGGACCATTCGAGACGATCCGTTCATCCATCGACAAGATCAACTCGGTCCCGCCACCCATACATGGCCCGTCAACCAGGGCGACCGTCGGGAAGGGGAGTAGTGAAATTCGATCATAGAGCGCGTGCCCCATGTCGATCGCTTGCCCAAGTTGATCCTTGGTCGCGAAGACCAACGCACCTATCTCCTTGAGATCGGCCCCGGCCACGAACTGGCCGGGTTTTCCGCTCCGAAACAACAGGCCCTTCAGGTTGGGTTGCTTCCCCAGACGGGCGATGAGGGCACCCAACTCCATCAGGACGGCCTGCGATAGAGTGTTGACCTTCTTGTCGGGGACGTCGAGCGTGATCAGGCCGATGCCGTCGCTTCGCTCTTCGAATTGGAATGCGCCGGGCATGGGGACGGCTCCTTGAGTAGGCTCCGAATCGGAATCGATCGAGATTTTAGATTCGAGGGAGGTGACGATCTCGTCGATCGCCCCAGCAATGAAGGCCGAAATCCTTCATGTGACGATTTCATGCCGAATAGGGCATAAGTATCTCGCCCGCCTCGATGCCCGCGATCGCCTCGAATCCTCCTTCGGCGACGGCCTCTCCCAGTTGAGTGACAGCCCGGAAGTAAGAATCGGTCGGTCGGCGACCGGAAAGTTTTCGTCGGAGGTCCTGACAGAGGATGTCGGCCGCCTGTTGAACCAGTCCGTCGGTCTGACGACCCGCCCAGCAAGCGGTGGCCAGGATCACGACCAGGTCCTGGAGCCGCTGCGAGAGTTCCGCCATTCGACACTGACGGTCGGCCAGCCTGAGCTGATGCTTGCTCATCACATCGCTAACTTCGATCCGGCTCCGTTGGAGTGACTCGGCCGCGTACTGGGCATGCTCGGCCAACGATGGCGGAAGGTCGGGTAGCGTCGGATGATGCCAGCCGATCAGCCTTTGGGTCGCCCGCCACCGGGCATAGGGGACCACCGCCTTGCGGAGAGCCCAGGCGTGGGCCGGATTGAGCGGGTTCGGCTGACGAATCCCCGCGGCCTGCAAGGCCATCCCGATCGGTTCGAAGTAGGTCTTGCCATGATCCTTGATCAGCGATTTGAAGAACCCCATACCGAGCATCTCCCCCTCGCCTTCGTAGATGCAGGGTGCGAGATATTCGTGAACGTTGTCCCCGAAGAGGTGTCCATGGAGAAACGCCCGACCGCCGTGGGTCTTCATGAAGAGCTCGATCGCGGCCTCTTTCTGAGCCTCGCTGCCGAAAACCTTGGCGACGGTGCATTCCATCTCTCCTCGAAAGCCCTGATCGAGGAGCCAAGAACACCAGGCCACGAGGGCATCGGCACCAACAATCAACGAAGCCAGTCGACCGACCCGTCTGCGGACCAACTCCCGCGAAATGATCGTTGCACCATAGGTCTTCCGGAAGCGAGCCCAGGGGAGGATACTCGCCAGCATCGTCCGCATGGTCCCCGCGGCGTTGGCACAGAGGGCCACTCGTCCCAGGTTCAAGCCGTGGTAGGCGATGGTTAGTCCATCTCCCTTGGCAACGGTCAGGCGGTTCGATGCCGGGACGTGGAAATCATGGAATCGAAGTCCGTTGTTGTAAGAGTGTTTGAGGGCGTATAGGCCGTATTTTACCGTCTGGAAATGCTCGTCCTCGTGATCCGGGAGATCAACGATCAGGACCGCCGGTTTGTCCTCGATCAGGCAAACCAGCCCGATCGTCCGGCCGGGAATCGCGTTGGTGATGAAAAGTTTCTCGCCGTTGACGACGTAATCGTCGCCGACCTTTTCGGCCCGGGTTCTCAGGGCGGTGAGATCGGACCCCGCGCCGGGCTCGGTCAAGGCGAAGCCGGAGAGGCGTTCGCCGCTCGCAAGCCTCGGTAAGTAACGTCGCTTTTGATCCGGTGTCCCGAAGGAACGGACCGGATCGACGGCCCCGATGCATCCGTGGACCGAGGCGAGCCCCGCAATCGTCGGGTCGATGGTGGCCATTCGCGTCAGGAACGGCGCGAAGGCGGAGAACGGTGCGCCGCCACCTCCATATTCCGGATCGACCAGGAGTCCCCAGTAGCCGGTCTCGGCCAATCCTTTGAAGACCTCATCTCGGATCTTACCCTCGGAGTTGAGGAGCTTTCCGGATTTGACATGTTGTCGGACCAAGGCCAGCGACTCGCGCATCGTCCGGTCGCAGGAGGCGGAAGGGGGCAAGGGCTCGGGGGCAAAAAGCTCGCTGGGAAAGTCTCGATCCCAGACGGCTCGGTGGACCGGACTATGGGCAGTCTGGTAACGGGTGGCGAACAGCGCCTCCACTTGCTCGTCGGCCCGGTCGAGAGAACCTGTCTTCCTGGCTTCCTCTTCACTCTTGCCGCCGAGTTTGAGGGCGGTTTCCACGAAGGTCTGGGATTCTAGGTCTTGTAGATCCTGGCTCATCGTCCGTATCCTTCCAATGAAAGGGGTACGAGTACAACCTTCGACCAGGGATTCGCCCCAAGGGCGCAGTCCGGCGCCTCAGCCTGCTAACTCCTCGACAGGCGGAATACCTTCGGCGAGGGATGTTCCGGTCATCCTGACGGAGACCGTCGAGATAGGCTGTTCGAGAAGCCAGTCTTCAAGGATCACGTGAGAGAGATAAGGGGCACGAAGCAGAGTCGTGCTCGACGGCAAAATCCGGCCGAGCCACGCGTTTCGACCCAGACCGGAGGCCACTCCTCGTCCAATCATTTTCATGTAGGGATGACCGAGATATCGACCGACATTGTTGGCCAGGCGCGTGAATGTTGAGGGGATCAGGTTTGGCCGGGGCCCAACATGGACCACGACGTCGGAACCCATGGCGAGAGTCCGGTCGATCACATCCCAGAGTCTCTGCGGGTGATCGGTCCAATCGGTCAAGATTTCGCGGCTATTTCCCGCAGTATAGCTGGCGTCGCCGGTGACGCACGAGAGAATCATTGGTGTCGGTTTCTGGACACCGCCCCCCGTCCTATATAGAGAAATGGCGGTCCGATTCGGGATCGATCGTTGCCAGACCAGGGGCGAATGCAGCGGCGGCCAGCGGTTCGAGTTCCTCCTCAACAAAACCTTGTGTCCCTTGTGAGCGACGATTTCTCCCTTGGACTCATCCAGTCGGTCGATCGTGTCTCCTTGTCCGAGGATCAGTGCCGTGTTGGGAGACAGGAAGGCCGAAGGCCCGATTAGCCCTTTACCTTCGCTGCTGATCGCCCGGCAGAGCCGCTCTACTTCATCCATCGGGAGTGCGGGCCCGCGGGTAAACAGCACGCCCATGGTCAAATCGGCGGCCAATTCGGCGCAGTCGGGGGCCAGGGCCAGAGGAATCGGCAGGAGTTGCTCCAGGGAGTACACTCCGCCGAAGACAAGGGCGGAGAGTTCGCCGATGCTATAGCCGAAGCTCAATCGGGCTTCATGGGCGTTGACCTCGAAGCACTCTTCGAGAATCTCAAGCTGGGCTAGCTCCATCGCGACGATCGTCGCGACGTCCTGTGGAAAAAAATCGAGGTTACTCCTCAATCCGGCTCGAATGTGAGAGGCAAGGTCGACCTTCGTATGGATCGCGTCCGAACAGAGAATCGACGCCTCATCGAGCACCTTGAGGACAATTGGTCCGAATCGGGGGTGGTCGAGAAATTCGATACTTCGGCCCAGATTATCGACGTCGAATCCTCGAAACGCGATGACCGTCGAGTTCATCCTCCTTCGGAGGTCGGCCGGCGAACTTGGTTTCGACACGGGCGTTGAACCGCCGGTCATCCTTCCGGATTTCGAGGCGGAAAGCGCGGGCTTCGATAGGTCGACTTCGAGCAACGACTTGCGTCGAAGCCAGCGATTCTCGGAATCTTTCATCGCACGATCTCCCTTCTTCGGGAACCCGTGGTCGAAGCCGATGGATACATGAAGGCCCCCGACCCGAGAAGACTCGGGCTTGTCGAAGGGGCAGGGGATCGGGATCGATGCGATCCAGGAGGAGATTCAGACGAACGTTTCCGCATCGAAAGCGGTTGTAGCCGACCCAGGCTCGTTCGCCTTTCTATCCAAATTATACGACGCGTCCGGCCCAAGAGAAGGACTCGTGATTTCGAAGTCGGGATTCCCTAAAATGAACCAAGTGGGACTCTGTGGATTAACCACATCTCCTACCTTCTATTACGCTCCTCGACCCCAGCTAGGACGAATTCTCCTTGCTCAACGACGATTTTTCCAAGCACGAGTCAGGTCGTCCGCGACATTTTCTGGAGTCGCTCGGGGTCAAGGCGGATGGAGAAGGACGCCTGATCCTGGAGGTAGCCGAAACTCATCTAAGAAGCCTCGGGCTCGTACACGGTGGAGTTATCGCCACCTTGCTCGATTCCGTGATGGGAATGGCGGCGGCCCGGTCATCACCCGTCGAGCATTATCTGGTGACCGCGCAGCTCAACGTCAACTTCATCAGACCGGCCCTGGATGGAGAGACATTGATTGCTTTTGCCGACGTCCGTCATGTGGGTCGGAGGACCGCGGTCGCCCAAGGAGAAATTCGCACGGACTCGGGATCGTTGGTCGCGACTTCTTCGGCTACCTTCGTATATGTCGCCCACGATGATCGGACTCGGGGCCAGTCGGAGTCGATCAGTACATCAAACTGAACCCGAGGTCAGTCATGCCGACCGATCCCATCGAGAATCTTCCCGGATTTCCGGTATCGATCCCGATCCCCGTCTTCTGGGGCGATCAAGACGCTTTTCGTCACGTTAACAATATCGTGTATTTGCGGTGGTTCGAGTCGGCACGTGTGGCCTATTCCTCGCGTGTCGGTCTGTTTGATCGGATGGAAACCGAGAACATTGGACCGATACTGGCTTCGAGCCGTTGTGAATATCGGAGTCCGCTCACCTATCCCGACTCGGTCCTTGCCGGTGCAAAAGTGATTCGTATCGGTCGCTCCAGCTTGACCTTCGAGCATCGAATCGTCAGCCGGATCAGCGGAATCGTCGCGGCCGAGGGGCAGGCTGTCCTCGTTCTACGCGACTACGGCCGAGGGGAGTCGATCCCGATTCCCGATACGATTCGCGAGTCGATCGAGTCTCTCGAACGGAAGAGTCGCTGAAGTGATTAGCCGACATCAATTGCTCGACCGATTAAGAAACGCGCCTTGCTGGGACCTGGTGGTCATCGGAGGAGGGGCGTCCGGACTCGGGGCGGCTCTTGATGCCGCTTCGAGAGGGCTTACGACTCTTTTGATCGAGTCGGCGGATTTCGCGCAGGGGACTTCAAGCCGAAGTACCAAGTTGCTCCATGGCGGTGTCCGCTATCTGGCCCAAGGCAAGATCGGATTGGTTCGAGAGGCTCTTCACGAGAGGACTATTCTACTTAGAAATGCCCCACATCTGGCTCACACCCTGGAGTTCGTGGTCCCCGCCGAGTCGCGAGCCTCACTTTTCTACTATGGTTTGGGTTTGCGAGCCTACGACCTTCTGGCGGGACGCGACGGACTTGGATTATCGAGGGTTGTCGGCCGAGCAGAACTGATCCAACTCGCCCCGACTCTCAAACCGGGCCGATTTCGGGGTGGGATCATCTACAAGGATGGTCAGTTCGATGATGCCAGGTACGCCATCAGCCTGGTCCGTACTATCTTCGAACGAGGTGGACTAGCGATCAACGCCATGCCGTTGGTCGGGTTCGTGAAGGAGCGTGGACGGATCTCAGGTGTCGAAGCCCGGGACATCGAGACAGGAGAGACGTTCAGGATTAATGCGAGGACTGTCATCAATGCGACCGGTGTTGAAGTGGACATCGTCCGGCTGCTCGATGATTCCAATGCCTCCCCGACACTTGCACCGAGCCGAGGATCACATCTGATTCTCGATCGCAAGTTCCTACCGGGTCGAGCCGGAGTGATGATTCCGAAGACGGACGATGGAAGGGTTCTCTTCGCCATCCCCTGGCACGACAAGGTTCTGCTCGGGACGACCGATACTCCGGTTGATCGAGTGACCCGAGAACCTCGTCCTTCGACCGAGGAGATCCAATACTTGCTCGATCATGCAGGACGCTATTTTGCTGAGCGGCCCAGGCTCGAAGACATCCGGAGTGTCTTCGCGGGACTTCGCCCTCTGATTGGAAGAGGAGGATCGGGGCGAACCTCGTCGATTTCGCGGGAGCATGCGATTTTCGTTTCGGACTCAGGTCTCGTCACGATTACTGGGGGTAAGTGGACGACCTATCGGCGTATGGGGCGAGAGGTCGTAGATCGGGCCATCGACGTTTCTGGGCTCCCTCGATCTCCTTCGAGGACGGAATTCTTGCGGATTCAAGGATGGACCGACCAAATCGCGATGGCGCCGTTCTCGATTTATGGATCGGACGCCCGGAAACTCGAGCGATTGGTTGAAGAGAATCCCGAATGGGGTGAGAAGATTCATTCCCGACTTACGGCCCTTGAAGTTGAGGTGATCTGGGCCTGTCGATTCGAATTTGCTCGCTCGGTCGAGGACGTTCTGGCTCGCCGGACACGCTCGCTCTTCCTCGATGCAAGGTCCAGCGTCGAGGCGGCCCCCTTGGTCGCTTCGCTCATGGCCGGCGAGCTCGGCTTCGACCGTTCCTGGGAGGCCTCGCAGGTCGAAGCCTTCCGCGACCTGGCTTCGAATTACTTGCCGGATTGATCTTCGACCCGCTCTTCTTCGATTCTTGCGATCCATGCCATTCTGGTCTTCCGATCAGGCATCGGACGATTGCCAGTGGACGGCATCTCGTCATAGGATTGGCCATCCAAGGTTCGCCCATTTTTCCCTTTGCGGACCCCACCCCATTGCTTGAAGAAAAATGGGATGCCCGATCTCCGGCAGGCATCACGAACATTCCTGACCCACGAAGCGTCGAGTGGTCGAGCCTTCGGGCCGCTCTCGCCACCAAGGATAACCCAGCCGATTCCCGTGAGATCGAGCGATCCGAGATCCTCCAGCAAGGGCTCGACCGAGAGCATTCGGAGCCCACAAGGGCTCGACCGGAGATGTTCGATTCGAGGGAGACCGTGCTTGCGATCCTCGACACTCACGCCCCACCAGATGTGAGGGAGACCTGACACGAAGTCGAGTCGGGTCTGAAGAAGCTTACACATCCTGTCGGAACGCTTGGTGAGAATCTGATAAGTATGCCAGTCGGCCCGCTCCATGACCCGTACAATCGAAATGATTTCCTGGTCGGAGATATCTCGATGAAACAGGTCGCTCATCGAATTGACGAAGACCATCTTCGGGGCGGGAAGTCGGAACGGTTCCAGTAACTTTTCCGGGACCCTTCGTAGGTCAAATCCTTGTTCGTATGGGTGGCCTCGGACCCCTCGAAATCGTTCGGCGAATGTCTCGGCGTAACAGTGGGCACACCCGGGACTGATCTTGGTACAACCCCTGATCGGGTTCCAGGTCACGTCAGTCCACTCGATCGCCGTCTGCTGAGACATTGGCCCGTCAACCTTCCCCGTTTCAGCGAGTCATCACTTACTCGCCTCGTTCTGGATCGCCTTCTCGACTCGCTTCAATTCGGAGGCAAGGGCGAGAGCCTCGGGCTCCGTTGATCGCTCGCGAAGGATCAATCGGAGGCTTTCCGCCCATTCGGCCCGCCGAAATGGTGAGTTGGCCAGTTTGCCGAGCCGTGGAGTCGATTGTTCCTTGAGTTCCTGGGAAACATTACTCCGAATCATCTCGACCCAGACCTGGCGAGCCTTCGTGAAATCCTGGGTGGCCATGACGAGGGTGAATTCGATGGCCTCGATCGTCTCGAAGGCTCGGCAGAGCGATGGGGATCGCTCCGCTTCAGGGATCGAGGCAATTTTCGATCGAAGAAGTCCCCTCTTTCGGGATTGAAGCAGTAGTTCGACAAGAAGGGCTTCATACACAGGACGGTAAGATCCGACGAGCTTTTCCCGGTTAACGCCCAGGAGGATCTCATCCGGGGACGGTTGTCCCTCGGGTCCAGGATCTCGCGTGAGTCTGGCGATTGACGTTTTCAAGGCCCATAGGAAGCGAGCATTGTCATCCCACTCCAGAGAGAACGGCCTTTCTTCATAGGCGGGCCAACCCGAAGTCCGTTCCCACTCGGTGAGCCTCGGCTCGGGCTTGATTATTGAGGAGAGCCGGTAGAGAGGATCTCCCAAGAAGATTAGCCTCCAGGGTAATCCTCTCGATTCGTTCAGGCTCTTTCGGACGGCCACGACAATGGGCAGCTTCTCCGAGATCAGATTGCCGACGAGTCGAGGCGTCCGGAAGGCATCCAGGTAAGGCTCATTCACTGATCCGAAATAGAGGAACGCCCCATTGGCTAGCCACCGACCCGCGATAGTGAAAGGGTCCGCCGGGTCTGCAGCCGAATAACTGTGGATCATCAGGACCGCCGAGGGAACGCCTCGAGGGATGTCGGCCGCGCAGGCGGGGCCGCTCCTGAGGTTGAAGACCCTCGGCATTCCGTGGGAATTGATCAGGACCAAGCCATGTTGGTTATCGGGGTCGAAGGTGTCATGCCAACCATCAATGCCCGCCTCCCGATCGCCCGAGATCTGCGAGGTTGGCAAAGAGGCCGAGAGCCGAGTCGCCGCCTCGCGTGTCGCGTAATCCGACCAGGGGGGTGACTTCTCGTCGTACCCATTGAACATCACGGCCGATTCAGGCTGGAGGAAGAGCGAACACATCGCCTGGTAGACGCTCTCGGGGGCATTGCCGATGATTCGGCCAGCGTACCCCCATCGTCGCGAAGTGATCACCGATCGAGCGAGCCTGTCGTCGACCGCATTGATCTCTCGATTCGAATCGAGATAGCGATAGGGCCAGTCGCCGGCCAAGGTGATGAAATCGCAGTCGTCACCGAGCGTGTCGTAGCGGGGGATTCGGGCCTGGATCTTCGATGTCAGGTCGAGATCGAACTTCAAAAAATCTTCGAAGGAAAGAACGTCGGAATATTTCTTGCTGCTATCGAATCGGAGGAGGGGCTGGAATCGACCGGCGGCGAGAGCGACGGCTCCGGCGAGCATCGACGCCTCGGGAGAGGAAAGTATCACTCCGGGAGGTGTGGCACCGATCGATCTGGGCACCTCGATTCCCGAAGTCTTCGAGGAGTGGTCGTCGGGTTCCGACCAGGACGCCCCGACGGCAGCAACGGCCCGGTCCCAGATTTTATCTTGAGCGATTGGCGCGGAAGTGCCAACAAACCGAATGACTCGGGCAGGCTTGAAGGCCCGGATAAACCGGAACGACGACTCGACATCGTCGAAGAGGATCGGGAAGGCGTGGCCCCGGTCCCAGGTGGAAATCGCTTCGAAAAACGCGGGGATGTCTCCAACCAGGCAGACTTGGTCCACGACCCGGCGTTCTGGTCCCACTCGCGACTCCCACCCAACCGAAGCCCGACGAATCATCGCGAGGCCCGGATCGAAGAGCGAGGTGGGTGCAGCCTGGAACATCGAGGCTGGGCTGGCAGGAGGTTCGACGATCGTTGGCTCGAATCCGAAAGCAACGAGAGCAAGGAGCGGAGCGAATCGCCAGGGTCTTGATCTGGACCAATTCATCGGCGGGTCACACCCTCTTGGTGAACTTCGCCTCGCCCCAGGAGTTTTCGAGGGGATGGAGGCAATCGACGACCCTCGATATACTACCAGAACAGGGAACACCAAGGTCCGATGTTCCGATCGATACTGGCCTGCCTCAACCGTAGACCCGCCGCAAGGGATTTGGTCCGATGAAAAAAGGTGGAATCCTCAATCCCGCGATCTGCTCCCTGCTGGCCGAACTCGGACACCTGGATGAGCTCTTGATCGTCGACGCCGGTTATCCGCTCCCGCCCGATGGCCATGTGATCGACTTGACGCTCACACCGGGCATTCCTCGATTTCTCGACGTGCTTCGCGCGGTGGCCGAAGAATTAGTGATCGAGTCGATCGCGGTGGCCACCGAAATCAATGAATACAGCCCCAAGCTCTATCAGGAAATCCTCAAGATCGTCGGCGACGTGGACATCGACGAGGTGCCTCACCACGAGTTCAAGGAGCAATCACTCGGGGTGAAGGGGATCATCCGCACGGCCGAATTCACGCCCTATGCGAACGTGCGAATCCTCTGCGGGAGTGCTTTCTGAGTCTCAGGCGAACCCAGAAATGACTTAGGGCCTTGCCACGGGATGTTGCCATCCTGCGGCAAGGCCTATCTTATTGAAAAATCGACCAATGCAAACCTATCGAGCGAGCCTCAGCTGAGTCGCCCAGAGAAGTCCCGAGAGCGTGAGGCGACCGACCGCAGCCACGGGACTCCCGTGGCAAAGATTCTCGCCCAAATCTTCAAGCCAGCCTCGGTCTCCGATTAGGGAAGCTTCAGCTTCGATAATCATGAGATCCTTCGGGCGACCAGACGGGGCTATCTGAAGGACGAGCCGCGATCCAGCGCGAGGACGACCCGCAGGCTCGACCCAAGAATCGACGATCGCTCCGGTCAGCGTCATCTCCTTGTCCATGAGCAAACCCTCCTCGCGATCATCGACGGGAGCTGGGGGACATTTACCCCCACTACCTGATGCATCCATCATAGCTGGCGAGCTTGGTTCAGGCAAGTGATATCCGTGAAATTGGGCAGATCATCGTGCTATGCAGAATCAAGAGAGGAAGGGGAGGGACCTGGAGAGTTTATAAGCCGGATTTTGTCGGAGTAAAATTCCCCGGATGACCATTTCTCTGGATGACCGGTTTCCCGGCATCTCAAGCGACCTACCCGAGAGTCATGACGGGCCGGGCCGACCCGTGGCCGCTATATCGACCTGACGGTCGATCCAGCGAAACTGCCCCCTGTTTGGTCTTGCTCCTGGTGGGGTTTACCGAGCCAAGCTGGTCACCCAGCCTGCTGGTGAGCTTTTACCTCACCGTTTCACCCTTACCTAGGCCGCCCTAGGGCGATCGAGGCGGTTTGTTTTCTGTGGCACTGTCCCTACTCGAATAAACGAGCGGTGGGTGTTACCCACCACCACGCCCTGTGGAGTCCGGACTTTCCTCCCTGGCATGTCCTCAAACCTTGTCGCCAAGGTTTTGAGCGCCAGAGCGGTCATCCAACCCTCCAGGTCCCAATCTATTTTAGTGCGGCGGAGTGCAAAGTGGAAGCGATTATCGCCGAATTCTCGAAATGGTTCGATTCGTAAGTTTTTATGTTGTGAGGGGTAAGAGGTATCAAGGGACTCGGAAACGTACCAAAGGCCGTTCCTTGGGAGCTGAATCGAGGTTAATATGGAATTCAGGCAAGCAAGCCGCCCCAAAAGCTAGGAATCGCAGCGATGACGAATCAGTTGGAGACCTTTCCGAATCAATTCCCCGATCGGGATTATGAGATCGAGATCACTTGTCCCGAGTTCACAGCCGTCTGCCCGAAAACAGGCCAGCCCGATTTCGGAGCTATTATTATAACATATATCGCAGCTGCATCTTGCATAGAGTTGAAGTCGCTCAAGATGTATCTGGGCGATTTCAGAAATCGAGGGATCTTCTACGAACATTCGATCAATACGATCCTCGATGATCTGGTTTCTGCTTGCCAACCCGTTCGAATGACCGTCGTCGGACAGTTCACACCACGCGGTGGGATCTCCTCCAAGATTACAGCCAGGTACGGAGCCTCGGATGACCGCGTCAGTCGTTAAGTCTGGGATGCCGATCCTGACTCTGACGACGGATTTCGGAAACGCGGGTCCGTATGTGGCCGCGATGAAGGGAGTTATCCTCCAATTGGTCCCCGAGACCATCATCGTGGACGTCAGTCACGAGATCCGGCCCCAGGACATCTCTGAAGGATCATTCGTACTGGCCGCGATCTCCCCCTACTATCCGGCTGGAACGGTTCATCTGGTCGTGATCGACCCCGGCGTTGGAACGAACCGAAGGTTGTTAGTCGTCGAGATCGATGATCAACGATTCGTCCTTCCGGACAACGGCTTGATCGAAGTTGTCCTTGCGGGAAGAGATCCGTCAGGCGCCTGGGAGATTCGGAATTCCGGGCCTAGGGGCAGGGTCGTTTCGGACACTTTTCATGGCAGAGATATTCTCGCCCCCGCCGCGGCTCATCTCCTTCGAGGAGGGGATCCTGGAGAACTCGGACCTCCCTTGAAGACTCTTTTCCTACCCGATCGCTCCCGAGTGATCGAACTGGGAGATGGGTTCCGTGGTGAAGTCGTCTTTACCGATCATTTCGGCAATCTGATCACCAACCTGACGCGCGAACATCTTTGTGCCGGTCCGGATCGGGATTGGACGATCGAGATTGACGGCCATACGATCGAAGGGCTGGTTCGAGTTTACGCCGACCGATCGCCCGGTACGCTCGTGGGCCTGATCGGTAGTAATGATCGGCTTGAAGTCGCGGTCGTGAATGGCAATGCTGCTCGGTTCCTGAATGCGAGCCGCGGAATCGAGGTTCGCCTCCGCCGGAATCCGGAGATCACTTCTTGAACGCCTCCCGGCTCCAGCAGCTTCGCGAATGGGATCAGGCCCACCTTTGGCATCCCTTCACCGCATTGGCCGACTGGGCTCGGTCCGACCCGCTCATCATCGAACGCGGCGAGGGAATCTATCTATTTGACGCCGAGGGAAATCGCTATCTCGACGGTGTCAGTTCGCTCTGGTGCAACGTTCATGGGCACCGCCACCCATCGCTCGACCAGGCCCTCCGAGATCAAATCGATCAGGTCTCCCATTCGACCTTGCTTGGCGTTTCGAATCCTCCTGCCATTGAACTTGCCCGAGAACTCGTCCGGAGAGCGCCTGAGGGTCTGACTCGGGTGTTTTACTCTGACGACGGGGCGACCGCAGTCGAGGTCGCGCTCAAGATGGCCTTCCAGTATTGGCGTCAGAAGCCCAATCCCGAGCCCTCGAGGACGCGATTTGTCGCACTGACAAATGCTTATCATGGCGATACTTTGGGTGATGTCAGCGTCGGTGGGGTGGAGCGGTTCCACGCTATGTTCGGTCCGCTGCTGTTCCCGGTCCTCCGTGCCTCATCACCCCATTGCTATCGGTGTCCTCTGGGACTCGAGCGCCCTGACTGTGCCACGGCATGCCTGGGTGAGGTCGAGCGGATCTTGAAGGATCATCCTAGCGAGGTTGCCGCAATTGTCGTGGAACCGCTGGTCCAGGGGGCTGCCGGGATGATCGTCCAGCCTCCCGGTTATCTGAGGGGTCTTCGGGAATTGAGCCGACAATATGGGACGCTCCTGATCGCCGACGAGGTGGCGGTCGGCTTCGGTCGGACCGGATCAATGTTCGCGTGCGAGGATGAAGGCGTGTCTCCCGACTTTCTCTGCCTGGCGAAGGGATTGACCGGCGGATATATGCCATTGGCCGCCACGATGACGACGGAGGAAATTTACGCGGCCTTTTACGGGACCTCGTCCGAAGGGAAGACGTTCTATCACGGGCACACTTACGCGGGAAATCCCCTCGGCACGGCGGTCGCCCTGGCAAATTTCAAGGTTTTCGACGAAGAGCGCACGCTGGAAAAGCTCGGACCTAAGATCGAGAGGTTTACTTACAGATTGGCCGAGGTCGCATCACTCCCGCATGTGGGGGACGTTCGACAGAAGGGGCTTATCGCCGGCATCGAACTCGTGGCTAACACCACAACCCGAAGCCCGTTCCCCTGGGACCATCAGGTCGGGTCCAAGGTCTGTCGGAGAGCCAGAGAACTAGGCCTCCTACTTCGCCCGCTCGGTGATGTGATCGTGGTGATGCCGCCTCTCGCAATTGAACTGGATGAGATCGACTCCTTGATCGACGCTGTGAGCGAAAGCATCATTCACGTCGTCGGCCAGCTCGAGGAGATCCGATGACTCGCCCTGGTCTTTTCGTGGTTGGGACCGATACCGGTGTCGGCAAGACGTTCGTTTCCTCCGCGATCGCGCGAACCTGGACGATGGCGGGACACCGGGTGGGTGTCCTCAAGCCATTAAGTTCCGGCGCCGAAGTGATCGACGGCGAACTATGCTCACCCGATGCTGCCCAGTTGATCGAAGCTGTTGGAGGCGGTGTCCCCCATCATCGAGTGGCACCTATTATTTTTGAGGAACCTCTGGCTCCGAACGTTGCTGCGAGGCTCCGGGGGATTTCCCTCCATCGTGGGGAAATCGAACGTCTCGTCTTCGACGCGATTAACTGGTGGGAAGCCCAGGCAGAGGTCATGGTCGTGGAGGGGGTCGGAGGGTTCCTTTGTCCGATCGCCGAGGGGATGACCGTCGCCGATCTTGCCGTGATGCTCGACTATCCCGTGCTAATCGTCGCCCATCGAGGGCTCGGCACATTGAATCACACCCTCTTGACGGTCGAGGCTGCTTCGAGTCGATCGCTCCGAATTGCCGGGGTGATACTCAATGGGACGAAACCTCCCACCGATCCGATGGCCGAGGCGACGAATGCCGTCGAGCTTTCTCGATGGCTCGGTCGGATAGCCATACTCGCCGACTGGGAGTATCGTCCTGGGTCCGTCACACACCAGGTCGCACCAGAAGCGGGCAATTGGTACGATTTAACTAGGCCGAGTCGTCGTCCCTGAATCCATCCTTTTCTCTTGAATCCGACCGAACCACTCTCATGGGCTAGTCCGCGGTCCTGTCGAAGAGGTCTTCATGACTTCAGAGAGAATTTGCCCTCATTGCGGGGCTCCCATGCCGACCATGAGCGATCCCTCGAAGATCTCCATCCGGTCGGAAGGTGCCCCAGAGCTGAAGGATGAGATAGAAGTCACTCCGGTCGAGCTTCTAGCATCCGGCAGTCACGACGATAACTTTCTCGCCAATCCTGCGGGGCTCATGACTGAGCCCGACCCAATTCTGGGATCATTCGTCACGCCAGCTTCGAGCGAACTGCCCAAGATCGTCATCTCGAATTCGCGACCTTCAGCGACCTTCGCCGCCTTGAATTTGGGCGAACTCGTCCAGACTTCACCCGTATCGAGCTTGGGGGAAGAACCGGAGGAAGACCATACTGAGCGGAGGCCCTCCTGGCGGTGGGTCCTCCTCTCCTCTTATGCGAGTGCCATTACTCTGGCGCTGATTTGGATGATCTGGGGCCATTCGGGAAATCGCGATGATACCGGACGGGTCGCGGAGTCGGGCGGTGTTACACGAGGGCGTCAGGTTGACCTTTCCCGGAAGATTGACCCGGTGGAGCCGATCATTGCCGAGCATGAGATCGACTTGAATCAATCACTCGTCGTCGGATCTCTGGAGGTTACTCCGCTGGAGGTTAGACGCGAGGGAGTCTGGCTCCAGAAGACCAGCCCTGGCAGTGAAGGCGAGGTGCGCGAAGGTGGAGATAATGCATGGGTACTCCGGCTGAGACTCCGGAATCTCACCGAGAATGAGGAATTTGCTCCCCTCGACCAGGCCTTCCTGCGTGAGCAGGAAAAGACTCAAGTTGATTCGTATCTTCAAGCGGGCAATGGGCAACGAATTTATCCCTACCCGCTGGCCATCGAGAGCGAATGGTCCATCTTCGGGCAAGACTTCTCCGCGCTGCGTCCTCATGAGTCGAGGGTCGTTTCGATCGTCTCGGCTCCTGATGCCCCGGAAGGTGAGTCGGGTTCGTTCCGTTGGAGAGTTCGACTCAGGACTGGCATTAACCGGACCGATGTGATTGCCATTCGCCTGACGGACTCGTCATCCGAAGGGTTTCAATGACGAGTTGATCCGACCAAGATTCACTGATCGAGATTCCGACGAGCGGTCTTATCCTCGATTGCTCTAAGGAACTGGATCCCCCATTGCTCCCAGTGGTCGATAGGCCCCGGCTCCTCGCCCGCGAATTTGACCCGGTCGCTGATCTCGAAGAGTTCGACCAATCGATCCGCAGGTTCGACTCCGAAACGTTCGACAAGCGTGGGTTCCCCTGCCAGTTCTTCGGTAGTCATCGACCCCCAGGCTGGACCGTTTGACTCGACGAGCGCCGAGCGAACCATCCCGGAAATGTCAATCAGTCGATCTCTTGGCGATCGAATCATCCCGATGGAATGCGATGAGGCGGCGACACTCCCCGTGAAATCGGGCTTCCGATTAAGGCGTCTCAATCGTTGCCGGGCCATGATTCCGACAGCCAGAATCGTCAGGATGAGAAGAACCAGCACCACCGCGAGCCTCGGCGGCTCGGACCAAGGTTCAGGGCCGAGGTTGGGACGGGGCGGGACGAACCCACGGGACGATAAGAGTGAATCGTCGAGATCACTCAAGGGCTACCTCGTCGTCGAGCCCGCCCGGCGAAGAATCGGATCAGAGGACCAATCGGATCTTCCGTGGTCGAAATGTCCAGTCCGGCCACTCCCGAGCTTGCACACCATTTGCGGAAGTTCAGTGACCGCTCCTCGGCAACGCGTGCATACTGGTCACGAACTTTTCGGGATTTGAAATCAATCAATCGGTCCGTCCCGAGTTCGGCATCAACGAGATCGAGCAGGCCCGAGGGCGGTAGCGCCTGTTCGCGAGGTTCGATCAAACGGACGGCGACCACGTCGTTTTTTTGAGAGAGGGTCTTCCAGGCCGCATGGGAATCGACCGTTAGAAAGTCGCTCAGAATGACCACCAGGGCTCGACGGCGCGAGTGAGCCAGTCCCCTAAGGCCGACGGTGAGCGAGGTTCGCCTCGACCTCGATGGAGTGGCAACCAGAGCCCGAACCAGTCGAGCCAGATGTTTAATGCCTCCCGAAGGTAAGAGTTCCGCCTCGACTCGATCGCTCACCAGGGCCAGACCCGCTCGATCTCCCGACTGAATTGCGGCCGTTGCCAGGAGCGCCGCCGATTGCACGGCCCGGTCCGCCTTGGTCCGACCTTCCGGTCCGAACCGGAGACTGGCCGAGATGTCGACGATCAGCCAGACCGTCAACGCTCGCTCCTCGACGAATCGACGGACGTAGGGCCGACCTTGCCTGGCGGTCACATTCCAGTCGAGATGTCTGACATCATCGCCCGGCTCGTAGGGTCGAAGCTCTGCGAAGGCCAGTCCAGAACCGGGTCGAGCCCCGAGATAGGCGCCGGCGAGGTCGGCGACGGCTCCTCGACGGACCCGAAATCTCAATCGTCGAGCCTTTCGGACGACCGCCGAAGCATCGACCTTGGAGGGATCGGCCGGCTCGACAATCGATTTATGAGTGCCCCAAAGTCGAGAATAGTTCATGTCGAAAATCGCCCGTCAGAGGTCAATCATCGACCATTTTTCGTTCGCGATAATATCCGGAGTAGCCTCCGAGCCCTTGGCGGAATCGCTCGACAAACGAATTCGGACTTCCCATCTCCTCGTCTCGTCGGACTTGATGTACCAGTGTGGGACAACTGAAGAGCTTTGGTAGACCCCTTCAAAGCCGCCTTCGCTCTGGCTAACCGTTTCGATCGGAAAACACCAGAGATCGGCGGGCTCGGTCCAGCGAAGCCCGACGACGAGATCCAGCCATTCGTCCGTCATCGAGATTCCCTCGACTTTCGAGAGATCGAGCCGTGAGTCGAGCATCCCGAGTCGGCGACCATCATTATCGCAATAATAACGATCGGGGGCGCGGCCGGCCATTGATGCCAGATTTATCTCGACCGCGAAGTGAATCGTGACATCCTCGGGGAGTTCTTCGAGGACGTAGGCGGCTTCCAGTATCCCGCTATTCGCTTCGAGTGAGATGGTTTTGCGTATGCGGATGGAATGGCCATAAGCCACTCCGGGACGCTCCATGATCAGGGCAACCTGATGCGCGTTCCGATGGATCCGAGAAAGATAGGTACCAGTCGCAAAGTCTCCTCGCTCGACATCCCGGCAAGTTTTCAGGTCGAGCAAGGTGGCTTCGACCGGCAGGAAATGATCTACCAGAGCCTTCCGAGGCTGGCGGTCGTAGACAAGCAGGTGTTCGAGACCTTCCTGCTTCAGGACCACTTTTTCCTGGATGCTTGGAGGGCCAAGAAATTCTCCGCCACCCGATCCCGACGATGCGGCGATCGCGGCATGATAAGCCTCCGGCCTTCGGTCGAGGGTGGACAGGATGTTAACCAAGGGTTGGCGAAGGTCCAGTTCGTAGAGATGGCCGCCGAAGGCGGGACGAACGAACGCGATCACCCGATCGTTCTCAAGTCGAATCTCCTGGCGGGCATCCAGGTTGTAGTCGCCCGCGTCGATCGAGACCCTGGGCCCGCGTCGACCTTCCGACTCGTCGAGGGCATTATGGGCCCCGATAAGGTGACGATAAACTGCATTTCGGAGGTGCGGTAGATACAGCCCGCCGAAGGCTCCATGCCAGTAAGAACAGTTGCACTGGGCCCGGTAAAGCTCTTGCCGGGCGATCTCCAGATAATCGGGGTCGGCCGAGTTGGAACTGGTTAGAGTGGCCAACCGGTCGGAGATTCCGAGCATCCGGGCGTACATCTCGTCGCTTTCGGTGTACTTCGCCTTGAAGTTTCGCCAGTTGCCGCCGGCTCGGACGAACGGGCGCAATCGATCAGCCGAGTGGTGGTCGGCGTTCGAACGGACGGCTTCCTGAAAAGCAACGAGGCGGTCGGACGGGAGGACCCATTCCGTCATCTCGCGATAAGAAGAGTCGGGCAGATACACCTTGCCCATAGGCAGGGTTGAGTCGACGGCCCGGGAAAAGGTGGTCGGCTCGATCCAGTCGCGGTTTCCTTCGATCATGTCGCAGAATCGTCGAAGCCATCCATTCCGATAAACGTGGTCGTAAGTTTCGGGCCAGGCCCCGAATTTCTCGCCGTCGTCGGCGAAGACCATCACCGAATTTGGCTGATTCGCGGCGATCTCCTTGAGATATTCATAGGTGATGTGCGGTTCCTGGAATGGAATCAAATACCGGAGCCGCTCAGAGATCGGGAATACCTTCAGGAGCCGTCCTTCCTCCTCGGTCAGGAAATACCCGCGCATCTTGCATTCATCGATGCCGGCCCGGCTGAAGTGAAAGTCATCGAGGACGGTATACTCGACCCCCGATTCCACCAAGGCCGAGACCAAATGCTGTTCCCAGACCCGCTCGGCAATCCATGCCCCTCGAGGCTTCACCCCGAGCACATCCTGGATGTAGGCGTCGAATTCTCGGATCTGACCAACCCGGTCGCGGTGCGGGATCATGGTCAAGATCGGCTCGAAGAACGCACCGCCAAGGACCTCGACCCGTCCTGACTCGGCCATCGCCCGGACCCGAGCGATGTATTCGGGCCGATGTTCGACGAGCCACTCCAGGAGCGGCCCCGAGGTGTGGAGGACGAACGGAATCC
Source organism: Tundrisphaera lichenicola (assembly GCF_051175385.1). Lineage (GTDB taxonomy): Bacteria > Planctomycetota > Planctomycetia > Isosphaerales > Isosphaeraceae > Tundrisphaera > Tundrisphaera lichenicola. The sequence goes on along the minus strand of NZ_CP195106.1, from coordinate 5,308,784 downwards.
CCGGGTAGTCCTCCATCACATCGAGGAAAGGCAAGTAGCTTTCTCGATACGAGGCCTCGAAAACGGAGTCGAAGTTTCCGACCGGTTGGTGATCGTGGAGGGCAAGGATCAGGCGAACACCAGCCATGGGAGATTCCTCGAGAACTTTCCGCAGACATCGGAGTGGAAGGACTACCGGCGGATTGAGGCCTAGAAACAGGCCGAACTCAACGCTCGCTCAGACTTCGCGAAGGAAGCCTGCGGCATCCTCCGGCGGCATGGGATTGATGTAGAAGCCCGATCCCCATTCGAAGCCGGCTACCTTGGTCAATCTAGGAATGATCTCGATATGCCAGTGATAATGCGGCAGTTCTTGATGATCAAAAGGTGCCGTATGGATGATGTAATTGTAAGGCGGATTATCCAGGGCTTTTTCCAACTTCGTCAGGACCTGCCGGAGCGTCCCGCCGAGGTCGTCCAGGCTGTTCTTGGGTATATTTTCGTAATGGCTCGAATGGGCCTTGGGGACGATCCAGGTCTCGAATGGGAACCGGCTAGCATAGGGGCAGAATGCCGTGAAATGGGGCGTGTCCAGGACAATCCGCGACTCGGTGGCAAGTTCCTGATGGATGATGTCACAGAAGATGCATCGACCGCGGTAATTGTAAAATTCCAGACCTCCGGTCATCTCCTCCCAGACCAGGATGGGGACCGTGGGGGTCACGATGAGCTGACTATGCGAGTGCTCCAGGCTTGCCCCGGCCGCCGGCCCGACGTTCTTGAAGAGCATCCCGTGGACCAGGCGGTTATCCTTCTTCAGGTCCACCAGGCGGTCGCGATAGACCCAGAGGATCTCCCTGATGGTCTCCTCGCTCAAAGTTGCCATGCTGACATGATGCTGCGGGCTTTCGATGATGACCTCGTGGGCGCCAACCCCGACCATCTTGTCGTAGATTCCCTCGCCTCGCTTGTTCAGGCTTCCCTCGATCATGAGGGCGGGGTATTTGTTGGGGACGACGCGGACCCTCCAGCCCGGCCCGTTGGGTCGAGATCCTCGTTCGCGGTAGGCGATGATTTCGGGGGGAGTTTGTTCCTCGTGTCCCTCGCAAAACGGACAATTGCCCTCGACGAGTGCTTGTTCCTGATGGTGGAAGTCGTGAGGACGCTTGGCCCGCTCGGACGCGATGATCACCCATCGGCCGACGATCGGGTCTTTGCGGAGTTCGGGCATCGCGAGATCCTCGAAGGCAGCAGGCTGAAGTGATCGATCGGACGTGACGAGCGGAGTCGGCTCGGGACATTTCGGCCAGGGACCGAAAAGATCCTATCACTTTCGAACGGGAGTCGCACCTTCGAACGCGAAAGGCCCGCCCCGAAAAAGTGGGGCGGGCCCGAGAACTCATCGACGTCTCGATGAGCCGCTTTGTCAGTTGGCGAGCGCTTCCTCGTAGGCCTCAGCCTGCCCGGTCGAGATTGACTGGAGCTTGCGGATCGCTTCCCCATAAGCCTGGCAGACCTGATCGGCGTCCCAGTCGACCATCCGGCCCGGGAAATCCTGCAACTTGGCCCAGCTATTGAGGTATTTCAGAAGGCCGACCTCGTGCCGTTGTTCCTGATCCTTCGTCCAGGCGAATAGGGCCCGACCCGATCGGGGAACCGACCCATTTTTCGTCGATGCTCGCTGAGGCGTGGCGGCTTCGTGACTCGGTTCGGGGGTGGGGGCAGGGGGTTCGGGAGCGATAGGCTCTTTCGAGGTTGATTCACGATCCCGGACGAACGCCGGGACGCCGTCGCGATAGAGATAGCGACCGACACCAAACTTCACCGCGGCCCTCTTAAATGCGTCGGAGAAGCCGCTCTTCTCGTCGTCTCCCGAATCAGGCATCCCGGCATAGCCTCCAGCGTCGGCCTTGGTCAGCATGGTCCCATCGGGAAGTCGAACAGTCAGGCGGCAGAGGACCGAATGTTCACCCGGAACATATTCGTCCCACCAGTTCTCGGGCCCGAGGATGGAATCGAGTCGATTCATCGCGGTCCGGGCGGTGATGTAGGCCAGTTGACGTCCGGCTTGCGATCGGACGCGAACTTCCTGAGGGTCGAACGGGGCGGCGAGGGCGGCGAACAGGTCGGGATACTGGGTCATTGTGAAATCCCCCCCGTCGGCGAATTCGATCGGTCAATCGAGAGTCGCCGGCGGTCGTTGTTTGAGCCAGTGAGTCGAGGCGACCGGGTGCCCATCGCACGAACCCGTTCAAGATCCGCACCCGCCGGAACATCCCAAAACAAAGAACCACCGACTTGACCAGGTCTTTACGACAGGGTCGAGCCGATGGTTCAATGGTAACGATTATCGCGGATGTAGTCAAGCGTACACTGAAAAGAATTTCAGGTACACCGGATCATGTGGCCGCGATACTGAAGTCGTATCGGCCCCAGACGATCACGAGAAGCAGGATTGCGAGGATCATCGAGCCGAGGGCCACGCCCAGTAGAGCAACGAAAACATCGCTCTTGGGCGAGGTCACAAAGACACCGGGGCGGCCACCGGGGCGGGTGGTCGAACGGGCCGGGGTGGCATTACCGCGTGTTGAAGAGCGTGCTCGAGACAATGTCGTTCTCCTGAACCTTCTTCCCGTTGACCGTGTTGCCGATGACCTCGGCGACCGCCTTGTCGGGATAAACGGAGACGATTTTGACCTTGCCGATGTACTCGGCCCGTGGCTGGATTCGGAAGACGTACAACTCCTGGCCGGGCGCGAGCCCGTCGTCCGAACCGATCGAGATTTCCATCGACCGACCGGTGGAGTTCAGCTCCATCACCTTCCCCTCGACCATGGGTGGGACGAGGTTGGGATCGAGCTTGTCGATGTTTTCCATCGAGATGTTTTTCACGCGGAGGAAGGCGTTCACCCGGCCCGCATAATCCTTGAGAGACTTGGCGTTCGATTCGGCCGTGGCCTTCTCACGCTCCAGGATTCGAATCCGGTCCGTCAGTTCGATGTTCTGAGCATTGAACTCGTTAGCCTGATTCTGGGCCTTGGTCAGAGTTTCGGTCAGGACGTCGATCTGTCCTTTCCGGGCGGTCGCATCGGTCAGAGCGAGTTTGGCATTGGTCTGGGCGGTCTCCAGCGAGGCCTGGGCCAATTTCATCTCGGTCTGGGCGTCGGTGACTTGTTTTTCGAGATCGGCGACGAGCGTTTCTCGTTGCTTGATCGCCGAGGCATGCTCGTCCTGAGCGGCCTTGAGCTTACCTTCGGCGTCGGTCACCTTCGTCTGGGCGTCCCTGAGCTGGCCCTGAATTTTTGAGATTTCAGCCGTCTGCTTCGAGCTCCGGTCTTTCCAATTGGTCGCGGTCGTGAAGACCACGGTGGAAACACCGAGGAACACGAGCGAGAAGGCCATGATGAGAATCACGAGGATCTTGCCGACGAACGTCATGGTCCCATCCCACCATTCAGAGTAAGACGGTCCGCCATCGCGTCCCTCGACGACAGGAGTCGGGCGAAGGGAAGGTGTTCGGGCCGTTCGGGTCCGGGAGAAGTGAAGTCTTCGATGCGGGCGGCGAGCGCCACGTCTCAACGTATCCTAAAAGAATAACGTCCGGGAACGCGACCGGGCAAGACGCTCGACATTTGGCCGTGGATCAACCACGACCGGTCGTCGCGCGAGATACCCTCGCCTGACTTGCCGTAAACTTACACCACGACCGGCCACACGACAAGGAAGGGGAATTGGCGAAAATGGGAAATATTTCTTCGCAGGTCAGACTGACCGCGTTTCCGCCAACTATCACCGGGTGGAGTCGGGTCGATCTCGGCGAGAAAAGGTGCCCAGCATCATGAATCCGATCGTGCAGGCCAGGCAGGATTGACCCAACCAATCGCCCCAGGTCGAGTAGAGGGAGGTCCGGTCGTCTAGGGGTGCCACCTCGGTCAGGACCCCTTCTTTCAACTTGCCGAGCGAGGCGATGATCCGACCATTACCGTCCACCATCGCAGAGACGCCCGTGTTGACCGCCCGGGCCAGGGGTACTCGGTTCTCGATACAGCGGAACGTGCTGACGGCCAGGTGCATTTCATGCTCGGAGGTCTGGTGGAACCATCCATCGTTCGAGAGGTTGACGAGGAGGTCTGGTTGGCGAGCGTCCGGGGCCTCGGCGAAGAATCGACGGACCACCTGGGGGACTGTATCCTCGAAGCAGATCGCCGTCGCGAGCCGGTAAGGGCCGAGCTCGAACCACTCCGGGTTCTTGCCGAAATCGAGGAATCGGAGCCGAGTCCCTCGGTAGGGTGTCAGGCGTAAGAGCCACGGAAACTGTTCTACCAGAGGCACATACTCGCCGAAGGGGACGAGGTGCAATTTACGATAGGTCTGGAGTTGCTTCTCATGTTGCAGGAGCAGGGCGGAATTGTACCGTGAATACCCCTCGTGTCCGATGTCGTGCAGCGACGCCCCCACGATCATAGGAATTCTGAGCGAATCCATCAGGCTGATAAAATAAGCGGAAATCCGGTCCCGACTCATTTTGAGGTCGGCTCCGATCTCTTCCGGATCGTACTTCTTGACGTGCTCATCAAGAGTCTTTTCGTCGAGGGTCGGGTCGATCATCACGAAGCGGTAGGGGAAGGAGGTCTCGGGCCAGATGATCAGGTCGGGTCGAGGATCCGAACTCGAAGCTCGACCTACCAGCGACTCGTAGAGGGCCTGAAGCTTCGCGGACGATTTCTTCTGATCCGAATTGTATTCCTGGATCTCGTTCGATTGGAGGAGCGCGACCCTGGGCCCCGGGCGAAAACGGGACGTGCTAATCCTGAAATATCCGTAGCCGAGCGTACCGCCGAGACTGATCAGGACGACCAGGAATCTCGCTTTCTGATCGATCGGGAGCCGACGCCACCACCAACCGGTCGCCTTGGCGCGGAAAATCGGGCGTGTCAGTAGGTCGACCCAGAATGCGTTGATCATGGCGATCAAGAAACTCAGTCCAAGCGACCCCGAGAAGTCGGCGATCTGAGTGATATAGACGAAGCGATACTGGCTATGCGCCAGGTAATACCAGGGAAAACCGGTGAGGGCATAGGCTCGGATGTATTCGAGGGCTACCCATATGACCGGTGCCGCGATCATGATCGGGAGTTTGAGCCGCTTCCTCGTATAACGGGCCAGGAAAAGAAAACCAGGCCACCACAATGACAGAAACAGGGCCATCACGATCCACCCGAGCCAGGCTGTGGGATCGGTCGCCCAGATCCAGTGGATGGCCAGCAGCCAGAACGCCAACCCTCCCATCCAGGACGCCAGATAAAGCGACCAGTTTGTCCGTTTGCTTTCCACCAGGAGGAACAGCGGGGCCAGCGCAAACCAGGCAGCCCAACTCCATTCCGCCGGGGGGAACGAGAGCCAGAGCAAGCCTCCCGAGATCAGCCCAAGTACGACCGGATGCGGCAAAGGTGAGGTTGGAACACTTCCCGCCTGGGAACTATGAGGATCGCCCGCCGCCACAGCCTGGATTGTCATGTCGATCCTCGTCCGCAGGCCGGAAACGCCCACCGTGCCTCAAATCCTTCGGAGACGAGCACTATACGAAAATCCTCAATAAATTCCATCCGACTCGGCTTGGCATGGTCCGAGACGATGGATCGTCGATCTCCGTCGGTTCGTGTCCCAGGAGATACCTACGGCAAATTATCGGAAGTTAGCCCAGCCTCGATCGCATTGGCCGCTTGTGGTGCTCCGGTCGTATCGAGTTGAATGCTTCTCGCCTCGGTCGAGGAAGGGGCGATCCTCACCCACCATGTGTCCTTCGGGAGTCGATCGGCGACGAGATCCGCCCACTCGATCAAACAAAGCCCTCGACCCTCCGACCAGTAATCCGAGGCCCCCAACGCGTCGAACTCATCGGGCCCTTCGAGTCGGTAAGCGTCGAAATGATAGATGGGCAGCGAGCCCTCGTATTCGTGGATCAGGACATAGGTGGGGCTAGCAATCGCACGGTGATCGACTCCCAGCGACTCGGCAATAGATCGAACCAGGCGTGTCTTGCCCGCTCCCAGGGACCCGACTAGCCCGATAACCAGGCCAGGACGGGCGACCCGGGCCATTGCTTGGCCGAGCTTTTCCGTCTCACGTTCGGATTCGAGCTCGATCCTAAGGGTGGTCTTGGCGACTCGCACGACGTTCATCGAATTCTCCGACCCTCAGTCCTCGAGGGAAGCCAGGTGATCAAACCCGGAAGATTGGATGGAGCGGACGATTCCATCCATTCCCCTAAGCCGAAGGCCTGGCTGAGCATCGATGGTCCCGACGCGAAAAAGTCGAACTCCTCCGGGAGGGTTTGCCAAGATCAAAGTAGCCTCCTCGGGTCGAAGCGTCAGGCAAAGTTCGAAATCCTCGCCATCATTCAGGGCGTGTTGCAAGGGATCGAGACCGTCGAGAGTCGAGCATCGTCTCGCGTCGTCGTGGATGGGAATGGCAGGGCCGTCCAGCGTGGCGCCCAGTCCTCCGCTTTCCTTCAGGATATGGCCGAGATCGGAGGAAAGTCCGTCGGAGAGGTCGATCATGGACCGAATGTCCACGGACCTAGCGATCGCCAGCGCCTCGGTAACGCGGGGCAGGGGGTGGAGATGACGGCCGAGCAAGCTTCCGCCCAGCGGGCCAGTCACCAGGATCGCGTCGCCGACCTGGGCCCCGGATCGTCGGACGACTTTGCGATCGGTCGATTCGCCCAGTACGGTCACTGAAACCACGAGAGGACCATCCCAGGCATTGGTATCGCCTCCGGCCAGGGTCACCCCGAATGCTCGGGCAAGCGAGGCAATGCCTTCGTGGAGACCCATCGCGATTGAGGTAGCCTCTCGTTTTGGCAAGGCGACCGCTACGAAGGCCGCGATCGGAACTCCCGCCATCGCCGCTATGTCGGAGAGGTTCACCGCCAGGGCTTTGTAACCGACGGCGGAGGCGCCCGCCTCGTCGAGCCGAAAGTGGCGGCCTTCCATGAGCATGTCGGTCGTGACCAGAGTCTCGGCGCCTGGGCGAATTCGGAGTACGGCGCAGTCGTCTCCAATCCCGGTTTCGACTCCTTTACCCGATTCCGATCGTTCACGGATCCATCCGATCAAGTCAAATTCGCCCATCAAGGTCGGTCTCCAAGCCGACCCGCCAGGAAGGCGCGTGTCGCCTGCTCGGCCGCGTGTTCGAGCAAGGTCGCCGCCTGGTCGATCGCTTCGGCCAGACTGATCGGACCGGGGCAGATCGTGAAGTAGGCGTCGACCCCTTCGAGAAGCACATCCTCCGCCCCAGGTCCGATCGTCCCCGCGATCGCAAGAGTCGGACATCCCATCGATCGGGCGAGTCGGGAAACTCCGACCGCCGTCTTACCGAAGGCGCTCGATCCGTCGATCGCACCCTCTCCGGTCAGACATAGGTCGGCCCCTTCGAGCCGACCGGCCAGACCCACGGCATCGATGATCAAGTTTACCCCAGGCCGGAGCATTCCCGAAGCGAAGGCAATAAGGCCAGCACCCAGGCCACCGGCCGCTCCCGATCCCGGACAGTCGCTGATATCAACGCCAAGATCCCGCTCGATGACCCTGGCGAAGTGGGCGAGGTTCTGGTCGAGCATGGCAATCTGCTCGGGAGTGGCGCCCTTCTGAGGTCCATAAATCCTTGAGGCACCCCGAAGCCCGCATAGGGGGTTATCGACATCGCAAGCCACCTCGATCGTCACGCCGGAGAGTGAAGGATCGCGGCCGGAGGAGTCGATCCGGTCGACCCGACCTAGCGAACCTCCGCCGGGGGGAATTTCCTCACCTTGATCGTCGAGTAGTCGATATCCCAGCGCCTGGGCAAGCCCTGCCCCGCCATCATTCGTGGCGCTCCCTCCGATCCCGACGATCAGGCGGGTCGCCCCATCCTGGATCGCTCGGAGGATCAATTCCCCGGTGCCGCGAGTCGAGGCACGCATGGGATCCCGACGATCTGCGGGCACCAAAACCAGACCCGATGCGGCAGCCATCTCGATCACGGCGGTCCGACCATCCCCCAGTAGTCCGGATCGGGCGACCACCGGTTGACCCAATGGGCCGGTGACCACCGACTCGCGATAATTTCCGCCGGTCGCTTCCACGAGCGCCTCGACGGTTCCTTCGCCTCCATCGGCCATGGGGACCAGGTCGACAATCGAACCAGGAGATGCACGAATGACACCTCGTGCGGTGGCTCGGGCCGCTTCAGGGGCGGATAGGCTCCCCTTGAATTTGTCGGGAGCGACGATCACCTTCATAACGAAAATCCGCCCAGCATTACCAACGACCCGTTCCAACAGCTCCTATCCATCATCGTTCGCGATGGCATTCCCAGGCCAGTGGGTAGGGCTATCTGCAGGAAAATCGGTCGATTGTGCCGTGGCGGAAAATCGAGCTAAGGCCCGATCGGATCGGCATTTCGGACTGAGCGGGGCGAGTTGAGGGCAGATAGGCTTTCACGTGCCGGTTGAAAGTCGGGATCGACCGCCAGGGCGGCCTGGAAGCAATTCGCTGCGAGAGTCCTCTGTCCACCGTCAACCGCGGCCAGGCCGAGCTTCCATCGAGGCTCGGGATCATCGGGGCGATTCGCGATCTCCTTGGTCAGAGCGTCCATGGAAGCTAGACGCTGGCTCGCCTCGCGCCTGCGATCCGCGGTCCTTGCGGCTCGTTCGTTCAGACCGAGTCGAGATTCGATCTGGGCCAGTAAATTGAGGCCTGATAGTTGATTCGGATTGATGGAGACGACCCGCTCGATGTCGGCCAGGGCTAACAGGGATTGCCCGGACGCATGCCTCAGGTGGGCTCGAACGAAGAGGGCTTCGATCTCATCAGGGTCGATCTCGAGGGCCTGGTCCGCAAATCGGATAGCTTCCGTATCCTGGCCCGAATCTCTGGCCTGCTTCGCCGCCAGGCCGAGTAGTTTGGCCCGTTTCGGGTCGAGGGCCAGAGTCTCCTTAACGATAGGAAAGGCTTCCTCGGCACGCCCCAGGGCCAGCAACGCTTCGATCAGTCCGATCCTGGTATCGACATCCTTCCCGTTTCGGAGCATGGCTTGACGATAAGCCGCGGCGGCCTCCTCCGATTCGCCGAGATCCAGATGGACCTTACCCATGGTGAACCACGGTCGGAAATCGTTCGGAGAAAGCTCCGCGGCCTTGCGTAAGCAGGAGAGTCCCTGGGTCGAATCTCCCATGCTCAGGTGGATGGCGGACAGCACCTTGGCCGCCATGGGTTGCTTGGGTTGTAGGCTGAGGGATCGCTCCAGAGCGATTCTGGCGCTCCGGAATTGCTCCATCTGGGCCAGGGCCAGGCCGGCGACGCACATGGCCTCGCCGGCGCCGGGAGCCTCGTCCCGGACCTTAGCCACCGCCTCAAGGGCAAGGTCGGGGCGATTTTGCTGCAAATAGGCTCGGCCTCTGCGGACCGCCAGCCAGTGACCTGAAATCGGGGCCGGGGCGGGCCTCGACCACGACGGATAAGAAAGCATCGCGATCAAGGCCCCGGCAACGACCAGTCCGGTTGTTGTCAGGACGATCGCCCGCCGGTCGAAACGAGGCGGGCTTGGTTGAGAAGTTCCGTCCGCCACCGATATCCCCTTCAAGACGATTTCGACGATCAGGAAAGGGCCGTTCCAGCTTGATCAGTACGAGTCGCTGGAGATAACCTCTCCCTGATCACGCGATCCCAGTGCCCAAACCGTGCGGATGGCGGTCGTGGACTTGAGAAAGCGAACCGACCCATCGGCCATGAGGACGTTGCCTCCGCCCGGGTGGAAACTACTCAGTCCGTACATCCCTTCGCAGTCCCAGTCACCGTCCCAGGAGCAGGTCCGGCAGTTGGGGACCGAGGGGTTTGGGGCCAGGAGCGTGTTGCCCATGGTCCAACCGAACATCCCCTGGTGCCAGCTCTGGCCGAGATAGCTCATGTTGGTCCGCCACGATTCTCCACCCGAGGTCGAGGAGGGGGCCGCACCGGCACAGGAGTTGAGCCAGGCCTGGAAGCTGAGGGCTCCGGTGGGCATGTTGAGGTTGGGCGATCCCCACCCGGAATTCGCCGGCGGCTGGCGGAGATTGATCACGTCCTGGGGGACGGAAAGCTTGGTCTCATTGAAATCGCCGGTACGCCATTCGCCGAAGGCGATCGTGTTACTCGTCCCGTCCTTGATGTCGCGGATCCCGATCGACGGGCCATTCACCATGAAAATGCCGTTAGGCCATGCCGAGGCGGGCATGGCATTGTATGGATCGGCGTTGAAGGCGAGGCTCGCGCCGACGTTCGCGAAGTAGTTGTTGCCCGGCTTCCGGAACGGGCCATCATCGCCGACCGGGAGGGGCGAGGATGGGCAAAGGAAGCTATTAATCCGCTGCCCGATTGCCGTCTGATTCTGGAGCTGACCGGCACCGGTGTCACGGTTGCAGATCATGAAGTTGCAGGCATTGTAAATAGGGACTTGCTCGAAATAGGCCAGCAGGAGCGACTGGGCACTCCAGGCGCCCCAGGTTCCTCGAATCTCGGAAGGGTTGCTGACATTTCGAGCGCCGTAAATGCCCGGAAAGCAATCGCTCGAAGAGTGATAGTTGTGCATCGCCAACCCGAGTTGCTTCAGGTTGTTCGTGCACTGGGCACGCCGAGCCGCTTCTCGGGCGGCTTGCACGGCGGGGAGTAGGAGGGCGATCAGGACTGCGATAATGGCGATCACGACGAGCAGTTCGATCAGCGTGAAGCCGAACCCACGGCGAGGCGAACGGGTGCGAACGGAGGGCGTTCTCATGACCCATCTCTCCTAAGATTGCGAATGAGTTTACATGCTGGCACCGCTGAGTTGAGGGCAGGCCGATGACGTGAAACGACATCAGACCACAGACACGCGAGATAGTACGATGCGACACGCTACGATCCCGGCAGATCCCGGCAGAATCAGGGCCTGGGCGTCTCCGAAGGATTATGTGTCATCCCCGACGATGAACCGATAGGTGGGGCGCCCTTCTTCAATGTTGCTTGACTCTTCGATGCTTTCTCGTCCTTGCGCTCGCCAATGTCGACCGGTTTGGCCTTCTGGAGTTGAATCTCCTCGTCGCCACATCCACTCATAAGAGCGAGGCTTGCGATGAGGAGGAACTTCCAGGCCCCGCAGAGCTTCGACGGTTGCATCAAGCCTCCCGAATTGATTGCGTGCAGCCTCGGAGGATAACGGTGAACACCCCGTCATGAAGCGGTGCTTCAAACCGGGGAGCTATGGATACCCCCAAAGACGTGGGGGATGATCCACTCATCGGATCGAGATCGGACAAAGTACTGGATAGAATCTGGAAATCGAAGTGGGATTAGTGTGGAGTATGAAAGTCGGACACTTCGCTGTAAAGCATAAATTCCAAAATTCTGTTCGATCCCTGCGGGAGGCCCCGCCTGGATGATCGAGCGCATGGAGATGTTCCATGGATCCGAATGATCAAGGACCCACTCCGTCTTCACCCGTCGACGCGGAAATGGGGGGGGAAGCCGCACTCGGGACCGGCGAGATTCCCAGGATTGTATGGACCTGCGGCCTGATTGCGAGCCTGATCGCCGGGATCCTGGCCTGGGGGGCCGGGGAGGCGACGTATGACCTGTACAAACCGTCGGCGAAGGCTGCGGCCGAGCCCTATGCGTTCAAGCAACTCAACCTCGAGAAGGACCGTGCCGACGGCTTGAACGCCGCGATCGCATTCGGATCCCTCGGAGCATTCACCGGCCTGGGGCTCGGGCTGGTGGGAGGATTGGCGAGAAGGTCGATCCGAGGTGCGGTTTTCGGGGGTGTCGTCGGTCTCGTCCTGGGCGGCTCGGTCGGGGCTGCGATCTCACCCTTTGTCGTCCCGCTCCACCGCAAATTCTACGAGCCTCAAGCCCCCGACCTGAAACTTCCCATCGTGATTCATGGCGCGATCTGGTGTGCGATCGGAGCCGCCGTTGGGTTGGCTTTCGGGATCGGGCTGGGAGATCGTCGACGGATCGTCCCGGCCGCCGTCGGAGGCTTGATCGGCGCCGCATTAGCGACCATCCTCTTCGATGCGGTCGGTGCGATCTTCCTTCCATTCTCCGAGGCGGATCTACCGATCGCCCCGATGATGCTTCCAAGATTCCTCGCACGCGTCTTCGTCGCGATCGGAATCGCCCTCGGCTCCATCTGGGCCGTCGGTTCCGGCAAGCCGAGAAAGGTTGCCACGAACTGATCGAGAATCGAGGCCCGGCGGATTCGTGATTGTTCCCCCGATGTCGACGAAACTCGGACGTGCCACCTGGCACGTCCGAGATCGGACTTCATGCGTTTTGTAATCGAAGTTGGTAGTGAGTAGCTCGTTCAGCGATTCAGGACGGCGCTGCTCAGATTCGCCTCGGCAAGGGTCATCGAGCCCTGTAACACGCGATTGCTTCGTACGATGTAGTAGGGCAAGACCATCGAGTGGGCGACCCCCGGCTGTCGGAGGATGTAGAGAACGTTGTCGGGGCGGAGCGTTTCGAGATTCCGAGTCCCGACATTCAGGCCGACCAGGATGTCGCCCCTCAGGATCGAGGCCCTGCCGGCGGGACTGTCGGCGACGACCGACTCGACGTAGAGACCGCCGTTCAACTGTCGGTCGGCGGCCGCGACGTAACCGGAGTCGACCGGGGTGACCTTCAAGCCGAGGGTCCGCCAGACGAGCTGGGTTGCGTCGGGGTTCGTTACCGAGGTCGTGGTCCTGCCGAGCGGCCGTACATCGAGCGGAAGTTCCTGATCTTTCCCATCTCGTCGAACTAAAACACGAGTGGGAGATCCCGGCTGGGCGTCGAGCAAGGCCCGTTCGATGTCGAGGGTGTTGGTCACGGGAAGCTCGCCGATCCTGACGACGTGATCACCGGGCCGAAATCCGGCCTCTTCGGCAGGGCTATTGGCCTGGACCTCACTCAGGACCACCCGCCGGACTTCACCCTGGAACGACTCCCCAGCGACCATCCCATGCCACTTCAGGGCTAGTCGGCGGGTACTCATCATCTCCGAGGCCACTCGCTTGACTTCGTCGATCGGCAAAGCGAATCCGATTCCCTGGGCGCCGGACCGAGTCGCGACGTTGATCCCGACCAACTCGCCATCGATATTTATCAGCGGGCCGCCCGAATTTCCCGGGTTGATGCAGGCGTCCGTCTGGATCAGGTTCCGGTAGACCTGATCGTCCGCGAGGGTAACGTTGCGCTTGAGCGAGCTGATGATCCCTTGCGAGACGGTATTCTCGTATCCGAAGGCATTCCCGATGGTGATGACCGTCTCACCTTCCATCAGGTCGGATGATGCTCCGATGGCGACGGCGGTCAGAGGCCGTCCGGCGTCGACCTTGAGCACCGCCAGGTCCATTTCCCGGTCCGACTGGATCACGCGGGCAGGGAGATTCGTCCCGTCAAAGAGGTGGACCTCGATGCCTTGAACTTTATCGACGACATGGTGGTTCGTCAGGATGAATCCCCGACCATCCACAATCACGCCGCTGCCCATGCCGCTCACCCGAGGTCGTTGGCTCTCCTCGCTCGAAAATGGCCAACGACTGGTCGAGGCCGCCTTTTTCTCGCTGGAGATATTGACGACCGAGGGTTTGACCTTCCGGACCGCCCGGGTCACCGGCGTTTCCCTGGAGGCCAGATCGGCCGAGGCCGGTCGATCGACGAGGCTCAACGCCAGCACCGCCAGCGCCACTCCAGGCCAGAATCCTTCTAGACGCTTATTAGGCAGTGGCACGATGGATCTCCCTAGGCCGATAATCAGCCGACGACCCCGGAAGGACCATCACGCGCCCCGATCCGTATGGGGCCGCCATGCCCTCCCGATCCGTCGAAAGTCGCCTTGACACGACCCCCGACGTCCTTTGAATCGGCCTCCATTCGGACCGTCTTGCGATCTAGTCACGCCTCTGCCGCCTAGCTTAGCCAATCTTCCTCATGACCCGTAAACCTTGCCCAATCACATCCGGGATCAGCCATCATGACCCATTAATCCGGAATAATCGGACCGATCCGAGATCTGGAGCGTCGATTGACAACGGGATCGCTCTGGCCCTAATCTGAGCGATCTGCATCGACCGGGACGGTAGGAGTGAATTCCCGATGGCCGAGAAATCAACGAGAAGGCTCAAACTCGAAGCGAGCCTGGCCGACGACCCAACGGACACATTCCTTCGCTACGGTCTGGCCGTCCAATGCCTCCGCGAAGGCGACATCGGAGAAGGAAGGATGAGGCTCCTCCAACTAATCGTCGACCATCCCACCGATCAGGTGGCGGCGCATCAGCAACTCGGCCAGTCCTACATACAGGCTGAGGAGTTTGATGAAGCGCGATCCATCCTCAAGGATGGGATCGCGCTGGCGGGCCGTCGGGGGGATTGGCATGCCGCTTCGGAGATGGAAGGGCTGCTGGCACAGATCGGGTGAGCACTCGGTGGTATCCGTGACCGGGATTCCCCAGTGAACCGCGATCCGGTCATCGGACTCAGGACCGAGGTTTGGCAACTTCGCCGAGCGCTTCGAAGAGCCCCAGCATGAAGGCGGGGAGATCGTCCGGGGTCCGACTTGTCACCAGGTTTCCGTCCCGGACACAGGCCGCGTCTTCCCAGAGTCCGCCCGCGTTCTCGACATCGTCGCGGATCGAATAGAACCCGGTCAGTTTTCGCCCCTTGAGTGCGTGGGTCGAACAGAGGACCCACGGCCCATGGCAGATCGATCCGACCACCTTTCCCAGTTTCATGGCATCGGTCACCAGTTCAATCATCGCCTTGTGACGGCGGATATGGTCGGGAGAGTACCCGCCCGGGATGACGATGCCATCAAGGTCGGCCGCCCTGACATCTCCGGCCGAGCTATCGGCCTTCGCCGGATATCCATGCTTCGAGGGATAAGTCTCCCCGGCCTTGGGTCCGACGATCATGACCTTGGCTCCCGCCTCTCGGAAGCGAAGCACCGGATACCAGAGTTCGAGGTCTTCGTAGAGCTTCTCGGCCAGGACCGCGATGCGCTTGCCCTTGACGTGTTCCATGGTGCAGATCCCTTGGAGAATGCGTTTCCTGGAGCGTGATTCGACGATACCTCGCCGATGATAGCGAGGGTCGGGAGCCACGGTCCAGGAACTTAGATCATCGAGAAACCAGAGTTCCGGCCCCGACTGCCGGGGTTGCCTGGAACTCGGCCATCGCGGCGGTCAAGCCTTGCTCGGTGGTGAAGGGGGGGGAATAGCCCAGGATCCGTCGGGCCTTCTCTATGGAATAATCGAGGTTCAGGCCCAGGAACTTGTATCGAGCCTTGTTGACCAGTGGAGGTGTGGTCGCCTTTTTTCGCTTGGCCCGACGTTCCAGGAGGATTGCCAGGGTCCAGGCCAACCAGAGCGGGATCTTCCGGCGAGGCGGCTTCAGGCCAGCCAACTGCGCGACCCTGCCGATGAATTGCTTTTTACTGACTCCATCACCATCGGTAACGTTGAAGACCTCACCCACCGCTCCGGGGACCTCGGCAGCCAGGAAAATCGCCTCGACCAGATTCTTGACGTAGATGCAGTTCAGAGCTTGGTCGCCCGAACCGAAATATGCGAATCGACCCGTTCGGAGCGAGTGAACCAGCTTGGGCAGGACAGTTCTGTCGCGTTCACCATAGATGAATCCCGGCCGTACGACCGAGAGGGGCAGCCCACGATCCTTGACGTAACTCAAGGCCAGTGCTTCGGCTTCGACCTTGGAACGGGTGTAGCCGTCCAATGCCTCGGCCGCGGGGGGCGTGGTCTCGTCGGTCCCGTAGTGGTCTCGTCCCTCATATACGCCGAGTGAACTGACATGGACGAAGCGAGCGACCTTGGCGTCGCTCGCCGCGTCGAGGAGGAGCCGGAGCGCCTCCACGTTGAGCCGTCGAAATTCTTCCAGCGTTCCCCAGTCGCCGACCTTCGCGGCGCAGTTGAACACCCAATCGGCCCCCTCGACACCAGTTCGGAGAGCCGCCGCGTCTTCCAGGTCGCCGGGAACCTTTTCAACCCCTTGCGAGTCGAGCCAGCCGGTGTCGCTCGATGCACGAACCAGGGCCTTGACCCGGAAGCCCCGCCGGAGCGCTTCTTCGACCGCGTGACTACCGACCAACCCGGTCGCTCCGGTGATAAAAAGCGTCTTGGGTTCGTTCATCATCGCTCCAAGCTGCCCGACCGTCGAGCTAGAAATAATCGTCAGGCTTTGATTCTCGGAATACGCACAAGCGTACCCGCCGGAACGCGGTCGGTCAAAATCACCGGCTACGATCGCGAACTCAGTTTAGCCGTACGCCGTCCCCACGATGGTATTGAGAAGCCAGCGGTCGATGCAGGTTGGTTGAGTCCGTTCGGGAGTCAGATCTTGGGTTCGTTTTTTCCAGCGATCTGTCGTAGACCCTCGCTTGTCCGTGAATTGGAGGCGACGGCCGATTGGGTTCGTTTTTCCCGGCGCTGGGGCTCGGACAAGTCGTGTTGTTCAATACCCGGCAGTGGGAAAGAAACCCTCGCCATAACGTCCTTTGGTTGTGCGGATTCCGGCGTGTACCATGTGTATGTCGAACGCCAGGACGAACATCTGGCATCCCCAGCCGAGCATCCTCGCGGCGTATTCGGGCCCTCTCGGGACGATCCCCCAAGGTTTGCCCGCCTGGGCGCAAGCTTCGGCGATCTTCTCGATGGCATCGAGGCATCGAGGGTTTTCGAAGTCGCCGGGTATCCCCAGCACCTGGCTCAGGTCGGCCGGGCCGACGAAGAGGAGATCGACATCCGGGATCGCGGCAATCTCGGCCACCCGAGCGATCGCCCCGGCGGTTTCGAGCTGGATTCCGACAAAGGTCTGGATATTGGCGTCCGCGACATAATTGGGGACCGGTGTCAGTCCGAATCGTCCGTCACGGTTTCCTCCATTCATCCCGCGTTCGCCTCGGGGATGAAACTTGGCCCAGCGGATGGCCTGCTCGGCGTCCTCAGGCCCGCGAGCCATGCTGATCATGACCCCTCCGGCTCCGGCCTCGAGCGAGCGCATGATGGACGCGTAATCGGTTGCCGGTTGCCGGACGAAGTGATCCATCCCGTAATATCGGGCGGCCATCGTGGCCAGTTCGATCTCCTTCATGTTCAGTCCGGCATGCTCGGCGTCGAGCCAGAGGGCATCGAAACCGCCGTGCTCTCCGACGATCTCGATCAGCTTGGGGGAGAAAAGCTGACCGATCCCGAACATCCGGACGAGCTTGCCCTCGGAGAGAAGCTGTTTGATTCTCGGCATCGCGTGTCCTTCGAGTCAGGCGTGATGGGCCGGGTGGGTCCGATGCTTCGCCCCGGCTCGTTGAACCTACTCGTCCGATCGGAGATAACCAAGGGCCTTCCGAACTTCAGACCCTCCGGGATTCCCGCCCATGAACGTGCTCATCGCCGATTTTCTCCAGGATTCCTCGATCGAGGGACCCGTGCTCGATGGAGTGGCCGAAGTCGTCGTCGCTCGCGCCCACCATGAGGATGCGCTCGCTCCGCATCTGGCCGAGGCCGACGCAATCATCCTCTTCCACGATATCGAGCGGATGACCGACGCGACTTTCCAGAGGGCCCCTCGATGTCGAGTCGTCGTCCGCGCGGGGGTGGGTTATAACAACGTCGATCTCGGGGCGGCCGGAAGTCGAGGGATCGCGGTCTGCAATGTCCCGGATTATGGGACCGAGGAAGTTGCCGATCATTCGATCATGCTCCTCCTGGCCGTCGCTCGTCATCTGGTCATACAGGATGCCTCGATGAAGGCCGGCTCCTGGGATTACCTCCTCGGCCAGGACACGCCGAGGCTCCGAGGGAAGACGCTCGGGATCGTGGGTTGTGGACGGATCGGGTCGGCGACGGCTCTCAGGGCGAAGGCGTTCGGACTGGACGTGGTCTTCTATGATCCCTACGCCCCATCGGGGCTGGAAAAGGCGTTGGGTGTCCGGCGAGAGTTCCGTCTGGAACCTCTCCTGGAACAGTCCGACTTCGTGAGCCTTCACTGCTTCCTCGACGATCGATCCCGACACTTGATCAACGCCCGGACCCTGGCGAGCATGCGTCCGGGTTCGATCCTCATTAACACGGCCCGAGGTCCGGTCGTCGAACAGGAAGCGTTGATTGAGGCGCTCGAATCGGGCCATCTGCTCGGGGCGGGGATCGACGTATTCGAGCGCGAACCTCTCGACGACGCCAGGCTTCGGGCTCACCCCCGGGTCATCCTGACCCCGCACTCTGCCTTCTACAGCATCGAAGGATTCGTCGAGTTGAGGACCAAGGCCGCCGAGGAGGTCCGAAGGATCCTGCTCGGCGAAGCACCCCGGAACCTCGTGAACGTTGCGATGATTTCGAACCCTCGAGCTGCCCTGTCAGATCGAAGGATCTAATGAAGAAGTATAATTGCGATCGAAAACTCAAGTTTAATAATCTTGAAGTAGTCGATTGCGAGTGAATTGCGAGTTGGTTAGGCTCGTGAAATAACCCCGACGAAACACACCACCTTCTCTTCCCCCCCTCTCAGGAATGGAAGCGGTCTCACGTCTGGTTCTGGAGTTCTCCAGGGCCAGGGACATGAGGCCGTTCGTCGAAAGTTGTTCGTGGAGGAGATTTTCATGAGTCGTCGAGTCCGTGGCTTCACTCTGATCGAATTGCTCGTCGTCATCGCGATCATCGCGGTCCTGATCGCGCTGCTGCTTCCCGCGGTCCAGGCGGCCAGGGAGGCAGCCCGACGCGCCCAGTGCGTCAATAACCTGAAGCAACTGGCACTGGCCTGCCATAACTACAACGAAGTGACGAACAGTTTTCCCGCAAACCTCTATCTTCACCCGAATTACGCCACCGCCACTTATAGCTGGAATAATTCCAGTTGGCTGGTTTTCATCCTCCCTTACATGGAACAACAGCCCCTTTACAATTCGATCAATTTCAGCATCATGTGGGGGCCGAACTCCCTGGGAAACTGGAGCCCGGCCTATCTCGGGCAGCAGAATTCGACGGTCCGCGTTTCCGTCGTGAATTCCTTCCTCTGCCCGTCCGATTCCAGCCCTGCTCTCGATACGACGAATGCCGATGAGATCGGCAACAGCCCCGCGGCCGGGACCTCGTATGTGGGCAACTTGGGCGATAACTGCCTGGCGTGCAACCCCGGGCCGGGCGTGGTTCAGCTTTGCGCATCGCAGGGCTACGTTTGTCGGGGGACTCAGTTGGGAGATCCCGCCACTCAATCCATCCCCCCGGCCCCCGGAACGGGGAGCGGGATCTTCTGGAGGCAGTGTTCCGGAGTACCCCTAGCCTCGATCACGGACGGGACGTCAAACACGTTCCTCGCGGGCGAGCAGATCATGAGGGTCACCCTCTGGAACGCCTGGGTCGAGGCCAACCAGTCGATCGGCTCGACGGCGGTCCCCATCAATTACCTGGCACCGGGTGTCTCGATCTCGGGGTCTGGTAGTACGGTGATCGCGACCGGGGCGAGCGACACGGGGAGCTGGCACCACTGGTACAGCTTCAGGAGCGTCCATCCGGGAGGGGCCAACTTCGCCATGTGCGACGGTTCGGTGAAGTTCATCAAGAGCACGATCAATATGTCCACCTACCAGTCGCTCAGCACCCGCGGCATGGGCGAGATCATCTCGTCCGACTCCTATTGATGGATGAAGGACCTATTCGGGCCAGGGTGCGCCATCGCGTATCCGGCCCATTCTTCATTGTGATGGGGACAGGACCTCGATGTGGACTGAATTCAACCCTGATCGAGCGATTCGACTCGTCGCATTTGGGCTCGCCCTGGCCGCGATCGGGCCTCTCGGATGCGGCTCCTCGGGGCCAGAACTCGCTTCGGTCTCGGGCCAGGTCACCTACCAGGGTAAGCCGGTGACCTTGGGAATGGTCACCTTCCTCCCCCTCAACCCGGACGGTCGTACGGCGACCGGTCAGATCGATTCGAGTGGGAACTACACGCTCCAGACCCAGAACCCGGGCGATGGGGCGCTCCTCGGGGATTATCGCGTGACGATCTTCGCCCAGGACAATCCCGTCCTGGATTACATCCCGAAGAAGAAGGTGCCTCCGAAGCGTCTGGTCCCCGAAAAGTACGAGAAGCCAGATACTTCGGGCTTGAAGGAGACCGTGAATAGCGGATCCAATACGATAAACTTCGATTTGACCGAATGATCGAGAAGTGGACCGGAATGCGGGTCGAATCGCCTTGTTTCGACCCGAACGGGGAAATTATCGGAAGACTTCGAAGATTTTCCGAATTCTCGCGAACCTTACCGACGTCTACTCTGTCAGACCGGCGAATACACGGGCTCGACCTTTCTTCGATCGGGCCTTAGGATAGTTCGGACTCCTTGGAGGTCGGGCGCGTCGCCCACCTCACAGACACGAGGAATCGGGAACCAACCGGACCCCAATCCACTTGTCTTCGCGAAGGGCATGGTCCCTTCTCCCGTTCCCGCCGTCCCGACCATGAATCGGGGCGGCCCCGCCCGACGGCCACCCGCCGCTTGGGCGTCTCCATCCCGCCCACCTCTGGCGGAAGTGAGGGTCTTGCCATGTTGAACCGCACGAACCGTACGCTCTCGGCCAACACCAACCGGCTGAACCTCGGCACGCGGAAGCTCGACCAGAACGCGAGCGCCATCAACAACGGTAGCCTGACCCTGCGCACCGCCCACGTCGATCCTGTAGTCGTCTCCGTGCGCGCCGAATCTTGCGGTCATTCGGGTTATCGGTTCGAGGGTCCGCCCATTATGGGACCCAAACCATACAAGCCCAAAATGATCGGAATTTTTGGCTCATCCCTCGATACGTCGTGGCCTTCCTCGGGCGCGTCGGATCGAGACCAACAGGGGCAGCCCGTTGCCTTGGCGTCGCATCCCGTCGGTACCGTCGTCGTCCGGTCGGGCGACAACGGGACAGGCTGGTTCGACTCGCCGCCGCTCCACTCGACGATCCATCTCCTGGTGAGGTCCCTAACCGACCTCACCAGGCGATCCGTTTCGTCGAGGAGAGCGGGCCGATCGGCCCGAGCTACCCAGGTTCCCCTGGCCGCGTCGTGAGACATGGCCTCGGGGGATGAGAGTCGATCTCCCAGATTAATGCCGTCGGGTTTCGGGAATTGATCGCCTTCGATGCGGCCTCGCTACCGTTGCGTCGCATCCCAGGCTCGGTACTCGGAATTTGGCCCTGATCGGGTGGTCGGCCCGCGCGGATGATGCTTGCTGGATGATCTCCCGCGAGTTCACCGCGCCCTAGCCGTCACCGTCGGTCTCCGGACTTGTGGCCTAAGTCACCGGAGCCTGGCATCGTCCCTGGGCGGAATCACGCCGATTCCCGCCCCAAGGACCGTGCCCGCTCCCTGGCTATCGCCCCCGTTCGGTGCCTGTAACGTGCCCGTCGGCGATGCTCGTTCCACGCCCCGGATTTATTGATTTTCATCGAGGCGTGTGAGGCGAGCCCAGGCCCCCGAGGATCGGGGTAGGGTGATTCCCGTGATAGCGACCGTGAGAAGTGTCCCCCCCAGGGACCCCAAATGGATCGATCTGGCCGTCCTGGTCCGCCGCGCCCAACGCGGCGATCGCGAGGCGTTCGGTGAACTCGTGGAACAGTTCGAGCGGACTGTTCACGCCATCTGCCTTCGTAGACTCGGCAACCCGAGCGAGGCCGTTGAACTGACCCAGGAGGTCTTCCTCCACGTCATGAAACGAATCGACCAGCTCCGAGAACCCGAGCGATTCGCCGGCTGGCTCCGACAGGTTGCCGCCCGGATGGCCATCAACCGCGCCACTCGTCGGGTCCAGCCTCCGAGCGTCGACGCTCAGATCCTGGAAGCCTCCGGAGAGCAGGGGATCGATCCCCTGGAAGAATTAATCGCCCGCGAACGGGCCCAACGACTCTGGGATGGGATGTCTCGGCTCAAGACCCTGGATCGTGAGACCCTCGTCGCGTTCTACATCCAGGGACAATCCCTGGTCGAGATCGCCGAGCGGCTCGATACCCCGATCGGCACCATCAAGCGGCGACTCCACACGGCCCGGAAGCGACTCAAGTTCGAGTTGCAATCGAACGCCGCTGACGACGAGGAATGGGCCGACTCCGATGTAGAAGACGAGGATGCCGAGTTGGTCGGATCAACCGAGGCATTCTGCGTCTGATCGAGGTAGCCCCTGCCGGTCTGAGCCATCTGGCTCATGCCGGCGGGGTTGCCCTCGACTGCCAGTCCTTGAGATCTCGGAGATAGGCCGCGGCTCGCGCTCGGAGGATCGCATGGTCGAGCCACGCCAGCGCGATGACCGGTCCAAGCAAAATTCCTACCACGATCGCTCCAACATCCACCCGACCGAACGCGGCGAAGATCGAGAGGAACATCAGGCCGACCGAAATCCCGATGATCGTCAGCACGATCGTCACCCGGCGGAACCTGACGAGTTGGTCCTCGATCGGCTCGGCTCCCAGTCGAAGCCGACGGAGTCGCTTCTGCCATCGGGCTTCGCGTTCGGGCCAACTTGCACCGGCAACCGAGTCGGTCATGGTCTTGTTCATCAATCGAACAGGGTCGTTCGGGGACGCACCGGTGGCACTGGTTCGGGTTGACCGAGCAGCTTCCTCAGATCCCTGGCCGTCGCCGGAGAATGACCAGCGTAGTGATTGTTCAGGAAGACGGCCACGGGGACTCGATCCGCCATCGAGCGGACGACACCGGCCGTCTCGGCCAGGTCGTTCGATCGGTCGATGACGACTTTCTCCCAGGTCGTCGTCATCTTCTCGATGGATTCCCGATCGCCGAGGAGCCGGACCAGGCCGATCGGTCCGGTGATCGGATCGATCTGTTTAGCCACCTCGGCCGGGCGAGGCATCCAGGTCTGCTCGGTCAAGGTGATGGCCGCGTTGTGGTCTCGGAGGACCTCGGCGAGCTTCGGCCCAACCCATCGCGGATTGCGAACCTCCACGGCCAGCGGAACCTGTCGATGAGGCCATCGGTCGAGGAATGGGTCGAGGACGCCAAGAAACTCGTCGAGTGAGCCGAAGGCCCCTCGGTTGAAGTAACCAAGTTGCAGGAGTGCGGCGGTGAGCTTGTCCCCCAGCCCGAGGATCGAGGTGACGAATCCATCGACCTCTTCCTCGCAGCCCTGGAGCTTCTTTTGATGGGTGATGACCTGGGGAACCTTCAGCACAAACCGGAAGTCGTCCGGCGTCCTGTTCTTCCAACCCTGGACCATCGCTCGGGAAGGGACCCGGTAGAAGGTACTGTCCACCTCCACGATCGGGAAGCGATCGGCATACCATTCGAGGTATTCGCCGGCCGCCATTCCTTCAGGATAGAAGGGTCCGGCCCAGTCTGGATAACTCCAGCCGCTGCAACCGATCCAGATGGGATGCTCCTGTTCGCTCATGCGTACAGTATAAGAAAGTTCGAGGCTCGGGGAAGGGGAATGACCTCAACCCGTCGAGCACTCGAACCGTCCTACTGGTTTCAGGGTTTGACTTGATTGGGCTCGTCCACGATGAACTCGAAGATTCCGATCATCATCTCATCGTTGGTCTGCTCGCCCCAGTGGACCGTCTTGGGTGGGTGGTTCTGGTTGGACGGG
Source organism: Tundrisphaera lichenicola (assembly GCF_051175385.1). Classification (GTDB taxonomy): domain Bacteria; phylum Planctomycetota; class Planctomycetia; order Isosphaerales; family Isosphaeraceae; genus Tundrisphaera; species Tundrisphaera lichenicola. The sequence goes on along the minus strand of NZ_CP195106.1, from coordinate 5,285,178 downwards.
TTGCTGTCGGAGTTGTCGAAATGGGCCAGCGTTTCAAAGTGTGTTCCCTTGGGGAGCTTGATCGGTTCCACCAGCCCATAGGTGCCCTGCCAGTTGAAGTCCCATCGTTCGATCTTGATCAGCGGGATACGCGTTGCTTTCTCGTCGGGAAGGACGGCGGTGAACTCGAAGTCCTTGCCCAACCAGTGCATGTGCGGCATGACGGAGGTCAGGATGATGTCGCGATCGATGGGTTTACCCATCCCTTTGCGGTTGCTGCCTCGGACTTCGTAATTCTTAACACCGGCGGGAATCACCAGGATATCGTGCAAAGTTTCATCGAGCGTCAGCCTCTTTCCGGCCGCCTGGGCGGCCCGGGCCTTCGCTCCCAGGGCGATCCCCTGTAGGGTCGAAATCTCGGGGAAGATGAAGCCCGTCTTCAGCTCATTCGGTAGAGGCTTTTCGGAGAAGTAGAGTCCTACTTCCGTCGCATCGGTTTCGACCTTACCGCTCTTGTGATAGTGCATTTGGACGAGGACATCCGCCCCACTTGGTAGGAGATAGCCCGAATTCTCGGGAGAGTATCGAGGCCGACTACCAGGAGTCCAGATGGGGAGAAAGCCTCGTGTTCGGACTCCGTCGCCAAATCCTCCAACCGAGGAATATCCAGGCTTCTCATCACCAGCATCGAGTTCTCGTCCCCTGTGCTCCCGCTCGACCCCGGCCAGGATGTGGTGGACCACTTTCCGATTACCTGGGCGGAAGTCGACGGCCTGAATCCAACGCTCGGAGGGAAGGGCGGTCTTGAGGACGAAAACCCGAAACTCATCGTCTCCCTCGGCTTCGAGCTCATAAGGCTCGGGCATCGTCAGGATCAGGTCGGGGGGACCGAGTGGCCAGTCGGATGAGAATTCTCGAGCGGGCGGAGCATCCTTGGGATCTCCCTCGGGACACCCGGCCGCGACCCAGGACCGGAGCGTGTCGAGATCCGCATCGGGCAGGATTCGCTGATCCAGGAAGGGACCACCGTAGGCGGTCGAGGCGGGCCAGGGCGGCATCCGCCTGTCTTCGGCCTGCTGGAGGATATCCGCCCCTCGCTTACGGGCCTGGTCGAAGGTGAGCAATGAGAACGGGGCAACCTGACCCGGCCGGTGACAGTCCTGGCAATGTTTCTGAAGAATTGCAACGACCTGACCATGATACGTCGGCACCTCGCCATTGGCGGGCGAGAACCCGATCAGGACCGATAGGGTCACTCCGAACCCGATGCCTCGTCTCATCTTCGACCTCTCCTGAAGGACGTGCCGTGTCCGATTTAGGACCGTTCCAATCCGTCATGATACCCGCGTGCGTCGAACGTAGTTTCAATAATTATGAGTGGGTGTTCACCCTCCCGGAAACTTTACCTATCGACGATCGGCCCCGGAACTAAGAAAGCCGACCCTCGGAATTAGTCCGAGGGTCGGCCTGATTGATTTCAGTCGGTCGGATGCGGATTATCGCCCCTTGAGCGAGAGATCCTTGCTTCGATTCTTCTCGATGGCCGTGAGCACGCCATCGTTAACTTTCCGGTAAAGGATCGCTCTGAATGAAGGAGGTGCCTCGCGAGCGATCCAGAGCCGAGCGGATTCGGAAAGTCCTCGACGCCCCTGCGACTCGGCAACGGCCGAGAGTGCGGTGAGTTGCCGGGATGGGAAGGAATAGAGCGGAACGCAAGCCCGAGCGTCATCGAAGCGGCCGAAGGTGATCAGGCTATCGATCAGGACCCCAACCAGGGTTTCTCGCGGGTCTTCCTGGGGGATCATCGAGACGGATCGGGCCGCCTCATTGTATGCGGCGGTCGCCTCTTCGGGACGTCCGTTGAGAGCCTGTCCTTCCGCAAGACGGATCAGCGCATCGGTCCGTGCTTCGGGTTGTTCCATGTCTCGGGCGATCTGGAAACCCCTGGGGAACTGGCTCGAAGCGGCGGCGTTGGAGATGATGCTGTAGGAGGCGTAATTCTTCCAGATCGGCCGCTCGATCATCGCGGCGTGCTGGCTCGCCGAGACAAGGAGTTGATCGGTGAAGGTTCGGAGGTCGGGGGAGAGCTTCGCGGGATCGGGCTGACCCCCCACGAGCCGGAGAGGATCGGTGATCAGCCGAGAGCTGCTGAACGCCTCGCTCTCGACGATTCGGAAGAGGGTCTCGGTCCGAGCTGTGATGTTCTCCAGGGTCCGGGCCAACCTGACGGCCTCGGCCCATTCCGGTACGGCTGCCTGAAGCCTGGCCTTCCGGGTGTCCGGAGGGAGCGCGGCCGCAGGGGTCCTCTCTCCGGCGGTACGGGGAGGGACCGATTCGGCAGGAGGGGGGGTAGGCGGAGCCGACTCGGATGAGGAGCGCGACTCTTCGGGCATCGAGTAATCGAAGTCGGAATAGTCGCTCATCCGCTCTTCGGCCAGATTGAGCAAGGCGCTGACGATCGCGGTGATTCTCTGATCGCGGATCAGATGGTTGGGAGCCGCGAGTGCCGCGGGACCTGCCTCGAAGAGTGCGGCGTGGGCCTCATCCATTTGACGGCTGAAGATGGCGGTCTGGGCGATCCGGACCAGGGCCAGGGCTCGCTCGCCCGGGTCGGCCACCGACCGTGCATCGGTCAGCAATGTGGGCGAGACATTGCTGAGCCCGCCCAGGGGACGACCGTCATCGATGCCCGGTATCCCCCTTCGGTCGATCGGCCTGGTCAGGTCGGCGCTCGGAAATGCTCGAGGTAGGGGGGAGGTGGACAGGCCCTCGCGTCCCGTCCCTGTCGAGCCGATCGTCCCCGATTCTCGACCCGTGCCCGTGGCACCGGGGAAACCGGATGACATACCTGTACCGGTCCCCGAACCGCTCCCACTGGAGGGTGGGAGGCCCTGGGCCAGCGTTTCCGACGTATAGGAGAGAGCCAGCCCCAGGCCAATCGCCGGGATCGCTCGCGTGATTCGATCGCGTCTCATGGGGTCATTCCTTGCGGGTCCACGCCGGACCGGGCGGACTCCAGGGAGGTCGGACACGGGTCGAGTTCAGAGATGCGACTCGACTTCCGAACATCCACCCGAAACATTCCTCGCGATCCGAGGTCGGTCAAGTCGGCAGACCCTCTTCGAAACTCGATTATGACCTCATCCTGACGATTGGGTCATCTGAAATATTCCCCGAACCGAAAAGACGGCCGGCTCTGCCTGTTCAGCGCACGGGCCGATGACTACCCTGGGAGAAACGAACGAGGGAAATCGACCTTTCACTGTAGTAGGCTCGGAGGCAAGACTTTGGACTGGCATGCGACCACGATCTTGTCGGTTCGACGTGGTGGCCGCGTGGCGGTGGGCGGCGATGGTCAGGTGACCCTCGGGAACACCGTCATGAAGGCGGACGCCGTCAAGGTCCGAAAACTCCTGGACGGCAAGGTCCTGGTGGGCTTCGCCGGCAGCGCGGCCGACGGATTCGCCCTGCTCGAGCGATTCGAAGCCAAACTCCGCGACCACCCTGATAGCTTGCTGCGGGCCGCCACCGAACTCGCCAAGCTCTGGAGGACCGACCGGCTCCTGAGGAGACTTGAAGCGATGCTGGTCGCGTCCGACCGCAAGCACAGCCTCCTCTTGAGCGGCTCTGGAGACGTGATCCAACCGACGGACGGGATCCTCTGCGCGGGTTCCGGTGGAGGCTACGCCCTGGCGGCCGCGAGAGCCCTGATTGCCCACACGGACCTCTCCGCGTCCGCGATCGTCCGTTCCTCGCTCGAGATCGCGGGCGGGATCGACATTTATACCAACACTCAACTGACGGTCGAGGAATTACATTCCGACTCCTAGCGAGCCCGAGCAGCGAGGTTGGATTTACTGTTCTTACTCTCCCGATGATCGCCCCATCGAACTCGTGAACGAGGGAAAACCATGCAGGACCTGACCCCTCGCCAGATCGTTGCCGAGTTGGACCGCGACATCATCGGCCAGGCCAATGCCAAGAGAGCCGTCGCGATCGCCCTCCGAAATCGCTGGCGTCGCAAGCAGCTGCCCGACGAACTTCGGGCCCAGGTGATGCCCAAGAACATCCTCCTGATCGGGCCGACCGGCGTGGGTAAGACCGAGATCGCCCGACGACTGGCCAAGCTGGTCGGTGCCCCTTTCGTGAAGGTCGAGGCCACGAAATACACAGAGGTCGGGTATTACGGCCGTGACGTGGAAAGTTTGGTCCGCGATCTCGTCGAGGCATCCATCGCGCTGGTGAAGTCCCAGGAACGGGAAAAAGTGGCGGTCAAGGCGCGGGATCGAGTCGAAGCGAAGCTGCTCGATCTCCTCCTTCCGATGGGCCCCACCGCCCCCCACTGGGCCGAGGGATCGCCCGGACACGATGAGGCGGCGGAACGTCGAGAGCGCTCTCGGGAGAAGATGAAAGCTCGGCTGGCCGCCGGCGAGCTGGAGGACAGCCAGGTCGAACTCCTGATCCCGGGAAAGTCCGTGGCCCCGGTTTCGATCCTGGGCGCGGGTAACATGGAACAGATGGAGATGGACCTCCAAGGGATGTTCGAGAAGATCATGCCCCGGCCGACCCAGTCCCGGTCGATGACCGTGGCCGAGGCCCGGCCGATCCTCCTGGAAAACGAGTCGGAGAATTTGCTCGATCCCGAGAAGATCCAGCGGGCGGCCATCGAACTCGCCGAACAGTCCGGTATCATCTTCCTCGATGAGATCGACAAGATTGCCGGCGGAGAGGACGGTGGGGGCAAAGGCCCCGACGTTTCGCGACAAGGAGTCCAGCGCGACCTCCTGCCGATCGTCGAGGGTACCACGGTGAATACGAAATATGGCCCGGTCAAGACCGACCATGTGCTGTTCGTCGCGGCGGGGGCCTTCACCCGAGCCAAGCCTTCCGATCTCATGCCAGAATTGCAGGGACGATTTCCGATCCGCGTGGAACTCCAGGATCTGACCCGCGAGGACTTCGCGCGAATCCTCAGGGAACCCCGTGCTTCCCTGGCCGTCCAGTATCGCGCCCTCCTGGCTACCGAAGGTCTGGAAGTGATCTTCACCGATGATGCCATCGATGCGATGGCCAACCTCGCGTATGAAGTCAATCGATCGACGCAGAACATCGGCGCTCGTCGGCTCCACACGATCCTCGAAAAAGTCGTCGAGGAAATCTCGTTTGAAGCGACCGACCGCGTCGAGAAAAAGATCACGATCGATGGGGCTTATGTTCGCGAGCGGCTCGATCCCGTGGCCGACGACGATGAATTGAGCCGGTTCATTCTTTGATCACCCTCGACGATTCCCGGACCCGAGAGATGGAGTCATGCCCGAAGATTCTCTTCCACTACTGAATGTTTACGAGGTTCTGAATGAGGATGGCAAGACTCGCCATCTCCTGACATTCCTGAGCCCTGACCGGGTTGAAACATCGGGAATTCAGCCTCGATACATCGTCGGCGAAGTCACCCCGACCGATTTTGGAGGCTTCGACCCGCTCAGTCTCCAACTCAACCCCCAATTCATTCAGGCACTCGCGACCTACATGAACGAGGTCGTCGGACACACTCCCGAGATCGCCACCCAGGCCCGGTCGTCCGCTTCGGAATGGACCTATATCATCGACCCCAGGAACCGCGACGAACCCGGCGTCGAGCCTCCACCGGTCGACTTTGTCGGGGCCTTCGCGGTCGACGAGTCGGGACAAATCGTCCACGGATCGTTCGTGTACAATCAGAGCCATACCCTGGTCGACCCGGAAAGAGGATATTCCGGGATCTTCACCGACCGCCGATTCTACGACTGGCTTCATTCTACCGAGGAACCGAGTCCCGATTCGGTGGATGAAGTTTGATGAATGAGGGTTGTGTGGGAGCGTGTTCAGACGGATTCACCGGCGAGCCAGCCGGTGCTCCAGGCCGCCTGAAAGTTGTACCCACCAATCAACCCGTCGAGGTCGAGAACCTCTCCGATGAAGTGAAGGCCGGGCTGGGCGCGGCTTTCCAGGGTCTTCGGCTCGACCTCGTCGAGGGCCACTCCTCCGCTGGTTACCTCGGCCTTGGCAAACCCCAGCGTCCCGGTCACGGGCAGGCGAAGCCCCTTGATCGCGCCGACGAGCCGTTTTCGTTCCTCACGGGAGAGATCCGGTCCCATCCGATCGACGGGGACCTGCGAATGGATCATAACCGCTTCAGCTAGCCTCCGAGGAAGGCATTCGGGCATCAGCCCGGTCACCGCTCGACGACCCGATCGGCCCGCGGCCTGGAAGTATTGATCAAGCTCCTCGGCCCGAGTGTCGGGGGAAAGATCGAGGACCAGGTCGAGGCGTCCCGGCCCTTGATGACGGGCCACCGCGCGGCTGACGTCGAGGATGGATGGGCCGGTGAGACCGAAGTGCGCGAAGAGTAGGGCCTCGCGACGCTCCAGGAGTGTAGGACCCTCCCCGGAACGGATGCTGGCCGTCACATCGGGCATCGTCAGGCCCTTGAGGGTCGGCACCCAGGTCGGTTCGACTCGGATCGGAACCAGGGCTGGTCGAGGCTCGACGATCGTATGACCGTATTTTCGAGCAATCGCGTAACCGTCGCCGCAAGTCCCGCATCCCGGAAACGATTGCCCGCCCACGGCGACGATGACCTTTCTGGCCCTCGCGAAACCATCCGGCAAGCGTATTTCGAAGCCATTGTCGAGGGCTGTAACGTCCAGAACCGGAGTGGACGTTCTCAGCTCGGCTTTCGAGCGGTGCAGTCGTCGAACCAGGGCATCCACAACGTCCGACGCTCTATCAGAAGCAGGAAAGATCTTGCCATTGCCTTCGATCTTCGTCACGACCCCTTCGGACTCGAACATTTCCACCGTCCGCTCGACGCTGAGCGATCGGAGGGAAGGCCCGAGGAACTTACCGCCTTCGCCGAAGGCTTGCTGGATACTCCTGGCCCCTCGAGCTTCCTCCGGATTGTAGAGAGGGTCGATCGGGCCGGAGATGACACGGAGATCGCGAAGCCCTCTCGCATTGGTGAGGTTGCAGCGGGTCCCGCCCGACATCAGGATCTTGACCCCGGGTCGTCGATTCTTCTCCAGAAGCAGGACCGAGAGACCTCGTTCGGCCGCGCGAATCGCCGCGCAGAGCCCCGCCGCTCCGGCCCCGAGGATCGCGACGTCATGGAAGGGGAGGTCCTGGCTCATCGGCTTCGGTCGCTCCGGGTGATGGTGGATCACCAAGAATACCATCATCGATCGCAAAGCCGTGAGGCCGACCGGCCTAACGATCATTTATGATCAAGCTCGATTTCGATGGAATAACCAGGGGACTTCAACCATGGGTGGCGTGTTGGTCAGCGACTTTGATGGGACGATGACTCGTCGAGACTTCTTCCAAATCTTCCTCGAACGGTTCAAGCCGTCGGGTGCATCCGGATTTTGGGACGAATATTTGAAGGGGCGGATCACCCATTTTGAAGCCTTGCGATCGATATTTGAGTCGGTCGCGCCCGGCGAGCCTGCCCTTGTGGAAGTCGTCGGGGCGATGGAGCTCGATCCCGACCTCGCGGAAGAATATCGTGCCCTGGAAAGATCGGATTGGCGAGTCATCGTCGCCTCGGCCGGCTCGGATTGGTATATCCGGCGACTGCTCGACGAAGCACGGGTCGATCCTGAATTACACGCCAATCTGGGGCGGATCGTGAATGGTCGCCTGGTGATGGAGTTACCGACCGACTCTCGATACTTCTCGGCGGAAGTGGGAATCGACAAGTCGGCGGTCGTCCGAGCCGCCATCCTCGAAGGAGGAACCGTAGCCTTCGCGGGCGACGGCAAGCCCGATCTGGCGGCTTCCTTGCTGGTCCCGGAGCACCTCCGATTCGCCCGAGGGGTTCTCGCCGAGGAACTGACCAGTCTGGGAGAGACCTACCATCGCTTCGATCGATGGACCGACATTTCTCGAGCGTTGCGATCGTGGTCCGGGCTTGCCTCAAAGTAACGGATCAGGAGGCCGAGAAGAGCTTGAAGACCTCCCTCGCGATCATGAGTTCTTCGCGAGTATGTACGACCAGGATTCGCGAGGGAGAATCGTCAGTAGCGATGTCGCAATCGCGAGGTTGGCTTGAATTTCGAATGGTGTCCAGGTTCAGGCCGAGGAATCCAAGCCCCTCGCAAGCGGTTTCTCGGAGTGAGGCGCTGTTCTCGCCAACTCCGGCGGCAAAGATCAGCGCATCGAGCCCTCCCAGGGTCGCTGAGAGCGAACCGATTGTGGATCGGACCCTGGCCGCGTAGATCTCCAGTGCAAGCCGGGCCTGATCATTCCCGGCGCCGGCGGCGGCCTCGACTTCGCGGTAATCGCCCGAAATCCCGGAAACTCCCTTGAGCCCGGAGGCGTGATTCAAGGCTTCGTCCATCTCGTCGAGGCCGAGCTTCCGCTCCTTCAAGAGATAAAGCAGGATACCGGGGTCGACCGAGCCGGATCGAGTTCCCATCATCAGGCCGGCCAGGGGCGTGAAGCCCATGGTCGTCTCGATTGCCCGTCCACCCCGGACCGCCGAGGCCGAGCAGCCGTTGCCCAGGTGGCAAATGACGAGGCGAAGTGACGCCCGATCGCGTCCCAGGATCTCTGCGGCCCGACCCGCGCAATAGTCGTGACTGATCCCGTGGAAGCCAAATCGGCGGATTCCCCAGTCCTCGGTCCAGGCATGGGGGACGGGATAGATCACGGACGATCTTGGCATATCGACGAAGAAGCTGGTATCGAAGACGGCCACCTGAGGGAGGTCCGGTCGAGCCGCCCTCGCGGCCCTGATCGCGGCGAGTGCATGGGGGTTGTGCAGCGGGGCCAACTCACTCAGGCGGTCGATCTCCTTCTCGACCTCGGAGTCAATCAGGACGCTCGACCGAAATCGACTCCCTCCGTGGACGACCCGATGGCCGATCGCGGCGATCTCGGAACCGGACGATTCGACGACCTGTTCGATTGCGAGAGAGGCCGCCGAGCCGGGGTCGGAGGACTCGGACGGGAATCGTTGCTCGGCTTCCCCCTCGATTCGGATCGAGACCTCGGCGGGTCGGCCCCGACCCCGCCAATCCACCTCACCCGAGATGGTCGAGACGAGGGTCGGGGAATCGAACAATCCGAACTTCAAGCTGCTGGAGCCTGTGTTGAGGACGAGGATGCTCAACGGAGTGCTCCCGGTAGAGATTCAAGCATCGACCCGGTGACGCGCGGAGACGGTACCGTCTTCGTTCTGGATCAACACGGTTTCCGCCATATCGACGAAGAGGCCGGTCCCCACAACCCCGGGAATGTACAGGATGGCATGCTCCAGGGCGGCGGCATCGTCGATGGGTCCGACCTTGCAATCGAGGATGGGGTTGCCGTTGTCGGTGACGTAAGGAGTACCGTCCTGATTGAGCCGAAGCACGGGAGGCAGTCCGAGAAGTTCGAGCTTGCGACGGGCTAGAGGCAGGGCAAACGGGACGACCTCGACCGGGAGCTTGCCATGCTCCCCGAGGTGGGAGACCTCCTTCTCGGGTCCAATCAGCACGACGAACCGCTTCGAGGAGGCGGCCACGATTTTCTCGCGGACCAGCGCCCCACCGTACCCCTTGATCAAATTCAAGTTCGGGGCAACCTCATCGGCTCCGTCGAAGGTGATATCAAGCTCGCCGGCCAGATCGAGCGTGGTCAACGGAATGCCCAATTCTCGGGCAAGTCCGGCGGTGACCTCGGACGTGGGAACTCCGGTGATTCTCAGGCCCGCTCGGACCGCCGGCCCGAGTGCCTTGACGAATGCGGTCGCCGCTCGGCCTGTTCCCAGGCCGATTACGGTCCCATCACGGATCATTTCCAGGGCTCGTTCGGCGATCGTCATGGGCGGCTCTCTGTGGTTCGGCGAACAGGCAAGGGATGAATGATGTGGTCGATATCCCGACCTAAGAGGATATCATCCCTCTCAGTATTTGGAGAATCGACCTGGATTCGTGATGGCAATGCCCGGGAATCGGATCAACGATCCGGATCCCGGTCTTCAAATTGGTTTCCCATCTGAAGACCGGGATCCGGGATGGGCGCGAGCTCTTCACTCCCAATCTTACTTGGGAGCGGAGATCACCTTGCCGTTTCGCCCAGCCGCGACGAGCTTGAGTTGGTCCTTGGCCGCTTCGGCGACCTTCTCGGGCGAGAAGCCGAATTTGCTCTGCAATGCCTTCAGCGGGGCGGACGCCCCGAAGGTGTGCATGCCAATCTTCGCGCCGGTCTTGCCGGTGTACTTCTCCCAGCCGAAGGTCGAGGCCTGTTCGACGTAGACCCGCGCGTGGACGTCGTGCGGGATCACGCTTTCCTGATACTCTTCGGGCTGATGCTCGAAGATGTCCCAGGACGGCATGCTGATGACCCGGGCTTTGATCCCCTCGGCCTTGAGGGACTCGTAAGCGGCGACGCAGAGAGAGACCTCGGAGCCGGAGCCCATCAGGAGGACGTCGGGCTTGCCGTCCTCGGCGTCCGCCAGGATGTAAGCCCCCTTGGCGACCCCGGCGGCGGAAGCATACTTGGTCCGGTCGAGCGTCGGGAGATCCTGGCGGGTCAGGACCAGGAGGGCAGGCTCGTGTCGGAGTTTCATGACCACCTTCCAGGCCTCGACGCATTCGTTGGCATCGGCCGGCCGGAGGACGACGAGCCCGGGGATTGCCCGCAGGCTCGGCAGTTGCTCGATCGGCTGGTGAGTCGGGCCGTCCTCGCCGACCCCGATCGAGTCATGCGTGAAGATGTGGATCGTCGGGATTTCCATGATCGCCGAGAGCCGGATCGAGGGCCGTGCGTAGTCGCTGAAGATGAAGAATCCCGCCCCGTAGGGACGGACCTTGACCAGCGACATCCCGTTCACGAACGCCGCCATGGCGTGCTCACGGATGCCGAAGTGGAAGTTCCGACCGCCATAGTTATCGGGCTCGAATGATCCGGCGTCCTTCGCGGTGATCTCGGTCTTGGTCGACTCGTTCAGGTCCGCGGAGCCGCCGATCAACCAGGGGACGTTCGGGGCGATCGCGTTGAGGATCTTGGCAGATGCCGCCCGACCGGCCAGGCCCTTCGGATCGGCCGGGAAGGTCGGAAGATCCTTATCCCAGCCGTCGGGCAGCTGTCTATGCTGCATCTGGTAGAGCTGTTGTGCCTCGGTGGGATACTTGGCCTTGTATTCGTCGATCTTGGAGAACCAGGCGTCGCGAAGGGCCTTGCCACGCTTCCCGATCCCTGCCTCGAAATGGTCGTAGACCCCGTCGGGGACGAAGAATTTCTCGGTCGAGGAGGCGTATTTCTCCTTCCATGCCAGGATCACGTCGTCGCCCAGGGGGGCACCGTGGGCCTTGGCACTATCCTGCCTCGACGATCCCCAGCCGATATGGCTGTGGACCACGATGAAAGTCGGGCGGTCGTGGGTCTCCTTGAAGGTCTGGAGAGCCTTGGCGATCGCCTCGGTATCGGTGGCGTCGGCAACTTCCAGGACATTCCAGCCATACGCCCGGAATCTCGCCGCGGTGTCCTCGGTGAAGGTGATCGAGGTGGAGCCGTCGATCGTGATACGGTTCGAGTCGTAAATCCAGCAGAGGTTGGAAAGCTTGAGGTGTCCTGCCAGACTGGCGGCCTCGGACGAGACCCCTTCCATCATGTCGCCGTCGCCGCAAAGGGCATAGACGTCGAAGTCGAACAGGTCGAATCCGGGCTTGTTGTAGTGGGCGGCGAGCCACTTGCCCGCCGAGGCCATCCCAACGCTCGTCGCGACTCCCTGACCGAGCGGGCCGGTGGTCGTCTCGACCCCGCTGGTCCAGCGATATTCGGGGTGGCCGGGGCACTTGCTGTCGAGCTGGCGGAACTTCTTCAGGTCTTCAAGGGTGACGGATGGCTCGCCGAGCCGTTCATAATCCTTGTCGACCGACTTGACCCCGGTCAGGTGGAGGAGCGAGTAGAGCAGCATCGAGGCGTGGCCGATTGAGAGGACGAACCGATCGCGGTTCGGCCAGATCGGATCTTCGGGATCGAAGCGGAGAAACTCCTGCCAGATCGTGTAGGCGACGGGTGCCATCGCCATCGGCGTCCCCGGGTGGCCTGAGTTGGCCGCCTGGACTCCGTCCATCGACAAAGTCTGGATTGTGCGGATGCAACTCAGGTCGAGGTCGTCTTGGGCGGGCATCAGACAGGCTCCCAGTGAAAATTAAGCGAAGGGTGAACGTCTTTCGCCATTCGAAGAGCAGAGTATAACCGACTCTAGCATCGAAAAAAGGACCTCGGGTTGGGAAGGCCCTGGAGTCAAGCGGACGAGTCGCCGATGGAGTGAGCGCGCCGCGCGCCGCCCGGTCCGAAATTCTCCCCATCTCATGGAAGGACCGGCCGGGCCAGGCGGCGATTATCGAACCCAACTCAGTCTGATTTCTGGGATTAAACGCCCCACTTCCAGTTGCGGATCTCGGGCATGTCTTCGCCATGTTCCCGAATGTAGTGACGATGATCGATGAGCTTGTCCCGGACGAACTGTTTCTCGTAGGCAGCCCTGGGTCCGAGTTTCGGCACCCGGTCGACAACGTCTTCGAAGAGGTGGAAGCGATCGAGTTCGTTCAGTACGGTCATGTCGAAGGGGGTCGTTGTCGTCCCTTCTTCCTTGTAACCCCGGACGTGAAGATTTCGGTGATTGGTCCGTCGATAGGTCAGTCGATGGATCAGCCAGGGGTAGCCGTGATAGGCGAAGATCACGGGCTTGTCGCGCGTGAAGAGGGCGTCGAACTCGAAGTCGCTCAGCCCGTGGGGGTGTTCGCTGGAGGGCTGGAGTTTCATCAGGTCGACCACGTTGATGACGCGGACCTTGAGATCGGGCAACTGCTTTCGGAGGAGGTCGACCGCTGCGAGAGTCTCCAGAGTCGGGACATCCCCCGCGCAAGCCATCACCACGTCGGGTTCGACTCCACGGTCGTTGCTGGCCCACTCCCAGATCCCGATCCCGGCCGTGCAATGCTTGATCGCCGAGTCCATGTCGAGCCACTGAGGCGAGGGTTGCTTGCCGGCGACGATCACGTTGACGTAGTGGCGGCTCCGAAGACAATGGTCGGTCACCGAGAGCAAAGTATTGGCATCGGGGGGCAGATAGACCCGGACCACATTCGCTTTCTTGTTGACCACGTGGTCGATGAACCCGGGATCCTGGTGGCTGAAGCCGTTGTGATCTTGCCGCCAGACGTGCGAGGTCAGCAGGTAGTTCAGGGAGGCGACCGGCCTTCGCCAGGGGATCTTTCGGGTCGACTCCAGCCACTTGGCGTGCTGGTTGAACATCGCGTCGATGATGTGGATGAACGCCTCGTAGCACGAGAAGAATCCGTGCCGTCCGGTAAGGAGGTAGCCTTCCAGCCAGCCCTGGCACTGGTGCTCGCTGAGCATCTCCATGACCCGCCCATCGACGGCCACGTGATCGTCGTTCGGATAGATCTCGGCGACCGACTCTCGACTCGTCACGTCGAAGACGTCGCCCCAACGGTTAGAGGCGGTCTCATCGGGGCTGAAGACCCGGAAGTTGGCCTGACCGGCATTCATCGACAGGACGTCGCGGATCAGCTTGCCCTGGACCCTCGTGGCTTCAGCCTCAACATCGCCGGGTTGATAGACTGCGACGGCGTAGTCGCGGAAATCGGGGAGTCGGAGGTCTTTCAGGAGCAGTCCACCGTTGGCGTGGGGGTTGGCCCCCATCCGACGATCGCCGACGGGGGCCAGTTCGGCCAATTCGGGGATCAACGCGCCGGACTGGTCGAATAGCTCCTCGGGCCGGTAGGACTTCATCCATTCTTCGAGGAGCTGGATGTGCTTGGGATGATCGGCCAGGCCCGAGAGCGGGACCTGGTGGGCTCGGAACGTCCCTTCGATCTCGATACCGTCGACCACTTTCGGCCCGGTCCATCCCTTGGGGCTCCGAAGGACGATCATCGGCCAGCGTGGTCGGTCGGAGAAGGTAAAACCGGTCGAGCGTGCCTCGGCCTGAATCCGGCGAATCTCCCGGATCACCTCGTCGAGGGTCCCGGCCATCAACTGGTGCATCGTCTCGGGGTCATCTCCCTCGACGAAATAAGGGGTGTATCCATACCCCTTCATTAGATCGGTCAGCTCATCCTTGCCGATCCTCGCCAGGACGGTCGGTCCGGCAATTTTGTAGCCGTTCAGGTGGAGGATCGGCAAGACCGCGCCGTCACGGACCGGGTCGAGGAACTTGTTCGAATGCCAGCTCGTGGCCAGGGGGCCGGTCTCGGCCTCGCCGTCACCGACGACCGCGCAGACCAGTAGGTCGGGGTTATCGAACGCCGCGCCGAAGGCGTGCGAGAGCGCGTAACCGAGTTCCCCCCCTTCGTGGATCGAGCCGGGAGTCTCGGGTGCGACGTGGCTGGGAATGCCCCCCGGGAATGAGAACTGTTTGAAGAGCCGCTTCATCCCCTCTTCATCCCGGCCGATATTGGAATAAACCTCGCTATAAGTTCCTTCCAGGTAAGTGTTCGCGACAAGTCCAGGCCCGCCGTGCCCTGGCCCAGCGATGTAGATCACATTCAGATCGTTGGCCTTGATCAATCGATTGAAATGGGCGTAGATGAAGTTCAGTCCGGGCGTGGTTCCCCAGTGACCCAGCAGCCGAGGCTTGATGTGCTTCAGTTCAAGCGGTTCTTTTAGTAGGGGGTTGTCGAGCAGGTAAATCTGGCCAACCGACAGGTAATTCGCCGCTCTCCAGTAGGCGTCTATCTTGCGAAGCTCGTCGATCATCAATGGTTCGGACGCGTTGCCCACGATGTCATCTCTCCATGCGACTCGGACGGGTCTTCAAGGCCAATCCCTCGACCACGAGGGCATGCTCACCCCGGCTCGCAGTATCAAAGGTTTGACCGGCCTGGTCAACCGGTCGACAAGAGGCGAATCCCTGGAAAAGGGTCGGGATCGAGAAACGGGAGGAATATTGAAGACGATGGATGAACTCGACCTCGATCTCGGATTTTGTCGGATTCGACCCTTAAAGTTCGCCGACGCCGCTTCGATCGCCCGGGAGGCGAACGATTTTGAAATCTGGATCAATCTAAGAGACCGCTTCCCCCATCCCTATCGTCTCGAGGATGCTCTGGCCTGGCTTGGACTTGTGGTTGGATGTTCACCCGCGACCGATTTTGCGATCGAGGTGGAAGCTCAAGCCATCGGCGTGGTGGGAATCACGCCGGGTGTGGACGTCTTCCGGCGATCCGCCGAGATCGGTTACTGGCTAGGGCGAGGTTTCAGAGGACGTGGGATCACCACGGCCGCTGTCCGGGAGGTCACGAGGTACGCCTTCGATCGATTCGACCTGATCCGGCTTCAAGCGGGGGTCTTCGCCTGGAATCCCGCCTCGGCTCGGGTCCTGGAAAAGTGCGGATACGCCCTGGAAGGTCGACTTCGATCGTCCGTCATCAAGAATGGCCGGATCACGGATCAACTCTTGTATGCCTCGATCCGAGATTGATCAAGGATTCAGGACATCGAACTCGTCGAGAGGCTTGAGATCAGCCGGATCCGGGGGAGCGACCGGCCGGTAAGCCTTGACCCATCCTCCCTTCTGGAGCGAGCTCATCCGGAGTTCCGTCTCTTGAACACGTCCCTTAACCGACTCATCCTGGCCTGCGACCGTGATGTTTTGGTGAAGGATCTTCAGGATTCGACCGCGTTCTTCAACTTTGGCGACGATCGCGGTGTGGTGGGGATACTCTTGATGCCAGCTCCGCCATCGACCCCGGCCGATGGATCGCCTGCCGTGGAAGACTGCGTCCCGAAACTGGAGAATATCTCCCGGCAAGACGTCCTTGAAATCAATGATCGGTTCGCCCCAACTATAGTCGCCCGATGGATCGCGAAATGAAGGCCGGCATGCCCCGGCGGCCTTGAGAGCCTCGATCGCGAGGGTGATGCAGATCCCATTTCCCACGGGCTTTCCCAGATTGGCTTGAGCGAAATCCACCACGGATGCATTCAAGGGAGGCAAGGATACCGAAGCCCTGGGAGAACCCGGTCCGACGACGATCACGGATGCGACCAGGAAGCGGACCGTGCCAATCATGACGGATCACTCCACGGTGGCCGGATTAGTGGCTTGCCATGGCCTTGATCCTATCTCGTCTGGGGTCGGCCGACGAGAGGGAAACGATCTCGACTCGACTGTCGAGAGGACCACGACCCACGCCGAAGGGTGAAGCCAACCGAGGGATGATGATCTCGCCCTCTAGGTCCTCGTCACGGGAGCAGAGTGGGAGAGAGACCTGAAACACGTGATGACCCACCCCGAAGAACGCCAGGATGTAAGGCATCGGAGCGTCTTCCTCGGTCCGACGGGCCAGCGCCGCCCAGGAGAACGGGGAAGCTTCGGGGAGAGTGTGAACGAAACAGTCGACTCCTTCGAAGGTCCGGCTGTCGAGTTCATGGTCGGGATTACCGACCCACTCGATCGTATCCTCGGAGAATTGAAGATCTTCTTCGGGCAAGAGCAACAAGGCCGAGCGGATTAGTCCCTTGAATGCGGCGACCGGGACGAAGCAGAGTGAGCCGGTCTCATCGCCGAACCGGGTGGCCTGCACGAACCAGTCCAGGTCGAAGGCGAGGCTTTCTCGGAAGAGGACATGACAGTCATCGCATTCCTCGAATGTCAACAGCGAGGAGTTTCCGATGCTCGAAGGGATAACGAGTCGGGGTTCCTGGAAGGAGACCCGAGGAGCCGTCTGCTCGCAGAAGCGGCATCTCCGATCGTCCGAATCTCCCAGATGAAGCGTGCCGACTCCATCGAGTCGATGCCGGCTCACGACTTCGTAATTCAGGCTGAAGCGGAGTTCCTGCTCGGCCGCCAGCCAATCGTGATCATGCCGACCATGTGCATAATGTCTTCGGACCCATCGGTAATAGGCCGCCATGCCGATCTGTTCGTTGGTCGGGAACATCCTGCGCCTCGTCCTGGTCGACGGCCCGGGGCCTCCCGGGCGATGGGCCGGGTCATGCCGGACGGTCCAAATCCGGCGATCCTGAGAGCCGGGTAAGAGGCCCTGTGCCCCGGCCGGGGTGAGTCGGGCAACGACTCAACCACCATGGGGATAAGGTCGCCAGGAACCGAGGCGGACTTGAGCAGGTCGAAGACTTCAATACTTCCGTCAAGTGCGACGGAGGACCTTGACGAAAATTCGGCCCGCACGATCGTCAAGGCTGTTCAGGCTTCTCTGGGAGTGGTGCGGACTTGATCGGAATCTGAATTTCCCAGAGTCGCTGATCGCGAGGGGTCATCGGTCCGTGGTAGCCCAGTCGCCGCGTCGAGCCATCCTCCACCCACTCCGATTTATGTTCGTCGAGCCAGGACTTGAGGATCTCGGTTCCCCGACGCATCCGGTCGGAGTCGAGATCTCCCTGGACTCCCAGGCAGACGAAGGTGGCTGCCGGGTGATCCTCGACCTTGACCGATCCGACTCCCTGCCCGATCTGACCCTGGGTGGGCGATCGATAGACAAACTCCATCGAGACGTCACCCGTCGCCTTCGGCTTCTGGAGCATCTCGGGGGTGTAGGTGTTGACGACCGGAGTGGTCATCGCGATCTCGGATCGGGAGATGTGGCGAAAGAGCGGGAAGAAGAGGACGTTGTCGCTGCCCAGGGCTGCCCCGGTCCCTCGGGCCACCGCGCTCCGGTAGGCCGGGTATTTCTTGACCTCGATCAAGCCCGGGGCGGTACCTCCTGGCCATCCCTCGGCCAGTGGAGCATCCGAATCGGCCGCCTTGACCTGAACGCTCGGGATGACGAATTCTTCCAGACGCTTGACCTTGTCCTCCGAGCTCGCCCAGCCCGGAATCATCAGGATCACGCCGGGGAGACAATACATCAGGCGAAGCATCGGAAGACTCCAGGTGGGGTGATCGATCGTCAGGATCGGGTTCGCGAAGTTGTTCTCGAGTTGAAAGTGGACATGTCGCCACTGATCGTCAACCTGATCACTTGTACTTTCGATGCTCCGATCCTGGCGATTGCCGAGATCTGGCTTCCTGGCTTATTCCGCTTTCCCGGGAGAGGGCTCGTAGCCGGGTTTGGGCTTGCCGTCCTCGCCGAGTTTGTCGGCGGCCCACAGTAGCCCTCGGGTGAACATGTCGAGGTAGACCGGATCGCTCATCGTCCGATTGTTGTGAGCCAGGGTGGTGCCGAAAACTCGACCCTTCCCGAAGGGATGGGACCAGATTACCGGGTTATCCTTACCGTTCTCTTCGGCCTTGGCCTGGGCCAGGACGGTGGTCTCGGGCCAGACTTTCTCGATCCAGTAGAGTTCCTCGTTACCCGTGGTCCAGGTCTCCGGGAACCCCTTGAGGATTGGATTCTCGGGCTTCAAGTTCTTGACTTCGAGCGGATGTTGCTTCCCGTGCCGAAAGGTCGAGACTCCGAGGAACTTGTGCCATTCGTCGGATTTCAGGGCCCGGAAGGTGTGCATCGCACAATGGACGACGACGGCGGGCGTGCCGTTCTTGTGGGCGGCGACCACCTTGTCGATGTAAGCGGCGTCGTCAATGTTGGCGAAGCATTCATTGTGCACGACAACGTCGTAACCGTCGGCCCAGTTCGGATCTTCGAAGAGGGGGATCTTGTGGCTATCCTCGGTGCTGGTGTCATGGACGATCGTCCACTCCACATTGGCACGGGCCGAGACACCTTCGGTCATGATCGACTTCTGGTGGGCGTAGTCATGGTAACCGCCCCCGGTGATCAGAAGGGCCTTGATCGGCTTGGCGGCATTCGTTTCGCCCGAGTTGGCCGTGGGCGCGATGAGCAAAATTGCAAGGAAGGTTGAGAGTGACCCGGCGAGTGCAGTACGGACGATCATCTTTAGTTTTCCTGGGGTGGGAGAGGTCTGGTCGATCGGACATTCCGTCGGACGGAAGGCGACAACTTCACCTTAAACCGATCGCATGGCTCTCGGAAGTCCGCGGATCGGATTTGTGGGAGGTAGGAGGGCTGGCGCTTATCCTGCCTCTTGCCAGGATCCTCGCCGGGAGCGACCATGAGTCGTCCTCAACGACCTTCAAACTGCGGGATCGAACGATTATGAGAAGATTGACCTCCGTGATGGCCATGTCGATCGGGCTATGGTCCGCAACCGCGAGCGGCGTCGATGTCGTGATCGGTCCCAAGACTTTCCGGGTTCCCGACGGCTTTCTCGTCGAAAAGGTGGCCGGGGCACCCCTGGTCGACCGGCCGATCGTCGCAGATTTCGACGAGGCCGGACGTCTCTTCGTGGCAGACTCCTCGGGTTCCAACGATAAAGTCCAGCAACAACTCGAAGATCGGCCACACCGGATCGTCTGCCTGGAGGATACCAACGGTGACGGCCTGTTCGACAAATCGACGGTCTTCGCCGACCGGATGATGTTCCCCGAAGGGGCGATGTGGCTCGACGGCTCGCTCTATGTCTCGGCGCCCCCTTCAATCTGGAAGTTGACCGACACCGATGGCGACGGCGTCGCCGACCAGCGTCAGGAATGGTTCCAGGGCAAGACGCTGACCGGGTGCGCCAACGATCTTCACGGTCCATACGCGGGGCTCGATGGCCGGATCTACTGGTGCAAGGGAGCCTTCGCCCCCCAGACCTACGAGCGCCCCGGTCGCAAGCCGCTGGAGACTCGGGCGGCGCACATCTTCCGGTCCAAGGTCGATGGAACCGAGATCGAGCCGGTCATGACCGGCGGGATGGACAACCCGGTGGAGGTCGCCTTCACCCCCGAAGGCGAGCGGATTTTCACGACGACCTTCCTTCAGCAACCCGGGGGAGGTTTCCGCGACGGTCTGATTCACGCTCTCTATGGCGGGCTTTACGGCAAGGTCCATGACGTGATCGATAATCATCCTCGGACGAGCCCCGCTCTCCTTCCCCCACTCCTCCACATGGGCCCTGCCGCTCCTTCCGGCTTGATAAGGGCCGAGTCCGATGCCCTGGGCGTGCCAGACGCGCTCTATGCCACCAGCTTTAATCTCCGGAAGGTAATCCAGGTCGGGCTGAAACCAAAGGACGGGAGTTTCGAGCCGTCCAGTCTCGACATCCTCGTCTCCGACGACCACGACTTCCACCCGACCGACGTCCTGGAAGACGCCGACGGGTCGCTGCTCGTCATCGACACGGGCGGATGGTACAAGCTCTGCTGCCCCACTTCACAGCTCGTCAAGCCCGACGTTCTGGGGGCCATTTACCGGGTCCGCCGAACAGGGGTCAAGCCGCCCGAGGATCCCCGAGGGCTCAAGCTCTCCTGGAATTTGATGAAGCCGGCCGAACTGACCGGTCTTCTCGATGACCCTCGTCCTGTGGTCCGCAAGCGGGCCATCGCCGCCCTCGGTCGGTCCGGGATGCCGGCCGTTCCCGAACTGAGCAAGGTCATCCAATCCAGCCCATCGACCAGGGGCCGACGCAATGCCGTCTGGGCGGCATGCCGGATCGACTTGCCCGAGGCTCGGGCCGCGGTCCGATTGGGTCTGAATGACCCAGAGGCGTCGATTCGCCATGTCGCAGCCCAGGCAGCAGGCCTCTGGCGAGATCGCGAGGCCGCAGATCGAATGGCCGTGCTACTGGGAGAATCCGAGTCCCAGGTGGCTCGCGCCTCCGCGGAGGCCCTGGGGCGGATCGGGGATTCCTCGACGATCCCGGCCCTGCTCAAGATCGCCGGGAGATCGACAGCCTGGGCCGTCCGGCACTCCGCAACCTACGCCTTGATCGAGATCGATGATTCGGAGGCAACGCGTGCGGGCCTGACTCAGGCCGACGCCGGCATCACCCGGGCGGCCTTAACGGCGATCGACCAGATGGAGAGTGGGAAACTCTCACCCGCTCCTTTGATCCGTGCCCTGAACTCACCCGACGAATCTCTCCGGGAGACGGCCTGGTGGATTGCCGGACGCCATCCCGAATGGGGTGAGGCTCTATCGGGATTCTTCCGATCCAAGTTCGGGGCTACCGATGTTTCGGCGGTCGATCTCGCCGAGTTGGAAAACCGGATCGCCTCGATGGCCCGCTCCGAGTCGATTCGTACTCTGATCGGCGAGGAACTGGCGAATGGCCGGAATCCGCTCGCGGTTCGGCTGTCCCTGCTCCGTGCCATGGCCCGCTCCGGGCTCAGGGATACTCCCGACTCCTGGGTTGAGGGTCTGACGCTGGCACTGAATGAACCGTCCACGATCGCGCAGGCCGTCGCCACGGCCCGAGCGATCCCGATCCGTCCCGAGCAGTCACGAAAGCTCAACCCTGCCTTGCTGGGAGTTTCCGAGCAGGAGGCTCAGCCGGCTGAGGTCCGACTCGGTTCACTGGCGGCCATCCCGGGCGGTCTTCGCGAAGTCTCACCGGCGACCTTTGATTTCCTGATCGGGCAACTGGCCGGTGATCGACCCGTCTCCGCCCGGACGACCTCCGCTGATGTGTTTGCCAAGGCCGCACTCGCTCCCGACCAGTTCTCGAAGCTGGCCATTGCTCTCGGTCAATCGGGGCCACTGGAGGCGGGACGGTTGCTCGATGCCTTCGACAAGGCCCAGGGGGAGGTGATCGGTGGCGAGCTGGTTGCGGCACTCCTACGATCTCCAGCTCGTTCCACGCTCCGGGTCGAGACTCTCAAGCCTCGACTGGCCCGATTTGGGCCAGGAACGGCCGAGTCAGCCGTCGTACTATTTCGGGCGATCGAGATCGATACCGCCGATCGGAGTCAACACCTCGAATCGCTACTGGCTAACCTTTCCGGCGGCGATATCCGGCGCGGGCAGCAGGTCTTCAATGGGACGAAGGCCGCCTGTGCCACATGTCACTCGATCGGCTACGTCGGGGGCAAGCTCGGTCCCGACTTGACCAAGATCGGCCAGGTCCGCGCCGAGCGCGATCTGCTCGAAGCGATCGTCTATCCCAGCGCGAGCTTTGTCCGGAGCTACGAGCCGGTGTCCATCGCCACGACCGACGGTCGGACCTTCTCGGGAATCCTGAAGAAAGACGCCCCGGATGAAGTGATCGTGGACGTGGCCGCCGACAAGGAGGAGCGAATTCCCCGGGACCTGATCGAGGAGATCATTCCCGGAACCATCTCCGTCATGCCGGCCGGGCTCGACAAGCAACTGACCCCGGCCGAGTTGGTCGACCTGGTTACCTTCCTGAGGGCAAGCCGCTAATTTACCGGACCCGATGCTCGCCGCCCGACGGTTTCGGGCGGCTAGCGGGCCGGATATCCTGAGGCCGAGATTAGGTTGATTCGTCCCTCAAGGTCAAGCAACACACCTAAAACCAAAGGAAGCGCTTCCATGTCTCGGATCGCATTGATCGCCCTCCTCAGCCTAGCCTCGGTGTCTCCCGCCTGGGCCCAGGAGACCCCAAAAACGCGCGTCTATATCGGGACCTACACGGCGCCGAACAAGAGCAAGGGGATCTACCTCTTGGAGCTGGACCCCGAGACGGGAGCGCTGGTCTCGAAGGGTGTGGCCGCCGAGACGACCAGTCCTTCTTTCCTGGCCCTCCATCCCAATGGTCGGTATCTCTATGCCGCCAATGAGGTCGACCAGTTCGCCGGAAAGAAGGCCGGGGCGGTCACCGGGTTCGAGGTCGATCCGAAGACCGGCACCCTCAAAACCTTGAACGCCCGGACGTCGGGCGGTACCGGCCCTTGTTATGTGACGGTCGATCCGACAGGGTCGGTGGTCCTGGTCGCGAATTATGGAGGCGGGAGCCTCGAAGCCCTGCCGATCCAGGACGGGGGGAAGCTCGGCGAGCCGACCAGCTTCATCCAGCATAAAGGGTCCAGTGTGATCAAGGGGCGTCAGTCCTCCCCTCACGCCCACTCGATCGACCTGGATGTGTCGGGCAAGCTCGCCGTCGCCTCCGACCTCGGGCTCGACAAGCTGATGATTTATCGGCTCGATCCCAAATCCGGAACGCTCGCTCCCAACGTCCCGCCCTATGAAGAGATGGCTCCCGGATCGGGACCTCGGCATTTTGCCTTCCATCCCGACGGCCGTCATGCCTACGTCATCAATGAGATCGATTGCACGGTGACGGTCCTCGACTTCGATACGACGCGTGGGGCACTCTCCCGAATCCAGACGATTTCGACCCGCAAGCCGGACGCCCCCAAGAATAACAACTCGACCGCCGAGATCCTGGTTCATCCTTCCGGCCGGTTCGTCTACGGATCGAATCGGGGCGACAACACCCTGGCGATCTATTCGGTCGAACCCGCCTCCGGCAAGCTCACCCTGGTCGGCTTCCAGCCCACCGGGGGCAAGACCCCTCGGAGCTTCGGGATCGATCCCACCGGACGGTTCGTTCTGGCGGCCAATCAGGACTCCGACACTGTCGTCGTCTTCAAGGTCGACGCCCAGACCGGTCAGCTCCAGCAAGTCGGCGATCCGGTCCAGGTTCCCTCGCCCGTCTGCGTGAAATTCGTCCCGGCCGGTGAATGAGCCCTCGCCGATCATCGAAGGGGAGGTGGCGGCTTTCCCACCTCCTCAGTTCATCGAGTAACATGACCCGGAGTCGAGTGGCCATGCCTCCGAGGATCTCCGCCTTCCCCAAGTGCTACCTCGACAAGATCGCCGGAGAGAGATCGATGTCGGTTTTCGACTGGATCGAAGAGGCCCGTTCGCTCGATGCCGACGGTCTGGAAATGTACGAGGGCTTCTTCGAAAGTCTCGACAACGATTACGTGGACCGGGTGGGTCGAGCAATCGCAGCGGCCGGTTTCGCCATGCCCATGCTATGCTGCTCGCCCGACTTCACGCATCCCGACCTCGCGGCGCGAACCGCGGCGATCGACAGGCAAATCGCGATGATTCACCTGACCCGGAGGTTGGGCGGGGAAGGGGCCGTCTGTCGGGTCCTCTCGGGACAGCGTTATCCCGGTCTTGGCCTGTCCGAGGGGCTCGATCGCGTCGTCCCTTGCATCGAGGCCTGCCTGGTCCAGGCCCGCGAGGCCGGCGTCGTGCTCGGTCTCGAGAACCACTACAAGGACGGCTTCTGGACCTACCCGGAATTTGCCCAGAAACGCGAGGTCTTCCTCGCGCTCCTCGACGCGATCCCGGAGAGGACTCATTTCGGAGTCCAGTACGACCCGTCCAACGCCCTGGTCGCGGGAGACGATCCCGTCGAGCTCCTGGAGATCGTCGCCGATCGCGTGGTGAGCATGCATGCGAGCGACCGCTATCTCGCCGAAGGGGCGACCCTCGATTCACTCCGCCAGTCAGACGGGACGCTCGGGTATTCCGCCGATCTCCGGCACGGAGTCACCGGCCGGGGGATGAATGATTACGACGCGATCTTCCGGATCCTGGCCAAACATCGGTATCAGGGTTGGATCAGCATCGAGGATGGAATGAACGGCATGGAGGAGATGGCGGAATCGCTGGCCTTCCTCCGAGAGATGGTCACGAAATATTTCGTGGAGCCTCAAGCGGCCTATCAGATCTGAACGGAAGGGTGTGCCTGGATGACTCGACCCCTCCGGACTGCCTTGGTGGGTTGCGGCAAGGTCGGCTCGATCCACGCGAAGGCGTTGAGATCGCTGGCCGAGTCGGATTTCGTGGCCGTCGCCGACACGAGCCTCGATCGCGCCGAGTCCTTTGCCGGGACGTACGGAGCGAGGCCATTTTCCGACCCTGCCGAGATGTTGACGACCGCCCGACCCGAAGTTGTAATCCTGGCCACCCCTCACCCGCTCCATGCCGAGGCGGCGATCCAGGCGGCCGAGGCCGGGGTGCACGTTCTGGTTGAAAAGCCCCTGGCCAGCTCGCTTCGCGACTGCGATGCGATGCTCGGGGCGGCCCGGAAGTCCGGAGTCACCCTTGGCGTGGTCAGTCAGCGTCGGTTCTATGAACCCGTCTTGAGGATGAAGCAGGCGATCGACGCCGGGAAGATCGGGAAGCCGGGACTCGGTATTTTCTCGATGTTCTCCTGGCGAGACCACGCCTATTATGCCTCGGACCCCTGGCGAGGCCGATGGGATGCCGAGGGCGGAGGCGTTCTCGTCAATCAATCGCCCCACCAACTCGACCTCCTGCGCTGGTTTCTCGGCGACGTCGAGGAGGTCAGCGGGACCTGGACCAACCTCAATCATCCCGAGGTCGAGGTAGACGATACGGCGGTCGCGACTCTCCGATTCCGGGACGGTGGGCTCGGTTCGATCGTGACCAGCCTCTCCCAACGTCCGGGGCTTTATACCAAGGTCCACGTTCATGGGACGAACGGAGCGTCGGTCGGGGTCGAGACCGATCGCGGGGCGACCTTCGTGGCCGGGGTATCCGCCATCGCCGAGCCCCCGCTCAACGACCTCTGGACTATCCCCGGCGAAGAACATTTCCTCCCTCGTTTCCAGGAGGAAGATCGAGCCCAATTTGCCTCGATTGACGCGACCACCCACTACCACGCCTTGCAGATCCGGGATTTCCTCCGCTCGATCCTCGAAGATCGCCCCCCACTGGTGAGCGGCGAGGATGGACGCGAGGTGGTGGCCCTGTTCACGGCGATCTATCGATCGCACAGAGAAGGACGCCCGATCCGCTTCCCCGTCCGGGCGGAAGACGGCGACGGACGTCCTTTATCGGCCGGGACGATCAGGCCAGCAATTCCGGGATCACCACGCCGCTTCCCGCGGCGGAAAGTGGTCGACCCTGTCGATCCGTCAACATGAGGGAGGGATCGACCCCCAACAGGTGATAGGCCGTGGCCAGGAGGTCTTTCGGGCTCACCGGCCGCTCGGCGGGATCGCTGGCGATCTTGTCGGATTTTCCGATCACACGCCCTCGACCGATCCCTCCACCGGCCAGGATGGCCGAATAGCACCGCGACCAGTGATCGCGTCCTCCCCCGTTCGCCGCGCTGATCTGGGGGGTCCGGCCGTGCTCGCTCAGGCAGAGGACTAGTGTTTCGTCGAGTTGACCGCGCCGATCGAGGTCGATCAGGAGCCCCGAAAGGGTCCGATCGAGTCCGGGAAGGAGCTCATCCTTCATCCGGGCGAAATGGTCCCAGTGCGTGTCCCAGCCCGATCCGGCGAGGCCATATTCGTCCCAGAAGACGGTCACGAATCGACCACCGGCCTCGACCAATCGACGGGCCGTCAACGAGGCCTGGCCGAACAGGGTCATCCCGTAAAGGTCCCGCGTCTCGGCGGACTCGCGATCGAGTTCGAACGCCTGGCGGATCTTCTCCGAGGCCAGGAGGGAATAAGCCATCGAACGATGCCGATCTATCCCCGTCCCCTCGACGTCGAAGCCCTGGCGGGCCGCTTCCATCTGTTCGAGGAGCGACCTCCGGCGGTCGAGCCGGTCGATCTCGACGGAATCTTCGGAGGAACCACCCAGACGGAATCGGCTTTCTGGGGTGATTCCTCGATAAAGCTCCATGTCGTCCCAGACTTGCGATTGCAACGTCTTGCGGGCCTTCACCGTGCCTTGCCCGACGAAGTCGGTCGCGATCGGGTCGTAGGCCCCGCCGAGGAAGCCGGCATAGGGGCCGGCCCGGGGGACCTCGCCAACTCGATGACTACTGAAGGCCCAAGGCAGGAGCAAATTCCCCGCCACGTCGGCCGAGGAGCCTCGACCCATCCGGTCGGCATAGTCGACCACCGAGCCGATGAAGGGGTAATGCGAGGAGTCCCGAGGGTTCAGCTCCTCGGGCCCGCTGATCCTGGGGATGCCGGTCAGGGCGTAGGCGACCCCGTGAAGCGGGTAGGGGTGGGTCACGGATCGGACGACCGACACCTTGTCCATCACCCGCGACATCTCGGGCAAGCGATCGCAGATATTCAGCCCAGGGACGCTCGATGGGATCACCCCGAATTCGCCCCGGATCCCCGAAGGCGCATCGGGCTTGGGATCGAAGGTCTCGAGCTGGCTAGGTGAACCGTACAGGAAGAGCAGGATACAAGACTTGGCGCGACCGAAGCCGGGAAGGTCCGACGCCGCTTTCGAGGCGACCGAGGCCGAGGAAGTGCCTCGACTCGCCGATAGCCCCATGAGCCCGAGTGAGCCCACGGTCAGCAAGTCGCGTCGTGTCAGCCCGTTGCAAAGTCGCTTCGGACCGCCAAGAACTCGGATCATGGGTCACCTCGTCGGACCGATCGCGTTCGTCTCGTCCGTAGACTATGACAGATTCCGAGAAGTATTCAACAATAGAATCCCGGACCGATTAGGGAATTGATCGGTCAACGCTTTAATCGGCGATAGGCCACGAATGAAGAAGTATCACGAGTCGTGACGCCCCCGCCGACGGTCTGGACCACATCGCGACTGAGGACGGTCCCGACCGCCTCCCAGCCGAGCCGTGCCTGTTCATTTAACGTCCGCTCGTAAAACGCGGCTCGTTGCTCTTCGGTCATCCGTTCGCCGGGGTTGTATGAGAAGACAGCTACCTTGTATTCCCAGGCCGGCTCAGTCCGGACCTTTTGGGCCCTGACCAGCGGAGTCAGGATCACCCCGTTGGCGACTAGCCCGAGAATCCCACCGACGATCAGCCCGACCCATAGATTTCGACGCATTTCACCCTCCCCGATCAGTCCAGAGTGCCCACTTCAGAACTCGACCTCGACCCATGCTCGCCGCTGATTCGTTAGGAGGCCACTCCTTTACGCATGAGATTTCCGGAAATACTCTGTTGGTCCCCCCCATCGATTTCAGATCTTATCGAGAAGGGATGTCCGCCCAGACTCGGCATGTCCTTGACCCACGATAGGGAATGTCGGTCATTGGGTTCGTTTTTCGGAGATCCCGCAGCGTGAATTGGGTTCGTTTTTCCCAGAACTACTCCAGGATTCGTGAGAGCAAGGGGAATGGACGCCGGGCCAGAATCTGAAGATTGGGTTCGTTTTTCCTGGCGAGTTACCTTCGTTTCCGATTCGACCACCGGGCCTTGCTGATCCGCTCAAGACCTTTGTAATTCAGGACTTGGCGAATTGCCCATCTCCGCCTCTTCGCTTATGTTAAGTGGCCCGAGGCAGACCCTTAAGGACCGACCGGAGGCCGATTTCGATGCGGATCGCGATCCTGACCAACGAGTACCCTCCGAACATCTATGGCGGCGCCGGGGTTCATGTCGAATATCTGACCCGTGAGCTGGCCCGGGTCGAGGGATGCCATCATTCCCTCGATATCCTCTGCTTCGGCGACCAGCAGTCTGATCGGGGAAACGTCCTGGTCCGGGGAGTGCATCCCGACTTTGTCCTCCCCTACCGGGATCCGAAGCACGCGAAGTTCCAGGACACGATGCTCCGCAATCTGGAGATGGCCGGGTTACTCGGCGATGTCGACGTGGTCCACTGCCACACCTGGTACACCCACCTGGCGGGATGCCTGATTCGTCAGCTCACCGGGGCGAGGTTGGTCCTGACGACCCACTCGCTGGAGCCGCATCGGCCCTGGAAGGTCGAGCAACTTGGCACCGCCTACCGCGCCAGTTCCTGGGTCGAGCGGACGGCCTACGAGAATGCCGACGGAGTCATCGCGGTCTCGGCTTCGATGAAGGAAGACGTTCACAATCTCTACGGGGTTCCTCGCGAGAAGATCCGGGTCATCCACAATGGGATCGACCTCCACCAGTACCAACCGAGTCCGAATCCGGAGGTCCTGGCCAAGTATTCGATCGATCCGGACAAGCCGTTCGTCCTATTCGTCGGGAGGATCACCCGTCAGAAGGGGATCATCCACTTGGTCGAGGCGATCAAGTGGATTCGCGAAGGGGTCCAGGTGGTCCTCTGCGCGGGGGCGCCGGACACGCCCGAAATCGGCCGGGAGATGGCCGACCGGGTCGAGCAGGCCCGATTGGAGAGCCGGAATCCGATCCTCTGGATCCCGGAGATCCTGTCCAAGGAAGAGATCATCACCCTCTATACGCACGCATCGCTATTTGCCTGCCCGTCGGTCTACGAGCCGTTCGGTATCATCAACCTGGAGGCGATGGCCTGCGGTACTCCAGTTGTGGCCTCCGCGGTTGGCGGGATTATCGAGGTCGTCGTACCCGGCAAGACCGGGCTTCTCGTGCCGATCGACGCCGGAGGGGGAGCCGATTTCGAACCGAAGGATCCGGCGAGATTCGCGAGAGACTTCGCCGATGCGATCAATACATTGCTCGACGACCCCGGGCGTCTGAAAGAGATGGGAGAACGCTCGCGCGAGCGGGTCGAACACTTCTTCAGTTGGACCAGCATCGCGCGATGGACCATGGACTTCTACTGGGATCTGGTCCAGGCCTGAATCCGCCATTCGCACGAGATCAGGCCCGCTCCAGGTTCTTCGACTGGGCCATACCCGGGACGATAGGGGCTTGCTCGAAGAAGGTATCTCGATCCCGGATGATGGCCTGGGGGATGAGCTGGTCACTCTGGTTCGAGACGCCGGAATGCCTTCGGATGGCCGTACCGATGGCCATGACCTCGACCAGACCCGCGCCGATCTCGTGGATGAAGAGCTTGACCCCGATCACCCCGTCGGCTTTGAGGCTTTCGGCCTCGATCCGGATATGATCCAGGCAGTTTTCGCGGGCGTCATAGACCATCCTGGTTACTTCGTCGACCTCTCCCCGGCTGAAAGACCGGAAGAAAGCATTCACGCCACCGGCGAAACCCAAGGCATAAACACTTGTTCCCAGGACCAGTCGGAGCGGCCCGTATCCCATGGCGGTCAGGTTCCAGAGTTCTTCCCCGGTCAACTCCGAGGTATACGGGATCTTCGGGCTACCGAGCATCGGATTATAAGAACCGGTGCCGACCATCAACATCTCTCGGACGCCCGGCCCGAACGGAATGATCCGGGTGATGATGTCCACCACGGCATTACACCCGCGCTCGGCGGCCTCGGCCTCGAGACGTTCTAGGGCGAGGTGCCGGGTGTGGTTGTACATGTCGGAGAATTCCTTGATCTCACCCCGGCGAGCCAGCATCTTCAAGCCACCCGAGATCCCCCGGCCGATCCCCAGCGCATAGGCCACGTTCCCCATCACGAAATGGCGAGGCTCATACCCCGAATCGAGCTGGCAGAACAGATCCTGGCCGGTGCAGGCCGTCGAGAAGAATGGCCCGGATGACCCCTCGGATTTGACCGAAGATCCGATCGCGATGAATTCCAGGAGCGTCCCGAGGCTCCTGAGGTCGGAAGTCACGCCCGTCAATCCATCGGCGGATTCCTCCCTAGCTTCTGTTTCCAGGCGATTGATGGCGGAGTGCCGACCGTCGACGATGAGTTGGGTGATGCTCTCGATCTCCCCGCCCGACAAGGTTTTGAGCCCGCTGGTGATCCCTCGGACAAATCCGAGCGAGTGGACGCTATTGCCCACGACAATATTCCCGGGGGCAAACCCCTTCTGGGCCAGGCAGTAAATTTCGTTCCCGGAAAGACCCGTGATGAGCATCGAATAAATCCCATTGAAAGGTACGCGGAAGTTCGCTCGGAAGGGGGAAGACCCTCCGATGATCGCGAACCAATATATCCGGCCTGAACTTGGCCAGGCGATGCGCCGTGTGTAATGGTTTCGACGGCGGTGACCAAAGATTGATGAAAAGCGGGGAGGGCTGGGGGCTTTCCGCGATAAACAGGGCTGCTTCGACGGCAATATAATTGGTAAGATGGACCGGGACCGGATCGGAAAAGCATGTGCGAACTCTCTTAGTAAAGCGGGACTAACTCGTGCATTCCCTCTCGTTGAGACGTGAGCCCCAGCAATTGCGAGGGCTCCGGCGGATCGAGCAGATCCTCGATGCCGCCGACTCGCTGTTCGTCGAAATCGGATTCGATGCAGCAACGACCAATGCGATCGCCGTCCGGGCCGAGACCTCGATCGGTTCGCTGTATCAGTTTTTCCCGAATAAGGATGCGATCCTCAAGGCTTTGGCGGAACGTCACCTGGCGAAGATGCGAGCGGTGAACACTGCGCTCCTGAGCCCCGAAGTCGCCGCGATGCCGTTTCCTCAAGGGCTTCACCTGGCGATCGACACCCTGGCCGACTATCACGCGGCCAATCCCGGCTTCCGGCTCCTCTTTTGCGGGGCCATGACTACCGGGCAACTCGCTCGATCGGCGGACGATCTCCATGAAGAAGTCGCACAAGGTGCCGCGGGTGTCCTCCGGACGAGCTTGCCAGGACTAGAGCCCAATCAGGCCAAGTTAGTCGCGAAAGTGGTCGTCGAGACCGTACGCGCGATGATGGGGCTGGCCGCTACCTGCGATCCGAGTCTTCGACCCGAGGTCCTCGATCAGGCGAAGACGCTCTTGGTCCGCTATCTTCAGCCGTGGTCCAGCACCCCTCCGGAGTGATCGATGCATCGGTGGCTTTCCAGGGTCGTCGAGTGGCTTGGCGGGCACGAACTCGCGGTGCTCCTGGGATCTCTGGCCGTGGTCGGGGGAACTTGGGGATTTTTTGCCCTGGCGGATCTGGTCGTCGACGGACAGACCAAGGCCTTTGATACGCGGATCCTCCTGGCCCTACGGACACCCGGAGATCTTGCCCGACCGATCGGTCCCGCCTGGGTCGAGGAGATGGCCCGCGACCTCACCGCGCTGGGATCCACGGTCAATCTCTGGATCGCCACCCTGGCCGTGGTCGGTTTCCTGGCTCTTGATCGTCGATACGCGGCGATGAGCTTTGTCATCGGGGCCGTGCTGAGCGGTTGGGGGTTGAGTTTCCTACTCAAGTCGACCTTCGATCGACCACGCCCCGACCTCGTACCTCATCTGATGAGGGCCTATTTTTCCAGCTTCCCGAGCGGCCATTCGATGATGTCCGCCGTGGTCTTCGGCACGCTGGGAAGCTTGCTTTCTAGCCTGGTTACTCAGCGACGGCTAAAGGTTTATTTCCTGTCGATCGGTGCCCTGGCCTCGATCCTCGTCGGTCTGACAAGGGTCTACCTCGGTGTGCATTACCCGACCGACGTCCTCGCCGGATGGTCGGCCGGGCTTGCCTGGGCGACGCTTTGCTGGCTGATCGCCCGGAAATTGCAACAACGGGGGGAGATCGAGCCATCCGTCTGACTGGAACTCAACCGAGGTCGAACAGGAGGACCTCGGCCGAGGATTTTCCTTCGATCAGAATGGGAGAACCTCCATCGATCTCGGCCCCGTCACCCGACTGGAGCGTCTCACCTCCGACCTCAACCTGGCCGCGAAGTACCTGGAGCCAAGCCTGGCGACCGGGGGCCACTTCATGCCCGATCCGATCGCTCGGCTCCAGCTTCGCCAGGTACAGGGAAGCATCCTGGTGGATCGTCAAGGAACCATCTCGACCATCCACAGAGGCGACGACTTGCCACTGTCCTTGCCTGCCGGATTCCTCGAACGCTTTCTGCTCATAGCCCGGGGTCAGTCCCTTGCGAGCGGGCAACAACCAGATCTGGTAGAGATGGACAGGCTCTGTCGAGGAACCGTTGCGTTCGCTGTGGGCGATCCCGGTTCCCGCCGTCATTCGCTGGAGTTCTCCCGGAAGGATCGGCCCGCCATTTCCCAGGCTATCCCGATGCTCCAGGGTCCCGCTCAGGACGTAGGTCAGGATTTCCATGTCGTGATGAGAATGCATGCCAAACCCGGTCCCGGGACCGAATCGATCCTCATTCATCACGCGGAGGGACCGGTAACTCATCCGCCTTGGGTTGTAATAATCGCCGAACGAGAACGTGTGATAGGTATCGAGCCAGCCATGATCAAAATGGCCCCGATCGCCCGATCGCAATACGCGGATTGACATGACCTCAAACCTTTCCGATAAGAACCCGATGGACGTGGTTCATCGCGAACGACTCGTCTCGGATCCACATCAACAGGTTGGGAAGCAGGTCAAGGGGTAACCCTGGAATGGTCGGTTACCCTTGCAGAGGTCTCTAGGATGATCTGATGGCCCCGATCCGACCCTCTCAAGAGGTAATCCATTGAGACTCGTCGTGACGATCCTCTTCCTGTCGAGCCTGTGCATGCCCGACGATGGTCAATGGACACCACAGCAGAGTGGGACCAGGGAGAGACTCAGGGGTCTATCCGTGGTCGACAACGAAATCGCCTGGGCGAGTGGCGCCGGGGGAACTTGCCTCAGGACCATTGATGGCGGCAACCATTGGCGACCGATTCCGATTCCGAATGCGTCCGATCTGGACTTCCGCGATGTCGAGGGCTTTGATGATCGATCGGCATGCCTGCTCTCGATCGGACTCGGCGAATCGTCGAAAATCTTTCGGACCTACGATGGCGGGGCGAGTTGGACGACGCAATATACCAACCGAGATCCGAAAGGCTTCCTTGATGCTATCGCGTTCTGGACTCCGGATCATGGTCTCGTCCTCGGCGATCCCGTCGATGGTCGGTTCGTGATCCTGAGGACCGTGGACGGGGGTAAATCGTGGAATGAAATTCCTGAAGCGGGAATGCCCTTGGCCCTACCGGGTGAGGGGGCTTTTGCCGCAAGCGGGTCTTGTTTGGTCGTTCATGGAGATTCCGACGCCTGGTTCGGTACCGGAGGAGGGGCCTCGGCCCGCGTTTTTCATTCGGGAGACCAGGGGCGGACCTGGGACGTCTCGAACACTCCCATCCGCTCAGGAATTCCCTCGGCGGGGATCTTCTCGCTCGCTTTTTTCGATCAGCTCCGAGGGGTTGCGTTGGGGGGCGACTACAAGGCCGAGGATGATTCCCGGCAAGTCTACGCGATGACCGAAGACGGGGGCCGAAGCTGGACCAAACTGGCCGAGACATTCCCCTCGGGATTCCGTTCAGCCGCGGCTTACTTACCCAACTCGAAGGGATCGACCCTCATCGCCGTCGGTCCCTCCGGGTCGGATTTGTCGGTGGATGCTGGTCGAAACTGGTCGAAATTGAGTCGGGTCGGATTTCATGCCTTCCAATTCGGTCGAGACGGATCGGTCGGATGGGGAGCTGGCGAATCGGGGCGGATTGGTCGGCTCAACCTCCCGGTTTTCACGAAGCCCTGAGGCTCGCTCAAGGGCGGCCGCCCGGATCGCGACCCTCTGTGATCGGCGTCTCAGTGGCGTTACCCCAGTCGGACCAGCCGAGGTAAAAGTTCCGGGTGGGGAATCCGAGTCGCTCGAAGGCGAAGGCGTCCACTGAGGAGCGACCTCCTCCCTGGCAATGCGTGATTACGGGCTCTCCAGGCTTGATCTTCATGGCCTCGACCTTGCCACGAAGGGCGGATTCTTCGAGGAATCGGCCTTCCGCGTCGACCAGTTCCGACCACTCCAAACGACAGGCGCCCGGGATGTGACCCGCTCGTTTGGCGAGCTTACGTTCTCCCGCGTACTCCGCCTGACTCCTCGCGTCGACGATCGTCGTTTGGCCGGCCTTCAGGGCGTCCATTACGTCCGAACGGCTGGCATGGCGGTCGGCCCGGATCTGGACAGGAAAAGCCCGGGGCGGAACTTTGGGGATCTCGGACGTGACGGGTCTTCCCTGCGACTTCCATAGCTCGAAATTGCCATCGATTAGGCCCACTTTCTCGACCCCGAGATAACTCAGGAGCCACCAGATCCGGGCCGCTCCGAGCTGACGGGTTCCGTCAAAGACCAGGACTTCGGTTTCGGGCTCGATTCCCAGTGGAGCGAGCCAGCTTTCCCAGGCGGCTTTGTCCGTCAGGCCGTCCGGCCGGGCAGCCAGGCCCTCGGCCGCATTCAAGTCGACCCAGACAGCGCCGGGCGCATGGGCTTTATCGTACTCAGCTCGTGATCGAGCATCGAGCAGACGGCTCCCCGGCTTGGAGAGTTGATTCTGGACCTCGTCGAACGTCGCCAGTCGACTCGACGCATCGACCTTGCCGACCGCCCCTACCAGGATCCAGGCCGCCAAGGCGCCCGCGATTCCGAGTTTGCTATTGGCGATTACGATTCGCGACATTGGTGGACTCCTTGTTGGCTTTGTGATACAGAGTTGAGGCGTATTTTCAGGATCGGAGCAACGGATTGATCCCGACGTCCATCTCATTTCTTGATGATGGGCAGACTTCATCCGAGGGGAAGTCTTCTATTGAGAAAGCCGATTTTAACCTGGGTGTTAATCGCTTACATGCTCTTCATGCTAGGCCTGACGCTCGGCGGATTCTATCAGGTTCGGGCCCCCAGAAATCTCATCCCGTTGAAAAGCATGGCCTTCGACCTCCGGGCCGGAGGCCGTCATCTCGTCATCAATTTCTTGGGTAATATCGTCGCGTTCCTGCCGATCGGCTTCTTGATCCCGAAGGTCGTCGGGCAGGGCCGACCCTTCCGAACCGTTTTCCTGCTTTGCTTCGCGTTCAGCCTTTCGATCGAGTTGCTTCAAGGATTCTCAGGACGACGTGTCGCCGACGTCGACGATGTGATCCTGAACACAATCGGCGGGCTCGCAGGATGCTGGATCGGCCAGGGATGGTCAGCACTGATGCTCCGTCGGGCCTCAGGATGATGGGTCTCATGATGAGATTGGGAAGATTCCCGCTAGCGAAGGCACGTCTCGATTCCTCCGGGCATCCTGTTGTCGAATTTGTTCCTGGTTCCAAGAATGGGGTTGTGAACAAGGGGCCCGGAGGACATTCCGAGGTCTGGCAACGGGGATGAGGTCTACCTTGAGTGTATTCGAGATGAGGCAGTTGGGCGGCTCCGATGTCAGGGTCACGCCCGTCATCTTCGGTGCCTGGGCCGTTGGCGGCTGGATGTGGGGAGGAAGCGACGAGGCCGAGTCGATCGCAGCTATTCGTGCGTCGATCGATCATGGGGTGACCACGATCGACACGGCGGCCGTATACGGTCAAGGGTATGGCGAGGAAGTAGTCGGTAAAGCGATCCGAGGACTTCGCGATAAGGTTCAGATCGCCACCAAATGCGGGATGAGGTGGGATGCCGAGGGAGGCTCCGACCCCTGGCAGACCCAGGATCGCGAGGGCAACACGATCACCATTCGTCGGAATTCCCGACCAGATAGCATCCCGGTGGAGTGCGAGCGGAGCCTCAAACGGATGGGAGTCGACGTGATCGACCTCTACCAGGTCCACTGGCCCGATACCACCACGCCCGTCGAGGAAACCATGGCCGCTCTGGTCAAACTCCAGGAGCAAGGCAAGATTCGGGCGATCGGCGTCAGCAACTACGATGCAATGTGGATCAAAAAGGCTGCTGCCGTCTCACCTCTGTCGAGCCTGCAACCCCCTTACAGCCTCATCCAACGCAAGATCGAGAAGGAGATTCTTCCACTCTGCCGGGAACATGGGATTGGCGTGATCGTCTATTCGCCGATGGAGCGAGGACTCCTGACTGGATCGGTCCCGCCCGATCGAGTCTTCCCGCCCGGCGATCACCGGACCCAGCACAAGTTCTTCACCGTTGATCATCGCCGGAGGGTGATGGATACCCTCGACAAGGTCCGCCCAATCGCCGAAAAGCATGGCGTGAGCCTGGCCCAGATGGTCATCAACTGGACGATTCAGGAACCGGGGATCACCGCCGCCATCGTTGGCGCCAGGAATTCCGAACAGGCTGAGCACAATGCCAAAGCGCTCTCGTTCCGGCTGTCCCCGGAGGAATGCTCCGAGATCCGCAGGGCTTTCGATGAAACCTCGGCGGCGATGATGGGGGGCTAATGCCAAAATAGAATAGAGAAGCCGATGCCCCGATCATTACCGGGAGCATCGGCATTTCTCGATCAGAGTTGTTTGATCGACTTTCGTCGGAGGACGAAAAGTCCAGCGGCGCCGATCGACAATAGCGCGAGGCTCGAAGGCTCGGGTACA
This sequence comes from Tundrisphaera lichenicola, assembly GCF_051175385.1. GTDB lineage: Bacteria > Planctomycetota > Planctomycetia > Isosphaerales > Isosphaeraceae > Tundrisphaera > Tundrisphaera lichenicola. The sequence goes on along the minus strand of NZ_CP195106.1, from coordinate 5,248,485 downwards.
GCCCCACTCGGCGGCGGCCCGTTGCTCGTCCCTGGGCTCCCTGTCAGGGTGGGATTATCGAAATTGAGCAATTCGATGTCGGGGCTACCGTCATAGGTCCGGGTGAACCCGGCTGGGAGGAACGAACCATCGGGGCCGACGACGAGATCCGCCATGATCGAAGTGCCGGCGCGATTTGCCCCGCCCAGATCGGAGTTGTTGTCCACGACCAAGACCGAGTTGACGATCGAATTCGAAGCATCGGCCAGGATCATCGTGTACGAACTATTCTCGATGGCATTGGACGGGAGGAGATAATCTGCCGTGACGCCGAAGAGGCTTTCAGCCAGCGAGTTGGCGAAGAGGTAGAACCCCCCGGCGTCCAGCGTCGTGCCGGCTGCGATCACATAAGGTGAACCGCCGTCGGCTCCTCCGAAAGGACCGGTTCCCACGTCACTGTCCCAGAGTTCAATTTGCCAGTTGCTGATATCAACGGCATTGGGGCCGGAATTGTAAAGCTCGATGTACTCGGAGTCAGCTCCTGAGGTGCTTCCGAGGACTTCGTTAATCAGGATGGCTCCCCGACCTACGCTGGGTGCCATGGCCAGGACGGTAAGGGTCAAGGCTGCAGTGAGGAATCGATGGGACACGATGGAGTCTCTCCTTGAGAAGTCATCGATGTTAAGCCGTGGAGTCGTGTCTGCACCTCAAGAGTGGAAGGGTAACTTTGCTCGAAATCTCGAAAAATCGATGAGATCAGGAACAGCGGGATGTCGCGGCTCATTCGCCCCGAGCATTCATGGCACCGTAGAGAATCCTGGGTTAGGTCTCAAATGAAAGTTTGAAGAAGCTCCGCTAAATCGCAGGTAGGGCACTCCCTAACTTGCCGGAGTCGTAGCTATCATCCGGTCAGCGAGTCATTTACAGTAAGCGGATCTCGAGAACCTACCGACGAATCGTGGTGATTTAAGGAAACGCGATGGCGAGTTCGGGTCACTCTGTCGAGCGAGCTTACTCACTTGCGAAGGATCGGTATGCCGAGCTCGGGGTCGACGCCGATCTGGTGCGCGATCGACTTGGAAGGTTGTCGGTCTCGCTCCACTGTTGGCAAGGAGATGACGTCGGCGGATTCGAGCATTCGGGAGAAGCTCTAGGGGGTGGGCTGGCCGTCACGGGGAACTACCCGGGCAAGGCTCGAAACCCCGACGAGTTGCGATCCGACCTCGAAGCGGCTTATCGACTCATCCCGGGCCGACATCGGCTCAATCTCCATGCCAGTTATGCGGAGACGGGTGGTCGGCGGGTCGATCGAGACGAGGTTCGCCCCGAACACTTCCTGGGATGGATCGACTGGGCGAAATCCCACGGGCTGGGCATCGACTTCAATCCTACGTTCTTCTCTCACCCGAAGGCGGCCGATGGCTTCACGCTATCACACCCCGATGAGGGAATCCGCCAGTTCTGGATCAATCACGGGATCGCCTGTCGGGAGATCGGGCAAGCCATCGGCAAGGAGCTGGGGTCGACCTGCATCACGAACATCTGGATCCCCGACGGTTCCAAAGATACTCCGGTCGATCGCAAGGGGCCTCGCGACCGACTGGCCTCCTCGCTCGACGCGATTCTCTCCTCGCCGATCAACCCCGAATTCAACCGCGACGCGGTCGAGTGCAAGCTGTTCGGGCTGGGGTCCGAGTCCTTCGTGGTCGGTTCGCATGAATTCTATCTGGGTTATGCAATCACTCGCGAGACGCTACTCTGCCTCGACGCCGGCCATTTTCATCCGACCGAAGTGATCTCGGACAAGCTCTCGTCGGTCCTTTGCTGGGTCGACGAAGTCCTGCTGCATGTGAGCCGAGGTGTCCGGTGGGACAGCGATCATGTGGTCACGTTTTCCGACGAATTGCAGGCCATCGCACTGGAGGCCGTCCGGGGGGATTATCTCGATCGGGTCCGGTTCGGGCTCGATTACTTCGACGCGAGCATTAACCGGGTCGCCGCCTGGGTGATCGGCACCCGAGCCTTGCTGAAGGCCTTGATGCTGGCCTTGCTCGAACCGATCGGGATGCTCCGGCGTTTCGAGCAAGACGGCGATTTGACCGCCCGGCTGGCATTGCTGGAGGAATGTAAATCACTCCCTTGGGGGGCCGTCTGGGACAAGTATTGTCTCGATCGAGGAGTGCCGATCGGTCGAGCCTGGCTCGACGAGGTTCGGGATTATGAGTCGGAAGTCCTGTCGAAGCGTGCCTAAGTCGGAGGGTTGAGGGTTGGATACGATCCTGAGACTGTCGGGGATCTCCAAATCCTTCGCGGGAGTTCATGCTCTCCGGAACGTCTCGTTCGATCTCCAGGCGGGTGAGGTCCACGCGCTGGTCGGCGAGAATGGGGCGGGCAAATCAACGCTGATCAAGGTGATCACCGGGGCACATCGGCCCGACAAGGGGAGCCTTGAAGTCTCCGGGCGACCGGTAGAATCGAATGACCCCGTCCTGGCTCGATCGCTCGGGATCGCCGCGATCTATCAGCAGCCCGCGCTTTTTCCCGATCTCACCGTGGCCGAGAACATCGCCATCGGACTGGAACCTCCCGGAGCCTGGCGTTCGATCCGTTGGAAAGTTCGAAGGACTAGGGCCCGGGACCTCCTGGAGCGAGTTGGGGCTTCGATCGACCCCGAGACTTTGGTCCGGCGTCTCACGATGCCCGAACAACAACTCGTCGAGATCGCCCGGGCCCTCGGGGCGGACGCTCGGATACTGATCATGGACGAGCCTACTGCATCGCTGACCGATCAGGAGGTCGATCGACTCTTCCGGGTGATTCTCGACCTCAAGTCGCATGGCGTCGGGATCATCTATATCTCGCACAGGCTGGAGGAGCTGCCACGAGTGGCCGATCGGGTCACCGCGCTCCGTGACGGCTCTCTGGTCGGGACGCGGCCAATGGGGCAAGTGGATCGGGGCGAACTGATCCGGATGATGGTCGGCCGGGAACTCTCCGCGGTCTTCCCCAAGGTCGAGGTCCCGATCGGTGAAATTGCCCTGGAGGTCAAAGGACTCGGCTGCCGGGAATCGGGGATCCACGACGTTAGCTTCCAGGTCCGCGAAGGGGAGATGCTCGGACTGGCCGGTCTGATCGGTGCCGGGAGGACCGAACTGGCGAAGGTAATCTTCGGTCTGACCCCGGCCGATGCGGGAGTCATCCTACTGGATGGGGAGAAGGTCGAGATCGACTCTCCGGGAAAGGCTGTCGAATCGGGGATCGCTTATGTTCCCGAAGATCGTCGGAAACACGGGGTGATCCTGGAGATGTCGGTGGCCAGCAATGCCACGCTCGCCACGCTCGATCAGGTTTCGACCCTGGGGATGATCGACTTCGGAAAAGAGCGTGAGGTCGCCGCGGATCTGATCCAGCGGCTCGGGGTGAAGACGGCGTCGATGGTGTCTGCGGTCGGCGACCTCTCGGGGGGGAATCAGCAAAAGGTGGCCCTGGCTCGATGGCTGGCGGCAAGACCTTCGGTCCTAATTCTCGACGAACCGACCCAGGGGGTGGACGTGGGAGCCAAGTCCGAGATTCACCGGTTGATGGGGGACCTGGCCGCGAAGGGGATGGCGATCGTGATGATCTCATCGGAGCTACCCGAGATCCTCGGGATGAGCGACCGGGTGGCCGTGATGCGCGGCGGGACAATCGTCGGGACGCTCGGACGATCGGAGGCGACCCAGGAAGCCATCCTGGAACTGGCCCTTGGACAGGTCGAGGTGGCCGCTCCATGATCGGTAAATATCGTCGCGAGTTCTCAGTAGCCTTCGCCTATTTGTTGATTCTCGGCTTCCTGGCGCTGGAGGTCCCCCAGTTCTTCGACGGCAGGGCTCTCTTGGTCCTTGCCGTGAAGAACGCCCCGGTCCTCGTCGCCGCGGTGGGTATGACCCTGGTCATCCTCTGCCGGCAGATCGACATCTCGATCGGATCGCAGGCCAGCGTTTGCGCGGTGACGGCCGGCTTGCTCGCGAAGTCGGGGATGCCCATGCCGGTGGTCGGGTTGGGGACCTTGCTGGTCGGCGCCGGATTGGGGGCTTGTAATGGGTTGCTCGTGGCCGGACTCGGGCTGCCTTCGATTGTGGTGACATTGGCTACCCTGGTGATCCTCAGGGAATCGCTCCGCTATCTCCGCGAGGGGGCGTTCGTCCGAGAGCTCCCGAGTGGATTTCAGTGGTTCGGGGTCGGGCAGGAGACTGGGCAGTGGTTCGTCGTTGGGATCGGTCTCCTGGTCCTTCTGTTTGTGGCCTGGGGGATGAGAAATCTGGCAGCGGGCCGATCCATCTACGCCACCGGTTCGGATCCCGAGGCCGCTCGGCTGGCCGGTCTTCGACCGCGAGCGGTCACGTTCTGGATCTTCGTCGCGATGGGGACTCTGGCCGGTCTCTATGCCCTCCTGGAAGTCATCCAGTTGCCGGAGGTCGACCCCAAGACCGGGACGGATGGCCTGGAAATGCGAGTGATTGCCGCCGCCGTTGTCGGCGGGGCGGCGGTTTCCGGGGGCCGCGGTACGATCATCGGTACCCTGATTGGAGTCCTGCTTCTCGGGACGATCAACCCGGCGCTCGTCTATCTGCACGTGAGCGCCGAGTGGGAGAAGGCGATCCAGGGGGCGATCATCCTCCTGGCCGTCGCATCCGATGGACTGTCGCGGGAGTCTCGGTGATGACCTCGAACCGACTCGAAGGCCCTCCCCGATGGAGGCCGGATACCTCCCAATTGATCCTGTTGGTGCTCCTCGCTTTCGAGGTCATCTCGTTCTCCCTGATCGGGACCAACTTTCTGACCCTGGGCAACGGATTCGAGATCCTCCGCCTGAGCGTCGAAATCGGCTTGCTCGCGGCAGCCTTGACGCCCGTCATCATCGGCGGCGGGATCGACCTCTCGGTCGGATCGCTGATGGGCCTCTCGGCGGTCCTCTTCGGCAAGATCCATCGGGATCTAGGTCTACCAATCGCCGTTGCGGCCCCATTGACGCTCGTCATAGGGGCGATCGCGGGAGGTCTGAATGGCCTCCTGATCACGCGCTTTCGGATCCCCGCGTTAATTGTGACGCTCGGCTCTTTCTCATTATTCCGGGGGCTGGCCGAGGGCCTGACCGGTGGTGTGGATAACTTTACCGATTTCACCCCCGCGTTCCTATTCCTGGGACAGGGGTATCTGCCCGGCGACATTCCCACCCAGTTGCCGATCTTCGTCCTCGTCGCTGGAGGATTCTGGCTCCTGACACATCGTTCTACGATCGGGCGGACTCTCCAGGCGGTCGGATTCTCGCCCGAAGGGGCCCGATATGCGGGCTTGCCGGTCGATCGGACGGTGGCCCTCTCCTACGTTTTCTCGGGGACGGTCGCCAGCCTGGCGGCGATCCTCTATGTCGCGCACCTCGGTCAAGCGAAGGCCGACGCGGGAACGGGTTACGAACTTCTGGCGATCACGGCTGTCGTCCTGGGAGGGACCTCGATCTTCGGAGGGCGGGGGAGCGTCGGAGGGACCCTCCTGGGACTTCTTGCCATCGCCGTCTTGCAGAATGGCCTGAGATTGGCCGACCTTCCTTCCGAACTGGCCGGTGTGCTGACCGGGAGCCTCCTACTGGCCGCGATCGGCCTCGATCGAAGACCTCGCCATGGTCGAAAACCGGCGCATCCTCCACCGATCCTCCCCGATGAGACCTTGAGCATGAGAAACTCTCAGGTGGCCGTGATCTGCCTCTCGATCCTCGGGGCGGGGCTGCTCGTCGCCGGGACGAATGTCTATCTTCTCGGCTCGCTATCGAAAACCACAGGCCCGGGCGGGCCGACTAAGCTTCGAGTTCTGAACCAGGACAAAGTAAACCTGGAAAATATCGCCGAGCCCCGTCAACTGACCTTCGCCATGATGCCCAAGAGCAAGGGCAACGCCTATTTCATCGCTTGCCGGAAGGGGGCCGAGGAGGCGGCGGCGGAACTCGGGGTCAAGCTGATCTGGGACGGGCCGACCGATCCCGATCCGGCCAAGCAAAACGACATCGTGGATACCTGGATTACCCGTGGGGTCGACGTGATTGCCGTGGCCGTCGAGAACCGCGCGGGGATTTCCTCGGTCCTCCGCAAGGCGATGGCCAAAGGCATCAAGGTGGTGACCTGGGATGCCGACGCCGATCCGGACGCCCGCGACCTGTTCGTCAACCAGGCCACACCTCGGGGTATCGGCGAAGCCCTGATGGATAACGCGGCGCGGGCGATGGGCGGGAAGGGGGAGTTCGCCATCATCACGGCCTCGCTGACCGCGGCGAACATGATCGCCTGGCAGGAGGAGATCGAACTCCGACGATCGAGCAAATATCCCGACATCAAGATGGTCGCCCTCCGTCCCTGCGACGACCTCCAGAAAAAGGCGTTCGACGAGACGACCACCCTCCTGGCGGCCAATCCGGATATCAAGCTGATCATGGCCATCTGCACCCCCGCCGTCCCGGGTGCAGCCGAGGCGATCAAGCAATCCGGGAGGACCGACGTGAAGGTTGTTGGACTCGGGCTTCCCAACAACAACAAGCGATACGTGCACGAAGGGATCACCGAGGCCGTGATTCTCTGGAATACGGCCGACCTCGGTTATCTGACCATCCAGGTCTCCCAGGCGGTGGCTGAGGGGAAACTGAAGGCCGGTGACCCTAACTTCAAGGCCGGGCGTCTGGGGGTCGTTACCCTCGAAGGAGATAACGTCTTGCTCGGTCAACCTTTCCTGTTCCGGAAAGATAACATCGACCAGTTCGATTTCTGAGCTGATCAACCGCGGCCGGAGTGATGAGTAGTTGGCGATCAAGCCCAGCCCCGACGGGGCCGGTAGGGCCGGCGACGATTCAATTTCTCGGGATAAGGCTTGGCTTCCGGATTCTCGGCTGACACACTGATCCGAGGATCGGACCTCTCCCATTCTGACACCCGGAGTCACTCGCGATGCGTCGAGTTCTCGTCTCCTTCGGCTTTTTCACTATGAGCCTCTTTCCCCTGGCGACCCTGGCCGATCCGCCCGGGTTAAAACCCCTGGCGATAGGCTCTCCGGCTCCGGATTTCCGGTTGCCGGGAGTCGATGGGAACTCTCTGGGACTGAGCGACTTTTCATCGGCGAAGGTGCTGGTCGTCGCTTTCACCTGCAACCACTGCCCCACGGCGAATGCCTACGAGGAACGATTCAAGAAATTCACGGACGATTACAAAGGTCGAGGAGTGGCCTTCGTCGCGATCTCGCCCAACGATCCGAAGGCGGTCCGGCTCGATGAACTGGGCTACACCGACCTCGACGACTCCTTCGCTTCGATGAAGATTCGGGCCAAGGATCATGCCTACAACTTCCCTTATCTCTTTGACGGGGAGACTCAGGCCACTTCTCGTGCGTATGGGGTCCTCGCGACTCCGCATATTTTCATCTTCGACGCGGACCGTAAGCTGCGTTATCAGGGTCGTTTCGACGACTCCGAAGTCAAGACGGTGAAGTCGCACGACGCCATCAACGCCGTCGAGGCCTTGCTCGCCGGCAAGCCGGTCGCCGTCGAAACAACCAGGGTTCCCGGCTGTTCGACCAAGTGGGCCGACAAGCAGGAGAGTGCCCGTGAGTGGCTCGCCAAGGCCGATGCCGAGCCGGTGACGCTCGAAACGATCGACGAGGCCGGTATCGCCAAACTCGTGAAGAACGATACCAAGGATTTAGTACTGATCAATCTCTGGGCCACCTGGTGCGGCCCCTGCGTTTCCGAGCTACCCGAACTCGTCGAAATCAACCGGATGTACCGCGGCCGGGCGTTTCGCCTGGTCACCTTGAGCATCGACGAAAAGGACAAGCGAGAAGCGGCCGAGGCAATCCTCTCGAAGAATCACGTCTCGGCCAACAATTACCTGAGTCTTGTGGAAGGGCAGGATAAGTTGGCCGAGGTCCTCGACAAGGATTGGCCCGGTCCTGTCCCGTACACCCTGCTCATTGCCCCCGGCGGTAAGGTCATCTACCGGAAATCGGCCGCGATTGAACCACTGGAACTCAAGCGAGCCATCGTCGGGTATCTCGGAAGGACGTACTGAGCGCGATCGAAGTTGTTCCATATCGACCAGGATCGGAGGGGCTCTGCGTTAGGAGAGCGCCCTCCGATTTGTTTCTGACGATCGGAGCAAGCTCCGTTGGCCCGGCTCTGCCTGTTTCTGGGCTTAACCTCTTATTTCGCAGGGGGTGTCTTGGTAGCCAGGTAGGCGACAAGGTCGCGGACTTCCTTCTCGGTCAACTTTTCGAAGAGGCCCTCTGGCATCATCGACTGGGTGGTTTCCTTGACTTCTTCGACATCCTCAGCCGGCAGTACGACTTTTTCGTTGCTGGTCTGAAGTGTTAGCGTGCGGTCGGTCCGCTCCTGAATGATACCCGAGAGGACACGTCCATCGGCCGTGGCCACGGTGGCCATTCGATATTCGCGAGGAACTAGGGCGCTGGGGTCGAGGACGTTCTCCAGGACGTATTCCAGATTAGCCCGATCCGAACCGGTCAGTTCGGGCCCGACAATGCCCCCTTCGCCGTACAGCTTGTGACACGAGAGGCAAGACCGGCCGAAGATGGCTCGTCCATTAGTTGGATCGGCGGACTTGATTCGGTCCGGGGCCAGCATCGCCCGGTATCGAGCCTTCTCGGACTCTTTCTCGGGATTTGACGAGCGAATCGTCCCCCAGGATCGTCCCAACTTGTCAACGACATTTGGGTCTCCGAGAGCCAGGAGTTGCCGGGCCGTCGTGGCCGATAGGTCGCGTCGAGGAATGACGTCGGAGGCAACTGCTTCGAGCATAGCCAGGGCAAACTTCGTCCTCGACGAAAGGGTGGATATCGCGTCGAGCCGGTCTACCTCGCTAAACCGGGGATATCGGGAAAGGATGGCCTGGGGGATACCCGGATCATCGTAAGATCCGAGGGCCCGCAATGCCGGACCTCGAAGCGGAGGTTGGTCGAGCAATGGGATCAATTGCGGTACGATCCCGGGAATTCGACGTTCCACCAGGAGTTGGAGCGCCCTCCCTCGTCGCTCCAGGGTGGCCGTTTCCTCAGAGAGCAATTTCTTGAGGGATGCGACCGCTCTCTCGTCGTCGAACTGGAGAGCCAGGGCGATCGTTCGATCGCGAATCTGCGGATTTGGGCTCAGGATTAGTTTGTCGTAGGCTCCCGACCAACCTTTGGGCTGGCTGACCGACTTTCTACCCCGGTAGGCCTCAACCAGCCCGTCCATTAGATCGAGCGCCGCAGGTTCATTTTCCGGATCGGCCAGCCACCCGACGACGGCCGAAACACCTCGATCGTCCCCAACCTGGTCGTCCTCCGCGACAATCCGCCGGGCAAAATAACGGCGAATCAGGGGAATCTGGCAATGGCCGGCCAGGTCCACGGCCTTCTCGCGATCGATCCCGGCGATCGGTTCGACCGCATACCAGGCCATCAGCGGAATCGATGCATCCGTAGCGTCTTCCGAATGAGAAAGTAGCCCCTCTGCAATCGCCAGACGATCCCTGACGGGCAACTTTCCCAGCGCAGAGGCGATTTCGAGCCGGACCAGCGGCGAAGGATCGGACTTGGCCAGAGTTGCGAGTTTGTCCTGGAGTGGCTCGCTCGGTTGGCTCTGATCGATCAAGAGCCGGATGGCCCAGGCTCGAATCCACTCTTCGGAATGTTCGGTAAGCTTCAGGAGCGAGGCTTGCTCCAAACCACCAGTCACGAACAGCGTCCAGATCGCCCTCAGCTTCCTGGTGACGACGGGATCATCGGATAGTATGGAGCGGAGCGTCGAGTGGACATCGGCCATGGCATCGCCCTTCGCGGCTCGCTCCTGGAGAATCAGGCGTGATTGACGAACGTGCCATTCGTTGGGATGAGCTTGAAGCCTGGCAAGCTCGATGGAAGCGAGCTTCGATAGGTCGACCGAGATTGATTTCGGAGTTCCATAGGTAATCTTATAGATTCGCCCGTTTTCGCGGTGAGGTCCGTCGTCGTCGTTCTCGTGACATTCCCCGGTGTCGGTCCAGTCGGCGAGATAGGCGCCCCCATCAGGACCGGCTTCGAGATCGATTCCACGAAACCAGGTATCGTTCGCCTTGAGGAAGTCGGGGTTGTGACTGGCGATATAACTGGCTCCCTCGCGTCGAAGCCGATCATTATTCACCCGATAACCGTGCACATTGCAGGTGAACACTGTGTCTCGATAGCGAGTGGGCCAGTTATCTCCCAGGTAGATCATCGCCCCGACATGGGCGTGGCCGCCTCCCGCCTCGCCGTGCTGGCCCAGCCCACCTCTCGAATCGGTCCAGTGACCCCCCGCCCAATGGATGTGATCGGCCGAGGTATTCATCAGATCGTAGGCATATTTATTGAAGTCGGCCCCGAACATCCGCTGGAAGCGTGCACCGGGGATGACCCTGTAAAGGTGCGGTATCACGCAATTCGTGATGAACGCCTGGCCGTGGTCATCGAAGTCGAGACCCCATGGATTCGTCGTGCCGTGGGCAACGGCTTCGAAGATTTTTCGAGTGGGATGATAACGCCAGACACCGCAGTTGATGGGTACTCGGTCGGCATCCGAAGTCCCTGGTCGACCCACCTTCGAATTTGAAAGGATGCCATTACATCCATAAAGCCACCCGTCGGGACCCCAGTTCAGGCTGTTGAATAGATTGTGCCGGGCATTCACGTCCCAACCGTCGAGCTCGACGATCGGCTCACCATCGGGAACGTCGTCCCCGTTGAGATCGGGTATGAAGACCAGATTAGGGGTCTCGCAGGCCCAGACGCCGCCAAATCCCAGGGTCAGCCCGGTCAAGTTGGCCCCTTGTTCCCAGAAAATCTTACGCTTGTCGAACTTTCCGTCTCCATCCGTGTCTTCGAAGATGACGATCCGATCTTTGCCCTCGGGCTTGGTCTGCCAGTTGGGGTAGGAGAAATTCTCGGCGACCCAGAGTCGGCCTCGAGCATCGACGGTCATCGCAATCGGTTGACGAACCTCGGGTTCTCCGGCGAAGAGTGAGACGCGGAACCCTTCTGGGATCGTCATCCGACTCGCCGATTCGGTCAGTGGGACCGGGCCATCGGCGAGTACTGGTGAGGCCAGGAGTGCTAACCCGCAGGCAGTGGTCAGGATTCTGAGCATGGATTGATCCCTAGACAAGCCGGTTCTGACGCGCGACTTCTGCATACCAATGGGCGCTGAGTTTAGGAGTTCGGGTCAGGGTCTCGTAGTCGACACGGACGATCCCAAACCGTTTCGAATAGCCCTCAGACCACTCGAAGTTGTCCATGAACGACCAGAGGAAATATCCCCGGACGTCGAAGCCTTCGTCGATGGCCCGATGGAGCCCGATCAGGTGATTACGGATATACTCGCGTCGGTCGAGGTCGATCACCTCGCCCTCTTCTGTGGCCGAGTCTTCGAAGGCCGCACCATTCTCGGTAATGTAAAAGATCTTGACCCCGAAGACCTCTTGGGCCCAACGGACAGACCAATACAAGACTTCGGGAGTGACACGGAGCCAGGGTAGATCGCCGTGGGGATACTGACGGGGGAAGGGGAGGATTTCGGCCTTACCTGCCCGATCCCCCCGGGCGAAGTCGCCTGCGTAGATGTTCAGTCCGAGGAAGTCGGTCGGGGAGGAGATGATCTCCAGATCTCCGGCCCGGACCTCGGGGGCATCCTGGCCGACCTCTCGTAGGAACGATTCGGGATAATGGCCCAGGAAGACGGGCCCCATGATCTGGCGGTTTGTCCGTTCGTACTCCGCCCGACAGGCCTCGATGTTGGCCTCGGTTTCCACGATTGGCATCGGCGGAGGCGGGAGGTGATTCTGGACAAGTCCCACCAACGATCCGGCGCGGCCGAATTCTCGGACGGCTCGAACGGCGTGCCCATGGGCCAGGATCGCGTGGTGATAGCCTTGGTTTACCAGACGTCGCGATTCACGGCGACCTGGAGCAAAATACCCGTTGTCGTACCCGTTACCAATGAAGCAAGGAATCTCGTTGACTGTGAACCAATGTCCCACCCGATCACCAAGTCGGCCCACGACGATCTCAGCATATCGTTTGAACGCGTCCACTGTTTCTCGGACGAGCCAGCCACCCCGCTCTTCGAGAGGTTGGGGCAGATCCCAGTGGAAGAGCGTGACCCAGGGGGTAATTCCACGAGCCAACAGGGCGTCGATCAGCTTGTCATAGAAGTCGAGCCCCAGCTCGTTGATCGCTCCGTCACCACCGGGGACGACTCGGGGCCAGGCGACCGAGAGGCGATAATTTCGGAGGTTGAGCCCGTGGATCAAGTCGGCGTCTGCCTCGAAGCGGTGATAATGGTCGCACGCGACGTCGAGCGTATCGCCCCCATGAACTTTTCCAGGGATGGTGGCGAATCGATCCCAGACCGACTCTCCCTTGCCATCGACCCTTGCCGCGCCCTCAATCTGGGCCGCGGCCGCGGCCACTCCCCAGATGAAACCTTCGGGAAATTGGTAGGAAGCAGCCATCCCGTTCGGAGTCATCGATGAAGCGCCTGGAGAGGGCGAAAAATTGATTTCGCCCGATCATGACACTCCAGCCACGGCGCCGCAAGGTTGGTGGAGAATGCTCCGCTCCTCGAACCTGTCAGACTCGATCCGACGCCTCGAATCATTTACCTCAGGTGTTGACCAATCGAGACTCCCCCTTGACCATCTGACGGGTCATCGTTGCGAAATGGGTATGCATGATGCACTTGAAGGCGAACTGGAAGAGGAATCGAGGGGGTCTCCTGGCGACGAGGAGTTTTTTGAGATACCTGCCGTAGACTGGTCGATCGAGTTTGGTCCTCGGGTCGAAAAAGACCCGGACGAGCATCCCGACCGCAGCCAGAATGGTCAGTCCCTGGATCTTGAGGTAGTTCCCAAACTGGTGCTTCCGAAGCCAATTCATTTTGGCGTTGGCCAGGGGTAATCTGCCCTGGATGAATAGGGAATCGAATCGTTCGAAGTACGCCTCGGCATCGTAGAGGCGGACCATAAGATCGAGCCACCCATCCCGGAGCGTCTCGACCGACATTTTGAGTGGGATCACGTTGGTGGCAATGTTGGGATCATCCGCAGCCGCGTTGTCGAGTCGGCCCTCGGCCTCCAGTCGGGCATAGAGCGGCGTCTTGGGTATCGCCGAGAGCATGCCCGCCATCGCACCGACGATCCGAGATTTCTGCAGGAATTCGTACTGGCGATCGAAGACCGTCTCGTCGTCGCTATCGAATCCCACGATCATCCCTGCGTAGACCTCGAGGCCGAACTCCTGGACCTTCTTGATCCGATCGACGATCCCGCCTCGCACGTTCTGATACTTCTTGGTCTCTCGGAGTGCCTCTTCATCGGGACTCTCCACGCCGATGAACACGGCCACCATCCCTGCGTCGGCCATCAACTGCATCAACTCGTCATCCTCGGCCAGGTCGAGCGAGGCTTCGGTGAAGAAGGCGAGCGGGAAGCCGTGGGTGTGCTGCCATTCGATGATCGCCCGGAGGATGACTTTGGCAACCTTCTTGTTCCCGATAAAGTTGTCGTCGACCAGGAAGATGACGCGAACCCCCAACTGATGCTGCGCATCAATTTCCGCGACAACCATCTCGGGCGTCTTGATCCTCGGCTTCCGTCCGAAGATGACGATGATATCGCAAAACTCGCATTGAAAGGGGCATCCGCGCGAGGTCTGGACGCATCCCATCGCATATTCTTTGAACTTGACCAGGTCGTAGCGAGGGATCGGCACCTTGGCCATGTCTGTCTTTTCGACCTGCTCGTAACGATATTGGTGGAGCCCTTGTTCCCATTCGCGGAGGAACTGGGGCCAGGTCTCCTCGGCTTCGCCGATGAAGATGACGTCAACGAGTCCGTCGAACCAGTTTTCAGCAACAGTGATCCAGGGACCGCCTACGATCGTGAAGATGTCCCGGGCGTGCAATTCCAGCAAGATCTCGCGCATCCGGTCGCGCTGGACCGTCATCCCGGTCAGTCCGACGATGTCGAATTCTTTCAAGGCGTCGAAGTCGATGTCCTCGATATTCTCATCGATCAAAGTAATCTCATGACCCAGGGGGGTCAAACCGGCCAGGACGGGCAGGGCGAGAACCGGCATGTTTGACTTTTTACCGAGCAACGGCAAACCGTGGTTCAAGCCCCAGAAGGAGGTCGGAAATCGCGGGTTGATCAAGCAGATCCGCGCCATGAGAATATCCTTGAATGGAGACAGGGGAGGGCCCTGTCGTCCTGGGCTGGACGGACAAAAGTAATAACTACGAATTAGAAATTCGTGGACCGATTGTAAGGTTCTTGTCGGCCAATGCGCCGGGTCACTCCGCTTTCTGGGCCGATTTAACCTGTGGAGAAGAACGATATTGGAGTGGAAACGATTGATCTAGGCCTTCAACTTCCCCCAAACCACGTGGTCAATCACCGTCATCGCCAGATCGGGCTGATCCGGGAGATAGTTCCTCGAGCCGGGATCGGTGAGAGTATCCATCTGCTTGCGAAATTTGGAGCCAAGCCTGGGTAAGACACGCTCGCGAAGGTCCTTCAAATATTCGAGGAGAAAAGTTCGCTCCGATTGGCTCAGCGGCGATTGTCGATCCGTCGCGTAAGTCCGGCGCCTAATGTCCCCCAGACCAGCCTCGCCAAATAACTTGCTCAACCTTCGGCCGACGTAGAACTTCCGGGGATTCTCGGAATCTTCTCGGAAATCATCCCATTCGGCCGATCGAATGGCCAGTTCGAGATCGACTGGCCAGGGCAAGAGTACTTGATGCATGGTGTCGTTTTCGAGAACCGCGAGATGGCCCCCAGGCCGAACCACTCGGGCCATGCTTCTGAGGGCTTCGACTGGCTCGGGGAGGCTAAAGAGGCTTTGTGCACACCAGACGAAGTCGAATCGCCCATCGGCGAAAGGTAGCCGATCGATGGAGGCCGCAACGAATCGCGACCGATTGCAACCATCAACCTGTTTGAGCCCGATCCTCGCCTTTTTGAGATAGGCCATTAATAGATCGAGTGCCAGGATCGAACCCGTAGTGCCAACTCGATCCAGAAGCCAGCCCGAGTAGGCCCCATCGCCACAGGCAAGATCCAGAACTTGATCTCCCTCTAAGATTGGCAAATCGCCGATCATCGACCTCAATTCGTTGGCAAACGCGAGATGGTACGCTGCGAGCATCGGTTCGTAATCGGGCAAATCTTCTTCCGGCATCGAGACTTCCATTCAAAATGTGGCGGATCTTTGAACGAATTGAGCCGAAATCAAGCAGATGGCATGCCGAAAACCGGGGGATGACTCCCGCCCTCGCATTGGCTACGATGTGCCGCTCGTCTTGACTTGGAGAGATTGAAGGTCCGACACTCAACCGGGAGATACTTCGATGAAAGTTTCCTTCCTGGCCCTCAGCCTGGCCGTCTCCCTCAGCCTCGTCGTCTCCGATGTCGGGGCCGATGATGCCTTCCACATTGATGCAGTACATTCCTCGGTCCTGTTTCGCATCAAACACATGAACGTCAGTTATGCCTATGGGCGGTTCAACAAGATTTCGGGCAAATTTTCGATTAACGAGACCGACCCAGGCAAAAGCTTCCTCGAGCTGGACATCGACGTCGAGACGATCGACACGGCGAATGAGGCACGTGATCGACATCTCAAAGGCCCTGATTTTTTCAATGCAAAGCAATTTCCGAGCATCAGTTTCAGGAGTAAGTCGGTGAGAAAGGTCTCGACGGGATATACCGTATCGGGCGACCTCACCCTCCATGGAGTCACCAAGCCAGTGGATCTCGATCTAACCGTGGTCGGGACGGGCAAGGGAATGAAAGGCGAGACGATCTCGGGGTTGGAGGGGTCGTTGAACTTGAAGAGGAGCGACTTCGGGATGACCTACATGGTCGGACCCATCGGCGATGAGGTCAGGGTGTCAGCCAGTGTCGAGGGAAGCCATCCATGACTCGCCGTGAATCGAGGCCCCTCCGGGGGTTGTTATGACGATCTTTTCGACAGTACTTTGGAACATAGTCCTACCCGCGTCCGTTTCGGCAGCGGTAGTAGCCCTGGCGATCCGATTGAACCGGCTCGGATGGCATGCGAGGTGGGGCGTTGCCGCGGGCATGGGCCTTGGTTATTTCGCCAGTCATCTCGGGATACTCGGCTGGCCACCGATCCTGGCTATGGATGCCAACACCATCGTGGCATGGATGGCCCTTGGGGCCGCCCTCCAAGGTTCGATTGAAGCCTCCAAAACCCCCGCCCCTGTGGCGACCTGGACCATCCGGGGCGCTTTCATCGCCAGTTTCCTGTTCTTGATCCTCCGATCCCGCATCGAGAATGGTTGGAGTGTGGGCGAATCAGTTACCTGGCTCATCGGGATTTGGTGCGCGGTGATCGCCTCTTGGTGGAATCTCGAGTCGCAGGCCGAGCGCATTCCCGGCCCGAACTGGATGTTCCACCTGGGCCTGGTCTCTTCAGGTTGGGCTGCTGTTCAGGTCCTCTCCGGCGGTGCCTCGACCGGCCAACTCGACGCGGGGCTAGCCGCCACCGCATTAGGATGTCTTGCCGTCATAGGGCTCCGACCCGGACCGGCGCTCTCCCGAGGAGGCACGGCCGTGGCCACCTCTGTTCTGTCCGGCCTTGGGCTGACCGGATATTTCTACTCGGAGGTTCCAGGCCCATCCGCCCTGCTACTAGTCTTCGCTCCCTGGGCTCCCTGGGTCGACCGGATCGGGGTGATTCGACGGTCATCACCATGGACTCGGGCGGCGGTCCGGGTCATGGCCGTCCTCCTGGCGGTCGGCACAGCCGTGCTCATCGCCGAGGCATCGTTCTCCAGAGCCCTCGGCGAGGGCTCCCGGATCTGATACTTCGTTAATCGTCTCGACGATCCAATAGTGACCTAAGATTAGGCTGTTGGCGGCCAGGTCGCTGCCTTTTCGTTTCGATTTTGCCTCCCTGGAGGCGGACGAATTGAAGTTGCGATCGTGCACGCATAAAATGACACTTGAATCGAAAGAGGCACGAGTGCGCCTGCCAACCGGTCAGGCTGCCCTCAACTAGGGAGTCGTCCATGTCCCAACCGAACAAGAAAGCGAAACCGAACCGAGCGAGTCGGCTCAATGTTCGAGGTCTTTTGATAGCGGTAACCGTCTTCGCCATCGCAGGAGCCCTCTATTTCCCGATTGCCTATTACTCGAACAGATCCGTTCGAGACTCGGCTCTGGCCCAGGCCGAGGAGATCGCAAAAAAAGGCGATGTAGACCTCGCACTCCGTCTCATAGATCGCTTGCTCACGACCTGGCCCGATGATATTCCCGCCCTGGAATTTGCTTCGAAACTGCGAGCTGAACACATCCAATCGTACGCGAACATCGTCAAGGCGGCGGATCTCACCGAGAAACTCGTACGCCTCGATCCCTACGGAAAGGGACGTCAAGAGTCACGCCGTCAACTTGCAAAGCTCTGGAATCGGCAGAGCAACTATCTCTTAGAACAATCAAAAATTGCCAAAACTAAATCACAATCGCTGGGTATTGTTAAAGAGAATCGATTCGGGGCTGCTCGGGAGATCGCTCATCAATTGGTTTATGGAATTCGCGAAGAGACCGAGGACCCCAAGGATCCCGACAAAAAAAAGAACGTAATCCTTGTCGAAGGTGCTAATGATGCCGATGCTCACCGGACTCTCGCAGAGGCCTATGAAGGCCTTTATCGATCCGGCGATACCAAGTCAAAAGAGGAGATGCTCAACGAATATCGAAGGGCATTAACCCTCGACCCTGCGGATGCCATCGCGGCGGAACGCCTGGCCAACTTCGAACTGGAAGAAAATAATGATAAGGTCGCAGCCCTGGCATTGATGGATTCATTGCTGAAAGCGAATCCCAAATCGGTCGACGTTCGGATGGCGAGGTATCGCTATTTCAAAAAGACCGGACAAAAGAAGGAAAGGCAGGCGGAACTCGAAGCCGCCATTGAGCTGAAACCGGCGGACTATCTACTCGCCCTGACGGCCGCGTATGATGCTCTAGTTATCGATAACGACCGCGTGGCAACTCGATCTCGGCTTGACTCAATTCCGAAGGAAAAGCAGGGCGAGGTCCAGGTTCGGCTGATGCGTGGCCTCTTGGAACTCAACGAGCAGCACCCCGAACAGGCTCTCGATGAGTGGAGAAAGGCCCTCACGTCGGTCGGTGGGACGGATGCGGAGCTTACCTTCCGACTGGCTTATTATCAAATCCGACTCGGAAAGTTGACGGAAGCCCGTCCCCTCCTGGCCCAGTTCGATCGGCTCACCACGGAAGCCTCTAAGCCCAAGGCCCAGTTCCTCAAAGGACTCTTCGAGTATCGATCAGGACGATTCCCCCGTGCCATTGAATTACTGACCGAGGCCGAAAACGGTATTGAGGATGACTTCTTAGGGGAGCTGAATCTCGCACTGGGAAACTGCTATGTCAAGACCGGAGACGAATCGAGGGCGCTTCTCGCATATCGGAGGGCCGTTGCTGCAGCTCCGGATTCGACCCAGGCACGGCTGGAACTCACTCAGTTCTTGATGTCGAAGGATCCGAAAGAGGCGGTCTCCGAACTCGATCAGGCCTTGAACAAGTCTCCCCAGGATTTAAATCTTCTACTCGCCGCATGCAAACTTCAACTTTCCCGCGTGATCGCACTTCCTCCGCGGGAACGAGATTGGACACGGCTGAAAACTCTGCTCCAGAAGGTAGAGGCTCTCGCCCCTGAAGTCTTCGATTTCGTGGCTATCGAGGCTCTCTATCTTGAGGCCAATGATAGGCCGACTGAGGCCCTTGCCCTACTTCAGAATTCAGCCACAGGGCGCGACCGAAAGCAGGCCATTGCCTGGATTAGCTGGGCTCAGGCCCTCGCTCGACAGGGTAACATCCAGGAAGCACTGAAGGTTCTGGAAGAAGGAGCTCAACCGGATGCGGCTGGAGATCACGCTTCGCTCCGAATTCAGCGTGCCTCAATTCTTTTGCGAAGCGGGCGAGGGCAGGAGGCCCGCGAGGTCCTCTCCTCCTCGATCGAGCAACTACCAGTAGCTCAGCGCGCTGAGATCTTTAGAACCCTGGGGAATCTAAACCGTGAGCTAGGCGATCGGGACTCAGCACGATCAGCCTTACTGGAATGGTCACAATTGGTCCCCGATAGTCCCGAACCGGCCATCGCATTGCTCGAACTGGCGAGACTGAACGGAGATCCTGAGGCTGGGCGAGTCGGAACGGAAATCCTGCGAAAGATCGGTGGTGATCGAGAGCCTCTCGGACTGGCTGCCCAGGCGCTCGAACTTCTCAGGTCCGACCCAGGCCGGTCCGGCCCCCCCGACGAGCAGCAACTCGCGCGTGCCGAGGCCTTGCTGAAGATTCTCAACGACCAAGCCCCCGGGTTGGCGGTGGGGCACCTTGCCCGCGGTCTACTCGAGGAGTACCGGGAAAGATTACCCGAGGCTGCCAAGGAATACGAAGAAGCCTACACGGACCAGGGGATGACGGCCGCCCTGGTTGGACTCGCCCGAGTTCTGACCAAGCTCAAGAAATATGATGAGCTGGACGAGCTCCAGAAGCGTTACGAAGCCCAGATGGTCCAGGTCGGGAATTCTGATTTTGGTGTGAGTTTCGATCGGATTCTGGCCGCGGCGGCGTATCAGTTCGGTGATAAAGATCGCGCCGAATTTTATGCCGAAAAGATCGTCAAGCAGCTTCCCGACAGCGTGGAGGCACGAGCAACTCTGGCCTCCCTCCTGGACGGTTTGGGTAAGCCTAAAGAGGCGGAGGCCACACTTCAGCAACTCGTCAGTCGTCGTCCCAACGATCCTTCGGCCTGGATCGCCCTTGTGACGTTCCAATCGCTGAAGGGGAAGCCTGGTGACGATAAGAAGACCATCGATAAAATTCGCTCAACCTACAAAGGCGAGCGGATCGGCCTCCTGATCGCGCGTTGCCAGTGGGTCGCGGGCGACATAACCTCGGCGACATCCGGGTTTGAGAGGGCCCTGGCCAACAGCTCCAATGATCCCCTGGCCCTCCGCGATATCGTCGAATTCCAGAAATCGACGGGAAAGGTCGAAGAACTGGAATTGACCCTCCGTAAGGCGATGAAGCTCGAACCAATTCCCCCCTGGGCCCCACGCGAGCTAGCACTCCTGCTATCAAATGACAATGACTCGACCAGTTGGGCCGAAGCCTGGTCGCTCGTCATGCCCGGGGCCAAGACGATTACGGAGTCTCCGGAAGATCGCTTGATTCGGGCCATCATACTCGCGAAAAGTCCGGAGAGCGACCGGAGGGCAGAAGCAGCACCAGCAATGGTCGCGCTCATAAAGGATCTTCCAGCCTCCAATCCGGTGGCGAGGAGTGCCCGAATCCTGGTCGCCCAGGCCCTTCTCGATTCCAATCAGCCGGCGGAAGCGGAAGCCTTCATCGCTCCCATGGCCGACGATGTCATCCGGCCTGCCGCGGCCCCGCTGGCGATCGCCATCGAAGCGTCGGCTCGAACAGGCAAGATTGAACAAGCCTCTACTAGGCTCGCCCGACTCTTGACCATCGAGCCGAAATCTCCCCGCGCGTCGTCTTCGAAAGCCTGGACCCTCCATGCACAGGGAAAGACATCCGAGGCGCTCACCGAGATCGAGTCCGCCATCTCCGAAGTTGAAACGACCCCGACCGGTGAAGGAATTGCTTTGGCCCTCTATCGAGTGGGCCAGAAAATCGCCAAGTCGGTCGATCTTGAGAAACTCGCCCGCCAGATGATCACTCGATGGCCGCGGACAATCTACCTCCTGGCCCAGATTCAACTGGATCAAGGAAAAGAGGCCGAAGCACTCGAGTCTTCGCAGGCCGCCATCGAGGCAGGCGCTCCTCGCGAAGCTCTTAAGATCGCAACAAACCTTGCCGTCGCCCATCGGACCGATCCCGAGTTCTTAAAAAAGATCGATTCTTTGGCCGAATCCGCCCGCTCGAAAGCTCCCAGATCGTTCGAGGTCCTGATATTCCAGGCGACCCTCCGCCACCTTCAGGAAAGATACGAGGACGAAGTCGCCCTCTATAACGAGGCAATCGCGCTCGAGCCTCCGGTCGTCTTGTTCCTGAATAACATGGCCTGGACCCTTTCCGAGGGGTTGCAAAGGCCCGAAGAAGCGCTGAACAAAGTAGACGAGGCAATTCGCCGGATGGGCCGCATCCCTCAGTTTCTGGATACTCGAGGAGTGATCCTCGCCCGCCTCGGCCGCTTCGATGAGGCGATCGTGGACTTCGAACAAGCCGTAAAGGCCGAACCCTCAGCGACAACCTATTTCCATCTCGCCAGGACCTATTTCAAAGCAGGCAAGGTCGAGGAATATCGACGTTGCCGTGAACTGGCAAAGAAGGCGAAATTCGATCCCTCGAAGCTCGACCATACCGACCGGACCGATCTCGACGAAGTCATGTCGGCGACAAAATGATTCCAAATCGTTCTTCTCCTTGCCGAATCCGGCAAGGAGAAGAACGATCGCCAACGCTAAAGATCAGAGGTCGCTCGACAGGCGATCGGGATGAGTGACCCGCCGAATCATCATTTCAAGCTTCGAATAATCGAGGGGCTTAGTTAGGTGGGCGACGAAGCCTGCCTCCCGACTCTTCAGGATATCTTCCTCCATCCCATATCCCGTCAATGCGATTCCTGGCACGTCCTTGCGGTCCTTGATGCTTTTCATCAAATCGAGGCCACTGCCGTCCGGCAGGCCGATGTCACTGACGACCAGATCATATTCCTCGGTCGGGATCCTTAAGGCCGCTTCGATACTATTGGCCGTGATTACCAGATAACGATTCTGGCGAAGAAGCTTCGCCATGATCCGAGAGGTGATAACATCGTCCTCGACGAGTAGTACTCGGATCTCATGACCGTCGGATTTATCACCGAGGATGGGATCCGCCTGCCGCATCTCGGAGTGGTGGGGGAGTTCGGTTGGCAAGCTCAGAATGAAGGTCGAACCCAAGCCTCTTCCCAGACTCTGGGCCGTGAGATGACCACCGTGTCCCTCGGCTATCGAGCGGCTGATGGCAAGCCCAAGGCCTAGGCCACCGAATTTTCGAGTGACCGCATCTTCTCCTTGCTCGAAAGCATTGAAGATGTTCGGCAAGTGCTCAGGATCGATACCGATACCGTTGTCAACGACCTCAATGACGAGCCCTTTATCCTCGTCCCGAGTTCTGACGAGGGTTTTGCCGCCCTCGGGGGTAAATTTCACGGAATTCTTGATCAAATTCCAGAGGATCTGCTGGAGTCTTGCGATGTCCGCCTTCACGTAGTGGTCGTTTGCCACTAGTTCCAGGGTCAGTTGGAGCCCCTTGCTGTCAGCATCTCCTCGGCAAATTTCGACGGCTCGTTCAATCTGAGCGTGGGCATCCACCACCTCGAACTGGTAAGGCAGCTTGCCACGGACGATCCTCATCACATCGAGCAAATCGTCGATCAGTCGGGCTTCGAGTTCGAGATTCTGACGGATAATCTCGAAGGTGTCTCTCAGATGATCGGGCGTCTTCGAGTCATCACGGGCGGCGACGGCCAGCATCAGGACGGGTGTCAGTGGTGTTCTGAGCTCGTGACTTAGCATGGCCAGAAATTGATCCTTGGCGCGACTAGCCGACTCGGCGAGCGCGTTGGCTCTCTTCAACTCCTGTTCGATGCGCTTCTGATCATCGATATCAGTGCAGGTTCCGAACCATTTCATGATTTGGCCGGAATTGTCGAAGACGGGAACGGCTCTACCGAGAAACCATCGATAGGCCCCGTCCGAGGCGCGTCGAAGTCGATACTCGGTATTATAAATTGTGCCGGAAGTGACCGATCGAGACCAACTTGTGCCAACGGGTTCTAGGTCGTCAGGGTGGAGGGCAATTGCCCATTTCCGACCCTCGCTCTCCTGTTGGGTTAGTCCGGTATATCCAATCCAACGTTGATTGAAATAATCGACATGACCGTCAGGTCGAGCGGACCAAACCATCTGCGGGATGGCTTCGGCCAACTGGATCACGCCCGCCAATCGTTCTTCGGATTCGGCAAGTTTTCTCTGGGTCCTGATCTGAGAGATGACCCTTTGGACGGCGAGAGGTAGATCATCGAAATAGTCGGCGGTTTTGGGGACAAAATCACGCAACCCTCCACGAATGGCACGTGTGAGGGTTTTCTCGTCGCTCAGTCCAGTCACGAGGATAGCCGGCGTATCGTCACCCGAGGAGCGAAGTTGCTCATAAAGATCTAAACCGGATACCTCCCCTTGTAAGTTCTGATCGAGGACGATCAGATCGATTCCTCCTCTCTGCAGGACCAGCCTCCCTTGTTCGGCATCCGAGGCCAGGATCACTTCGTAACCGGCTCGACTAAGCCTGAGTTGTTCCAAGCGGGCAATGCCCGGATCATCTTCGATGATCAATATTCTCTCTGGAGATTCCGACATCGGGGCATCCTCGCCCGGGTCCTCAGTGACTTCCGCCATTGCGAGGCACCTTAACGACCTGGAGAAATAGGCCAAGCCGGTTGATCGCCTCGATGAACCCGTCGTACTCGACCGGCTTTGTGAGATACACGCTGCATCCTAAGTCATAACATCGTTCCACTTCGCGGGGATCATCCGTGGTGGTCAGCATGATCACCGGGATCATCGAAGTTTCTGGCGCGGATTTGATCCGACGGAGAACCTCGATACCGTCGACGCGCGGCATGTTGATGTCGAGGAGCAAGAGCACGTAGTCGGGAAGAACTCGGTCGACGAACTGACCATCCCCGCCCAGATAGTCTAGGGCTTCCTGGCCATCCTTGACGTGGATCATCTCATTCACGAATCCGGCTCTTTTCAGGTTACGCTGAACAAGATTGGCGTGGCCCTCGTCGTCTTCGGCGAGGATGAGCGTCAGTGCCGTATTCACGAAGAGGTATCCTTCCTCGATCCAGGGAATGGGCCATTCGATACCGTATTTGTATCACCGAGGCCCTCCGCAGTAGTTAGGGATTCGGTTGAGGGAAGTGAAACATAAAAGGTAGAACCTTCCCCAACGGTCGAATCGAACCAGATACGTCCACCATGTCGCTCGACCATTCGTCGGACCAGAGTGAGACCGATTCCTTCCCCTTGCGTCGAATCGCCATGAAGCCTTTGAAATGCGCTGAAAACCTTGGATTTGTGGGAATCCGAGATTCCGAGTCCGTTGTCGCGAACCGCGAAGATGTTGCATCGGGAGTTCGTGAACAAATCCTCCGACTCGGGGGATTCGATGAATAGAATGTCGATCCGACCCGGCCGCTGGGGATCCAGATAATTCACCGCATTGCCGATCAGATTGGCGAAAACCTGCTCGACCGCGGTTGGATCTCCCCAGACGTCCGGTAACTCTCCGATGTTAACCTGGGCATTACGGCCTTCTATGGATCCACGAAGTGCCGAGACGACACGGCGTACCACTTCCGAAAGTTCCACGACCTGAAATCGATATTCGACCCGCCCCGCTCGCGAAAGTCGTAGTAATGCATCGATGATCCCGGCGAGTCGAGTCACAGCCGACTGGATGAACCCTATAGATTCAGCGATCTCGACTTCAATCAGGCGTTTTCCCTCACGTCGTATGTCCGAGGGAACCCGATCGACGTCGATGAGTCGAACCAAATCGCGACCAATCAGCCCGAGTTCCTTGCTGAAGCCCTGAAGGTTGACGAGTGGCGATCGAAGGTCGTGCGAGACGCTGTAAACGAACATCTCGTTTTCCTGTGCCTTATCACGTAGCTGGTCGTTTACGGAGGCAAGTTCCTCGGCTCGGAGGCTAATTTGCTTCGTCTGTTCCCGCTCGCGCTGTCCGGCATCTTCCAGCGACATGGCCATCTCTCGAAACGCACGATCGAGCCGACTGATCTCATCCGTACCCTTGATGGGCGGGATCAGCTCTCGAGACTCTGCCAGTCTTCGAGCGTTCTCGGTCAGGCCTGCGATCCGAGCCCCAATATTTCTGGAGAAGAGCAAGGCAAGCAAGACCGTGCAGAGGACCGAGAACACCCCCCCAAAGATCAAGAGTCGATTGAGCGAGTTCCACGATCGATTCATGATTCCGGCCCGGAGTGCATGGATAGCATGCTCGTCTTCCAGAAATTGTTCGAAGTCCCGGTCCAGCTCCTCGAGCATCTGCTGGGCCTGGTTCCTCCGGATCGCGGCCGTTCCCTGGGACATTTTCCCGGCGAGGATCATCGCCCTCCCTTCGTCGATGAAATTCAAGAAGGCCGAGCTTCTGAATCCAATCTTTTTCAGGAGTCGGGATTGAGCGGCATTGTCTCGAACGAGTTCTGCGAGTTTACGGACCTCGTCCGGCACGGTCGCTGCTGCTCTCATCAGTGGCTGCTCAAAGGCAGGATCGTTCGTAATAATGTAACCCTGGAGCAGCCCATGTGTCGTCAGGAGTCGAACTCGACATTTTTGCGCCTGGCTGATCACTTCTTTGCTATGGATCGCCCAGAGTTCAGCGTTCGAGCCTTCTTTCCTGATCCAGAACACCACGAAAATGAAAGTGAGCTGGAAAATCAAAGGTACGGCGATGAGGGTCAGCCCCTTCGCTAGGATTGAATACCGGATGGATCTCACTCCGTGAAACCTGTTCCATCGAAAAGCGTCCGAACGGCACTGGAAGTACTTGGGCCCGTCGCGAGAAACAAACTAGGGCCGTTCTCGAAGAGAGTTTAGCTTTCCTTCTATTTCGAGCCAAGTGGTAAGCACAGTCCCAAAGGCCCAAGACGGCGAGACGGCGGCGAGCATCCGTCCCATCGGGCTTCTGAAAATTAGGAACCTGATGAGGTGTCTGTTTAATAAAACATCCGCATGGCATCACGAATGCAAGCCTTCACGACCTAAAACATAAGTGCAAATTATAATGTTTGATTTTCTTGCGATAACGATTTCTTTATGAGAGCGATATTTAGTCGAATTCAGTCGAGGATTGGGATCGAATTTTCGTGGATGACACATCATTTCGGAATAGATTCTCGGGAACAGGTCTTACGATTCGTTCGAGGAATCCGCCATTAGGACCTTCGAAGTCTCCTGCCTTGAAATCCAGGAATCGTCCTGATTCGTCGATTCGACCGAAGACGAGAAAGGTCGTCCCCAACTCCGCGAGTTCTTCCAGGACCGCATCCCGTCCGGCGTTTCCATCGTAATAGCGAGATTCCAGGATCCTGACCATCGTGTCATGGCCCACGGCGAAAATACATCCAGGAAACAATCGAGCCTTTTCCAGGAAAGTCGGTGCATTCGTCAGATAGACTCGATCCCGTCGGGGTGCGAAACCCTGGAGCCGGGATCGGATCGCGATGTAGTCTAGCGCGGGCTTATCGGGATGGAAGAGCGAGATTTCAAAGTGGCAGGGGATGCCAGTCATGGCTTCCGCCGCTTCTGCCATTGCAATATGGCCGTAGTGGAGCGGTCGGAAGCTTCCGGGCAAGAGAAGCTGAGGATAATCCGAATCGACCGAAGCAATCCTGCCATCGTCCAGTTGGAGACCAACCCAGTTCCGACGTCCGATCAAGACTTCATCGAGCCCACTTGTTTTGAAATGGTCGATCCCAGTCGATCGATCGGTGATTGATGACGTGGGTAGCAAATGATCTTCATGCTCGTAGTTGACAGAGACATTCAAGCCTTTGCCAATCGCGACCAAATCGAGCAGAATCAGGGCATTGATTCGTTCCTGCCAGCTCCGACCGTGTTCGGTTGGTAGAGCGACGGAGCGGACTAATGTCTTCGAGCAGGTCTGGAGTGCGACGTGAATCTCGTTCGTACGACCCTCGCGGTCACCGTTGATCCTGGCTAACTTGGAAGTCGACCCGATCCCGAAGACTTGATCGGGAGACATTTCACCTCGGATCTTCAAGGCATGGCGGAATGCGACCATGGCCATCCCGCGTGCCGCCCGAGCATCAACAAGAGGACCAGGGTCGAATCCGAGAGTGGAACGAAAATCGTTGGAATCGTATGGAATCCGGCCGGCTAGCAAGGTCGAGGAACCGCCGCCTTGCGAGAGGAGCATCGGAAAGACTTCTGTTCCTCCGCCGGCGACATAGAGGACCCCTTTCGAGGTTTCAGTCGAATTGATCCTTCGGACGAGATTCGACACTGACTCGGTAGTCACTTCTTAGGGGCCAGGTCATCCTGGATCAGGTCGAAGAAGTCATCGTCCGATGCCTCGGCCAGTGGTATAGGTTTGGCGTGATCGGAGGGCAGGGGATCATCGAATTCCGCTTCATCGACCGAAATTCGCTCGATCTGTTCAGGGGGTTTGGAAGGGCGGTAAGACTTCCGAGGCCGATCCGTTTCGAGGCCGGCCAATTCCATGAGGGACTTGCGTTTGGGCGCGTCGGGCATCTCGATGATAAAGTCCTCGTTCTCATCGCCTCCCGAACCCGCGATCGCGCTGGATGGGCCAGCCGGTTCATAATCGAGGGTGAAGAAATGGCTGGCGATGCCGATTTCGACATCCGGCAAGACGCTCTGCTCGGTGCCTATTTTAAGCCCGTTGACCGTCGTCCCGTTCTTGCTCCCGAGATCCTTGAGGTGCCATAGCCCATGAAAAAAGTGGAGTTCGCAGTGTTTGCCCGAAACATTCTCGAAGTCGAGAGAGATGTCACAGGAAGCACGACGGCCGATCAGGAGCTTGTCTCGCTCGAGCGGTATGGGATCTCCGCCACCAATCGGCTTTAAGATGCCGAGCATTTTGGAAGGGACAGGCATTCAGACTTCCTCCCCTCGGTAGCACGGATATGAATCGAAAGTTCCGGGCCGAATCAAGAAGGCGATCATAATCGAGCCCAATCAGGCGGCTCAAGCCTCGGCCCCGAAAGTTATCGAATGATTACGGAATCGCCGGAAGTTGGTGACGGTGTACCTCCCAAATTGGATGTTTTTTGGAGAGGGACTGGTTTGGCTCACTCGCTTCGGATAGTTTCGGATCTGGTGTGATGCACCTCTCCAACCCTCACATCGCCCGGTTCAGACGAGGAGGAAATAGATGATTCCCGATGCCTCTCAACCCCTCTCCCGAAGAGACCTATTGGCCTCTAGTCTGGCTGCCGTGGGAACTCTGTCGCTCCTCGGACGACGAATCGAGGCAGCTCCTATCGGTCCTTACGGTCCATTCAAGATGGGCCTGCAGAGTTACTCCCTCCGTCATTACAAGGTCGAAGAAGCCCTGGCCAAAACGAAGGAGCTGGGGCTTCATTATTGGGAGTCTTACAACGCCCATACACCAATCGACCCGTCGAAGGTCGCCGAGTCGAAGGGTCTAGCCGATTCCGAGGGCGTCGAAATCATCGGCTTCGGCGTTTCGGGTTTTTCGAAAGACCATGAGAAGAACCGAACGATTTTTGAATTTGGCAAGGCTCTTGGAGTTGCCTACCTGTCGGCCGACCCCTCGCTCGACTCCTTCGACAGCCTCGACAAGTTGACCGAGGAATACGGGATTGCCATCGGCATCCATCCTCATGGTCCCGGCGCGAAGTGGCAGACTATCGATCAGATCTCCGATGCAATTAAGAATCACAGCGAAAAGATCGGAATCTGCCTTGATACCGGACATCTCCTCCGCTCGCACCAAGATCCGGTCCGGGCAGTTGATGTCTTCGCCGAGCGGATCTACGGCGTGCATCTTAAGGACGTAAAAGATGCCAAGACGTTCACAATCCTGGGAGAAGGTGACCTGAAACTGGCCGAGCTTCTCAAAAAGTTGGCCCGGATCAATTACTCCTATTGCCTGGCGCTGGAGTATGAAGAGAGCGAAACGAACCCAATCCCCGATATCCGGAAATGTCTGGAAGCGACGAGCAAGGCTATCGCGGCGATCTAATCTCAAACCTGCTACGATCACTGGGTAGAGGAGTCTGAGCCCTCTACAGGCTTAGGCTCCTCATACCGACTTTCGACCCGGCCTTGCGAGCCCATCTAGAGGAATTGCTGTCGTGCTGTGCCGAGTACTCGAAACAGAGGTCATGGATGGACCCGAGGAGGCCCGTGATTACGACTCGATGGATCACGGGGCAACGAATGCTCGATTCGTCTCCGAGTTTCTCGATCACCATGGACCAGGACGAGGTGGTGAAGTCCTTGACGTAGGAACAGGTCCAGCGCGAGTCCCGATCGCCATCTGCCGGGCCGAACGAAAGCTAAGGATTTTGGGCGTGGATCTATCGGGTCCCATGCTGGACCTGGCCCGACGCAATGTCGCGGATGCCGAACTGACCGATCGGATCCGGTTCGCGCGTGGTGATGCGAAAAACCTACCATTTCCAGACGGCCGATTTGAGGCCGTCATCTCGAACACGATCGTTCATCATATTCCCGATCCATGTCCCGCGCTATTTGAGTTCGTCAGACTGGTCGTTCCGGGCGGAAGCTTGATGATACGCGATCTCCTCCGACCTAACGACGAGGCGGAAATCGAGGCCTTGGTAGACCGCTACGCAAGTTCCGAAACACACGTCGCGAGAACTTTGTTTCGTGATTCGCTCCGAGCCTCGCTGACCCTCGACGAGATTCGTACAATAGTTATAGCGTTAGGCCTCTCCGGAGAAGATGTTCAGATAACATCCGACCGACACTGGACTTGGGCCTGGCATAAGCCCGCTTGAAGCAACCTAGAAACCGATTTGACATGACTGACCGAGCCGAACCGACTGCTTCGCAATCTCCCATTCAGTTTTCGGACGTGTCAACAACGTCTTACGACGGGACTATTCTCCTCGGGCGAAGCTGGTCCATACCAAATCCCAAGGCCATCCTCCTGATCGCCCACGGGCTGGGCGAACATGGAGGAAGCTATGAGCGTTTGGCAGAGGAGCTGGTCAAACGGCTCCATGTTGATGTCATCGCTTTCGATCTGCGGGGCAGCGGTCGCAGCCCCGGAAAACGGGGATTCGTCAGATCCTACGACGAATTGACGTCGGATCTAGACGCCGCTATTGGATGGATGGCTAGAAATCGACCCGGTCTCGCTCGATTCTTGTTCGGGCACTCCAACGGAGGACTGGTCGCAATTCTGACCGTCCTCAATCGAAAACCGGATCTCGCAGGACTGATTCTTTCAAACCCTTCACTCCGACTTTCTGCGCGAGTCCCTGCCTGGAAGCGTGCCCTTGGAGAGGCCCTTAGGAAGTTCGCTCCTGGGATCACGCTCTCGACTGGCCTCGACAATGATCAATTAACTCGGGATCCGGAGATGATAGCCGCCATTGACCGGGACGCATTACGTCACGGTCGAATCAGTGCACCGCTTTTCTTCGGGATGCTCGACGCTGGTCCCCAGGCCCTGGCCCATGCATCAGCAATTCAAATTCCGACCCTTGTCATCCTCGGAGAGTCCGATCCGATCATCGACCCGGGCTCTGGGCGAACCTTTTTTGAGAATCTTGGCTCGGCTGACAAGACGCTTCGATCTTTTCCCGGGATGCGTCATGAGCCGTTGAATGAGATCGGCCGACTTGAGGTGGTTTCTGATCTCGTTAAGTGGCTCTCCGATCGAATCGGTCGATCAGAGTACCAGCCGCGTCAGGTCTGATGATTGCATCATGAAATGTTTACATTATCTAGTTGTTTGCCATGGTGATCCTGGTACTTCCCCGATCTATATTCAAATTTCGCTCTTGAATCGGCTTGAACATCTTCCTCAGATCTTCGACTAGACCTCCACGGAGATTTGTGGCGTGGGTTACGAAAAAGACAGAGTCAATTAGTCGAAGTATGCATTTGAATACAAGAAACAAAGTGTAGATTGGTGGGACTTGGCCCGAAGAATATAGTACTCCACGAAAAGATGAACTGCCAGGGCGATACTCGATCCACCCATCGCACTTCGCGGGCGTTCTGAAGGCTAATCACTCATCGTGCTCAAATCATGGAACCCCGTCATTGCAAAGATCGCGACACGAATAAAATAATATTCAAAAATATTGATATTAGCACTGCACAACATGTGCGGTATGGCACTTCATTGGTGATGATACAAACAATCCGAATGCCTCGTAAAACCTAATGGGTCATAGGGTTGTGGCAATTTCCCTTGACTTGATCAGGTTTTCCCGCGGAAATCAAAAATGCGTCCGTCATCCCAAGCCTATCGAGCTCGGGTGAGGCAAATTTTGTGGAAATTATCGCGATTACATGCCATCGGCACGACGAATGCTCCTTTTTTTCCAGACGACCAAATCATTAAGCTATGGTAAGCCGATCGAATTATGAGGGAGGTTTCTTCGACGTGTTTCCACCTCTACGACTTCGAGAGGCACTCAGCCTGGGAGGACTATCCCTCCGCGAACTGCTGGTGCGAACATGGCTCAGAGTGAATGAGAATGAGATCCAGACCCGAGCCGCCGCGATGTCGTTCTATGCCATGCTCGCTCTCGTTCCGTTCATCGGCCTCGTGTTGACGCTCTCCGTTCAACTTCTTCCCGACTTAACCGGAAGGCTAGGTCAGGAACGGGGTGTCGGGAATCTGACCGTCAGTCAACTTCGTTCGACTCTGGAGAGTGCATTACCCAACGAGGCTTCCAAGGAGATTGAGCAGCAGATCATCGCCATTCAACAAAAACCGCCGGTGGGTCTCATCTCGATCGGGTTGGCGATTACAATCTGGTTAGCTTCGAGTCTCTTCGTCGCTGTCATCGACGCCTTGAATCGAATATATGGAGTGAAGGAACGTCGCGGTTTTATCAGGCTAAGGTTGACGGCGATCATCATGACGATCGTACAGGCAACGATCCTGGTTGGTTCACTGGTGCTGATCGTTGCCGGACCGGAGCTTTCGAGGATGCTAGGCATTTCCTCGGGGAGTTCTGCATTCGCGATTGCCATGCAATATTTTGTTGTTTTGATGATGGTCCTTCTCAGTTTTGCCTTGACCTACTACGTGGCTCCCGACGCCGATCAATCCTGGGAATGGATCACTCCGGGAAGTCTGGCGGGAAGTGTCCTGTTTCTCATTTCAACGCTTCTGTTTCGGTTGTACGTCCAATATTTCGGCAATTACGGGAAATCCTACGGTTCGCTCGGTGGGGTCATGGTCTTGCTCTTCTGGTTCTGGATCAGCTCACTGGTGCTTCTTTCCTCAGCCCAGGTCAACAAGGTCATCGAAGAAGCCTCTCCCCTGGGCAAAAATGCGGGACAGAGGACGAATACTCCGGAGGCACCCGATTTCAAGGCAATGAGACCAGAGCGTGCCGATTTCTGAACTTGGACGATGGACTCAGCGACCCCGAATTGCCTCTTCGATCGAGGGCCTGATCAGATTGGGGAAGACTGAGAGAAGCTTGCTCGTATCGAGCGACACGTCGGCGGGACGAGGGTGACTCGAGAATTGATCAGATCGTCGGTTTGCTTTTACGAGTTCGGTGTTCAGGCCCAGAGCCATGGAGGCGCGTCGCATGAGCTCGAACCGGCTGACCCGCTCGGCTCCCGCCACATGGAACAGCCCGGATAAATCAGATGTCATGAGTTCGATCAAGATCCGAGCGGCAGTAGACAGATCGAGCGGCGTTCGGAATTCATCATCGAAGAAGGTTCGAGGTATACCTTCCCGAATTTCTTGGATGGCACGATCGAAGAAATATGGTCTTCCGCTTCGACTCGGACCGAACAGCAAGCTGAGTCTCGCTACGACTCCAGTTGCTCCCTGAAGAACCGCGTTCTCGGCATCCTTCTTGGTTTGACCATAGATTAGCAAAGGTATGGCGGGATCATCCTCCCGACTCCACGGTCGAGAACCATCAAAGACCAGATCGGTCGAAGTGAAAACTAGCCGACGTCCATTTTTCATCGACCACTCGGCGATTCGCCGGGTAGCCTCGACGTTGATGGTATTGGCACCAGCGGGATCGGCGCGGACCGCCTCGGCCGAGCTCAAGGCGGCGGCATGGATGATGGCTTGAGGAGCAGTTTGTCGAAGTGCTCGCTCCGTCGCGTCGGCGTCGGTTAAGTCGATGGGACGGAATTTAACCCCGCATCGATCTTCCCTTGCCCTCAAGGACCAGGCCTCGACCTTGTGACCATCAGCGATGAGTTGCTCTAGGAGGTAAGCTCCCAATTGTCCGCTGGCTCCGGTCAGAAGAATCTTCATTACTTAAGGTCTCCTGTCTCTATTAGTGGTCAGATCGGTCTAGATTTACTGAAGTCGGATCAATTTTTTCTGGATTAACGACAGGTCTCGGTCTATTTCGGCCGCCCAAGATTGATACCATTTGAGATTGAGGATTTTGTTAATTGTAATCGGAGCATCGTGTCTCGGGCTCGTTTTCAAGTCGCGGCCAGTTTCGAGACTTCCGATTTCCAACGATGAGACGGGAGTACAGCGGGACGGGCGCGATGGAGACGATCATGGAGCTTCGAGAGATCCCAGTCGACGACCTTGTCCTCGATCCAAACTTGAATCTTCGTGATCGGCTGGACGACTTTACAGTGGAACGATATGCGGAATCCTGGGACCGGATGCCTCCGATCACCGTGTTCGAGATCGAGGGCCGATTCCTGATTGCGGATGGATTTCATCGACACGCCGCAGCGATCATGCTCGATCGGCGTCGAATGAGCGTCGAGGTTCGCCAGGGAACTATCTCAGAGGCTATGGATTACGTCGCCGGGGTCAATCTGTTTCATGGCCTTCCATTGACCCGAGCAGAACGTCGTAGAGCCGTGGAGGTCAAGCTTCGTCTCCACCATGATTGGTCCGATCGAAGACTCGCAGAGGAGTTGGGGGCGGGTCGAGAGATGATCGCGAAAATTCGGAAGCAACTCGTTGATGCGGGTCAAGTGCCCGCTACCGGCTCACGAATCGGAGCTGACGGGAAGACATATCCTTCTGTTGGATTACCGCGTGACCCGAATGAGCACCTCCCGAAGGGGAATTCGATCGCCCAGCAGGATGATCCTCGGGATCGAGGCGCTCGGGAAGCCGATTCCTGGGATGATACAATCGATCCTCTACCCCCCGTCAAGTCCGAACTCCCGGCAGCACCTTGGGATGTTCCCTCGGCGAAGGAAGTTGCTCTCGGCCCGCCGATCCCTGCGGCTGCGCCAACTATCAATGAAATGCTCGAAATGATGGCCAATCAGGTGATGGATGTCATTACCTGGACCAAGGCCGAGGGGTTTGGTGAGGCCTACCGAGAAGCGGGATCCAATTCTCGGGGATTGTTTCATTCCGCGGTACTAAAGCTGGCCGCAAGGGCAGACCAACTCCGGAGAGCTTGAGCGGATTGGGGCGGTTCAGAGCAAGTCGCAAAGCACTGTGTCGGCCAACAGAAGGCCTTCACGACTAAAGCGAACGCGACGTCCATCATCCTCGAGTAATCCCCCTGCGCAGTGACGGAGCAATGCTTCAACAACCAGCTCATCGAGATCAAATCCAGTTCGACCGCGAAATTCGTCACGGTCGATTCCCAGGACGGTCCTTCGGAGCATCAGCACGGCCGTTTCTCGCGCACGAGATTCCGGCTCGAGTTTCTCAATTGGGCCGGTCGGATCCCGACCATCCTCGATCCTGGATAAATATCCCAGCAAGTCGCGAGTATTGCTCGAACGAACTTGATCGATGTATCTTGCCGCACCAAGACCCACACCAAAATATGAATCGTTCGCCCAATAGACCAGGTTGTGTCTGCATTCATGACCAGGCCTGGCAAAATTCGAGATCTCGTACATAGCCAGACCTTCGCTGGACAGGCGATCAATGGTGTGCTCATACATTGCTCGCTCGGCTTCTTCCTCTACTGGCCTGACGATACCAGCTCGCTCCTGCTTCCAGAGGGCCGTACCCTTCTCGAAGACCAGTCCATAACAGGATAGGTGAGAGGGCTCGAGTTCCAGCGCCATTCGCAGATCTTCAGCCCAGAGTTCCGGACTTGATCCGGGAACCCCGAAAATCAGGTCGAAAGACCAGAACGGGAATCGTGGACGAAGTAATTCGAGGGCTCGGTAGACCTGCTCTGGAGCATGGTTTCGCTCCAGAGCTTTCAGGAGTTCGGGCTGGAAGGACTGAGCCCCGAGACTGACTCGGTTCACCCCGCCTTTTGCCAGAACATCAGCCTTTTCGGTATCCAGAGTGCCGGGGTTGGCCTCGACCGTCCACTCTCCACCCGGGAGAAGCGGGAAGGCTTTATGGACCAGGTTCAAGAGACGATCAAGCTGTCTAGCATCGAGTCGGGTAGGCGTTCCACCGCCGATAAATATGGTCTCAACCTCGAAGGGGCCGCCCAAAGTGTCCATTTCCTTGGACAGCGCATCGAGATAACGATCGGCCATGTGGTCCGACCCGGCGACGGATGCGAAGTCGCAATAGCCACACTTGTGAGCGCAAAAGGGAATGTGTACGTAGGCGGCCCGAGGAGCAATCCGTGGAGGTTGACGTTGAGGCCTGGCGAGAGCGGCGGTAGTAACTTGTTTGGTCATAGACGGCTGACGACTAGAGGACAGCCTCAATAAATCGAATCTCGGGAACCCTAGCCTTGACGGCGGACTCGATTCCCAATGTCGTGCTGTAAATCGAAGACGCACAACCCTGGCAAGATCCCAATAATCGGATCTGGACAATTCGATCGGTGTCGATTCCAACCAGTTCGACGTCCCCTCCCTCAACCCTGAGGCCCGGACGTACCTCGTGCTCGAGGACAGCCTTGACTCGGTCGAAGAGGTGATTTGTTTGGTCGATTTGCTTCATGTCAAGGCTATTCCCCACAGAAAGCGACGCATGTCAGTGAAACGTCGATCCCTGAAATGAATGTCCGATCATCTTACAAGGTAAATTGAGAAACCCACAAGTCCTAGTAGCCGGACGTGCCTGCTAATCGAGTCTGGAAGGTGCTTGCTTCGCTTGACCTTGGTGCCGACCGAGCCTTAAGATCAGGGCTATCGCTCGATATGCCCGACCCTGGAGCCATCCATCGATCTTTCCCGAGTTCGGGCCGCGATCCACTTGACTATTTTTTCGGAGCCGTGTCGTCATGAAATCCTGGATCATCCTGGCCGGGCTGGCCATCGGACTGACGGCCGTTGTTACGGTGGCAGTGCCTTTACTCGCGACGAACTCGTCGACCGATGGGCCTGGGGTACCTGCCCCGGTGGCCACCGATGTACCGGCCGGGAGTGTGGAGGTCGAGGGAGATTTGACATACAAATTTGGAGTCATGGCACAGGATTCCGACGGAATTCATAGTTGGGTCTTCAAGAATAACGGTAAAGGGCCACTCGAACTCCGAAATTTGGGGACAGATTGTTCTTGCACGATAGCTCAACTCGGTAAGCCGACGTCGGTCGATGATAAGGCACCGTCGATGCTCAAAGTTGGCCCAGGTTCGAGCGAAGTTATCGAGATCAAGTGGAACACCCGCAAGATCGACGGCCCCTACAAGAAGAATGCTCGAATCGGGACCAATGACCCGGCTAGGCCTGAGGTTACCTTGCAAGTCCAAGGGATCGTCAAACCGGCGATTACGATGTATCCTCCCGACGGAACGATCAATTTCCAGACAGTGAGCAACGATGAAATCCATGAACGAAGTATCGCCATTTTTTCAGGCGATCGTCCGGATTTCAAACTGACCCGCGTTGCTAGCTCCAATCCGGCCCTGATCGGCGCCTCATCGCGATCGATGACCGAGGAAGAAGCAAAGTCACTCAACGCCGAAAAAGGATACTTGATCAATATTTCGCTCAAGATGGCGGCCAAACTTGGACCTTTTGGCGAAGATGTGATCGTCGAAACGGACCATCCTAGCAAGAAGGAAATCAGAATCCCTGTCCTCGGGCGATTGACAGGTCCGGTGACGATCGTTCCCGATCGATTGGTCATGCGAGAGGTGAGCTCGAGCGATGGTGGAAGTCAGGATCTAGTCGTCTGGATTCGTGGCCAGACTTCGACCAAGTTTACGGTCGTTGATAAGCCAGATTTCCTGGAGGTCGATTTCCAGCCGATCGAGCAACCCGCCGAATCCAAGGGATCGAAGTACAAGATGATCGTTCGAGTGATCCCCGGCACCATCCCGGGGAAGATTGTGGGAGAGATCGTCATCAAGACCGATCACCCCCAGGCATCCGAAGTCAAGGTCCCCGTAGACGTACTGGTGCAAGGCGGAAACTGATTCACTGATCGCATCCCTGGTGTTTGAACATGGATGAATCTTAACCTGGCATTAAGGGGATGAATCCATGGCGTGGGTAGGATGCCCGGCCTTCCATTTCCGCCCCTCACCGAAAGGATGACGATGACCCGAACTTCGTTCAGGCCGGTCGCCGCCGTCGGCCTGGTTGCGGTGGTCTTGATCTATGTCGGTTGCTCGAAGCCCCGAGAGGCAGCGATCCCGGCCCCGGTTGATCGCGTCGATTCGTCGAGCCCTTCGGCTTCGACATCGAACATCGAAGTGTCTGCGACCGAGAAGATTCCGAAAGTTATTGCCGAGTGGTCAACAACTCCTCCAACCGGAATTCTCCTGGTTTCCGGAGAGCAGAATGGCTACCTCCAGCCCTGCGGCTGCACCGACGGTCAACTTGGCGGTTTGGGCCGCCGGTTCGATTTGATCGATAAACTTCGCAGCCGAGGTTGGCCGGTCGTTCCCATTGATCTGGGCAATCTCATCGCCAATCCTGCAGGGTCTCGAGGAGGGTTCGAACAGGAGAAGATCAAGTTTGATACGGCGATCAAGGCACTCTCGGTCATGAAATACGAGGCCGTGGCACTTGGTGCCGAGGACTTGAAGTTGGGTGTCTTTCAGACGCTGGGCGTCCTCTTTAACGTCAAAGAACCCAAATTCCTCGCGGCTAATCTTACGCCTGGCGACGGATTCGAGGAGACGATTCACGCTTCTTTGATCACCAAGGCAGGGCCGATTAGTGTAGGCGTCACTGCCGTGATCGCGCCAGAATCGTTCGAGGCCCTATCTGATCCCGACAAAGCAGCCCTCCTCACGGTCAAACCGCCCGAAGAAGTCATTCCTGGCGTCCTTGAAAACCTCAAAGCGAAATCTCAGGTCTGCGTCCTGTTGGTTCAGGGGTCGATCGAGGAGGCACGACGCCTCGGCGAGAAGTTTCCGGGGTTCGATCTGATCGTCTCGAAATCGATCTACTCGGAGGGCGAGTCTCAACCCGAAATGCTTAACGATGGCAAGACGATCCTCATCAACGTGGGTCAGAAAGGGAAGTTCGTCGGCGTCGTTGGTATTTTCCCGGGCAAGGATCCGATGCTCCGGTATGTCCTTCAACCTCTCGATCAAAACGGACTTCGAGAGGCTGAGTCGATGCGTGCTTTGATTGATGAAGAAATGCAGGCTGTTTTAAAGTCGGTCGGGGTAGTGGAAAACTTTCCCAGGCGAGCTAACAACGCTGGGTCGCCGGGGGCGACTTACGTCGGGGCTGAAACCTGCAAGTCGTGCCATCCCAAGACGTTTGACAAATGGGCAAGTACGAAGCACGCTCGCGCCTTCGAGGCTTTGCTCACTCCGAAGCGGAACCGAGAGTACGACGCCGAGTGCATCTCATGCCACACGACAGGTTTCAAGTACGAATCCGGCTGGATCTCAGCCGAGCAAACCCCTTACCTGAAGGGGAATCAATGCGAAAACTGTCACGGTCCGGCATCTCTCCATATCGCCGAACCCGACAATCTCGTATATCGGAAGCCGATGGCGATGTCGGCCGAACTTGCCGATAGCAATGGATTTTGCATCAATTGCCACGATGAGGATAACGACCACAACTTTACATTCCCCGCCCGTTATGCACAGATCTATCATAAAGGGCTGGATTCTTACGAAGATCCAAAAGTCCATCAGCCTCAAGCTTTAAAAGGGGCGGCTGAAGGTCGTTAAGTGACTCGATGGGATTAGGCTCATTTCACAATTCTCAGGAAAAGGATTTCCAGAATGTCCGACCTTTCATCTGTTTCCAGCTCGAAATTGGATCAATTCGTCACAAAATACCGGGCGGACCACACGCATCCCGTCAACCACTTTCTCCACCTTGGGGTCGGGTGGCCAATGTGTGCGGCGGCCGCGGTCCTCCTCCCCTTTCGACCACTTTGGTCGGTTGGCCTGTTCCTGGGAGGGTATTTCCTGATGTTTGCCGGACATTTCCTCTTCGAGGGGAACACTCCAACGATCCTGAAGCATCCGGCCACTCCGTTCGTGATCGCCTGGGCCGTGATTCGGGGTATCTGCGGCGGAATAGCCAGGCTGATCACGGGTGGAAGTTCTCGATAATCCGTTAAAAGTGAGTTCGGTTCGAGAGGGTTCTCGAAGTCTTGAAGCTAGCATCAAGCCCCAAAATCGCTACTTGCTCTCCTTTGACCTCTCAGCTCACGAACTGATTCATCCGTCACAGGATTCTAAACGAGATGTCATCGAGCTGAACGCCTAATAAAAAGCATTGGTCGAGAGCCCAACCCTCGAAATTTTAGGAACTTGCTTTTCCGTGAGAAGTCGAATTTTTCGCCGGCTTTAGTTCTCGAACAATCAAGTCGAAGCAGGCGTGGCGAACCGCGTTGGTTTGAATCGATCCGTTTCACCGAGGGATGACGATGGCCGAGCCGATTAGTTACGAAGATTTCGCGAAGATCGAGTTGAGGGTGGCACGAGTCACAGAAGCTCGACCACACCCGAACGCGGACAAGTTGATGCTGCTGCAGGTCGACCTCGGAGGAGAGACTAAGCAAATCGTGGCGGGCATTCGACTACATTACGCTCCCGAGCAACTAGTCGGGAAGAACATCGTGATCGTCAACAATTTGGCGCCGGCTATGCTGCGTGGCGAGGCTTCCAACGGGATGCTCCTAGCCGCCACATCGGAGGAGAAGGTCGTTCTCCTCACCCCCGATGATCCCGAATGCATACCGGGAGCAAAAATTAAATAGCCGAGACCGTTGGTCTTTATCGGAATTGACGTCGAGATCAGACTTCTCTCAACGTGCCATTCCGGTTGAAGAACCAGTACGCGGGTAGACCTGCCGCAATGATCAGGAGGCCCGCTCGAGACTCGAACGGACTCTCCTGATAGATGCTCCAGAGCAGCAATAGTGAAGCGGCCGAGTAGAGCAGGGGGGTCACCGGATATCCCCAGGTCTTGTACGGTCTGGGAAGGTCGGGACGTCGGATTCGCAGGACGAATACGCTCCCGATCGCCAGTCCGTAGAAAATCGTTCCACCGAAAATCACATATGTGTACAAGAAATCGTAGAGAGGTTTCTCATGCAACTGGCGCCAGGCTTCGATCAGCGGCTCGGTGAGCCCGGAAGTGGGAGGCTCCACAATCAATAATATGGTGCCCGATACCATGAGTATCACGGCCCAGACAGCCTGGGCGATGATAGCATTGGCTGGGGTCTGGTATCTCGCGTGAATTGTGCATAGCCCTTTCGGGAATACCCCATCGCGAGCCATGGCGAAGTAGGCCCTTGGCCCGGATAGGGCATTCCCATTGAGCGAGATGAAAGTCGAAGCCATCACGACCAAGCCCATCGCTCGGAGCCCCCAGGGACCAAGTAGATGCTCGAAGTAATCGGCCGCGACGATCCTGGGGGATCCTTTCTGAAAGGATGCAGCCCCGATCTCACTGAGTGGTAGTACCATGTGATACAGCAGGGTCATTCCGAGATACAGCACGATGAGCAGGAGCATCCCGCCAATCAGAGCCCGCGGGATATTCCGACCAGGCTCCCGGATTTCCTCCGCCAATGCAGAGGCATTCACCCATCCATCATAAGTCCAAAGGACACCAATCATTGCAGCCATGATTCCGCGAAATATGTCGTAATTGATCGACTTGGGCCAGGCAGGTGTCAGGAGTGCTGGTTCTGCCTTTCCGAGGGCCAGTGGAAGGACGATCATCGTCACTATCGCACCTATCTTCAGACCTGTCCCGATGACCTGGACCTGCCCTCCGATCTTCGTCCCCAGGACATTGATCGCAGCGAGCAATATAGTGGCCAGCACGGCTGCTGTCGTTTGCCACGCCAGTGGATGCATTCCCAACGGAGCCGGGACGAGTAATGCGAAATAGAGACCGAACGCGGCAGCCAAAGTTGCGATCGAACCAGTCCGGATGACCAGAAACTCGGTCCATCCGAAGAGGAAAGCCGGAAGTCGGCCGAATGCCTCACGAAGATAGACGTAAGGCCCTCCGGCGCTCGGCAACATGGTGCTCAACTCGGCAAGGGTAAGAGCCCCCGCCATGCTGAAAAGACCACCTATGACCCAGACCAGGGCGATTCCACCCAGGAACGGCACACTCTTGGCAACGCCAGCCGGGACGATAAATATCCCAGACCCAATCACCGAGCCGACCACAACGCAGAGAGCCTCGGTCGGGCCGAGCACTCGGGGAAGCTTTGCATCGCCTCCAGAAGATTCCTTCGACATGAGCCCTCGAATTTCAATGAGATGCGATCGGACGGATTTGTAGAGTTTCGAGGCTCCAAGTCCTCAGGCATCGGTATGATCTGAACTTTCTGTCTTATTTCCCACCGACAATCCCAACCGGATTCTGGGGAGGGGTAGTCGAGGCTCCATTGCCCGGAGGGTTGGCAGGCACTGCGGGCTTTGCCCCGATTGAGGGCTGTGAAACGCCGGGGTTGGCCTCAACGTTCGTCGCCTCGATTGCCGCCTTCATTGCAGCCGTCGCTGCGTCGATTCGCTCGGCCAGGGCGGGTATTTGAATGGCGATCATCTCGGGATCATTTTCGATGATGGCCTGACGGAGGCCTGGAAGAGTCCAGCAGGCGTATCCGGTCGTCAATCCCGGTGCATAGATCGAGTGGCGGAACCAGGGACGGCCTGGTAGCCCCTTTGCCAGCAAGAATGAACGTTCAACCTTGGACAAGGCATCGTTGATTCGAATTAGCTGGGGTAATGGAACGGATTCCCTCTTTGTCAACGCCTCGGTCGCCTCATCGAGCGAGGAAGCTTGTATTTCGAAACCCTTAATGGCCCCGACAAGCCGTCCGAGATTCTCTAGAGTGATCTGGGGCTTGAGTGGATCAGATTCGATGGCTCTTGTTTTCCTCGCGACGATCCTTCTCAGATCGTCAACGTAATCGCGAAGCGCCTCACCGTAGGGTACGAATTTCAGCGGAGCCACTTCGGCGGAGGCGGCTCTCATCGTGATCAGCGTGTAAAGTCTAGCGGCCGTAGCGTGGGTGACGAATTCCGGATCTCCGAATTTCTCCATCCAGTAGATATTATCATAGACCGAATGATAGACCCCGTAGCGTCCACTGAAACCGACGTCCAAACTGGGTACCCCCAGATGATCGAGAAATGCAGTGTAGTCCGAACCTGAGCCAAGAGAGTTAAGCTGGGGCGAAAAGCGACGAACGCGGGTAACGGATGGTGTGTTGGATGGCTCGTCGGATGCAGTAGCCGCCGAGTCCCAGATATCTTCCAAATCTACAGCCGCTGTTCCCGCCCAAGCTGCCCTCCTTCGAGCGACCCAGACATCCCGGAGAGTTCGTCCTGATCGGACGTCAGGAATCGACCCAGCTGCTTCCATGAACAGGTCGCGGAGAGAAGGAACGCCATCAACGTCGAGTTCGGGTCCTGACACTGCCGAGTCGACGTTCAACAGCATCAGGGCCTTCTCATTGATTTCTTCGGAATGATGATCGGCCCATTCGGTGGATCCAACCAGCCCGTATTCTTCGGCATCCCAGCTGGCATAGACCAGCGTCCGGCGAGGTTTCCATCCCTGCTTGACGGCCGAGCCCAAGGCCCGGCACATCTCCAAGGTAGCCGCTGTCCCGCT
Source organism: Tundrisphaera lichenicola (assembly GCF_051175385.1). Classification (GTDB taxonomy): domain Bacteria; phylum Planctomycetota; class Planctomycetia; order Isosphaerales; family Isosphaeraceae; genus Tundrisphaera; species Tundrisphaera lichenicola. Next base: position 5,205,656 of record NZ_CP195106.1, on the reverse strand, counting down.
CCCCGGATCGACGGCTCCATAGACCCAGGCATCGCGATGGTTGCCGATCATGACCCATCGATCGGGCTCGGCCTCGCCCTTGATGGTCGCTATCACATTCCAGATCGTTCGGATTTGATAATCCATCTCGACCCGGAAATGAACCTCGACCGGGCCAGGTCCGACATGGTAGGGCTGCGGTAGACCACCTTGCCAGCCGCTCGGGACGTTCGGGCCGCCCATCGCTTCCAGGATCGGGCTTGCAGCATCGTAGCTGATCGGGAGGGAGGGGATACTCGCGTAATAATCGTCACGGTTCTGTCCAGAATCTTTTTCCCATGTTTTGATGGAAGGAGACTTGACGATAGGGGGCCCTCCTGATGTCGAAGGAGGTTCTACGACGTCTTCCTCGGAAAGCGTGAAGCCGTGTCTTGGATCGATCGCCAATCGCTTGGCACCTTTGATCGAAGGTCCATTCGGTGTCGAAGGATCGCCCGGCCCGAGGGAAAGGAACTGCACGCTCCCACGCTGAAGTGCCGAACCTGGACGGTATGGGCCATTAGGGTAGACGTCCCCTCGGGCGTAGCCGTCATCGGCCGGATCGGAATAAATCAAGATTCCTTTCGCTCCGCGTTTTTGAGCATTGCGAACTTTGAGCCCTCGAAAAAGTTCGCCGTAACGCACGAGGACGATCTTGCCTTTGACGTCGATCCCCAGTTTTTCCAAAGCCGTAAAATCTTCGGGTCGCCCGTAGTTTGCGTAGACAACCTGTCCAGTAACGTCACCAGAAACACCATAACCGTGAAAAGCGGGGAAGGCGTCCGAGCTGGCGGAGTCCTTGTCGGCCGCGATCGGCTCCTCCAGGACTTTTAATGAGATGGGATTGGGTCGTATGATCTCGCAAAGCACCCCTTTTCCCGGTTGTTGGATGGGATAGTTGAGCAGGACTTCGTACTCTGCCAGCTCGGCTGTCCAACCCCAGGATCGAAGTTTATCGCGAACGTTGACTGCGGTCCGATAATCCGCCGGTGTTCCGGCGACGTGAGGCTCTTCCGTGATCTCCCGGAGCCACGCACGCGCGGCGTCGGGCGTGGGTATGCTCATGGCATGAGCTTCAGCCTTGACCTGAGACGCTCGGGATCCCACGGAGAAGCCGATGATCGGTTCTTGGGCCGGTGCTTCGGCTGTAATCGTGATGAGGGCGATCAAACCGAGCAGGCCGGAGATCCCTCGACAATGCATAAAAAAAACCCTTTTATGAGGGAGGTTCTTGACAACGACGTCGTCCCGGAACGAGACTTTGGCGAGGGATGCGACGTCTTCCTAAAATACGCTCCTGGATTCATCGAATCCAGGGCCTAGGGGCTTCGCAATTCCCGATCACTTCTCAAGGATTTGGTATAGCGATTCGCACTTTGAACCTGTCCCGCCGACTCCTGTTCGGTCGCCATTGGTGGTCCGACGAAAGTGGTCGCAGCGGAGAAAGGGGAATTTCTCGTGGGCCTGTCGTTCACCGTTGGAGGGGCGAAAGGGACGTTCGAGGAGCGCTTCGCGGTCGAGGTTGCCGGGGTCCTGGACAATGCCTTCGGAGCCGAAGGCGACTGGGAAGGCGTGGCCCCTCGACACTACGGAGAGCTAGTCGACTCCGGATGGCTTGAACTGCAAGATCGGGCCGCATCCGAGCTGGGCCCGGATAGCGTCCCGAACCTTATGGCGCTTGGAGCCGAGGGGCGCGGAGTCTATCTTCCGACTCATGTCCGGGCGGTGTCTCTCCCACTCTCGGTTGGCGGCCCCCTCCGTTGTGCCAGTCTGCCAGGACTCCGGACCGAGTTGGCCGAGCTGGCCGATCGCTGGGAATTACCACTCGATGACGAGGGTTTGCAAACGCTACTCGAAGTGAGTCGCGATCCGGATGACGGGTGGGTGGCCGACGCTCCCGAGATCCTTACTTTTGCCCGCCTCGCACTTGCCGCCAATGAAGCAACCCGACGCGACTGCCCGCTCTGGTTGGTGGGCTGATTACGGCTTGGTGCTGGATGAAGCCAAGGAGGATGGGGCCGAGGGATGCCGCATAAGCCACAACTTGACGGCCTCCGATTCCTGGCCTTCCTTGCAGTCTTCTTCTTTCACGCGAAGCCGGGCTTTTATTCCTGGGGCCCGCAGGGTGTCCAAGTTTTCTTCACGCTCTCTGGTTTCCTGATCACCCGAATCCTGATCCTTGGAGAGTCAGGGATCTTGACGGACGACCTGAAGCGGTTCTACATCCGTCGAACTCTCCGGATCTTCCCCCTTTACTACGCCGTAGTCATCTGGCTCTGGTCGATGGACCAACTGCCTGGTGTTGGATGGTATCTCGCGTACGTCTACAATTTCAGAGTTTTCCTCGAACGAGGCTGGGGAGGCCCGGTCGGTCACTTCTGGACACTTTCGGTCGAAGAGCAGTTTTATTTACTTTTCCCACCCGCGCTTCTGCTGATCTCAAATCGATGGCGACCATGGATGATAGTGGGAATGATTCTCGCCACCAAAGCGTTTCAGGCCTATGCTCATGAACGTCTCTCGATCCCGTGGGCTTCGTTTCTACTTCCGTACTGCGGCGAGCATCTCCTCTGGGGATGCGTCGCTGGTTTTCTCGAAGTCAAAACCCGTAAGTTTTGGTGTGATGGTCTCGTCTGCTTGTTTATCGGGCTGGCACTTATCTTGCTCACTAGAATCCGTCCCGAGTGGGTAGTCCACCCCCCTCCGACTCTGTTCATCCTATCGGCGCTCACCGGATTCGGGATTGGTTCGGCTTTCCTTGTCTTTGGACTGTGGCGCACTTCAAGTCCGTGGATCATCGGTCCACTTGCGTTCGGGCCAGTGGCTTATCTAGGACGTATAAGCTACGGCTTGTACGTATACCATCTGCTCGTCATCGAACGCAACTGGATCATGTACGTACCGGAATATTATCTCTTTCCCGAGCCATATGGGACGCTTCTCGTAACCATCGCCCTCGCGTCGGCTTCCTGGCATTTCTTCGAGCAACCGATCAATCAACTGAAAGAGCGACTCACAGTTGGTTCAGGTCCGTGGCCTCTCCCCTGGTATGTGGTTGCGATCCGCGCAAAAATTCGAGAACGAGTTGGTTAACTCGATCCGGCTGCTCATGATGGAGCCAATGAGTCGCGTCTTCGATCCATTCGAGTCTCGCGTTATCGCAGAGTGCAAAGCTCGATCGAGCCAGACCCTTCCCCAGATATTTGTCTTTGCCCCCCCACAGAATCAACGTCGGAATAGGGATGAGAGGATTCGCAAGCGGGGTTGCTCGATCCCTGAATGCCGCCCGATACCAGTGAAACATCGAAGTTATCGCGCGAGGCTCGCGCCAAGATTTCTTGTATGCTTCGAAATCTTCCGGGCTGTATGTACCCGGGAGGCTGCTCCGTTCCATTTCACGACTCAATAGCTTCCAATCGTTTGAGCTTAAGATCAATTCCGGTAGATAAGGGATCTGAAATAGAAAAGTGTACCAGCTTCGAAGGCACTGAACTGGGTTCTCGCTCAATTCACGAAGCATGACCTGGGGATGAGGCGCATTCAAGATCACGGCTTTATCGAATCGCTCGAAATTGCTTTGGATGGACTGCCAGGCGACGACACCTCCCCAGTCATGGCCAATAATGGAGACCCTGTCGAAAGACATCGAATCCATCAGGCCAATCACGTCGTCGACTAAATTCTCTAATCGGTAATCGGCGACACTCCTTGGCTTATCGCTGAGATTAAAGCCACGCTGGTCTGGGACGATGACTCGATAACTCGCCTTTGTCAGGGCGCTAATCTGATATCTCCAGCCATACCAAAATTCGGGGAAGCCGTGTAGCAGCAATACTGGCGGACCATCCTCGGGTCCAGCCTCGGCGACCTGCAATGTGATCCCGTTGGTCGAGATCCGACGAAAGTTCGGCTCCGAGGAACGTTCGGATCGGTGACTAAGATTCACGGCTCGATCAGGACTCCGATCTTCGAGGCTCGTGATTTGGACCGATAAACGCGTTGATCCGTCTTTCGAAAATCCGAAGTCCGTGCCTCGTAAATGTTGACGAACGACTGAGGGTTTCGATCGACGAGGGGAAACCAACTACTCTGGATCTGGACCATAATCCGGTGTCCTGTCCGGAAAGTGTGGTAGACGTCGTTTAGTTTGAGTCGGACAAATGTAGGCTCTCCCGGATTAAACGGCTTGGGAGTTTCATAGCTCTCACGAAACTTCCCTCGCATGACGTCCCCTCTTAGAAGTTGCTGGAAACCGCCCATCTTCGCCCCGGTGGGATTTGGATCGGGATCGGAAGCAGTATCCGGATAAACATCGATGATCTTGACGACCCAGTCCGAATCGGTCCCGGAGGTCGAAACGATCAATTCGGGGATGATGGGACCTGCGAATGTCAAGTTGGCTTCGAGGGGTTCCGTTTGGTAGACAAGGACATCGGGCCTCCGAGCGGCAAATCGCTGGTCCTCCACCATATACTCGCGGGTCATCCCGATGGCGGTGTCGGATATGTAAGGGACGGGTTTGGAAGGATCGCTCGAATACTCGTCAAAATCATCCTCAGTCGAATCAGACGGCTGCTCGAATCCAAGCTTACCTTCGGGAAGTAACCAGAGCTGATTCGGCTTTGCCTCCTTCGGAGGCCAGGATTCGAGCCTCCGCCATCGGTTCGTTCCGGTTTGGAAGACCAGCGCCTCCGGCAACCCTGGGTCTGATCCGCCCTTAAGGTGATGCTCGAAAAATGGAAGTTCGATCGATTCTCTATAAAAGTCGGAGGTCTTGGAGTCGAACTGGACCAGGCCTAGGCGGTCGCCGGGATTACCACTCCCACCCCATTGGCCATGGTACCAGGGACCCATCACCAGCGTATTCTGGATGTTGGGGCTACTTGACTCGATCTGCTTGTAGCATTCCAAGGCACCAAATAAGTTCTCGGCGTCGAACCATCCCCCGACAGTCATGACGGCAGGCTTCACGTTCTTGAGATGCGGCCGGAGGTTCCGGGCCTGCCAGAAGGCGTCGTAGGATTCATGCCTCATCATTTCGTCCCAGAAGGCGACCTCGCCCTTGAAGAAGCGAGCATCCGCATTCGGGAGGGTGCCGAGCCTCATGAAGAACTCGTAACCATCGGGGGTACCATGATCGAAAGGCGTAACTGACTTGCTGGTCGGGTAGGGCCGGGGTCGGCCGAAATTGGATAAGAAATTGAACGCATGAGGGAGGAAGAACGCACCATTATGATGAAAATCGTCGCCGACAAACCAATCTGTCACGGGAGCCTGGGGTGAGGCAGCCTTCAGCGCGGGATGAGACTCGACTAGTCCCGATGCCGTGTAGAAACCAGGATACGAAATACCCGACTGCCCGACTTTTCCGTTGTTATTGGGGATATTCTTCACGAGCCAATCAATGGTATCGAAGGTGTCTGTTGACTCATCAACGGCATCTTTCTCGACATCGACCATGATCGGTCGCATGTTCACGAACACTCCTTCGGACATCCAGCGGCCTCGGACATCCTGATAGGCGAAGATATATCCAGACGTTCCGAAAGCAGGGTGAGGGCCCAAGTCTGGCTTCGATCGATCAACGCCATACGGTTGGACGCTGTAGGGTGTACGGTTCAGGAGAATCGGATATGGCTTGGATTCATCCTTAGGAACGTAGACGGAAGTAAATAGCCTAACCCCGTCCCTCATCGGAATCCTGAACTCATGCTTTGTGTAGTGGGCCTTGACGTATTCCAGGCCTTGTGCCTCAACTCTCTCCGGCCAGAAAGCCATCGAAATCTTAGTGGCTAGGAAAACCAGGATCACGGCATTTCGTCGATTCATCAGGATCTCCTCAGTCGAGCTCGTGGTTCAGGTAAACCATCCGGCGATCAGAGCTTGAAACGGTTGGCTGCATTTGAATAAGGCCTGATAATGGAACTTTCGATTGGAAGGCGCTCACGATCGGCGAAGGAAACCAAGACTTCGTAACGGAGTTTACGGGTAGGTGGGCTCCCAGCCTGTCCTTCGACAGGATCTTGTGGAATTGTCGAATCGAAGGAAGATCGGGCATTTCGAGTAGAGGACCATAACGCATGGTCAAGGAAATTCCTGATCTCAAAGGTGCATTTCCGAAAAGTCTTTTTCCAGCTTTATTTACAACATCGCCGTCGTAACCTAGGTCGAACCCACTTGGAACGCCGATCTTGACCCCGGAGGAGTGACGATGGGGGTAAAGTACGAAGTCTGCTCCACGTGACCGCGAGATAGGTAATTCACTTGAAAGGGTAGAGGCCCTTGACCTTCGCTGTCACGATCAAATTCGTTGAATAACAGGACATCAGGTGGAATTCACAGAATTATCTCGGCGTCGTTTCGAGGTTGAAAGTTGCCAGGATTCGATTAGTTCCGGATGCATTCGCATGGCTTTTCGTGGTTTAGCGACGAATTAAATGGCGAATCGAACGAATTTCTCGGAGTTGTCGGACAGGACCCTTGAATTGGTTGCCTCATACGCTGCGATTAAGCTCAAGACAAAAAATCATAAACCCATCCAATCCCTCACGGTCACAGAACGATACGTTTCTCGTAAATTCGATGGATTGCTGGAGGATACACGGTCGGCCGAACCAGGGCCACTGCTCGGAATTGTTCCCGGTGACCTTGTCTTGATTCAGGTGGTGGTGCACAATTGAAGAGATTCTTCACGATTCCTTGACAATAAGGTCAGGACTCTCTCATCGAGCTTGGGATTACCAGCCGATAGAATCAGATGACGTCGAGGGGTCGTCGTCATCCCATTGAATTTGAGTGAAGGGTCAGCTCGACCCGGTGCATTTGATCTCATTCGGGTCGAATAATCTCCGAATTCCGGTCGAACGAGCCCAGACGATCGACGTATTCTCCATCGGGCAGCGAGCGCTCGGGCCATGCACGAACGCTCACTAAAATGGTGCTTTCGGCGGCGACCGGGTTAAGGATGATCACTCTGCGATAGAGATCGCAGGTGGGATCTGTCCAAGACTCTTCCGCGCCCTAAGATAAGCGTGGGGAGGACCAGATCATGACTCGATCCAGGCTTCTGGCCTTGCTGGTCCTGGTGAACTTCCACATGTTGGCCGTGGCAGGAGAGATCGATCTCGGTCCTGCCGACCGCGCAATTCTTGGTGGATACGCCAGGGACACCTGGAAATCCTTCGACGCTCTGGCACTCCCTAGCGGGCTACCTGCCGACTTGATGTCCAGGACAGGAGAAAGTTGGACGCTGGCTTACTACTCCTCACCCTCGGACATCGCGGCCTATCTATGGAGCATCCTTGCCGCCGAAGATCTTGCAATTATTCCTACCGAAGAAGCGACCTTACGCCTCGGTCGAACACTTTCGACTTTGGAGGGAATGGAACGTTCTCACGGTTTTTTTTTCAATTGGTATGATCCTCGAAATGGTTCCACGCTGAAATCCTTACCCGGCGGAGGTCCGGTTCGCCCTTTTCTCTCCACGGTCGACAATGGATGGTTGGCCGCAGCACTTATCATGATCCGCAACGCTCGGCCCAACTTTCGAGTGACTGCGGATCGTCTGCTCGAGCCGATGAATTTCGGCTTTTTCTTCGACCCTTATAACCCTGCCAATCCGAGCATGCATCCGGGTTTACTACGAGGGGGTTACTATCCCGACGACAACACCTATGCTACTTTTCACTATGGAATATTGAACACCGAGACTCGAATCGCGAGTTACATCGCAATTGCCCGAGGCCAGGTCCCGCCCGAGCACTATTACAGGATGGCTCGCTATCGAACGCCCGAAACAGGCGCCGTCTACCCAGGCTGCCGCGGCGAGGTGCGGAAATACTTCGGAGTCGATGTTGAGGAAGGCTATCGAAAGCACCGAGGCATCAAGGTCGTACCGAGTTGGGATGGCTCGATGTTTGAAGCCTTGATGGTATCGCTTTTCATCCCGGAAGCGGAATGGGCACCACGAGCCTGGGGCGTGAATCACCCTCTATACGTTCGGGCATCCATCGATTACGCCCTCGGAGACGACAGACTAGCCGCTTGGGGGGCATCGCCTTCGAGCATCCCTGGGGGCGGATATCGAGTCTACGGAGTACCTCCACTCAGTGTCGATGGTCGCAACGCTGATCCGGCAGGCGAGACGGTGATCACACCTCACGCTTCGTTTCTCGCCCTCTCGTTCGCCCCTCGCGAGGCGATGAGGAATATCAATGTCCTCGCCACTCGCTTCCATGCTTACGGGGAGAACGGATTTTTCGACTCGGTCGATGTCATTTCCGGCCAGGTCGCCGAGTCGGTACTGTCTATTGACCAGGGAATGATCATGGCCTCAATTGCGAATGCCTTGGCGGACTGTACTCTCCAAAGGGCATTCTGCTCGGGGAACATCGCCGAGGTGGTTCATCCCTTGATCGCTCAGGAGCAATTCGGGTCGGGATTGGAAATCACGGAATCTCCGCAACGTTCTCCGGCAACCACTTCCTGGATCCGATCCGAAGCGAATCCGACAAAAAGGAATCAGGTGGGATTGGATTTGTTTGAGGCCTCGAGATTAATGACTTACGGACACGAGTTGTTCGCGGCCACCGGAGATACTCGGAAGACAGAGATCTCACTCTCTCCAGGTTCGAGATGAGGCCAGTATCGATCGACGAACCTCGCTCCGGGACTCACTCCCTCGAGGCCAATTCGATTATTCCAGGTTCCGGGATTTACCTCTTCTCAGGGACCAGCTCACTCGAGGTTTTCCCTGGTCCCTTGCGGGCGGGAAGGACCCGGCTATAGTGACGCTCTCCGGTCCTTCATGGAATATCGAGGGGGAATGAGAGCGATGAGCCGAAGGAAGCTGAGAGTGGGAATGGTTGGCGGTGGCGGGCCGGCCAATTTCTTCGGGGCACCTCACCGTCGGGCGATCCTGATGGACAACGCGGCCGAACTGACCGCCGGAGCCCTTCGGAGCAAGCCCGACGAGTCGATCGAATCCGCCAAGGAACTTTTCTTTACCCGAGGGTATGGCGACTGGCCGTCGATGATGAAAGCCGAGTCGGCGCTTCCGCAATCCGAGCGGATCGATTATGTCACCATCGTGACGCCCAATGATGCCCATTTTGGGCCGGCGGATGCCGCGGCGCGGGCGGGAATCGGCGTGATGTGTGAGAAGCCCCTGACGACCACGCTCGATGAGGCAAAGCGGCTCCTTCAGGCCTCGACCGAGACCGACACTCCGTTCGGTGTCGCCTATACCTACACCGGCTTCCCGATGGTCATGCTCGCGAAGGTCTTGGTCGCCGATGGCGCGATCGGCGATGTTCGCAAAGTGGAGGCCTGGTATCCTCAAGGCTGGCTGGCGACCAGTCTCGAAACCGATGGCCAGAAGCAAGCAGCCTGGCGAGTCGATCCGGCCAAGGCCGGAGCTTCTGGCTGCGGAGGCGACATCGGGACTCACGCTTACGAGTTCGTTCGATTCGTGGGCGGGGTTTCCGCAACCCGAGTTCAAGCTCGTCTGACAACCTTCGTCAAAGGTCGAGCCCTCGACGATGATTTCACGGTACTGGCCGAACTCGAGAACGGCGGGATCGCCACCATTGCCGCCTCGCAGATCACGATTGGCGCCCAGAATGACAACGGATTTCGGGTCAGTGGGACCAAGGGAACCTTGGAATGGTCGATCACCGACCACCACAATCTGAAGCATTACACCGGTGGTCAACCTCTGAAGATGTACCGGCTCGGCGCAGAATACGATTACTTCCCGGTCTCGATCAAACCTTACATCCGGGTTCCCTCGGGGCATCCCGAAGGTTTCCATGAGGCGCTCGCCAACCTACATCTCTCTCTCCAGCTTGCCATTCGGGACAAGCAAGGCGAGTCGGTCCCGGCTCCGTTCCCACACCCCGGAATAGCTGATGGCGTGGCCGGAATGGCTTTCATCGAAGCGGCAGTCGCTAGCGCCAAGAAAGAAGGGGATTGGGTCGAGGTTCCCAAGTCCTCTTGAACCAAGTCAGGCCGATGGGCGATGGTGGAAGTGGGAACTCCACGATCGCCCCCTCGTTCCGAAAGGTCCTAACGTGAAGGAGCCCCTCGTTCGGTTCAGCGTCGCGATTGGTGGCGAACTCCTCGACAGATTCGACCGTTATCGCGAGGAACATCGTTATTCCAATCGTAGCGAAGCGGTCCGGGGCCTGATGCGGGCCGCCTTGATCGAGGATGCAGTAGCCGCCGACGATGGCGAGGCGATGGGAGTAGTAACTCTGATCTACGACCATCATGGCGGCCGAGTTGCGGAACATCTCACCGAACTCCAACACTCGCATCTGAATTGTGTCGTGACGACCACTCACGTCCATCTCGATGCCAGGCGATGCCTGGAGGTGATCCTGCTACGTGGTACGACCAAGCGAATTCGTGAACTTGCCGACGGCCTGATTGGCACGAAAGGAGTTGAGACGGGTCGCCTCGTGTTGGCCTCGGCTATGCCGATCGAGGCGGGACACCACCACCACGATAATGACCATACCCACGATTGAGGCTTTACCGCCTTCTCGTTCGAGTCAGACGGCCCGAGGTATCAAGAATGTTGCGCCGACGCCGAGTTGATGGCCTTCGGCAAAATTTCCTTCCCTTCGCCGAGCGATCGATTCGACTCGATCGAGCCTTCAGGCGAACGATTCTGGTCATGACCGGAATTTCGTTATTCGGCTTGATGGTAGGCACTTCGGCCGGTCGTCGAGCCCTTAGATTCTCCACGGAATTCGCCAAGGATTCAGCTCGATCGGTTATTGGATTGCCCGTCGATCGTGACGAGATCGAGGCCAGGCATCACCAGGAACGACTCCGAGGGATCGAATTGACCCGCGGATTCCTGGAACAGGTCGCCCAGGAAAAGGGACCGACGATGCAGGAGTTCTTCCGGGTCATCGGGATGGATCGAGATTCGGCGGTGATTCGTTGGGGGAATTTCGACTGGACTCTCGCCTTGTCCTCAAAAGTCTTCGAACCGGATGATTCGGGACGCTCTTATCGACTCAAGCCCAACACTCGGTCGATATGGATGATTGATCTGACGATCGAGAAGGTTCAGGCGATGTTCGAGATCCCAGACACCATCGAGGCTCGAAGACTGGGACGGGCGGTCGGAGGCAGGATTGTCCCCGAGTCGGTTCAGACGACTAATTCCTGGGGATGCCGAGGCCCTGAGCCCGATTGTCAAGCTGCGGTCCGCGGCATTGTCCTGGGCGACTCGAATATGCAAGGCCTCCTCGTGGGGGATTCCGACTCTCCACCTGCACGCCTAGAAACGATGCTCCATAACAATCTGGGGGTGTCCGTCTCGATTCTGAACACAGGACATCTAGGATATTCCATCGAGCAGTACTATCACACCTTGGTCGCTTACTTTGGCCGCTTTCGTCCTCATTTCGTCATCATAGGGATCTGCGGGAACGACTTCGGCGACGTGACCAAGCCTGCGAACTGGGATGAGAGTGATTACTGGCTCGGTGAGCTCCTCCAGTTTTGCCGGACCCGTGCCCTGACGACACTTGTAGTACCCTTGACTCGCGAGGATGATATGCTCGGTCGACGAGACGAGAGCGTGTATCCCGGCAAGCTCACCTCGATCTATAAAGGTTCAGGCCTTAACTACGTCAATCCCCTGGAAGAATTCACTGACGAGCACCTTCGACTACGCAATATAGCGATCCGGGCTGGGAAACCATTCTCGAACAGCCCACTCTTCAATCGCCACCTCGCGGGGGATAATCACCTTTCCCCGATCGGTTCAGAACTCTGGGCAAAAATTGTGGCCAGGCGCCTTCAACGAATTTGGGATGGCAAGTCTAGAATTGAGAAATGAATGTCCTCGCCCCTTGAATCTCGTGGCCGGTCCGTTCGTCCATCTGCTATCATGCTCGTAAGACTTGATCGAGAATTCAGTACGAGCCGGGATCACGCCGCCCGGGGAAGGGAAGACGATGTCGAGTGGGAACGATCCCAGCTCGCCCGAGGCCGATGGCCTCCAATTTATTCAGGCCGAATATGATCAGGCCCCACCCTCGGTCGTCGGCTGTGCAGCCTGCAAACAAACCATCATTGACCAATATTTCGAAATTAATGGAACGATCGTCTGCGAGCCATGTAAGCAGGCCATCGAAAGCAAGCTTCGAGATGGTTCGGGGGCCGTTCGATTCTTCCGATCGCTCGCTTTCGGAACCGGTGCAGGAATGATCGGAACGCTGGCCTACGTGGCCTCGATTCGAATCACTCATTACGACTTGTCGCTCATCTCGATTTTTGTCGGCTATCTCATCGGCCGCGCGGTCCGAGTCGGGAGCGATAATCGTGGCGGCTTAATCTACCAGATGACGGCGATCTTCCTCACCTATCTGGCGATCGGGGCCACTTACGTATCTCTCGGTTTCCTGGAAAACAATCAGGCCGCGAACCCAATTTTTCAGGCCGACATCGTCAGCCAGGCGATCCTTTTCGTCTTCTTGACGATCATTGTTCCGGTGGCGAGTGCCCGTGAAAGCGTCATTTCGGTCGCGATCATTGGTTTCGCTCTCTGGCAGGCCTGGAAAATGAATGTCAAGCTGAAGTTAATCGTCACAGGCCCATATCTCATCGAGGAAGGTGAGTCGGAGAGCTCGTTCGACGGGACGACCGACCATGCTTGAAACCCGAAAAGTTCCGGCCATTGACTGTCCGGATTGCGGTACCCAGGTCGCAGCTCACTTTCTGGTCTGTCCTAGCTGCCATAGGCTGGTTCACGCCGAGAGACTCAAGCGACTGGCCGAGGAGGCCAACTCGGCCGAGACATCAGAACAATGGACGCAGGCCTTGATTTCCTGGAGGGCTACTCTGGAACTCTTGCCTGCGAATTCCAAACAGTTCGCGGCAATCTCCTCGAAGGTCGCTGACCTGGGAATGAAGGCTGATTTTTCACCCGAGGCTCGATCGCCATCAGTTCAAGGTTCATCGTCCTGGACTGGAAAGGCCGCGGGGCTTGGGACGTTTGCGTTGATGATCCTGGGGAAGGGGAAGTTTCTCCTGCTGGGACTGACAAAGGCAAGCACACTTCTCTCGATGTTCATCACCGTCGGAGCGTACTGGACTCTTTGGGGTTGGCCATTCGCGATTGGACTGGTCCTGACAACCTACATTCACGAGATGGGCCACGTGGCGGCCCTCCTAAGATACGGCATCAAGGCCGATGCTCCGATGTTCATCCCTGGAATCGGGGCAGTGATCCGCGCCCGCCAGCGATTGTCTAATCCCCGGGAAGAGGCTCAGGTCGGACTGGCCGGGCCGCTCTGGGGACTTGGCTCGGTCCTGATCTGTTATGGTCTCTTTCTCGCGACAGATCAACTCATGTTCGCCGCGATAGCCAAGCTCGCCGCGGTAATCAATCTCTTCAACCTGATCCCGATCTGGCAACTCGACGGTGGTCATGCCTTCAAGGCATTCTCTCGACCTCATCGATGGTTAGCGGCCGTCACGGCCTCGACAACCTGGGCCTTGATCCCGGATACCGAGGGATTCGTCTATCTTTTTCTGTTCGCCTTGATGGTCTGCACCGTCTTCAGGGCCGCCTTCGACAAACCTTCCGATCAGCCTGATTTATTCTCCGCCCTGGAGTATGCAGCGCTCGTCTTCGCACTCGGATTGGCCGCACAGATCCCCGCACCATTGCCCTGAAGCTCGATCAATGTGCTAGATTTGACCAAGTGCGGATGGATCGGGTTGAGATTCGTCAATCGTAAGACTTCGCGCTTGCCCTGACGATGCAACGAGTGGTCTGCAACAATTGCGCAATCCGGATACACTTCCGATGAAACGCCGCGCAAGGTTCGTTCGCTCCAGGTTTGAGATCGAGCCGCTCGAAGCGAGGTGGGTGCTCAGTAATCCTGCCGAGGGAATGTGGCCGATTCCTAACCCCGGGCCATCCAATAGTGTCCTCGTTCGATTCCAACCTGAGAGTACCGCCTCAGCCAGAGCTTCGATATTGTCGGCGCTCCGGGCCTCTACCATTACCCGAATCCCGAAGGTCCCGATTTAATCCGGCTCCGGGAAGGGGGCGACGTGGATGGAGCTCTCCGGCTCCTCCAGTCCAATCCATCCGTCGTATATGCCGTTCCCAACTCGGTCATCCAGGCCTCGGCGACACCGATCTATCCCAATGATCCCACTTCGGGTCAGCTCTGGGGCCTGAACAATCCAAACAATATTGATGTCAACGCTGCCGAGGCCTGGGGGATAACCACTGGTGTCAGCTCGACGATCGTTGCTGTGATCGATACTGGAATTGATCTGACTAATCCCGACTTTGCGGGCAAAATCTGGACGAACCCCGGCAATGTTGCCGATCCCGCATATCCTGATGCCATTCATGGCTGGAATTTCGTCTCTCGCAACAATAATGTGCAAGATGATGAAACCGAAGGGCATGGAACCCACGTGTCGGCCGTCATTGCTGCGGCAGGCAATGATGGTTACGGCGTGAGTGGAGTCGACTGGAATGCGCGGATCATGCCCCTGAAATTCCTCGACTCGACCGGCAGTGGGTCGACTTCGGACGCTATCTCGGCCATCTATTTCGCCGTTCGGCATGGTGCTCGGGTCATCAATGCGAGTTGGGGCGGAGTTGAGAACACACCTGCCCTCCGTGATGCGATTTCCTATGCAAATAGCAAGAATGTCATCTTCGTCACAGCCGCCGGAAACGATTCATCGAACAATGACATCGTGGCGAACTACCCTGCCAGCTACCGACTTCCCAATGTGCTGAGCGTGGCCGCAGTCGATCGAAACGGAAAGCTCGCCGGTTTCTCGAACTATGGACGAAATAGCGTTGATGTTGCCGCCCCTGGAGTCGATATTCTGAGCGATGTACCTAGCGGAGTCAGTGCAGACCGACTCGCCACGCTCTCAGGCACTTCGATGTCCTCGGCCTTCGTATCCGGGATCGCTGCATTATTAATTGGTCAAAGGCCTTCGAGCACTGCTGCCCAAATTGCCGGGTTGATCCGTACCTCAGCCAAGCCGCTTCCTTCACTCATCGGAAAGACGATCAGTGGTGGAATGGTGGATGCCTACGCCGCATTATCCGCCAGCATCTCGACCGCGAAGGTAGCAGCGCCTGTCGCTGGACTTCCGATTCTGAATCCGGGATCATCAACCGTCGCCGATGTTCGCGCTTCCTTACTCGCCTCGGATGAATTCTTCGCGAATCAAGGCCGCTCAGGCCAAGGTTTCGTGACCGGGCTTTACCAACAGTTGCTCGGAAGGTCCCCGGATATCTACGGCCTCCAGCAATGGGTGGGAGTATACGACTCGGGTACGGTGACCCGATTCCAGCTTGCTCGGGTCATTTTGGCCTCCCCAGAAGGTCGACTCACCGAAGTCGCCCATTGGTTTCAGGATTACCTCGGTCGGACGACACCGCTCGAGGTTCTCAAGACCGACCCTGGAGTGGCCGCCTGGGCAAACTTACTTGTTGCTGACATCGGCGATGAAACTACTCAAGCCTCGATCATGACATCGTTCGAGTATCTGGTTGGGCATGGCGGGACCCCAGAAACCGTAATCCAAGGATTCTATAGAGATTTGCACGGTCGCGACCCCTCCTTAACTGAGCGAAATGCCTGGGCCGGGCTTCTCTATCAGGGATATTCTCCCTTTACCGTCCTCCGCTACTTCCAAGGGACTCCCGAGGCAAGCCAGGTCAAGATCGCTCGATGGTTCATCCAGGATCTGGGCCGATCGTCCTCCCTGGCATCCTTGATCAAGGATCCGGGGATTGTTGCCTTTGCCTCGACCTTGGGCCATTTTTGAAGTGGAAAGACCTGGAATCGGTTGAACTCCGGAGGTTGATGCTGCAAGGCGAACTTTCTTTTGGGGGCAAGTCCCGTTATGATTCCGGGGTGACCGAAGGAGCGGATTTCGCACAAGGAGGAGCTTGCCATGCGAACCGGGAGCCACGCCCAGGCCGGGGCGGCGTCGGCAACCTCCACCACCCCGGCGTATGGTCCCGAACTTCGAGAGAGTACGGCGATCGCGGAATTATTCCTCGGAGTCTTCCGGCGTGATCTAGCGACCTTCTTCCCTAGGGCACGGGTGCTTCAGATCGAGCCGGGAATTACGTGGCCCGATCGTCCCTCCGGATCGGTTTTTCGGCTCCTCGTTGATGAAATAGACCAACGAGTGTCGGTGGATCTTTTCGGACTTCGGTATGGAGTCGAACCATTCGACGGGCGTCGATTCAGCGAACATGATATCCGGATGATCAAGGCGATTGGAGCCGTCCTCGGACTTCGCCACCATCATCTATTCCAGATTGATCACCCCTCTCGTCTGGAACTTTTCCGAGGCGGTTCCGAAGATCATTATGTGGCGGCGTTCGTCGAACCTTGGGCGTACTCCGAAATATCCCCCCGCCCGAGTCGAATCGCTTCTACGATTCAAACGCTGAGGACTGCCGCCCTTTCGACCTATGAGAATCGTCGAGTCTCGACCGGGGCGTTGCTACTCGGATCCGATCAGTCATCTCGCCCGGTTTGCCCTGATGCTTTGCCTTACGGGGTCGAGCTAACTGCATTGAAGAGCATTCATCGACTCTGCGACGGTAAGCGAACTGTCTATCTTGTCGATATCGAGGGACGTCTCATCGAGGTAGTCGATATTGCCCGATGGGCTGAGTCCATTCCTCCCCTTAGTACGCTTGAAGTGCCCTGCGCCAGAGACTATACAGCTCATGCAAGATCCACTCGATATGGCGGGAATCTTTGTCTGGTTTTGAGTCCGAATCAGGAAATCAAGCTTTTTGCGGGCGGTTCTCAACAATTTGCTTACTCCCACGGTCGTTGGCGAATCCTGGACCCCTGGACCAAGTTTGCTATCTGGTCGTCGGCTTTGGAGGATCAGAGACTGGCTCGAGTCCTCTTTCAGACCGCACTCGACCTGGCTGAGTGCAGGCAAGGAGGGCTATTTGTCGTGATCGACGAGCCTGCGGTCGCAGTCGGGCGTCTGATTGCTCCACACGACATCCTCGCCATTGATCAACCTACAGATCCACCCAACAATCTCAATCCGGGTGACCCTTTAGCGAAACGAGCGCTGCATTATCTGGCCCGAGGCCGGTCTATAGCCGACCTCGACCCCTCAGTTCTCGAAGCGTTCGCCGCTCTCGACGGGGCGATCGCGACCGATCGATCGGGTCGGCTCCTCGCTTATGGTGCGATCCTTCGTCACGATGCTTCTGGGACAATTTCTCCGGCAGTTGAAGGGGCAAGGACGACCGCAGCGATGATCGCCAGCCGGTTCGGGCCCGTCCTCAAAGTTAGCGAGGATGGTATCGTGTCTTGTTTTCTTGGTGGGACCCGAGTTTGGGACCTCTAATCCCAGTTCACGTTGAGACCAGGAGTTTCGACTCATACTCCGGATCGAGTTCAAACTTCGGCCAGAGTCGATCGATCACGGTTTCGGGAGCGGCATTGATCCCGGCGATGAACCGCTGGCAAGCTGCCCTCAACGCCGCCAGGCTGGCGTGGCAGTGGCCCCGTGTCACATCCTCGCGCATCCAGTCCCACTGCCTCTCGATCGGGTTAAGGTCCGGGCTGTAGCACGGCAGGAAGACCAACTCGACCCCCAACTCCTCGGCATGCCCGGTCACCACCTTGGCGATGTGGCAGGGGGCGTTGTTCCAGATCACCACGACCTTTCCGGGAAGGCCGGCCCGCCAGCGGGCCACACACCTCAGGAAGTGGTACGCCGCATTGCCGTCGCACGACCGCCTTCCCAGATCAGGCATTGCCCGTGGGTGAAGTCGTACGCCCCGTACCAGTTGAGCCGCTGCGAGAGCCCCGGGCACGTGCTGACCCGCCAGGACCGCTTGCCCCTGGGACCCCAGGTGTAGCCCTCGTCCAGATCCTGATGGAAGTGCGGCTCATCGATGTAGACCAACCTCACTTCGTCGCGACAGACGCGGGCGAATAGCTCCCCGAGCCGGGCGATGGGCTCGCCACGCCTGGGGGCTTTGGCCTTGCCCAGCAGCTTCTTGATCCTCTTCCAGCTCAGCTTGGCGGCCAGTAAAATCCGCCGGATCGCATGGCGTCCCACGGTGCGGCCCAAGTTACTCTGCACCCACAGCCGGAGCCTCTTCAACGTCCAGCCGTGGCCGGGCAGCCCGTGGTCGATCGGCTCGGAGGTGGTGACGGCCTCGACGAGTTGCCGGGCTCGATCGGGCGCAAGAGGGGGGCCGGCCCGCCGGTACGGCGGAAGGTCAGGGCATCGGGCCCCTGAGTGTTGTAGTCGTGGACCCACTCGAGCACGGTGTCGTCCTGACGCCCGAACTGGTCGGCCCAGGAGGTAGCGTTGTGGGTGCCGTCGGCGACCAGGGAGAGGGCCAGCAAGCGTTCGCGGGTGCGGGGGTGATCGGCCAGGAGGGCCAGGCGTCGCAGGTCATCGAGCGATTGCCCCCACTTCGGGATCTCGACGCGGATCTTTCGAGGCCCTCCTGTGACTGAGTCGATCATCCCAATCTCCTGAGGTTCTCCAAGGTATCGAGGCGGGCTCTCACTGAAAATCCCGGTCTCTAGAGATTTGGGTTTAGTATAGCAATAATCGAAGCCGCCTCACCCTCGATTCATCCGAGATGGAAGCTTCGATGAGATCCCTCCTCGAATATGATCAGCAATAACTCGATATGATAATGCCAATGCGTCGCGAGCACCACCATTTTACCTGACTGAATGAACACTCCCGAGGAGACTCGAAGTTAGGGAACTGCCGAAAGGTTCGCCTTCTCGGGTATAATGGCCTCGTCAAGTCTATCCTTCCATGGATTGTAATTCGATCATGCCTCGATAAGCACCATCGCGATCGAGTAGCTCCTCGTGGGTTCCCGCCTCCAGGATCGTCCCGCCCTCAAGAACCAGGATTCGATCAGCCTTCTTGATCGTACTGAGCCGGTGGGCGATCACGAACGAGGTTCTCCCCTTCATTAACCTGGCTAAGGCTTGCTGGATCAGGCGTTCACTCTCACTATCGAGATTGCTCGTAGCTTCGTCGAGTATGAAGATCCTGGGATCAGAGAGTATGGCCCGAGCGATCGCGAGCCTCTGTCTCTGACCGCCACTGAGCCGGACGCCTCGCTCTCCGATCCTGGTCTCGTATCCATCCGGTAGTTCCTCGATGAAACCATCGGCATTGGCAGCCTTCGCCGCCATGACAACATCAACTCGCGAGGAACTTCGCCCCGCATATTCAATGTTTTCGGCGATGGTTCCGTCGAACAAGAAAACATCCTGCTCGACGATTCCGAGCACCCGTCGATAGCTCTCTACCTCGATTTCACGTAAATCGACTCCATCGAGTCGAATCACTCCAAGAGTCGGGTCGTAGAATCTTGCAATCAGATTGCACAAGGTCGTCTTTCCGGCTCCCGATCGACCGACGAGAGCAATCATCTCGCCCGGCTCGACATCCAGGCTGATTTCCGAAATCACTGGCGAATCCGAAGTTGGGTAAGTGAATCCAACTCCTTCGAGCGAGAGTCGCCCCAGCACCAACTTCGGCTCCAACGAAATCGAACCAGGTATGGCGGGCATCTCGCGTGGTTCGGCCAGAAGGTCTAGCACTCGATCGAAACCCGATAGATTGTTTTGCAACTGGGTTGCACTTGTCGCCAGGACGGCGAGTGGTTCGAGTAGCATGGCGAGATAGACAAGGAACATCATCAGATCGCCCAGGGAAAGCCTTCCCTCCAGGACACTCAGGCCGCCGAAGAGCAGGAGGGCTGACGAGGCGGCCGGGAGGAACAAGTCCCAGATAACCTCGACGATCCTCGACCACCACCAAGCAAACAACTCCTGACGGGTCATGAAATGGTTGTCGCCGACGAAACGGGCGGTCTCCCGACGCTGGCGACCGAACGCACGAACCACTCTCATCCCCCCGAAAGCCTCGGCGGCCCGAGCGTCGATCTCCTGACGCTGCCTTCGGACGTCACGATAAAGTGGTCGTAATCTTCGATTCCAAAGTCGATCCGAGATGACCGCCCCGGGTGCCAGAGCCAGGGCTCCTAACAGGAGTCGCCAGTCGACCCAGGCCAGGATGACCAGCCCTCCAAGTAGCTGGACGATGGCCCGCCAGGGATTATAGATCATACTAAAGATCAACTCACCCACACCTCCTGCGTCCTCACGGAGCAAGCTAGCTGCGCCTCCAGCCTTGAGCTGATAGACCCGATGGAGCGGAAGCCGGGCCGCATGCTCGAAAACACGTCGACGCGTGGTGACCTGGAGACGTTTACTGGATCGAGTTCCCAGCCATCGACTCCAGAGTCCAATCGCGGTTCCAAGGATCGAGACGACCAAAACGCCCGCGACCAGGACGACGAGTCGAGATCTCGGTGTCGGGGGAACTGGTAACCAGGATGGCAGTCCTTCTGGTATCGATTTACCAAGAAGAACATGATCAATCACCAACTTCGTTGCCGCCGGGGGCACAAGACGAAGTGAGGTCGAGGTAGAAAGCAACAAGAGAGCCAGGAGCAAGGAAGCTCTCAGCCCTTTCAGCAGCCCAAAAAGCTCACGATAGAGTTGAGGGAGTGACCGATGCCTTGCAACACTTCGGCGATTTCCATCGCTTTCATTTTGCTGGTCACTTCTCATTCGTTCCGAACGATACGCCACGAACCGTCGCCTGCTGCCTCGTCCGTCACTGCTCGTCAAGGTTGGTAACTCCCTCCGGAGCAAAACTTCCGGGTGATCTTGCCGGCAGATCTCCCCGACTCCAAATTTTTAACATAGTGTTGCTTAGAGCGACCTTTCTGGTCTATCCACTACTTGACCAAGTGACCGCTCATCCTGAATCGTCCGATTATCAAATTTGGACCGATTCCGAGACTCGTCGATGTTGACGGAACGCCACAGTGCAGTTCGCAAAGCGCTTCTTCAGCGTTTTGCAAGTTCACGGAGATGAACCCAATGAAGCATTTGTGTTTCAAAATTCTTATTACCTGCGTTAAAAAACATCTCGACTTGAAGATGCTGAATTCACGACCGATACTGAGGCCTCATCGAGAACGAACTCCGGGCCACCGGTAAATTCGATTGTTACATGATTAGAGGGGAAATCTCTCATGAGTGTCCGCTCCATTCGTCCGTCTTCGTCGAAGTCGTGCCGAAATCGTGCCGTAAGGCCGTCCTTGGAGGGACTCGAGGGGCGACTTCTGCTTTATTCCACCACGGGAAATCACTTCGAATTTGGCAGCCGAATTACCTGGAGCATCGTTCCCGATGGGACGAATCTCGGGGGAGTCAATAGTAACCTGATTTCGACCTTCAATAACAAATTTGGTGCCGGTAACTGGCAACGATCGATCCAGGAGGCGTTCGCGATCTGGCAGAGCGCGGCCAACATCAATTTCGTCCAAGTATCGGATGATGGATCGGCCACGAATTCCGGGAACTACCAGCAAGGTAGCCCGGTGATCGGCGATATCAGGATTGGTGGTTTTGCGCAATCGTCCGGGATCCTCGGTTTCACACTGCTGCCTCCCGTCGCCAATGGTGGATCTGACTCCGGAGATATCTTCCTGAATAGTTCACAGATCTGGAACATCGGGAGCAATTACGACCTCGAATCCGTCATGCTCCACGAGATCGGACATTCGCTGGGATTGGGGCACTCCACGGATACCAATGCAATTATGGAACCCTACTACGATGGGGTCCAGCAATACCTCGGGTCGGATGACATCAATGGCATTCAGTCAATATGGAATTCTCGTCAGCAGGATGGATTGACCCAGGGGAACCAGAATTTCTGGTGGAATAAAGCGGCGAATTTGAACCCATTCATCAACAATCTCAACCAAATTATTCTCGGCCCGTTGAGCGTGACGAGTCCGTCAACATCCTACTGGATGAAGGTTACGACCCCGGCCAATGCCAATAGCACTTTCAGCGTCGTTGTTCAATCCAGCAATCTGAGCATGCTCAGTCCCAAAGTTCAGATTTATAACTCCAATCTTCAGGGCCTCTCTCAGGTTGCAGCGCCAACGACTTCCTACGGCGCGGTCATCGGCACGGCGATCTTCAATGCCACCCCGAACACTCTGTATTACATAAGGGTAAGCGCCTCCAATGCTGGGCCCAACGGTACCGGCGCTTACGGATTGCTGGTCAATATGGGAAATTATAATCCGCCGCTTCTCTCCCCCCCAAATACCCAGGTTCTGGCCCAGTCGGATCAGGGAGGAGGTGCTTCGTACATCGAAAGCAATAATGGAGACGAAACCGGCCAAGAGAATCACGACGGACCCACTAACTATATCGGCAAGTCCAAATTTGCTGCAAACGCAAAAGAGGGCTGGATCCAGTTCGGTGATTCTTGGCGTCAGGGCGATTACTACTCGATCAGTCCGAAGTCCTCAAATCAGAAGAACAACAAATCGGTCGAGTCAATCTTGATCCCGATCGATCCCCAGATGGGCGATCTACTTAAGAGCAACAAATCCGAGAAGAAGGAGATGGCGTCTGTATTGATCGGTTTAGCACATCCTGACGGAATGCTTTGACCGACCGGAAACCTTCTCGCTTCGCGATTTGCAACTTCTCCCCGGGATCCACCTAGCCTTAAGACATTTACTGTCAAACGGTTTCGAAGACGAATCCTACTCGGCCCTTCCCTGGCCGATCGGTAACACTTCATATCGAGGCCGAGGCTGGTTGGATCTTCCTCCGCAAGCCCGACTGACATGAAGATACTTCGGATCAGAGCCTTCCTCATGGATTTCGGGGAACCGATCGCGGGAAATCGGTGCGTCAAGTCACCGTGGCTTGCCTGGAGCGTCGCGATTACAGTTCCGATCCCCGGTAACATTTGATCCACAAGCGGTATCATCCCGTCACTCGGGCCGTGGTAGATTTTGAGATACCAGGCGATCGCCCTTCGAACGAATCGGAGACGCTTCGGCTCGATGGTCGAGCAGACATAAAAGGTTCGCGATCCAACCATGCCAATCGAGCCGGCGTGTTCGATCAACATTCGGTCCCAGAACTCATGGGATTTCTCGGAGGTCAGATCCATCAAAACATCCAGATTGGATCGTCGAGCGAAAAATCGGACTATTCGACCGGAAAAATGGCCCACTATTCGATGGATCCATGGCATACGGCGATCCATCCGAGTACCATGTCCGATCGCATAATCGGCTGCAGCTGTCCCTCCGAAAGGACCCTGAATCAGGAATAATGCCTCGACATGATCCTGGACGAAGGATCCGTTCCCCAGAGCGAATCTTAATGCATCGCACGCACCACGACTGTGAGCGATCACCACTATCTTTTCACGCCCCTCATCGCTAATTGTCATGAACCTGTCACGAACCAATTCGGCATTTTGTTCAATAGTCCGCAGTGAGCTCGGGTTAACCAAGTGGATCTGTTTCTTAGGAACTCCGAGTGCTAAAAGCTCGGCTCGATTCTGGGAGAAATAGCCAGGCATCCGCTCGTTCCGAAATCCTCCCACGAATACATATCGGTAGTTGATCGCCCTCAGGATGGCGGCCGGGGGGATTTCCAACCTTCCTTTCCTGGCGGTCTCGAACCACTCCGGAAATTTCCTCGAAAGCTCGACCGCTCGATCGCGCGGTTCGCCTACAAAAACCGAGCCCACGACTATCAGCAGTTTGAGGAACATTTCTAGCTCCAGTGGAACTCAACATTCTAGAATTTAGAAATCTTAATGCTTCTAATTGTGGGGAAGCATAGAAGGGATGAATCCCTCATTCCTCCCAGCTTCAACAAATGCCCCCATTATTCCTGCGGAGTATGGCGATCTGCAGTAATCCTACCAGAAATGCTTCCATGCGATACTAATGAGTTTAGTTCACACATTATTATATGAAAATCTCATGAGGCATGGTCCTGTTGATTCTGTCCCGCTACGCATAATTAATAATTGACATGAATTCCGGTCGATTGGCATACGAAAAGAACTTGCCGCTCGATTCATGAGTGCATGTGGTCGATGGCGGCTCCTTCTTGGAAATGTTTGCAAATCAATTGTAACGGTGAGAATTCGTGAAACCAGAGAGCTCTGGCGTTCATCCAATTCTCGCCGGATTCGATCTCGATCGGGGAATTGATCCTGAAGAGACTGGGCTCTGCTTGCTATTATGGAGTGCTCGCGACCAGATCGAAGGAATCTTGGTCGCTAGAATTCTAACTCTCTGAGCGACGAGAAGCCGCCGGATTCCCCGAAGGACGTCCCAGACATGATCGACCCCCGCGTGGCCAGTGGGCTCCGTGACCTGCTCCCTTCGGCGATGATTCCGCGCGAAAAAATTTTGGCGAATTTTCGAAAGACCTTCGCCGATTTTGGATTCGTTCCAATTGAGACCCCTCACATCGAGCGGATGGAAGTCCTTACTGGTAAAGGCGCAGGGTCTGATGAGGTACTTCGACAAATATACGAGGTGACCAATAAGGGAGGCGATCGGGGCGAACTCGCACTGAGGTTCGACCTGACCGTACCCTTGGCACGCTTTGTCGCCCGGCATATCTCCGAACTTGGCAAGCCATTCAAACGATACGCGATCGGCTCGGTCTTTCGCGGCGAACGCCCCGCCAAAGGTCGATTTCGAGAATTTGTTCAATGCGACTTCGATACCGTCGGCACCGAAAGCCCGCTGGCCGATGCCGAGATCGCCCAGGTTATCCACTCGGCACTCTCGGCGATCGGAATTCCGGATTTTACGATTACCCTGAACAATCGTAAAATCCTGGATGCGATGCTTGGCAACCTGTCACTTGACGGTCATTCGGGGCCAATCCTCAGGGCTCTCGATAAGGTCGCCAAGATCGGTCGAGACGGAGTCCTGGACGAGCTCACAACGCTGGCCACCGATCAAGTCCCCGGAGCAGGACTGTCTCACGAGCAAGCGGAAGAGGTCCTGAACTTCGTAGAATCGGGCCGTGGCGGGGTCGAAGTCCTTGATCGTGTGGCAGAATCCCTGGGTTCCATTCCATCGGCGGCGTCGGGGATTGCTAATCTCAGGATCATCTTCGAGCTACTCGAAGCTTGCGGCGTTCCGAAAAATCGACTCAGGCTTGACCTCGGTCTCGCTCGTGGCCTGGATTACTATACTGGCGTGGTTTTCGAAACGACCATCAATGGATGGGAGAAATTCGGTAGCGTTGCATCGGGCGGTAGATACGACAACCTGACTAAACTGTTCGCGGACCAGTCCTTGCCGGGTGTTGGTGCCTCGATCGGTCTCGATCGACTTCTGGCCTTGCTCGAAGAAGCTGGATTTTTGAAAGGATCAGCCACAACAGTCCCGGTTCTGGTCCCCTATTTTCCCGGGGCCGACCCCAAGAATGCGTTCGCGATCGCCGCTAGGCTCCGCTCAGCCGGTATAGGTGCCGAGGTTTACCCCGACGCAATCCAATCGGGTAAGCAACTCCAGTATGGTTCGATCCGTGGGCACCGCCTCGCCGTGATTATTGGGCCATCCGAACAGGTTTCGGAAACGTTCAATCTTCGAAACCTCAGAACTCGCGAAGAGGTCAAGGCCATCCCCTGGATCGAACTGGAGTCGGAAGTAGCTCGAGCATTGCTCGACGGACCGGGGGAAGATCGATGAAAGATAGGATCGAGCGGCCTGGTTACGGTGAAAGTCGAGTTCCTCGAGTGAGAGGGACCGCTGACTGTTTGCCCGAATATTATGCACAACTGGATGCTCTCGAGACGCTGGCGCTCGAATGGTTTTCCCGCGCAGGTTATGACCGGCTTCGGACTCCCGTCCTCGAGAGCATCGAGCTTCACGAGCGGAAGAGCGGTGCGGGGATCGTATCGAAGCTGTTCGAGCTATCGGGAACGTCTTCGGGTCGGATCTGTCTTCGACCAGAGATGACGGCCGGGATCATCCGAGCATATGCCGACACTCAACCGCCTCCTGCACTTCCCTGGCGAGTCAGCCATGCAGGCACCGCTTTCCGGCACGAGGCATCCTCGAGATGGGATCGGCTTCGCGAGTTTCGACAGATTGGCGTCGAGCGGATAGGCGACGGAGGGCCGATCGCCGATGCAGAAGTGATCTCCCTCGCATTCCGGACCCTCTCCGATGCTGGTATCCAGTCCGCAATGGTTCGAATCGGGGATGTCGGTCTCATTCTGGAGATGTTGTCTCGCTCCGGACTTCCCTCCACGGCCCAATCGGCGCTCGTGGAGATGCTCAGCGAGGCGGCTTCCGAGGGAGATGACCTGGATGCGATCGAACGAGGTCTGGACCATTATTCCGAGTGGCTCCGTCAGGCCTCAAGCACCGATGATATTCCTCTTCCGATCGATTCCGCCGACGATGGTGGGATCGATCGCCTTTTTCGGACCCTCGTCCCTGTAGTCAATGGCCGGAGGCCCGGCCATGAAATCATTCGACGCCTTCGTCGAAAGTGGGATCTCGGCCATGAATGGCTCGAGACCTTGGATCGAGTCCGGGATCAGGTCCGTACACTAACCAGCCTGAAGGGACCAACGGATGAGGTGCTCAATCGGCTGACTCAGGATTATGGCCAACTCGCTCCGGTGACCATAGCCTCTCTTCAAGGCTTGGTTCATCGTCTCGTTGATTACGGCGTACCGTCCGATCAGCTCGAACTGGACCTTGGGTTTGGCCGCGGTATTGGCTTCTATTCTCAGATGGTTTTTGCCATTATCGCCCCGACCCCCAATGGTCCGGTCGAGGTCTGCGGAGGAGGGCGGTACGATGGATTGGCTCGGGTCCTCGGGAGTAACCTCGACGATCGAGGGGTCGGCTTTGCTTTCGGACTGGAACGTCTGAGCGAAGTCCTGAATTCGCAAGGCCGAAAGCCCTCAATCGATGAGGTCGAGTCGGTCTTATTGATCGCCAGTACGATCGAGTCATTCTCGGTCGCAGCGAGGCTCGCGAACCGTCTCCGGGAGTACGGAGTTCGTACGATCCTCGAATTGAACGACTCGGAACGCAGGATTGCCGAACGAGCGGCCGAGATTCGCTCCCGAAGAGTGATCGAAGTCGATAGCGGTCGGGAAGCAGGTCTCCATGCACTCCACGAACTCAGCGAAGGCAATACCAGTCGGATGACCTCCGACGAACTGGTCCGCTTTCTCGTCAGGCCAGCCGGGAATTTGAAGTCATGACTCAGGGCGAATCTCAAACCCGACCGTCCGTCGATCCAATCCGGATTGCCTTGCCTTCCAAGGGGCATCTCTATGATGGGGTCGTCGAGATTCTGAAGACCGCAGGTTACAAGATCCGACGAGCAAGTGACCGTCAATATGAGGCGATCATCGCCGGTCATCCGCGTTTCCACGTCGTTTTCATGAGACCGACCGATATCGTCACTCAGGTCGAGGAAGGCCGTTGCCACCTAGGCGTGACCGGCATGGATCTATTCGCCGAGCGTGCCTTCGAGGCTGAGTCGGCTCGGGTCGTCGTCGATGATCTGGGCTATGGAGGCTGTCGGCTCGTGGTTGCCGTCCCTGAGAGTTGGATCGACGTGACCCATGTCATTGATCTTGTCGACCTGACTGCCGAGTTCAAGAATGCGGGACGTGCTTTTCGAGTTTCGACCAAATATCCGGCGCTGACCCGCTCCCACTTTCGAAAGTGGGGGATCTATCACTATCAATTGATCGACTCTGACGGAGCACTGGAGCTTCACCCTACACTTGGGATCGCCGATGTGATCGTTGATCTCACAAGCTCAGGAATAACTCTCAAGGATAACCGACTTCGAGAGATTTCGGGTGGAACCGTACTCGATTCGGCTTCCTGCTTGATCGGACACGGACCGAGCCTTTTGAGCCTCATAGAGGAAGGACAAGCCGGGCCACTGGCCCTTCTACTGGATGCTATGGATGGGGTGAGGGCATCGGAGGGAATGCTTCATCTGGAAGTCGTAGGGAATCCGGGTGCACACGGGTTTGAGACTGCATCCGCGGTTGCGACCTATCTGTTCGATCAGGGCGCGCAGCACATTGCCCGGGGTGAAGTATGGGGATCGGACAATCTGCCGGGTTGGCGAGTAACTGCGCTCATCGCAACCCGCAAATTGACCGCATGCCAGCGGACACTTTTCGGTCTCGGCGCGAGTCGGGTTGTTGGCTTGCCAGCTCGGTTCGTCTTCGATCGCGACGCGACCACAACGTTCGATGCTCTGCGAACAAGCTTGAATGAGCAACCGTTCTCCTGAAAATCATGCAGATTCTGCGTGCGCCGTATCGAAATCTATCATGCCGGTTTTGATAGAACAGCGTAATTTCGTCGGAAATATCGAGTTGTCAATCGATTTGGATTGATGTGAATTGCTTCTCCGAGGGTGAGCATCAAGGCCTCAATCCGAAGGTGATCGCCCGGAATGGCTCATCAAGTCATCAGGTAGCAGATTTTTCTAAGTGTTTATAAAATCGGCCCGCAAGGACCAAGGTCATCTGTTCGCAAATGACCAAGAATATGAAGATTAAAGCATCAATTGTCAGCAGGAGTCCTTCTTTCTCGCCGAGGGCCGGGAGCAGGAGACCCAGGAATAAGTGCGACGACACCGTGAACAAGAAGGCGATCACCACGTATCCCAGAAGCGAGTCGGTCAATTTCAGTATGCGAAACGGCCGATCGGCAGGATCGATGATCAAGGAAAATTTTCCGATCGCCACCCGGACCCTCAGATAGCTAAACATCCCCATCAGGCAGGTCACGAGCATCAAGCCGACGTAGGCAGTCGGCCCATATCGGAGGATCAGATCTGGGGCAAGATCAAGCCCAGAGGTCTTGATCTGACCCAATCCTGAGAGCGTTTCGAAGACTGAAAACACGATCAATCCCACGAAGGCAACTTCCGCATTGAGCCCATGATTTGCATCTTCCAGGCTCCCGGATTGATGTGCCTCCCATTCACGTTCCTCGAAATCAGCACATGCTTCCTCTGCAATTTTTCGGAGCGCGAATCGAGACGCCTGGTGGTGAAATCGGAAATAGAGCCCGAGCCAGAGAACCATGATCGATCCACCCGCGACCAGAGCTAGCAATACAGAATATTGGAGCGCCAGGATCAGGATGGTGGTCGAGAATCCTGCAAGGATGTCCATCAGGACAAATTGTAAGAAAGAGACCCCGAAATAATTATGCCTGGCTGCATTTGGGATGCTCATAGGTCGAGCGAAGGTACGGTTCTCGGATAGTCGAGCGATCAAGATACCGTTGAGAACCATACCGGCATGGAGTCGAGCCATCCTCAGCCCAAGGATCAGGCAGGGGACCATCAGGAGTAGCGCATAGAATGCGAAGAGGTGACGCTTGATCGCTCCCAGTGAGTCGGGGAGCCCTCCCTGAAGTGTATTTTGGAGGAAGATTCCCAAGCCAGCGAAGATCGAACCGAGAAGAGTCTGGATCTCAAGCCGGCGACGGATCAAGCTTCGAAATTCGCGGGCAACCGTGGGAAATTCGATCATCTCTTCTTCCTTCGGTTTAATCATAAAATGATTGAGATGTCTGCAAATTAAACTTCATCCCGTCGTAACTACACCCAGGAACGGGCCTTGTTCGATGATCTAGATCTTAGGGCATGGGATTAAGCAATTCTCCAAGAATCGAATAATTTTACGCAAGACCCTATCGCTCCAGTTGATCTAACATCAAAAATGCCAGTGTTATTGTCCGACAACGACCTGCTTTTGAACCCATCCTGAGGCCAATCGAGAGATGTCTACTCGACATGTGCCGGCTGTCATCCTGGGTGCCGGGGCCATGGGAGCAGCGACCGCCTATCATATGGCCCGACGAGATCAGCCGTTTATCCTGGTGGAGCAGTTCACCCTTGGTCACGATCGAGGAAGCTCGCATGGAGCAGCTCGCATAACCCGGCATTCCTATGCCGACCCGGCTTATGCTCGACTCATGATCGATGCTTTCCAGGCCTGGCGCGAACTCGAGGCCGATTCAGGCCGCTCGCTCTACATCCGGACCGGCGGTGTTTCGATCAGCCCTCGGGGCACAGACTATGTAGCAAATGTGGCCAGAAGTCTGGAAGCAATCAAGGTGCCTTTTCGTAGGATGACCGGGACCGACTTGAATCGGATCCTACCGACTTTTGGTGTCGAGGCTGATTCTGACGTTGTATTCGAACCTGACGCCGGAATTCTTGCCGCGAGGGAAGCAATCCGGGCCGAGATAGACACGGCTCGGCGCCTGGGCGGAGATCGAACACAAATTATCGAGCAAGCCCCGATCCTTCATCTCGATCTGGAAGGGAAGCATCCTGCCTTGATACTTGCCGAAGAAACTCTGAGCACGGATCATTTGATTATCACGGCCGGAGCCTGGACTGGTCGTTTGATCCCGAAATTGGCATCGAAGCTTCGCCCGACAAGGCAGCAGGTCCTCTACTTTCGTCCGAGTAACCCATCTCCCTTCGCAATCGGACGTTTCCCGGTGTTCATCTACAAAGGAGAGGCTGATGATGATGCGTACTATGGGATGCCTGAATCCCTAGGAATGGGCGTCAAGGTGGCTCGCCACGATGGCCCTGAGGTCGATCCAGATCAGGTCGGAAGAATCGTGGAGGAGGATTATCGAACAGTAATTCGGCAATTCCTTCGCCGAACCATCCCGGTCCTGGCCGACTCAGCGAGCGATCACGAAGAGGTTTGTCTTTACACAATGTCGAGAGACGAGGAATTTCGAGTCGGCCTGCTGCCGGGTCGAACTGATGTGATCGTTGCGAGTCCATGTAGTGGACACGGCTTCAAATTCTCTTGCCTGATTGGTCGTGTTCTCGCAGACCTGGTTATTGACGGCCACTCTCGAATGGCCCTCGATAGTTGGCGCCTCGACAGATCCTGATCAAAATGCTCCACCAAGGGGGTCTGCCACCTGGGCGAGATTCTCGAAGCGAGTCAGATTCTTCAAGAAGGCGAATTTAACCGTGCCGGTGGCACCCGAACGGTTCTTGGCAATGATCAACTCGGCGATGCCCGGCTGATCGTTGGCATCGTAATATTCGGGGCGATGAAGCAGAAGGACGAGGTCGGCGTCCTGCTCGATTGCTCCCGATTCACGAAGGTCGGCCATTCTTGGACGACGATCCTCGCGGTTTTCCACTGCGCGGTTGAGCTGGGACAGGGCGATTACAGGGATCTTCAGTTCTCGAGCCAGTTGCTTGAGTCTCCGACTGATCTTGGCGATTTGCTCCTGCCGACTATCGCGAGACTCCTCCGAATCGACGAGCTGGATGTAGTCGATCACGATTAGACCGATGTCTTGGCGAAGTTTCAGCCGTCGGGCATTGGCCGTGACCTGAAGCATGTTTCGCGCGGGGGTATCATCGATGAAGAGAGGCGCAGCACGCAACTCGGCGTACCCTCGTCCCAAGGCGACTAAATCCTGCTGACCAAGGTTTTTCCCGGTGCGGAGTTTATGTCCATCAACTCTCGATCGCGACGAGAGCAATCGTTCAACCAGTTCGAGTTCGCCCATTTCCAGACTGACGAAGAGGACGGCTTTCTTGAGATCGCAAATGACGTGTTCGCAAATATTGAGGGCGAGTGCAGTCTTCCCCATGCTCGGTCGAGCCGCCAGGATAATCAACTGCGCTCCCTGAAATCCGCCGGTGATCTCGTCGAGATCGTAATATCCGGTCCCGACCCCGGTGACCACATGTTGGTCCTCGGCTCGCGCCGTGATCCGATCCATTGCGGTGACGATTACATCCTTCAACTCGACGGTCTCACCAGCTGCTTGATCCTCGGCGATCGCGAAGATTCGCCGTTCCGCGGCCTGAAGTAGTTCGTCGGCCGAAAAATTGTTGGAATAGCCGTCACGCAAGATCTCGTTGGCACCCTCGATCAACTCACGACTGATCGATTTTTGCCGGACGATCTGGGCGTAATATTTTGCATTGGCGGCATGCGGAGGGGCTTCGAGAATCTTCCGAATCGTATCGTCACCACCGATTTTCTCGAATTCCCCACGCTTGGTCAGTTCCTCGACAAGCGTGATGGCATCGATAGCCTTACCCAGGTCATAAAGATCCCGGATGGCTCGGTAGATCGTTTGGTGGCTATCTCGATAAAAATCTTCGACTTTGACCAGTGGTACGACGTCGTGGAGCGTCTCATTGTCCAGTAGAACGCTACCCAGGACGCAAAGTTCCGCTTCGAGATTTTGCGGCGGAAGCCTATCAGACGTGGCTGGGCTCAGGTCCACAATCTTTCGGGGACGGTTATAAGCGTTCCCGCTGCTGTGGCCGGTTCCGTTACCATTGCCATTAGAGTGGCCGTTTGCGTAGTCGTGCATGGTCCGGCGAGACTCCGTCCGAAATAAGGCAGATCGCCCCTTACTGAGACGATGACGCCCGTCGATCGAACTTCCGGCCGGCCGGACTGGTTGGAAGGCTCGACGAGCCATTCTCAAGGGATAAGTCACGGGCCGGCCTTACCTGTACAATGGTATCGGCCGGCCCACGAGTTGACCATGAAAAAATCGAAAGAGAGAGTCCAAGCTGTGCCTGTCTATTGCTCAGGCGACCGGCTCATCGACATGCGTGGGGACGACCCAAAGCTTCACTTCGGTCTCGACCTCTTGACCAAGACCAAGGCGGATGGTGTAAAGCCCCAGTTCCTTGAGCGGTCCCTCGATTTTGACGTGTTCAGTCTCGATCGGGAAGTTATCTGCCTTGAGAGCTTCAGCGATTTGGTCGGCCGTGACCGATCCGTAAAGGTGGCCTTCGGGATTCGCGTTCGCTTCGATGGTGATCGATCGCTGGGCGATTTGGGCTGCGAGTTGGACGAGATCGGCGCGACGAGCTTCCTCGAGCTGCCTGAGCCGATCTCGATGCTTCTCGACGATCCGAAGGTTGTGCGGAGTCGCGAAGGTTGCCAGCCCCTGCGGCAGTAGATAATTTCGGGCAAACCCGGGTCGGACCTTCACGAGGTCCCCAGGCTGGCCGAAGTGCGGGACCGCATGTGTGAGCAAGATCTGCATGTACCCGTCCTTGGAGCGCATCGGATGATTCCGACGACGTTCCACGCCGGGTTGACGGACCGTCGGAGCGACGATCACGGAGGTTTTGGTAGTCGAGGCGGCTTTCTTGGTACCGGCCTTCGCCTTGGCCTTCGCCTTGGGCTTGGCCTTACCCGGTTTCTTGTCGGTCATCTTGGCCATGATGCAGCACTCACTCCTGAGGACGGTCGTCGCTAGGTGTCTGGCCCCGCCGGCCCGAATTAGCCGGCTCCCGGGGCGTTTGTATCAGAACGGAATATCGTCATCATCGGCATCGACAGGCGGCGAGGGAGGACGACGAGGCGAAGTGCTCGGGGCTGTCGAGTTATTGAAGCCGGCTCGAGAGGGGCCATTTCCCATCGATCGAGGATCGGGGGAGGAACGACGAGGTGCCGAGTCGCGAGGAGCAGGAGCGGAATAATCGTCCTCTCCCCCTGGGACTCCTCCCGAGTCTTCGCGACGATCGAGGAACTGAACCCGATCCGCCTGAACCTTGACCTTAGATCTCTTCTCGCCGGAGTTCTTATCTTCCCAGGTGTCCATCTTGAGGAAACCCTCGACGTGAACAGCCCGCCCCTTTTTCAGATACTGACAGCAGGTTTCGGCCTGACGATCCCAGACCGTCACGTCGATGAACACGACTTCCTCGCGTTTTTCGCCGTCCTTGCCCATGAACGAACGATTCAGAGCAAGGCCAAGATCGGTTACAGCTGTCCCGTTGGCGAGGCGACGCAACTCAGGATCACGCGTCAGATTTCCCATAAGGAAGACTTTATTCAACTGGGCCATCGCCTCAACCTCCCCAAAACGATGAAGGGACCGCCGATCCC
Source organism: Tundrisphaera lichenicola (assembly GCF_051175385.1). Taxonomy (GTDB): domain Bacteria; phylum Planctomycetota; class Planctomycetia; order Isosphaerales; family Isosphaeraceae; genus Tundrisphaera; species Tundrisphaera lichenicola. The sequence continues at coordinate 5,171,762 of NZ_CP195106.1, read as the reverse complement.
CGACCAACCGGATGAGCGTAGACGCTTGTTCCCTAAGGGAAGGCTACCACATCCCTGAGTAGGCAACAAGCGTTCTCTCGGAACCTCAACGCTCGACTGGAATTGGGTATCGACCGAGCTCAAGGTTGGCGATGACCTGAATAATCGAGTTTTCCGGCAGGTCAATCCTCTCTGCGTCGTCGACGAGGACGATCGTCCTCTTCCTCGCGAGGAGCTTCCTCACCTTCACCGGGCGTCGAAGTCATCGCTCGGTCGACCAAATGGTCGACAAGCTTGGGATGGACCTTCAAGACGAGCTCTCGGAGGATGAGTTCGCTCAGATGACAATCAGCGACAATCTCCTCGACATTCGACCCCTCGGTCTTGAAGTACGTGAGGAGGTAAGTGCCCTTCTTGTGACCGTCGACCGAGTAAGCCAGCCGACGCTCGTCCCACTGGCGGCTCGCCACGATCTCGGAGTTGTGTTTGGTCAGGATGTCATGAACTTGACGAACCGAGTCGTCCCAACTGAGGGCGACCTTGGAGCTATCGAGCAGGAACATCCCCTCGTACGTATTTACTGGCAAGGCTCTCTCCTCTTGGACGTAAGCTGTCAGCGGTCAGCCGGAAAAGGAAGAAGGTAAGCGATCATGTTTTCGGGGCGACGAGACCACGTCCCCAGTGGTAAGCAAACAGCATGGGGCTGAAAACTAGCCGCTATTGGACTGGTCCATTGAATCGATTCATTGCAGCGTCGACTCCCTGGGTGACCCAGACGGCCACAGCCTGGGTGGCGACGATCAAAGAATCCTCGACAACCGATCGTTCGGCAGGACGAAAACGGCTCAATACGAAGTCGGATGCATCGATCGGTCCTCGGTCGCCGATCCCGACTCGGAGTCGGGCAAAATCCTCGGAACCGAGCTGTGCAGAGATATCTCGGAGCCCTTTCTGTCCGCCGTCGGAACCGCCTTTACGAATCCGGAGCTTGCCTAATGGCAAATTCAAATCGTCGCAGATAACGAGAAGATCCACGGCTTCCAGCTTATAAAAGCGAAGGGCAGGAATAACACTCCGGCCGCTGAGGTTCATGAAGGTTTCAGGTTTCAGGAGCAGGATTCGCTGGAAGCCGATCTCGACCTCCGCGAGCTGTCCCTCGAACTTCCTTGAAAACTTCACGCCTTGACCGCCAATGGAGAGGCGATCGATCACCTCGAACCCGATGTTATGCCGTGTTCCTTCGTATTTACTCCCAGGATTTCCGAGACCGACCACCAATTTGAACATGCCCTAGACCACCCTCGAAATCGCCAACACGAAGGTCAGTCTTCCTTTTCCTTGCGTTCGGGCTTGATCACTTCGGGCTGGGTTCCTTCTCCGACCTCGGTCGATGTCGTTTCCGCAACCTTGGTCGTGACGTGAACAACCAGCGACTCGGGATCAGCCTTGACAGTCACGCCTTCCGGGAGCTTCAACTCTTTGACGTGAATCGCCTTGCCGACGTGCAATTCTGAGATGTCAAGCTTGATGTTGTCCGGGATCGCATCGGCTCGACAGGTCACTTCGATGGAATGGATCAGCTGTTCCAGGACGCCACCCTCTTGAGTTCCCGGAGCCGTTCCACGAAGGTCGATCCGAACTTCGGTCTCGATCGACTCACCGGCGGAGACACGGGCGAAGTCGAGATGGATGATCTCCTTGCCCAGGTAATCCCACTGGATTTCGCGGACCATGACCGTTTCCGGCCCGGCACCATCCATCTCGAGTTCTGCAAGGTGTGTCTGTTTTTTGATCATCTCCCAGACCGACTCTCGGCTCATCGAGATGGGAGTTGGGGCCTGCTTATGGCCGTAGATGATCGCGGGAATCCGGCCTTGCTTCCGGAGCCGTCGGGCGAACTTCGTGCCCGTGCCTTTGTTCTTCGCGGGGTCGCGCAATTCGACCCGAATCTTGACCGCGTCCGCCATGTCTCGCCTTGTCCCATCCAGGACCCGGTACTGGCGCTCCGCCCGAAGGCGCCCCGCCGACCGGGCCGGAAGCTCGGATTGAACCGACTTTCGGCCAATCTTCCGAAGAAATCACGGCTCGACGAGCCGCGCATCCGGCGATTATCTCGCGACGATCATCTTCCTGCAAGGGCAATGTTCAGGATCCTTCGACCAGGTCAATGGACGGAATAGGCTCCAAGTACACGTCGCCCCCGGACACTTTCGGGAAACATGGATTCCTGATCCAGGGTTCCTGTTGAGGAAAATGGCATCGGGAGATAATCCGTCTCACGCTCCAAATGTGGGTTTGACACGATCTCCGAATCGAGGGCCGGGGAGACCCACAGCGTTGTCAGTTCAAGGGTGTTTGGGATGACGACCACGCGAGCTTCGAGCGGATCGATTCGCCAGCAGGTATCGAGCGAGGCGGCCATTACATCGCGATCAGTTGGCATCGTTATGGGTATTCTAGCCCGTTCGAGGCAGCAAGACGTCAGGACGTTGATCCGAAATGGCTCGGGATCGAGCTTTGAGACGAGCCGTTCGGTCGTCAAATCGGCAAATCCGACTCCAACGATATTTCCGTGGGTCTCATCGGATGCATCGAGCACGGCCAGCCGGGTCACGACAGGACGTGGGTGGTCATTCATCGTCTCAACCATGAGACGCCCAATGACATTCGGGTCCATTCCCGACCCCGAATAATTTTTCCCCAGTTCACCGACCATCAAAACATCGATTTGGTCGAATGGAAGCCGCCCCATGAGGCCGCGGGCTTTCTGAAGGAGCTTCGGCTCGGAATCAAGAATCTCCTCGGGCTCTAGCGCGACGATCTCGGCGGGCATGTCATTGACGTTCTCCAGGATCGCCAGCCCGAGGGCAAATTTGGTGTTGGCCACCAGGAATTTCATGACCGACGGGAGGACCTGGAGCATTCCAGGGATGCCAAGTTTGTGGATCTGTGAGGCACCATCGCGCTTTCCTAGTCCGATGGCCAACATCTTCAACACACCCGACTCGTATGTTCCACTGAAGTCGGTGTGTGGTTTGACGCGATTGAGCAGGACAATTCCATCGGCCTGATAAGCATTTCGGTCGAAATAGATCGGAAGGCCGACCGTGTTGGTCCCGAGGATCTCGGTATCCATCTCGGTCCGGACTTCCACACCCATAGCCGACGAAGTAATCCCATAACCGGCGAGGAGTTCTCGCTGGCCTTCGGCCGTCGCCCCACCATGACTTCCCATGGCCGCGACGATAAAAGGTCGGAATCCAAGTTCCTTGAGGGTATCGACCGCCGACCGGGCGACGATCGGAATAGCGGTGATACCTCGACTTCCAACGCCGACGGCCACGGTTCCTCCGGCCGGGACACGCTCGCGAATCCGGCTTTCCAAGATGAGGCGTCGGACAGTACCAGCAATATCAGCGACCTGGGGTTGAGGAACTTGTTGCCGAACCCTGGCCAGTAATGGAAATGACATTCGACCTCGTCCCTTGATTAAATTCGGTACAACCCGATCGCGGCAATATCGCCGATATTACTCAAATTCTACCGAGACGACGCCGGGTCGCGGAGGGCCTGTCGGAAGGCACTTCCATTTTCCTCTAAACTTGACTTCCTTGACTCGACAAGAAACCGACCGGAGATTGCTCTTCGACACCGAGTAGTAAGTGGTGAAGGGCTCACAATTTATGACGGCGCAGATGGGGTCGGACCTTCCATTCCCGATCGAGAAACGCTCTCACCCCATTAAACCTTGAAGGCTCGCTCCGAGAGATGGTCCGTCCGGCTCTGTCACCTAATTTTTGGCACCGTGGGACCCAACGAGCGATCAACCCGGCTATGAAAATGGACCGTGTTGCTCGCTTTTTGGGGATCGAGCAAGACAAGGATGCCTTGTTCGTACTCAATGGCGATCGTCGATTTGCGATCAACACACTTGGTGGGCATTCCTGGGGTGCCGGCCTTTCGAGAGATGGACACAAGACGATTCTTAAAATCAGGCTGTTGTCCCCCCGAAAACGTAGTTAAACAATTTCCTAATCCCCAATCCCCTGGAGATGGAGACCAGGAGTTTCCGATGTGAGGCCGGTCCGTTATCCTGGAGAGGCTCAGGGAATTGGGGTATATGTCTCAACCAGGCGAGGGCCTCCGATGATCCGCATCGAGATGCAGAAATGGGGACAATCGCTCGACGACCTGCGACGCCTGGCCCTCCAGGCCGAACACCCCCGCACCCGCGAACGCTTCCTGGCCCTCTCCCTGATCGCCGACGGCACCCATAACGCCACCACCTGGGCCGATCAATTTGGCCGCCAGGACGAGACGGTGCTCCCGTGGTTGCATACCTACAATACCAAGGGGCCGGATGCCCTGACCTACCGCCGCACCGGCGGGCCGGCCCCCCTTTTGCGCCCGACCAGTCCCGACAACTCGTCGAGGTCGTCATCGCCACCGAGCCGGTCGACCACGGATTGCCCGGCCACGGCTGGACGCTGAAGAAGCTCCGGCAGTGGGTGCTGGCCACCTTCGGTCGGGACGTGGGACGCAACGCGATCCGCCGGATGTCGCTGGCCGCCAATCTGAGCTGGTAGAGGATCAAGAAGCTGCTCGGCAAGGCCAAGCCGGGCCGGCGTGCCGAGCACGTCGAGCGGCTCGCGACGCTCTTCGTGCAGGTTCACCGACGCGAGGTGACGCTGATCTACATCGACGAGTCGCACTTCCACCAGGATCTCGACGAGGGGTACACCTGGGTCCCCAAGGGGCAACGGTCGTGGCGGGTGAGCACGACGCCGGGGCTGTTCGAGAGGCTCAACTGATACGGGGCGTATGACTTCAGCCGCGGGCAATGCCTGATCTGGGAGGACGGCCCGTGCGACGCGATGGCGACATGCCACTACCTGGAGCGGGTTCTCCGATGGCGGGCGGGCCGGCCTGCTCGAGAAGGTCGTGATCATCTGGGACAACGCGCCGTGCCACATCGCCTGGATGGTGCAGGGCCATGCGGAGGAGTTGGGCATCGAGCTGATCCCCTTGCCCGGGTACAGCCCGGACCTCAACCGGATCGAGCGGCTCTGGGACTGGATGCGTGATGGGTGACGCGCGGGCACTGTCATGCCAGCCTGGCGGCGTTGCGGGCGGCCTGCCTGGCGTTTGTCGCCCGGATCAAAGCCGATGCGACGGCGATCGAGGATTAGAGGCACTTAACGCAAGGGGTCCGGTTTCGAACCAGGTTGACCGAAGTCAATGAGAAATCTACATTAAGGGCGGCCTGGCATCTCGTGTTTAGGAAGCAATTAGGGCCTTGGGTCATCTAGGCCCTGCACGTGCCCAAATAATCATCGATTATAAAATGAAGGAGGCTGTCCGCCCGGGCCAAATCCTGGCGCGTAAACACCAATCGATGGGCCAGATCGGGGACCTCCCGGCTTATAGGGGTAGGGGAAGGTGCTGTATCCGTAGGCCGATCCGTAAGTGTAACCAGGTGCTACGAATCCAGACCTCCAGAGCCCAACACCAAACTTACCTGGCAAGACGCCGGGTGGGGGATATCCGTATCCATACCCACCGCCGTATGACGATGAAAACAGGGAGTAAGTTCGCGGAATTCCGAAACTAGCCACTCCCCAACTCGTACCATAAACCTCCGGTAGGCCGATGCTTCCGTTCATTCGATGCGGAGTAGTCGGCCCACCAGGAACGTGCTGTGCATCGACGTTCTTCGTCGCGAGATTCATTGAAAGTACGAATACCAGAACCAAAAAAAGGCGACGCATGGCGTTCCCCCAGATCACATGAGATCAATGATCGACCGACCGCTTGATCTGGACAAATCTCCGGAAAATCAACCGGATCGTCCTTTAGTATAAACCCTCCAGAACGAGCTTGGCTCGAAACTTCGAGGATCGAGAAAGGAAACGCGAATTCCTACCATCGTGAGATTGAAGAATCCAAGGCCGTCTCAACGAAATGATCGGCCTCTGCTGAGGTAATTTGGGTAAACTCGTCGATATCGTGCGCCGTATTGATATCCCTGCGAAGGGCCACGCCCCACGGCCTCATACGAATTTGATGGATTTCGGTAGCCAAAAAATTGAGGGGCTGCGGAATAGCCTCGAAAGCCCGAGCTATAAGTCAACGCCCCTGGACCACCCAGGTAGGCTGAGGTTGAATAACGGTCATATCCGCTTGTATAGCTCGAAAATCCCAGTCCCGGATACGACCAGGACATATTGTTCGAGCCGTAACTGTATCCAGGAACTCCCACTCCGATACCCGATCCGAAACTGGGGATTCCGATCGAGATTTGAGCTTGCGATTCATTCCCGATGCCTGCCAATAGCCCCACCGTGAGAAGTAATCCGACAGTTCGCTCGCGCATGGTGCCTACTCCGATTAACTCATCGATCTCGGTTGGTCTTCTCCACAAATAGTACGATTTCGGCTGTCGTGCCAAGGTGTCCTTTTAGTTTTTTGGGTGTCCAAAATCGTAGTCTTGTGATGCCCTTGATCGTCTGTTATGCTCGACAAGTCCAAATGGGACGTCCCTAGCGAACTCAAACCAAAGATGGATAAAGGAATGATGGGAGAGCGACATACGACAACCTCCGGTATCGATGACGAACGCAAGTCTCTAAGCGAGGTTCATGGCTCGGTTGGAGTCGCTCACTCAAATCCCTTAAAACGACTTTTCGCATTCATGGGTCCGGCTTACCTGGTCAGCGTCGGATATATGGACCCAGGGAACTGGGCGACAGATCTGGAGGGTGGGGCACGATTTGGGTACGCCCTGATCTGGGTCTTGTTGATGTCGAACATAATGGCCGTGATCCTCCAAACACTCTCGGCTCGGTTGGGCGTCGTAACCGGTCATGATTTGGCCCAGGCGTGTCGTGCTGAATACTCTCGTCCGGTCAACTTCGCGCTATGGGTCTTGGCCGAGGTGGCGATCGCTGCTTGTGATCTAGCCGAAGTCGTCGGGACCGTCATTGCCTTGAATTTGCTGTTCGGAATCCCTTTGCTTTTAGGATGTCTGGTCACGGCACTCGATACTTTCCTGCTCCTCTACCTCCAGCGCTTCGGTATGAGGATGATGGAGGCGGCGATCCTGGGGCTTGTGGCGATGATCGGCGGTTGCTTCCTCATCCAGATCGTCATGGCTCGACCCGATGCATCGGCCATAATCCTCGGTTTGCGCCCGAGTCTTCCTGCCGGTTCATTGTTCGTGGCTATTGGCATCCTTGGTGCCACGGTTATGCCGCATAACCTGTACCTGCATTCCGCGCTTGTTCAATCACGTCGGATTGGAACCGATCGGGCGAGCAAGGCCCAGGCCTGCTGGTATAACCTGATCGACTCAGCCCTCGCTTTGAATGTCGCTTTCCTCGTGAATGCGGCAATCCTGGTCTTAAGTGCCGCCGTGTTCTACGGAAAGGTCGAGGTAGACAGCATCGAGAAGGCACATGAGCTTTTACCAATACTTGGACCGATAGCTCCCATCTTATTTGGATTTGCATTACTCTGCGCCGGGCAAAGCTCGACACTCACCGGCACCCTCGCCGGCCAGATCATTATGGAGGGGTATCTCGACCTCAAGATTGCCCCCTGGATGCGAAGGCTGATTACTCGTTCGCTCGCGCTCATTCCTGCCGTCCTGACCATCTGGCTTGCCGGCGAGAATTCGACCCTTCAATTGCTGGTCCTGAGCCAGGTCATCCTGAGCCTGCAGCTCTCATTCGCGGTCATACCGCTGATTCATTTCACCTCGAACCGGCGAAATATGGGCGAGTTTGCAACCCGATGGTGGGGGCAAATCTTGGCCTGGTCGTCCGCCGCTGTCATCGTTGGACTCAATGCGAAGCTGGTCTACGATAATATCGAGGAGTGGGTTGGCTTGGCCGCGGCATCTGGCAGATCTTTCGGACCAGTTCCGCTCTCCTGGGTCGTAGCTGGGTCACTCTACGGTGTTTCGGCCGCTGCATTGGGCCTACTGATTTGGGTCACGATCAAACCAATCGTGCGTCCCGGCCCCACCTGGAAGCCCGAGCCGCTCCTGGAACTCGATTGGTCCGATACACTTCGTCCGCGGACCATAACGCGCATCGGTGTCGCCCTAGAACGCGGTTCAGGAGATTCCGAGATCCTCAGTCGGGCACTCAGTCTCGCTATTCCGGGCAGGACGGGCCTGGTCTTGCTCCATGTCGTCGACTCGCCGATGACGAGAGTCTATGGAGAAGAGACGGCCGACCGGGAAACTGGAGCCGACCAACGATACCTAGCCGAGATCGTCGAAGTCCTTCGAGGCAAAGGATTTGATGTTCACTCAGTCCTTCTCCACGGTCCCGATCGCGCGGGCAAGTTGATCAAGCAACTTAAAGGAGAACCGGTCGATCTTCTAGTCGTAGGATCTCACGGTCACGGCATTTTTCGTGACCTCCTTTTCGGTGAGACCGTCGAGAAGGTACGCCACGGTCTGAGCATACCTATGCTCATCGCTCGACCTAAGGAAGAAGCTTGATCAAATCCCTAGACTTCTCCTAGACAAATCGGACCTTCTGGAGCGATCAAGTTCATTGACCACTCGATGAAAAATGGCCTAAGATACGTTTCATTCTGCAACAAGCACTGCTCGCGTTCGGACCGTTGAAGCGCGATGGCGATCACGTATTACAAGCGGTTCCGGATGGAGATCGACCTGGATGGCTCGATGCCCCCACCACGGCTCCCTGCGCCTTTCCGATGGGTGGGCTGGGACGAGTCGCTCGTCGATCAACATGCCGAGGTGAAATTTCTCAGCTTTCGCGACGAGATCGACTCCCAAGTTTTCCCCTGCCTCGGGGAACGACACGGGTGCCAGAGACTGATGCGCGAGATTCGTCGTAAACCTGGATTTCTTGCGGTCTCGACGTGGTTGATCGCCTGTCGGGAAGGATACTGCGGGACCGTTCAGGGTGTCATGGATCGAGGGCCGATCGGGGCGATCCAGAATCTCGGAGTTGTACCCTACTATCGAGGGATGGGGCTGGGACACGCATTGGTTCGACAAGCCTTGGAGGGATTCTACCAGGCCGGACTTCGCCGTGCGTATCTGGAGGTCACCGCTGAAAACGCCTCGGCCGTTCGACTCTACCGATCAATCGGCTTTCGAAGGTCGAAGACCCTCTACAAGGCTGTCGATGGGTGAGCGAAGTCGATCGGGCATCGACCCCGGGCCGAACTTGGACGATACTTGTCAGATCGTCCCCATTCTATCGAGATTCTTACCAGTTCTCTGGTCTAAACTTCTACCTCAGAAATAGACGATCGGGCTTATCGATTCAAGTCGATCGATCTCTTCGACTTCCGATTCTTCGAGCGATGAGGACTTCCCGTGCCCGCTTCAAACGTCTCGCATCACGAGTTTCCTAACGGCCTGGTCCTCGTAGCCGAGTCGATGCCTAGCGTCCAATCGGCGGCTTTCACCCTCTTGGTCCCTGCCGGAGCGGCTTATGAACCGGAGGGGCAGGGGGGGACCGCCTCAATGCTGGCGGATTGGATCACCCGGGGGGCGGGCGAACTGGGAAGTCGCGAGTTGTTAACTGCTCTGGATAATCTCGGTGTGAGCCACGGTGAGGGGGCGCAGACGCTTCATTCCAGTGTCTCTGCCGCAACCCTCGGCAGGAACTTGATCGGTGCCCTTGAAATATTCGCTGACGTCATCCGCCGGCCCCATTTCGATGAGGAAGAGATCGAGCCAATTCGTGCTCTAGCCCTCCAGAGCCTCCAAGGGCTGGAAGATGATCCTTCCTCGAAGGTCATCTACGAACTGAGAAAACGTCATTTCCCCGATCCCTGGGGTCGCCCGTCTCCCGGCACTCCAGAAGGCGTGAATGCCGTCACCGCCGAGAATCTTCGTCGGTTTCACCGCGATCATTATCGCCCCAATGGTGCCATCTTAACCGTAGCCGGAGCAATCGACTGGCCTGCTCTCAAGGAGGCCGTCTCTCGACTTTTTGGAGATTGGGAACCGAGGCCGGAACCGAAGGTTGTACTTCGGCCTTCCGGACCAAGGCACGACCACATCGCCAAGGAGACTCAGCAAACTCAGATCGCTCTGGCCTATCCGACCGTGACTGTGGATAGCCCTGATTATTATCAGGCTCGCGCCATGATCGGAATCCTGGGAGGCTATTCCTCCGCACGCCTCTTCACCGAAGTTCGCGAGAAGCGAGGGCTTTGTTACACGGTTTACTCCACGTATGAGGGTCAGAAGGACCGGGCGGCTGTCCTCTGTTACGCGGGAACTTCCACCGATCGTGCACAGGAGACCCTCGACGTGACGCTGCAAGAAATCGATCGATTGAGCGGCAGGGGTATCGAGGCTGAAGAGTTGGATACGATGCGAGCCGGGCTCAAAAGCTCGCTGATCATGCAGCAGGAATCGAGCATGAGTCGCGCCGGCTCACTCGCCTCGGACTGGTTTTACCTGGGACGAGTCCGATCCCTCGACGAGATCTCCAATTCGCTCGACTCACTTACGCCGGCATCGGTGGACGACTTTGCCAGCCAGCAAAAAACCGAAGGAATGACCATTTTGACGCTCGGGCCGGCACCATTGAAATTGTCGGAGTGAATTTCAAGCCTCTCGACGGACTTTCCAGTACAAGGATCCGCCATCGATCGATCGGACCAGCTGTAGTCGTTCTTATTCCCCGCCATTTCTTCAAGAGTCAATCCAGGAGCAATATCCCTTGCGCTTTCATCAGACTGTCCTTGAGAACGGCCTCCAAGTCATTGCCGAACTGAACGACCAGGCTCGTTCGGTTGCCTCGGGATTTTTCGTGAAGGCGGGAAGTCGGGACGAGTCACCCGAATTGGCTGGAGTCTCACATTTCCTGGAGCATATGATCTTCAAGGGGACACCAAACCGAGATGCCCTGTCCGTCAATCGCGACTTCGACCGCGTTGGTGCCAAGCACAACGCCCAGACTTCCGAGGAAGACACCTTCTATCACGTAACCTGCCTGCCGGAATATCTTCCCAGGGCATTCGATGTCCTCTCCGATATCCTCCGCCCGAGCCTCCGCGAGGAAGATTTCGAGACTGAGAAGAAGGTCATCATCGAAGAAATCCGGATGTACATGGACAGTCCGATGTCCGTTGCTTACGACGCGGCCAAGGCCGCGCACTTCGGGGCGCACCCCCTCGGTCAGAGTATTCTCGGTACGGTCGACTCGATCACCGCCCTGTCAGTCGACCAGATGCGGGATTACTTCGCAGCGAAGTATAGTCCGGAGAATATCGTTCTGGCTTTCGCCGGCAAGGGTGATTGGGACAACATCATCGGACTGGCTAAGGAGCACTGCCTCGGTTGGGAGGGGAAGCCGACCGGGAGGCAAGTGACCCCTCCCCGAGGAACTGGGGCATTCGAAGCCTTACTGAGGGCCGAGGATAATCAGCAAACTGTCATCGGAGTCGCAGACGCTCCAGCCCTGGAGGACGACGATCGATTTGCGGCTCAGCTTCTGGCGACCGTCCTGGGGGACCATACCGGATCTCGCCTCTACTGGGAACTTGTGGATCCCGGTCACGCCGACGGTGCCGAAATCTCCTACCAGGACTACAACCGGGCGGGAGCCTATTACACCTTCCTGAGTTGTGAACCCGAGGAGACCCAGGCCAATTTGGGACGGATCGTCGAGGTTTATGGGCGGATGATGTCAAGTGGCCCGACTTCGGAAGAACTGACCCAGGCTCAGAACAAGGTCTTGGCCCGAACGGTACTCCGTTCGGAACGACCGATGGGTCGCCTGGCCTCGCTCGGCTTCCACTGGACGTATCGCCGAGAGTACATGCCTGTTGAGCGGGAACTCGACCTTTTTGGAAGTGTCACACCCGAAGATATCAGCCGGGTCCTCTCCCGCTGGCCATTGCTTCCAATGACCGTCGTATCGGTCGGCCCAACCACCGAAATAAAGCCGCCAGTCTAAACGAACATGGCAATTCATTCGGCGGACAATACCGCCGGAGTCTCGATATCCTCTGTCCTATTTTGCCGGCTCACGCTCCCGTGCCTGGTGATTACCGAATGGAACTGACGCTATGCGGATTGTCAGCCTTCTCCCTTCCTTGACGGATCTGGTCTGTTCCTTGGGGCGAGGCGATGAGCTTGTTGGAGTGACGCATGAATGCGACTTTCCACCAGGTGTCGAATTCCTTCCCCGAGTCGTACGCAGTCGAATCTCGGATGATGCGAGCAGCGTCGAAATCGATCGGTTGATCGCAGAGCAGGGGGGGAGCCTCTACGAACTCGACCTTGAGACGCTCGCAGGACTTCGCCCGACCCTGATCCTGACTCAGGAACAATGTGATGTCTGCGCGATAAACGAATCGAAGGTCAGGAAGGCGGCTGCCGATTTGCCAGGACATCCCGCAGTCGAAAGCGTCAATCCCACCGATCTGGAGAGTGTTTTCGAGATGTTCCGACGGATCGGAGATTTGCTGGGATCCAATCAGTCAGCAGAGAAGCTAATCGACGGATTCCATAAGACAGTCGACGAGATCGATCGGCGAATAGTGGGGGCGTCCGTCCCCAAAGTCCTGATCCTCGAGTGGATCGATCCCCCATTCTCTTCGGGTCACTGGAATCCCGAGTTAATCGATCGGGCAGGGGGACGCGAAGTGATCGGGCAATCGAAGGAACGATCAAAACGGATAACCTGGGGAGAGGTGGCTCATGCGGACCCCGAAATTATCCTGGTCGCCGCCTGTGGACTATCGATCGATCGAGCGGAGGGAGACCTGATGAATCTAACCCGTCGAAGTGAGTGGCAAACTCTCCGCGCCGTCAGAAATGAAAATGTGTACATTACCGACGGATCAGCCTACTTTTCTCGCCCGGGACCTCGCCTCGAAGCGAGTCTCAGGATCGCCGCCGAGGTCATCCATCCCGATCGATTTTCGGAATTTGCACCTGAAAACTCGATCCGAAGAATTCGGGGGGTAGCCTGACGCGATCAAAATTCAGGCATTTCGTCGGACAACCTGAACAGTGAGAGCCTTGAGAGTCGCCTTGGCAGGGGACTCGGGCAAATGATCAAGGGCGGCCGAGGCACGCTCGGCGTAATGTTCGGCGCGACTCCAGGCATACCCGAGCGAATCGGATCGTTCGAGTAGATCTCGGATTTCGCGTCGGTTTTCGGGATTTGATTCCGACAGGAAACCCCGGATCTCATTGGCCGACTCGGGTGTAGACGTGGCCAGCAGGCGGATCAATGGAAGGGTCAGTTTCTGCTTATCCAGGTCCGTTCCAAGACTCTTGCCTACCGTTCGCTCTTCACCCCAGATATCCAGAACGTCGTCTGCGATCTGGAACGCCACGCCCAGATCGCGCCCGTAATCATCCATGGCCCGGACGACCAAATCGGGAGCACCTGCGTAGTGGGCTCCCAGTCGGCAAGAGACCGCGGTTAATTCGGCGGTCTTTCCTCGAATAATGGAGAAGTATTCGACCTCATCGAGATCGAAATTGCCTCGATTGTGGACTTGCTGCATCTCACCCTCGCAAACCTGGTTGGTCGCGTGGCCAATCCATCGACATGCCAGGGTGGTCTCCAGCGAAGCCGCAAGATGGAAGGCATGGGTAAAAAGATAATCACCCATCAATACAGCCGTTTCATTGCCCCACTCCGCGTTGACCGTGGCGGCATGCCGACGGACTACCGATTCATCAAGAATGTCGTCATGGACCAGGGTTGCGGTGTGAATCATCTCGACGACGGCGGCCAGAACGGGATGGTCGGAGGTCAGTTTACCGCAGGCACTCCCGGTCAAGAGAACCAAGGCGGGACGGAGTCGCTTTCCTCGAAAGTCGGCGCAGTGATCGACCAATTGCTGGACGAAGGAATGGCGACTTCCTAGCTCCTCGGCGAAGATTGACTCTGCTTCCGCCATCTCGGCGAGGATCGGTGCATAGAGTACCGCCAGTTTTCGGCCCAGATCTTCGGACTTCCGCGGCGCTGCAGTCGACATCCGAACTCCCCCCGGATCAGGAAACGCATCTCATGCCCGTCGTCAGAGTATCGACTTCATTCATCTCGTTTCCCGGTTCCGCGTCGATAATCTCCACTCCGCCCGCCTGACTTCGCATCTAACCTAAGGCAATCAATCTGCATCTCGCGATCCACGGCTTTACACATATCATAAATGGTCAGAGCCGCGACAGAGACCGCAGTAAGGGCTTCCATCTCGACTCCGGTCCTTCCATGAACATTCACCCTGGACTCGATCTTGAGGGTGGTTCGATCGACCACAACGAAAGTGATGGTCACCCCGTCGATTCCGATCGGATGACAGAGTGGTATTAGGTCCCCGACTCGCTTGGCAGCCATGATACCAGCGATTCGAGCGACCTCTAGGACATCACCTTTCGCCAACTTCCGATCGAGGATCAATTCGAGGGTCGCTGACCTCATGCTGATCAGGCCGCTTGCCGAAGCCATACGATGAGTGACGTCTTTCGACGACACATCGACCATCCGACTTGCGCCGTTGTCGTCGAAATGTGTCAGTTCAGACATCGGCGATGATTCCCGGCTTTCAATCCGTTCTGAAAGTATTATAGAGGATGAACAACAGGTGGCTAGGGCTTTTTGAGGATTCGTGGCCCAATTAACTTCGAGAGCCAGACCCCTTGTTTCGATCGAGTCATGACGAGAGGATCGCTTTCAAGTCTGGAACGGACTTCATCTGTCCAATAGGCGGATCTCCTCGACACAAGCAGCCAATCCGAACGGTCGGTGTAGTCCTGATCCTGAATAACGATCGGGATGCGTGCCAGGCGTCGGGTCGTGACCACTTTACCCTGGTCTGGGGCCAGGGTCGGGGCTAGAGCAACGGACTGCCCTTCCTGAGCCAATTCGGCCAGTCGGTTGAGTAGCGGACCGTCGACGGTGTCGCCCCAATAAGTTAGTTCCAAGCCGAGTCGCTCCGCCCCGGGGAGGCCTCCGACCAAGAGGTTGTAATAACTCAGTCCGAAAGGGTGGAAAGCCAGGATGCCGTAGCTTTGACCGAGGAGGAGAAAAACCAGGACGTACCGACTCCAGGATGTGGCATGCTCCCAAAGGAACGCGAATCCTCGGCCCACCAGAATTGCTAGAATTGGGAATGATACGAGGAAGAGCCTTTCGCAATCATAGACTGGCACGTTCGTACTGAAGATGAGCGGGAAGAAGGCGATCGACCCGACCAAGAATAACGCATAACGCTCGAGCTTCCGCTCTGCCGGTCCTCGCACCGCCCCGAGAATTCCGATCGCGAGTAGGCCGACCGGAATAGTCGTCAGCAAGTAGAACCAGGGGTAATGCCAGGGGACGTCGCGGTCTTGATAGACCGTACCGAAATAAAGAACTCGGATCGAGACTCGTTCGATTCCGGTAACCAGGTAGGCTCCGAGTCGCCCGACCGGATCTGCCCAGAGCCATGGCCAGCCGGCAAAAAAGATGGTCAGGCCGCTTATGAGCCAGAGCGACCAAACCAGCAAGGCTCGGCGAGGTCTCAAATGGAGCAGGCACCAGGCCAGTACGATCGGAGGGAGAAACCAGGCGTGAATTTTGGTTAAAAGTGCCAGGCCCCAGGCGAGACCGGCGAACAACATCCCGAAGGTTGGCTGATTCCCTTCTACCGCCTTCAGAGCCGCGAGTAGCGCCAATACCCAAAAGAAGGCGATGAACGTATCTAGGGCCGCGATGTGGGCATGCGCGAACATGCGAGGCATAATCAAAAGAGCGAACCCTGCCGAAAGTCCGGCTACTCGGCCATACCTCCGGCCGGACTCCAGGCTGACCAGTCCAACCATCAGACCAAAAATCAGTGCAGGAGCTAGCCGCCCTGCCACCACATATATTCCGACCGGGTCGGGGCCGCCCTTCGCGAGAATCTCGAAGGGTTCGCCCATCGTCGAGGCTATCCCGAGGAGCCATCGTCCGAGTGGTGGATGTTCTGAATTATCCCGAAACACCTGATCCACGACTTCACGATCGAAGAAATGAATTCCCCGAGAACGAAGTGCCGAGATGTAGGTCCGACCCGGTCGGACATCAAGCGGCTCATCGACCGTGATTCCGGGATCGCCGATCGTCAGTATTACCAACAGAGTCGCGATCCCGGCAATTCCCAAGGCCGTACTACGGATTCCCTTCGTATGGACCGCTGGCGAACGCTTCATCCCTGCCAGGCTCATCGACATTGGGCTTGATCATCCAGTTCGCACACTTCGTTCCGATAGCAATACGAATTATGAGCGACCTTGGGTCGAGATGCGAGGGGTTCATTCCGGACGGAAATTGTTGATTCGCCACTAAAAAATGAGGAGGGCCCGAGGCCAATCCCATTACAGGGAGCAGCCTCGGGCCTGCCGATTCTCGTTCTGAAGAACGAGTCAGATCAAGGCTCGTCGGCCTTCTTCTGAGAAATCATGCGGCGGACTCGCTCTGCGAGCAGAGCACCGTCGAACGGCTTCTTGAAGGCATCATTGAAGCCGAGATTATAAATATCTTCGCTCGGTTCATCGCTGGTCAATGCGACCAGTATGGTAGTCAGATGATCCTGGCTCTTGCGGAGATTCTGCGCGATTTGCCCGGCTTCGATCCGACCGACGGCCAGGTCGATGACGATGCAGTCCGGGTGGAAGCTCTCGGCGCGAATTCCGGCCTCGAAACCTGATGCGGCGGTCTCGATTCGGAAGTCGTCTCCCTCTCGGAGATGTTCTCGGAGCGATGACAACATCGGGGCGTCGGCGCCGACGACGAGGATCTTGTGATAGACCTCCGCCTCCAGGTCGCCCAGAGGCATACCGTGTTCTTTCAGGAACCGAAGCAGGTGCTCTCGGGGAATTCGCCGGTCCTGCGAACCAGGAATTCTATATCCACGCAAGCGGCCTGAATCGAACCACTTGCTAACGGTACGAGGCGCGACTTTACAAATTTTCGCGACCTGACCGGTTGTAAAGACTTTCTTCATATCGAGGACTCCACTCCCTGGAATGGTGCGAGGCCTCGGAGGTTTCCTCTCCCCTCCGGTAGGACCCAAGTCGGCGCGGCGGCGGACCTCACCCTCTCCCCCCCAGACCTAAAGCGCCAAGGGAGGCGACGATTCGGATCGCCCTTTCGGGCGGACGCTCCTCCGCTGCTCTCTCGATCGTCCCGAGGCACGTCCATCCGAGGCATCCGCCTCGAATGGCCGGCGAGGTTGCGGGCGGTCGCCGAGTTTATGGCTCGACGCCCGATCACCAATCGAAAGAGGCCCCCCCTGCGTCGGGGGAGGCTTGACCGGTCCGGGGCCACTCAAGGGGTCGCTGCTGCCTCCTTGCCGTAGCGAACCTGACCGTCAAGACTAATTTTCGTGTTTCGCCGCCCGTTTCTTGAGGATGGGTCGCGACTGCTCTCAACGAAATTGTGGGATCTTGGAAATGGGAGGGATGGTGGGATTGGGAGGGAGTGCGTACATCAGTCCGAGGTTTAATCGGGGCGGGGAAGGCCCGCCCCGCTTCTATTCTTTAGCGATTTTCTCGATTGAAGAGGTTTTTGAACCGCTCTCGAATCGACGATCGCTTTTCGTTTAGGCCGGTTTTTTTCAGCTCTTCGTCCTTCTTTGACGTTTCGCTAGCTAATTGAGCTTCGTCGTACGCCTTATTCGGCGCAGGCAAGGCATCGATGACGAATGGACCCACCAGGTTCTTCTGAATGGACGCGGCTCCCAGAACCGTCGCGATATCGGGATAGGATGCTCCGAGGTTCGCCATCACCCGGATGATCTCTGCCACCTCCAGGGGACTGTTGACCTTCGATTCAGGGGCATCCAAGGTCTTGGAGTTGATCTTGCAGATCTGAACCTGCTCATCACCATCCGAGGCATTAAGCAGGAGCGGCCCACCAGCTCCGAGAACGATCGGGGTGAGCAGCCGTTGATCGCGTCCAAACACGACAATCTCGCAACGGAGACTTCGCGAGACGTGGATCATCGGCGGCCCTTCGCAATCGACCACATACAGCGCGAAGGGCTCTTCTCGACGTGGTTTTGGCTTGCGGAAAGTGATCGATCCGGACCTAATTGCCATGTCGTCCACGGGTTCCGGCTCGGGAAGATCCTCGAGGACCTGATTCTTGCCGAGAAATGGGTCGGTCGGATCCAGAGTTCGAAGCGCATCGAAGGCCCCGTACCTCAGTTCATAATCAGGCTCGGCCATCAGCTTTCGAAGTTGGATCAGGGAAGCCGAATCGTTCATGGAAGCCATCGCCTTGAGGGCGAAGGACCGAAATTCAGGCTTTTTTCTCGCAACGTCCGCCAAGACAGCCGCACTGTCTCCCTCATTAAGGTAGGCCAAGGCCTCAGCTGCGAAGAACCGACAAGTCTCGTCGGTCGCGCTCAGTCCTGCCTTGAGGGTCGGGATGGCGTTGGGTCCGATCCCTTCCAACTTGATCGCGGCGATACCCGACTTCTTCGGGTCAATCAATTCCTTCCCCCAGCGCGCCAGCCTTTGCTCGCGTAGGGCAGGATTGTCTACGAGCGAGAGATATTTGATGATCAGGTGATAGCGATCTTGGTTGTGGTGATAAATCCTGGGCACCTTTAGGACCAAGGCCGAGTCGGTCCGGGCAATAGCCATTCCCTTCCGATCGGACCCCTCGACTTGATGAAACCTCTCCTTGATCCGGTCTTCGAGAAGTTTTGAGGTTTTCCCACTTCGCCTCGATTCCTTGATCGAGATCAAGTAAGGGGAGTCCTCCTTACCACGTCCTCCACCCAGGACCTGTCCAAATTTGGGGTCATTTGGTCGCGAATTAGTTCCGACCATGATCGGACCACCGGCTGTGGCGATGACCTTGTCGTCCTTCTCTCCTTCGCGGGTCATGGCTTTTTGGGCTAGTTGAGTTGATACCAGCCAACCCCCAGCCAGACTTGAGGTTGCGCTGGCGGGAGGAAGCTCGATCTCGACATCGAACTTGTCGAAGGTTGTAAGCCCTGCTGGGAAATGCGCGCGGACAATGACAATAGATGCATTCGAAGATTGAAACATCCGTTCAGGATGCTCCACTCCTGATTTTTTCATCTCGTCGAGTAGCTTGGTCGTCTGGGCTGAGGGTGCAGGTTCCGATCCGGTACCTTCGAGCCCGATAACCAATCCCACTCCTTCCACCATGAGGTCAGCACCGATGATGCTGGCCACATCGCCGACGGTTTCGTCGACCTTGGGAGGAGGCACATCCTTTAGAGGTGGCTTGCCCTTGCCGGCACCTGTCAAGATCAAGGCCGCGCCTGCGACCATGGTCCCGAGGACCCTGGCGCGACTGGAGAGAATCCGCCGCATCGACCTGCCTCCTTGCAACGAGCTGTAACAGGCTCGGGGAGGACCCCCGCCACCGGCCCCCGAAGATTGAGGGGGTAAGCCGTCCGACCGATTGGCCCCGTCCATGGGGCCGTCGGCCTTAGCTCGGCCCGTCGCGGTCGACGGGACGAAACAAGTCCGGCGGCCCCGGGACCATAGCTTTTCAGGAAAAGTCGGTCAACCCCGGCCGATCGGACTCAAGGCTTTAGCGGTTCAACCTCATAAAATTTCCATGTAGCCGCCGTGCCTTCCCGGTCCAGATCAATCTCGGTGAGACTGGCGCGAATCATAGCAGCCGGAATCTGATTCTCCCGAAGGACCGCATCGTGGAAGGCCTTCTCTGTCATCTTAGCTGTTTTGACCAACTCGCCGTGTAAGGCCCTCAGCTGGAGACCGCCAAGTAAATAAGCTGCCTGATAGAGCGGAGAATACGAACCCTCGAACGATCGTCGAACTTCTCCTTCGGCGTTGGCGCGTTCGTGGCCGATCCGGTTCACCAGCAAATCTACACACTCCTCTGGTGACATCTTTCCCAGATGAAAGTTGAGCGAGAACAGAATTCGGGCGCATCGGTGGCTCCGCCAGAAGAGCATCCCGAGTCGATCCTCGGGGGAGCGTGCAAAGTTGAGGTCCCAGAGTCGTAGTTCCCAGTATAAGGCCCACCCCTCTATCGAGAATGGCGTCGAGAATTCACGCCGATAGCTCCGATGTCGGGTCGACATGAAACCCTGTAGGTGGTGACCGGGAATCAACTCGTGATGAACCGTGGCCTTCGAAAAGTGGATATTGTTCCCGCGAAGACTCATCAGTTTCTGCTCGTGATTCATTGCATCCGTGGGAAATGAGACGCTAATCACCTCGCCACCCGTGAAGAAAGGATTTACCAGTTGTCGTGCCGGCGACATCATTTCCATTCGCCAGGTTTCTTTCACCAGGGGTGGGATCGTGACCAGGTCGCGTTCCTCAAGGAAATCTACCGATTCCCGGGCCAGATCTCGAATGAGATCAGGTTGCTTACCAGGCTCGACGAACTTTTTCTTGACGTGTTCCAGGGCACGTTGCCAGTCGTCTCCGAAGCCGAGATCGTTCGAGGCCTTCCGCTTTTCGACCTCACACCAGGCCAATTCCTTCTCCGCGATGGCGGCCAGTTCCTCCGGTGTATAGGGGATCATCTCGGATTCGAGGTCTGCCAATAATGCTTCCCGTCCAACCGGATCGCCGACGATTTCGCCGCCATCGGAGGATTCACCAGGCTTGATGCCGGCGATCTTCTCCCGGAACATCGCAGCATGATCCGACAATGACTTCTGGACAGTCTTGTAGGGCTCGGTCGCCCACCAGCTAAAAGAGGGATCGTATCCCTTGTAGAACCCGAACCATCGTTCTAGAGTTCGATCGAGATCGTCGATGAATCCGGCCGTGCGAAGTGCGAGGGAGCGAGATATCGAGCCGGACTTTGCCGAATTCTCTACCTCAGAATTCTTCTTACGCTCTTCAGGATTTGAAGCTTCTAGATCCTTAGTCGACAGACGAATACGCTGAGTCAATTCGTTCAGGAGATCGGCGATTGCGGGAGGATCGATCGCCTCCATCTTCCGCCGGGACTCTTCCAGGGTGACGATCGTTTCGGCGTACGGGACGAGACAATCAATCTCCCTCATTCTTCGGGACTCGAGCTCGAGCTGTCGAAGTCCATGATCGAGCTCGTTTCGGAGGAGGAGGTAGTCGATACGACCGTCTCGACTCATCGATTCGAAATCGAGTTTTTCGATCAGTGCAATCCACTCTCGCTGGAAGGCCTCTAGCCTCTTCTGTCGGGATTGCGACCAAATAGCTGGGATCGACCTATCAAGGCTCCTTCGATCGTTCGAAAACCTTTCGATCAGCGGTCGCATCTCGCTGGAAGAAAGATCAAGTTCTCCCGAGGAGGGAGCTTCAGGGGATGAGGCAACTTTGGGCGACTCAATCGGCGCTCCTCGAACCGCACCGAATAGTTGAACTGACGGCAGGAGCAAGGCGGTGCAGACGACCCAGCATTTTGATCTTACCATCAGTCATCCCCTTCGCTTGATGTGATATTCCGGTTGGGCGGATCGAGATGGAGTAGGTTCTTCACGAAAAAGTCACGTCGTCGTCGCTCACCATAAGCGCCACCTCCGGCGCCGTGATCGGCACCCGGAAATACAACGAGTTCGAAGTCTTTGTTCGCTCGAATGAGAGCAGCGACGACTTGCAGTGTCGAGGCGGGGTCAACATTGTGATCGAGCTCGCCTACCGTGAGCAGTAGCGCACCCCGAAGCCTGTGGGCATTCGTCACATTGGATTGCTCGGCGTAATGCGGCCCAATCGGCCATCCCATCCAGGCTTCATTCCACCAGATTTTGTCCATGCGATTGTCATGACATCCGCAGTCGGACGCAGCCGCCTTGTAAAAATCTCCGTGGAAAAGCAGGGCTCCCAGGGCATTTTGGCCGCCAGCCGATCCACCGTAAACGCCCACTCGTGAGAGATCGAGGTAGGGATATTTGGCCGCGGCCGATTTCATCCAAAGGATTCGGTCAGGAAATCCAGCATCGGCGAGGTTTCGGCTACAGACATCGTGAAAGGCCTTGGAACGCCAGTTTGTGCCCATGCCGTCAATCTGAACGACGACGAACCCGATCTCGGCAAGCGACTGAGTCCTGAAATAGGCCGAGAATTCCTTAGGCACGAACGCACCCTGCGGCCCCGCATAGATCATCTCGATGACGGGATAGTGTTTCGAGGGGTCGAGATTCGTCGGTCGAAAGATGACACCATGGATATCTGTCTGACCATCGCGTCCCTTCGCGACGAATCGTTCGGGCGAGGCCCACCCTTCCGATTTCAACGCTGAGTCATCCCCGCGTTCTAGTTCGCAAATGAGCGATCCATCCTCGACCTTCCGAAGTTCGGTGACGGGTGCCAAGTCTACACGCGAATACGTGTCGATTATAGATTTGCGATCCGGCGAGTATTGGATCCGATGGGAACCATCACCGTCCGTCAACCTGACGAGGTGACTCCCGTCGAAATCAACTCGAGCGTGGTGGAGATTGTAAGGATCCTGCCCGGGGAATATCCCCATCGCACGAAACCATATTTGACGCTTATTTAAGTCGATCCGGTCGATTCCCCGGACTACCCATTCACCCTGAGTTATCTGCTTCTTGATCGTGCCGGAACTCGCATCGATCAGATAGAGATGATTCCAACCGTCCCTTTCCGACATCCAGATCAATTCGTTCGTGTCGTCGATGAACTGAAGGAAAGTCTTATTCGAATAATCGATGAAGGTTCGACTCCTCTCGTCGACCAAGATCCGAACCTCTCCCGTCACGGCATCTATGCAGAGGACTCTGAGAACTTGGTGCCCTCTCTGATTATAGATGAAGGTGAAACGCGACGAGTCAGGCTTCCAGCGAATTTCTTCAATGCTCCAAGGGTTGTCAAAATGCTCATCCGAGAATCGAACCTGCTCCAATCGCTCGACATCGAAAAGTCTAGGCTTGGTGACCGGAATCTTGTCACCCGGCTTCAAATATTGAAATGAGGATAATCTCGGCTGTAATTGAGATCTCGGAGATGACTCGATCAGGTTCACCTCTCGATCGTCTCCTCGTGTCGTCTTAAGCGCGACCAACTTCTTGGAATCTGGCGACCAGAAGACTCGCGATTCGTAGGGCGACTCTTCGGAACCATCGGTACCGAGCGCGATAATCTCTCCGCTCGCGACGGCCTCAAGATATAGGTTAAAGTCGCGGACGGACGTCTTCCATTTCCCGTCGGGAGATTGTTCATTTCTTGGAGTCGCTTGGCGAGGTCGATACTCTCTTCTACGACGAGATGCCTCGGGAGAGACCTTCGGTTGCGTCAATGGCTCGGATTCCGCAAGCCGATCTGAGACCGGATCATAACTCAGACCAGCCCCTTCGAAATTGAATCGAATCTTACCGTTGTCCTCGATCTGAATGAAGTCGATCGGCAGGTGATTCGAGTCAATTGGATGCCCCGCAACTTTTGTAATCGCATCTGCAATTCGGTCATGTGCAAATGCTGGCTTTCGGGTCCCACTTCGTGCATCCACCTCGATGAACTCGATGGCACCTCCCGCAAGTTCGAGTCGGTACCAGAATCGAGAATCCTCCCCGAACCAGTGCGGATCGATGTGATCCCGAAAGACTCTTCCCTGCATCCTAGAGGCGAGTCGATTCGCTCGGTCGTAATCAGCACTTGTGATCTGCGCTTCCGATGATCCGTTCCAGCATCTCAAGAATAGGGCCAGGAAAACCAGAAGTGATTTTGCATTTTTTAATGCGTTTTCCGATTTCATTGTAGGTGAGTCTCCCCACGCCGGTGATTCGTCAAGGTGTGTTCTCGACAATGGATCAGCGTCAAACCTCGAAAATTCATCCTTACTATATGGTTGATTCGCCTGATTTCTAAACTTAATCCCTGTTCACGTTGAGACCAGGAGTTTCGACTCATACTCCGGATCGAGTTCAAACTTCGGCCAGAGTCGATCGACCACGGTTTCGGGAGCGGCATTGATCCCGGCGATGAACCGCTGGCAAGCTTCGCTCAACGCCGTCAGGCTGGCGTGGCAGTGGCCCCGTGTCACATCCTCGCGCATCCAGTCCCACTGCCTCTCGATCGGGTTAAGGTCCGGGCTGTAGCACGGCAGGAAGACCAACTCGACCCCCAACTCCTCGGCATGCCCGGTCACCACCTTGGCGATGTGGCAGGGGGCGTTGTTCCAGATCACCACGACCTTTCCGGGAAGGCCGGCCCGCCAGCGGGCCACACGCTCCAGGAAGTGGTACGCCGCATTGCCGTCGCCCCGACCGTCTTGCCAGATCAGGCATTGCTCGTGGGTGAAGTCGTACGCCCCGTACCAGTTGAGCCGCTGCGAGAGCCCCGGGCACGTGCTGACCCGCCAGGACCGCTTGCCCCTGGGACCCCAGGTGTAGCCCTCGTCCAGATCCTGATGGAAGTGCGGCTCATCGATGTAGACCAACCTCACTTCGTCGCGACAGACGCGGGCGAATAGCTCCTCGAGCCGGGCGATGGGCTCGCCACGCCTGGGGGCCCTGGCCTTGCCCAGCAGCTTCTCGATCCTCTTCCAGCTCAGCTTGGCGGCCAGTAAAATCCGCCGGATCGCATGGCGTCCCACGGTGCGGCCCAAGTTACTCTGCACCCACAGCCGGAGCCTCTTCAACGTCCAGCCGTGGCCGGGCAGCCCGTGTTCGATCGGCTCAGAGGTGGTGACGGCCTCGACGAGTTGCCGGGCTCGATCGGGCGCAAGAGGGGGGCCGGCCCGCCGGTACGTCGGAAGGTCAGGGCATCGGGCCCCTGAGTGTTGTAGTCGTGGACCGACTCGAGCACGGTGTCGTCCTGACGCCCGAACTGGGCGGCCCAGGAGGTAGCGTTGTGGGTGCCGTCGGCGACCAGGGAGAGGGCCAGGAAGCGTTCGCGGTAGTGCATCCTGGTTTCTGTAAATTCCCCTCCCATCCGGGTGGGGATCGGGCTTGAAGCGGCAGGTCATCGCCGTTCCCTTGGAAGGTTGCGACACCTCAACATGGAGCTTGACCGACGATGACCCACCAGATGCAGACTAACGCCTGGGATGAGATGACGGAACTGCTCGCCGAGCACGGCTTCGACGGAATGGCCCGGGCCGTCACCGTCCTGCTCAACGAGGTTATGAAACTGGAGCGGACCCAGGCCCTCGGGGCCGCCCCCTACCAACGCTCCGAGCGACGCAACGGCTATGCCAATGGGTTCAAGCCCAAGACCCTCCACACTCGCCTCGGCCCCCTCACCGTCGATGTCCCGCAGACTCGAGGGATCGAGTTCTACCCCTCCGCCCTGGAGAAGGGCGTCCGCAGCGAGCGGGCGCTGAAGCTGGCCGTCGCCGAGATGTATGTCCAGGGCGTCTCGACCCGCAAGGTCGCCGCCATCACCGAGAAGCTCTGCGGCCTGGAGGTCACGAGCAGCCAGGTCAGCCGGGCCGCCGAGGCCCTCGACGAGGAGCTGGAGCGGTGGCGGACTCGGCCGATCGGCGAGATGCCCTACCTGATCCTCGACGCCCGCTACGAGAAGGTCCGCCACGGCGGCTCGGTCGTCCCTTGTGCGGTCCTGGTGGCGATCGGCGTCGACCCCGAGGGGAAGCGGTCGGTGCTCGGGGTGAGCGTCTCGCTGTCGGAGGCGGAGGTCCACTGGCGGGACTTCCTGGCCTCACTCCAGGCCCGTGGCCTGCACGGGGTGAAGCAGGTCACCAGCGACGACCACGCCGGGTTACGGCAGGCCCTCAAGGCCCGGATGACCGGCGTACCGTGGCAGCGCTGCCAGTTCCACCTGATGCACAATGCCATGGCCTTCGTACCCAAGCCCGAGATGCGGACCCAGGTCGCCGAGGGCATCCGGGCGGTGTTCGATGCCCCGGATCGGCCCGAGGCCCAGCGGCAGCTGGAGATCGTCGTGAAGCGTTACCGTGCCAAGGCCCCGAGGCTGGCCGAATGGCTGGAGGAGGACATCCCCGAAGGGCTGACGGTCTTCGCCCTGGCCGCGCGGCATCGGCGGCGGCTGCGGACGAGCAACATGGTGGAGCGGTTGAACGAGGAGATCAAGCGGCGGACACGAGTGGCGGGACTGTTCCCGAACGATGCTTCGGCCCTCCGGCTGATCAGTGCCGTGGCGATGGAGATCAGCGAAGAGTGGGAGATGAACCGGAAGTATTTGACGATGGGGCCGGGGTGACCTGGCCGACTTCGAGCCCGGAATTTACAGAAACCGCGTTGCACTATCGCGTTCGCGGGTGCGGGGGTGATCGGCCAGGAGGGCCAGGCGTCGCAGGTCATCGAGCGATTGCCCCCACTTCGGGATCTCGACGCGGATCTTTCGAGGCCCTCCTGTGACTGAGTCGATTATCCCAATCTCCTGAGGTTATCCAAGGTATCGAGGCGGGCTCTCACTGAAAATCCCGGTCGCTGGAAGATTTGGGTTTAAGTCGTCTAAATTTCACGGTTTGTGAAGTGGGCGATGAGGGACTCGAACCCCCGACATCCTGCGTGTAAAGCAGGCGCTCTACCGACTGAGCTAATCGCCCAAGATGTTAATTTTATGTCATCGATCGGAACGTTGCAATCCTCACTCTTCTCTGCTCACTTCCCAGGAAGATCTGACGACATCGCGAAAAACTCGACGGGTAAAAAACGCAAAACCGGCATCTACGATTCGAGGGGCCAGACGATTAATAAATAAGAGCAATTGTCCTTCCGTTGTTAATGTTAGCTCGTGATGACCTCGACGAATAGCCTTCAAAGTATGCTCGGCTACCTTCTTGGCGGTCATCACCCGCTTTTGCGAAGTGGGGACTCGAGCCGTGTTCACAAGTAAATTCTGCTCAAACTCAGTCTTTGTGAATCCTGGGTTCAGCAAGAGGACGTGGATCCCATATTTCGACCATTCGGCACGGATCGATTCGGTGAAACCTGCGACAGCGAACTTACTGGATGAATATTCCGGGCGACCCGGTAGAGCCCGACGGGCCACGATCGATCCTAGGTTTACCAGGGACGGTCGTACGCCACGCCTCAAGAGCGGGAGGCTCATTCGAGTCATTTCCACCAACGCAAATACGTTTATCTCGAATATTGATCGGAAAATTTCCGGCTCGTGAGTGTCGAAATGTCCCGTCGCACCGACCCCTGCGGCATTGACTACGATGTCCAGTGCTCCGAATCGATCTCGGGCGAGTCTCAGCACCTCTTCGCGACCTCGTTCCAGGGTCAAGTCGGCTGCGATCCGAGTTACGGCGTCGGGACTGGCACCTGAAGCCACCAAATGGGTGGCGACCTGATCGAGTCGATCTATGGATCGACCAGTTAGCAGGACATTCGAACCGGCTTTCACTAATTCTTCGGCGATCGCTCGTCCCAACCCGGATGACGCTCCAGTCACGAGGCATCGAGCTCCACTAAAGGACTTACGCCGACTCATATCGGGTTCGTCCCTCATCTATCGACGCGTTGTCTCGTCATCGAGAAATCCTTCGGCACGCGTGGTCGTCAGAGTTTCCGGGTCGGGGGCTCGCCACTTGAATCGGCTGGCCGACTGTCCGATCGAAGGTCCGAAAGCTGGTTGACTTATCAAGACCCTAGGTTGACCATTGGTCACCACCGAAACGCCATTCTGCTTGCCCTGAGCAGCGATGTTTGAATTCGATCGAATCACCGAAGCAGGTGACTCTGAGACAACCGCCTCTCCATTCGGGACTTCGCAAACTTGGCCAACTTGACTGGAGATCGGGATCCCGGATGGTCCGCAAGCGGGTGCACCCGTGTAATAATAGTTGTGGGTGCAGCCCGATGAACCGACCCATCCCGCCAGGATGATCCAGAATGCTCTGCGAGATTTGAGGTCGTATTTCACGGCAATCCTCCTGCCGAGAACGGAATTCCGGCGATGGATCGAACTGGTCCGAACATCCTGGTTCGGACCCTACCAGAATCAAGATACGATCAGAAGGATGTAAGCCAAACGATGTGGTCGCGAAATATCAGAACGAGTAATCTTGAGACTTGATTGCCAGAACCATAGCCGAAAAATGAATTCTGGCCAACGTCATTTTCTGATCGCGAACATCCCGCCAAGTTCCGTACGATGTTCAATGGGCCGAACATGGGCGATCTCGTTCCCGCTCGCGAATGATGACGGAACCGCCACACGAGAGATTTTTCTCACTGACCTGTTGCAGCCGTATCCCCTTCGAGTCCTCGTCTGGCGATGGCTTGGCATTCGAGAATTTGTTCTCGGATTAAATTTGTAAGTGCTTCGGGACCGAGCGAACGAATCTCTTCGGGGGTTATCAGTATACCGAAATGAACTCGGATCGGATGTGGGAGGGGCAAACTACGATATTTGGGCCAGCTCTCAAATGATCCTGCAATGGCTGCGGGTAGGATCGGAACCTTTGCCTTGGCAGCTAACAACGCAATGCCTGCTTTGAGTTCGGAAAGTTGCCCATCCGAGGTTCGCGTTCCTTCTGGGAATAACGTGACGATCCCGCCGGATCGGAGCCTTCTGAGGGTCTCCTTCAAGCCTTGGGCTCCGATCCCGTCTCGTTGAATCGGGAAGGCGCCGACCGATCGAATGAAAGGCCCCAGGGGCCAGAAGAAGAGTGTCGAACGGGCGACGTAATTCAGGGGTCTCTTCAAGAGTATCCCGAGGACCAGTACGTCGAGATGGCTCAGGTGATTGGAAACGAGGAGCACGGATCCCTGATCCGGGATATTTTCTCGACCCGTGGCGCGTAGTCCAGAGAGGGAAGCCAGCAGAGTACTGAAAAACCACTGAACAATTCGATACCAGAATCGAGCGAGGGAGGATCGATCCTGAGATTTCGACGACTCTGACTCTCGACGCCTCCGACCTTTGGAGCTTTCGGATGTCTGATCTGATTCTATCTTTGCCTGATCCGAATCTTCTACCATCTTGTTCGACGATCCTGCCGGGATAGATTAAGCTTTGTGTGAATGAACTCGATGGGAGGATACCGCACTTTCCGACTCGAGTATTTGTCGGATGTCTTTCTCGATGTAAGCAACAACTTGATCGGAGTCGAGACCGCCGCAATCGATCAAGCTGGCATCGTCAGCGGGGCGCATGGGTGCAATCGCTCGAGAGGCGTCCTGACTGTCTCTTATCCTTAGCTCGCGGAGGACTTCCTCTGGAGAGATCATTTCACCCCGAGCGGCGAATTCCGCATACCTTCGCCGGGCACGTTCTTCATCCGAGGCGGTGAGGAAATACTTACGAAATGCGTCCGGGAAAACAATGGTCCCCTGATCTCGACCTTCGGTAACGATTTGTCTCTCATCTCTCGCAAATTGACGCTGCCACTCAACTAATCGAGATCGGACACTGGGACTGTCCGCGACGAATCGTGTCAACCTGGTGACCTCGATCCCTCTGATGTCCGAAGAGACATCCTCTCCATTAAGCAAGACACGCCCTGGTGGCATCTTCAATTCCAGCCTTGAGACGAGATCCCCCAAGGCCGAATCGCTATTGAGATTCGTCTTCGATCGAAGCGCGGCAAGAGCGATGGATCGGTACATGGCTCCGGTATCGAGCAGTCGCCACCCCAGCCGATCGGATAAACTGCGGGCGACCGTACTTTTTCCGGCCCCAGCAGGCCCATCGATTGTGATCACCCTTGGCTTCTGCATGAACTGGACCTCGATCGTATTCAGTCTCAATCCGGCGATACGGATCGGTGGAATTGAGGGAAAGTCTACCGAATGCAGTCGGTTCGGTCCAACTCCGGCCTAGGACTCTCGAGTAAACGAAAAAAACCTGACTCGTTTGGAATCGAGCCAGGGCCGGATGATAATCAGGATATGCCGAAAATCTAGTTTGCTTCGGGCATTAGGCCTGCGAAATCACTTCCTAAATAGGCCGATGTCCAGTTCGAGTCGATGAGCGATCGATTGGCTGACGACCCGAGAATCCCGCATTCTTTTCATGCCAGTGCGTCACTTGGGTCTCGCCCAGTCGCCAGCAGAGATAGACCTCTCGGCCATCGCGGAGGCTCGGGAAATCGCAAAGACCATCAGGCCCTTTGAGTTCGACGCCCAGTCGGGTCAGTTCTTCGATGTATGTGTGAAGCTTGGTCTCCTCACCTTCCAACTCGGACTGACTCTGGGCGATCTCCTCGGCATAAGCGTCGTGTGCCGGTCGTCTACGATCTCGTTGAACTTCGATCAATCGAGCTTTGAGATCGTTGACTATCTGAAACTGGCTGACGATGTCGCCGACGATTGCCTTGACCAGGGGGAGCGACTTGTTGGCTTCCTCAACGCTGAAGTATTTCGATTTCGCCTCAACGGGATTCGGAGGAGGCATGACGTTGGTCCTTGTCGGAGGGGGAGGGATAATCCTCCCGGGATCATCGAGTCGTCGGGTTGAGCTGGTTTGTCTGACGAGAGTTCATGAATCTTTGTATCGAGGAACGATCAGAAACAGGACACGACATTCAACTCGATCAACTCGGCCCCGATACCGTCCCGCGGATGCGTAATCCGGTCTCGCAACCTTCTTCATCCATTTATTATAGAACAGCCGGAGACCCCCGCAAGGGTGGCAGGAGGGCCGCACCTCGATTCCCTGTTTTAGGAGTTCTTATACCGCCGACTTGCGAGCAGTTCTGCCACCTTCGAGGACGATGCCGTGTTGAAGATCCGAGATGCTTCAAGCCCGGCTCGGCGGGCCACGCCCACCCCATATTCGAGGTCGGAGAGGCCACTGATCGAGTGGGCATCCGGGTTAATCACGATCTTGATGCCCTGTTCGGCGGCTCTCCGGCAATGTTCCGAATCAAGGTCGAGTCGATGCGGGTTTGCGTTGATTTCGATCATCGTTCCCGAATCGGCTGCCGCCTCGATCACCCGATCCAGGTCCACCGAATATCCGTCGCGGGCCAGAAGAAGGCGGCCGGTCGGGTGTCCTAGCATAGTGACCCAGGGGTTCCGGACCGCCCTCCTAATTCGCTCGGTCATCGACGATCGATCCATCCCGAATCCGGAATGTATGCTTGCGATCACATAGTCAAATCCCGCCAGTATCTCGTCGGTATAGTCGAGCGAACCATCTGTCAGAATATCGCACTCGGTTCCCTTGAAGATCCGGAACGAGCCATCGAGCGAGGCATTGAGCCTGTCGATCTCCTCCCACTGACGATAGACCCTCTCGATCGATAGCCCGCCGGCATATCCTGCCGATCTCGAATGATCGGCGATTCCGAGGTAGGAAAGCCCGGCTGCTCGCGCAGCCTCGACCATCTCTTCCAGAGTCCCTCCGCCATCGCTCCAATCGGTATGGCAATGAAACGTTCCCGTCAGATCTTCGAGCTCGACCAGTCGAGGCAGACGACCTGCCTCGGCTTGAGCGATCTCTCCGATGTCCTCGCGAAGTTCCGGCGTGATAAAACACAGGCCTAAGGCCGCGAAGAGTTCCTCCTCGCTCCGGCACGTAACTGGACCCGAATCGCCCTCCAATCCGTACTCGCTGAGTCGAAGTCCTCGTTCGATGGCTCTTCGCCTCATCGCGATGTTATGCGACTTCGACCCGGTGAAATAATGCAGCGCGAATGGAAACTGATCGTCCGTGACGCCTCGAAGATCGCATTGGACACCATCGAGAAGCCGGACACTCGCCTTGGTCGCACCGTGAGCCAGGATCTTCGCAACCTCCGGTAGCTGGACGAAACGTGCCAGGATCGGAGAAGGATCGGCAGAGCTAAAGAGGATGTCCAGGTCGCCGATCGTGTCCACTCGGCGACGGAGGCTTCCACAGATCTCGGACTGGACCACCCCCGAATCTCTTCGGATGGCCTGGTAGATGGGAGTGATTAGCCTCCGGGCGGTACTCTGCAAGATCCGATCACCGACGGAATCGATGAAGTCGATCCCTTCGAGGATCTTCGCCTCGGTCTTCGCCCCAAATCCTTTCAGAGTTGCGATTTTTCCGGACTCGCAGGCCGATCGAAGATCCGCGAGGCTCTGAATCTTCAACTCATCGTGAAGCAGCTTGATCTTCTTCGGACCTAGGCCTGGAACCCTGAGGAGTGGAATGAGCCCGGGTGGAGTTTGTCTCTTGAGTTCGTCGAAGGCCGGGAGGTGCCCCGAGTTCACCAGTTGGGTGATCTTGTCGAGCATCGTTGAGCCGATACCCGAGATCTTCGCCAACTGGCCATCGGCAATCATCTGTGAGAGATCCGAGGGAAGAGACTTCAGAGCCTGAGCGGCATTGTGATAGGCCCTGCATCGGAATGGATTCTCCCCGCGGACCTCCAGGAGTGTCCCCATCTCATCGAGGATCCGGGCGATCCGGGCCGACTCCATCAGAGGACCCTCCCTGGATATCGCTGACGGAGCGATTCGAGGAGCTCTCCTAGACCCTGTCGACGAGCAAGATCGGCCAGGGCGTCGAGATGTCCTTCGATCGGGATGCCGCGGAGTTCTCCCGACCGGTGAATTTCGAGGGCCTGAAGCATGGCTTCAGTGCCCAAGTTGGGGTCGGGCTCACCCTTCGCATTCTGGATGGTGTTGATGGCCGAGCCTGCCAGAAACAGGACGTTCGGGACGAGTCCACGATCCTCGACATCCATCAGATTGAGGATCAGATTGCCCTGGTCCAGCGCCCCGGCGCGAGTGATCATGGTCGGTTTGATTCCGGGGAGGGGCCGAGTGAGAGCCTCCTCGGACGCAAGCCATTCCAGGCCGTAAGGGCGAATATAAGGGGAGCCGGGTCGGACGGGGGCCGTTTGGCGCAGATCGATCCCGTCGAGACGAGCCAGCAGATCGATCACTTCTCGGAAGATCGCGCCATTGGAGCGAGTCCCAACCCCCGCATTATGCCCGTAAATGGCCGGAGGATGTTCGAGGTAACGGGTCGCTTCGCGAACCATTCGGACGGTTCCCCCAGCGTAAGTCTCACTGAACATAACCCCGTTGGCACCGGCCTCAAGGACCGCGTGAAGAGTATCGAGTATCTCATGAGGTGCCCCGCTAATATGCGGGGCATAGATCAGACCCAACCCTCCTCGAGCTTCCCTCGCCCGCTCGATTGCGGCAACGGCCCGGCGTGTCCTCTCTCCAACCGGAGAATAATCGAGGTTCGGGTAGAGGTCTTCATCTTCCTTGACGAACATCAGGAGCCGAGAGCCGGCAATCTCGGCCACCAAGCGTTCCACATCATCCGGTGTGATGCCGGCCGTGGGTTTCAGGATCGTGCCGAAGGCCGGCTGATCCTCGGCGAACCCGGCGAGCTTTCGGAGCCCGTATGGGCCGTAAGCTGGACCCGGGAAGGTTTGAACGACCTTATCCGGAATCTGGAGATCGACTAGCCTGGCGTCTCGATTCTCGTACATATCGAAAATGACGGCCCCGGCCACCGTGTGGAGGATATCCGAGGTCGTGAGATGGCCGTCTGGCTGGAGCATCATCTTCAGTGGGAAGGCGACATGAAGGAGGCCGACCTTGCCTCCAGAGTCGAATGGATCGATCCCAGCCTGACTTGCCGAGCAGGCCTCCAGAAGCGATCCTTTCGGAGGATGCTTGACGCCGCTAGTCGCGTGGTAGCTTATCTCCTCAACCGCCTTGGCGAGGGTATTGGTCCGGAATGCGAAGTAGTACGTGGCGACGATGTGATCCTCGGAACGAGGCGGGGGCTTCTCCGCTAGCCTTTGGCGGACTGTAGCCCTGAGGATTACCTCCCGAGCATCGTGATCGTGATCGAGGAGGGCCATCGTATTCGAGTCAACAAAAGCCATGAGTCACCGCGCCGGAAACGGGTCGGATCGGGTCGGGTTCCACTTACTCGGCCCTCTTGATCGGACAGGATAATCTGTGAACTCCGGGAATGCATCATCACTGAATCACAGAACCACAATCCAGGCTCTCCCAGGTACGAGAATCAGCCCCGCCTGGGATTTTCGAAGCTGGCTTGATCATCTGGGATTTTTTTTGCGTATCAGGAAATTCTAGTCGCCAAGCGATCGATGAGCATCGTATAATCCAGTCAACCACCGGGAGACACCATGATGGCCGAAAAGAAGTTGTGGAAGAACTGCAACCGTTTCAGTGAGAAGCTCGGACAAAAAATATTACAGCTCGGTTTGAACGGCCAGAGGTTGGCCCGCAAATCCGACGTTAGCGATTCCGAGATTTCCCGAATCATGAATGGCAAATCGTTGCCTGGTCTGGAAAATGCAATATCGTTAGCGAGAGCCGTAGGGGTTTCACTCGACTATCTGGCCGACGACGCCTTGGAAACCGACCCTAGCCAGCCCAAGGAGTCGGCGGATGAGAATGAGACGACTATTCAGCGTCTTGCTCGCGAGATTGGCTTCAAGCAAGCGGAATACATCCTGGAATACACCAGGATCGTCGGATACGAAGTGGCGATGCATCGATTGGTCGAAGCGAAGCCGGTGATTTCCCCCTTGATCGAGACGAATCGCCCTGTCGTAGCACCGATCGGGGTGCCTGGACGAGTTAATACCGCTTGATCCGAGCGATTCACTTGAGATACACATTGGCCCGGGATACACATGGCTGTGTCCCGGGCCAAATCGTCCATATTTCAGAGTTGATGAATCCAGCTTACAAACGATCAGAATTGCTTACGTTGACGACTCGAAGGGATTCGAAGGGCCTTCCGATACTTGGTCACGGTCCTTCGTGCAACCGGAAACCCATGCCGCCCTAATTCTTCCACGATTTCTTCATCGGAGAGAGGACTCTGTTTGTCTTCCTTCGCGATGATCTCAAGGAGCTTCTGTTTGATGGTCTCCCAGGCAACTTCTTCGCCGTCGGTGGTGGTGGTACCCCCCCCGAAAAACCGCTTGAGCGCGTAGATTCCGCGTGGCGTCTGAATCCACTTGTCATCCACGGCGCGACTTACGGTGGTGACATGGACCTCCACCCGGTCGGCGATCTCCTGCATCTTGAGCGGCTCGATCGCTTCAGGGCCTTTATCGAGGAAATTCTTCTGGTGCTCGATAATCGCGCGAGCCACCTTCAGCAAGGTGCTCCTGCGCTGTTCGATCGACTCGATCAGCCATCGGGCGGACTGGATCTTCTTTTGAATGAACTCGCGAGTGACAGGATCCGACTGCTTGTTTTTGAGCATCTGCTGATACTGTCGAGAAATGGCGAGTTGCGGCGTATGGTCGTCGGCTAGATGGACCTCGTATTCGCCATGCTCGTTCGCCTCGACGACCAGGTCGGGGACGACATATTGTGTATTCGGCGACATATATCGGGCGCCAGGTCGGGGATTGAGCCGACGAAGCTGCTCGATCGCGTTCTTGATTTCGTCGATCGAGATGCCGGTACGCTTCTCAATCGCAGGCAATCGGTTCTGTTGGATATCGTCGAGATGATTAGAGATCAGGACCTGAAGGATCTCACGATAAGGGACATCCGGGGTCAACTGTAAGAGCAGGCATTCGCGAAGATTTCGCGCACCAACCCCAGGTGGATCGAGCTTCTGAACGAGTTCGAGAGCTTCTTCGGCCTGAGCGAGTGTCACGTCTCCGCCGTGATCACGGACAAGATCTCGAAGTTCGACATTCAAGAAACCGTTATCATCCAGATTATAAATCAGGTAATCGGCCATCGCCCGGACAACCGGGTCGGACTCGAGGAAACTCAGCTGATGTGCGAGATCGTCGTGGAGTGACTCTGGCCGTGATGCCATGTTTTGCATGGCATCATGCTTTCGATCAGCTTCTTCACTCAATGCGGCGCGGCTGAGCCGATGGGTCTCGCCATAAGTGTCAGCCCAATCATCGGATTCGTCGAATTCAGGGGAAGGGGTTTCTTCCGGAGTCGACGGGGCCTCGGATTCAGCCTCGGGTTCAGCGGGAGCGGGCGTTTCGCGTAAGTCCACCAGGATGGGATTCTCGATCAGCTCTTGGTCGATTCTCTCCTGCAATGCCAAGAGGGGAAGTTGCAGGATTTCCATCGACTGGATCATGCGGGGCGCCATCCGGAGCCGCATATCCATTCGCTGATGTTGAGAGGTGTCGAGACGCATATTCCTGCTTTCCGCCGCGAGAGAGTGGGATCAGAGTCAACACACCGTGACATCCACCACGACTCGACTGCGCCGATCTTGGCTCTGACATTCCGACCGAGCCATTCTGTCCAGGCTCGTATACAAGTGATTCCGAAGAGCCTTTATCGGATCAAACCAATCCAGCTGCTGCAAAAATTATGCCATGCGTGTGGACTTTCAACAAGCCCAGCCAAGATCAAAAACGTTGTCGACCCTTGATTGCATCGGACAACATCTCTTTATTAGCGAATTCCAGAACGCTCCCTGATGCCAGTCCTCGGGCAAGACGGGTCACGGAGACTTCGGTATCGGCCAGCCTATTCGCGATCATCAAGGCTGTCCCGTCCCCTTCAAGGTTAGGGTTGGTTGCCATGATCAGCTCGCTAATTCCACCGGAGCGGACTCTTTTCTCCAAAGCGTCGATCGTCAATTGCTCAGGTCCGACTCCTTGAAGGGGGGCTAATCGGCCTAGAAGGACGTGATATACCCCCGAGAAAGTGCCTGATTTTTCCAGGGCCAGGAGGTCTCGAGACTGCTCTACAATGCAAACCAGGCTTTGATCTCGGCGTGGATCCCGACAGATCTCACAAGTAGCGTGTTCGGCCTCGGTTAAATGAAAGCAGGTCTGGCAATGTCGGACGCTTTCCTTGACCGCACGAATTGCCTCGGCAAGCGCGAGGGCTTCTTCTGCCGGGGCCTTCAGTAAGTGATAGGCGAGACGCTCGGCGGATTTCGCACCCAGACCGGGAAGCCGGCCGAACGCCTGGATCAATTGATCGACCGCGACTGAAGTCCCGGCCATGGCTCAGGCCTCTCTACCACCTGGTCCGAACAGATTCGAGAGCCCTGGAGGTAGCGGGAATCCGCCCGCTAGTTTGCTCATCGACTCAGCCGCCGCTTCTCGAGCCTTCGAAAGGCCCTGATTTACTGCAGCTGTTACGAGGTCCTCCAGGAGTTCCGCATCGCCATCGGTCATCAATTTCGGATCGATCCGGATAGAGAGTAATTCCAGCTTCCCGTTGACTAACGCGACGACCTTGCCTCCCCCGGAATTTCCCTCAACCTGAAGCTGACCCAAGGCTTCCGTCGCTTTTTCGACGCTCTCCCGGATCTTTCCAGCATTTCGCATCAGGTCCGCGAGGTTTCCCAGGTTATTAAACATCTTCGCTCTCCCTCGTGACGGGCATTAGCAATTGGAAATTCGCTTGGAGGACAAATGTTCGAGCGTTCATACCGCTTCCGAAGGAGGGTCTTCTTTTCGCTCCATCCGAACGGGCTTGGCCTCGAATCTTTCAACGATCAACTTGATCAAAGGGTCATCGTTGAGTCCGTCATCGCGTGCCACAATGGCCGGATGTTGGACAGGGAGAGGAGACTTGCTCTCTTCAGGTCGAACGAAACGGATCTCAATGGATTTGCCGAACCACTTCCGAAGAGCTGACTCGATCTTCGACCGAAGTTCAGGTCGTTCACAGGCGTCAACGAGCCAATTGTAGCCCGGCGTCGGCTGAATGACCAGCAAGTCTGGAGCCTCGATAGCCAGCGGTCGGAGAGAGCCAAGCTTAGAAGCGAGTTCCCCAGTTTGCACGGCCGCCCACCGAGGCCATTCCCGGAGAATGGCGTCCATTTCCCAGATGGGGGGACCAATTGCTTCCTCGGCCGGGATCGGTACTTCGATCGAAGTTTCTAGGTCGTTCGTAATTGAGGGAGGGAGATGGATTTCGTTCGGTAACTCGGAATCTATTTTTTTTTTTCGAGGGGGGTAATTGGCGTACCACCGGATTCGAGCGCGGCGAGCCTGGAGATCACATCACTGATTTCGCCCAAGTTGTCGAGAAGAGCCACCCGCATCAGGGCAATTTCGACCAGTGTTCGACCGTGAGAGCTACCTCGAAGTCGCCCGCGAGCTTCAGCAAGAATCTGAAGTGCGGCCAGGAGCGTATCGAGGGGCCATCGAGATGCGATTTCGACCAATCGCTTTTTTTGCCTGGGGCTGGCGGCCAGCATCGTCACCTCGGCCTTGACCGAGAGGATCATCGCATCGCGAAGGAACTCTAGCGCACCGCCCAGCAACTCGGAAGGCTGTACCCCCGATGTCGCGGTCAACTCGACGATACGAATTGCCTCGGCTGGGTCGCGTCGAGAGAGAGCGTCCAGGAGATCGAGCGTGCGATCATCACTCGCAATTCCCAGTTGTTGCTGAACCAACTCGACGGTCAGTTGCTCGCCACCGAAGGAGAGGAGTTGCTCGAGGAGAGACTGGGCATCCCGCATCGAACCGCTCGCACGACGGGCGAGTACCGCGAGCGCTTCTGGATCAGCTGGGACTTGTTCCTGATCGCAGATCTCGGCTAGCGTTTGAACGATCTGATCGGGGCTGATCCCGGCGAAATCATATCGTTGGCATCGCGAAAGGACGGTTACCGGGATTTTATTGGGTTCCGTGGTAGCAAAGAAAAATTTTACGTGCTCAGGAGGCTCTTCGAGTGTCTTCAACAGCGCGTTAAATGCACCCGTGGAGAGCATGTGAACTTCGTCGATGTAATAGATCTTGAACCGGGATCGACTCGGCCGGAGCCCAGCATTTTGACGGAGTTCTCGAACCTGCTCCACGCCATTATTACTCGCCCCGTCGATCTCGATAACATCGACGTCCTGGCCGAGAGCAATCGACTGGCAAATGTCACAAGTCCCATCCGGGTCTTCCGTCGGCCCCCTGACACAATTCAGGCATTTCGCGAAGATCCGAGCGATGGACGTCTTACCGACACCGCGTGTCCCGCTGAATAGATAGGCGTGTGTGACGCGGTTCAAACGGATTGAATTTCGAAGTGCCTGGACGACATGGTCCTGGCCAACGACCTCCTCGAACCTTTGAGGTCGGTACCGACGAGCGACCACCGTGTAGCCGACGGGATCAGGATCAACCGAATCGGGGAAAGACCCTCGGGGTCGGGACACTGGGCACGCTCCGTCGGGCCTGGTGAAGCCAGAGGATCCGACCACATGAACCGGGTCGGTCCAATTTCATCGAAGGGGCCGGGGAGAGCCGGGGAGGTGCTCCCGGGCACATGGAAGCAATGCTTATGGCTGCTGCGTTCCCGCCCTGACCAGGTTCGCAAGCCACCATTGCCCGGGTCCCCCCCGGCTCACCCTGACCCCTTCGATGAAAGCACTTCGACAGGCTCATTCTCGATCATCACGGCTGCTCGTGCAAGAGCAAGCCACTCGATCCATTGGCATTCGGCGAATCGGATCGATTTTCGGCCCGTTCGAGTCGCACCCGATCGACGCGATCAAACCGCATTCGACCAGTCAACATGCCTCATACTAAGGCAAACCTGCAAGAAATCAGGTGCCTACAAGCACTCGCGCGGACGTCGAATTGAAATTCGAACGGAGTTTACGTGGTCTGCATGGACGCCGTGGACTGGCTGATGAAGCGGCCTCATTCCTGGGCGAATCTCCTCGACCTTACCTCGCCGGATGGTAAACTCTATGATAGTTGCGGTAGGTCTTCGTGCTGAACGATGACTCTTCCGGACCCCGCGCCCCTTTCCGATTCGACTTGGACGGTCTCCAGGTGGCGCGCCCGACCATCCTCAACGACGGAGGGGCAGTCATGGCCCGACGATTGACCGCCCACCCCTCACCCGCCTGGGTGGGAGACCTTCCGGTCTTCGAGCGGACACTGCCGAACGGGCTCAAGGCCCTCGTCCTTCCTCGTCGCCATGCTCCCGTCGTTGTCTGCGACCTCTATTATCCAGCCGGATCTTATGACGAACCGATCGGCTATTCCGGCCTGGCTCACTTCGTCGAACACATGCTTTTCAAGGGGACCGAAAGATTCCCTAAAGGGCAAATTGATCGTCTCGCCTTCGTTGCGGCCGGACAGTCGAACGCCGAAACAGGTGAGGACTGCACGCATTATTGGTTCGCCTTCCCATCGGATCGCTGGGAATTGGCACTGGCGATCGAGTCGGATCGGATGGACGGGGCAACCTTCGATCCCTTCGAGGTCGAGGCCGAGCGCCAGGTGATTGCCGAGGAAAGGGCGCGTGACCAGGAGTCTCCCTTCTCCAGGCTCGACCATCAGCATCTGATCGCCAGTTACATTCGACATCCCTACCGAAATCCGATTCTGGGTTGGCCTGACGATCTACAACGGATTACGGTTGCCGACCTCAAATCCTTCTACGGTAAGCACTATCAACCCGACGGGGCTGTCCTGGTCATCGTCGGTGACGTCGACTCGAATCGAGCGCTCGATCTGGTCGAAGCCAGATTTGCCCGCCTTCCCCGGAAGAATCTGAATCAGGCTGCTGCGATCTTCGAGGAACCCCGGCAGGTAGGTCGCCGAGACTTCCGCCTGATCGAAGCCGAATCTGTAGCTCGGGGCCTTTTCGGATG
The DNA here is from genome assembly GCF_051175385.1 of Tundrisphaera lichenicola. Lineage (GTDB taxonomy): Bacteria > Planctomycetota > Planctomycetia > Isosphaerales > Isosphaeraceae > Tundrisphaera > Tundrisphaera lichenicola. Next base: position 5,131,375 of record NZ_CP195106.1, on the reverse strand, counting down.
GCATACCGTACCTCTCGGTCATTCCGATGGCCCCGCCCTGGACATTCTCTCGGACCTGCTCACGTGCGGTCGACGATCCCGGTTGTGGGATCTCCTCGTTGAGCGCGAGAAACTTGCAACATGGGTCGAGACCGGTCAGGAAGGAGCACGAAGGGCAGGCCAGTTTCTCCTGCAGGTCGAGGCCGTCCCGGACGTCGATCCCGATAGAATCGGCCGAATGGTCGGTGAGGAGATCTCCCGACTGGCAAACGAAGGACCGACCCCAATCGAGTTGGAACGATCTCGAAACAGGCTTGAGGCTGCCTGGCGATGGGAGCAGGAGGACCTGGCCGGCTTGGCCGCCGGACTCGGCCAGTTCGCCCTGAATGGAGACTGGCGATCCTGGCAGGCCGAACATCGTGCGGCGATCGGTGTTCAGGCCGAAGATGTCCGAAGAGTTGCGTCGGCCTATTTGACCGAGACCAACTTGACCGTGGGATGGTCGATCCCCGTCTCCACTCGTTCCGTGACGGTATTACTCCCGGACGAGGCCCGATCCGTAGTCGAGCGGCCGACGCCAGCCTCTGTAACCCAGCCTCCCATCTCGCTCGAAATTACAACGGGCGCGTCGAAACTCGCCGATTATTCGCCACAGCGGATGACTTTCCCCAATGGACTGCGACTTCTCACCGAGCGTAGGCCAGGTGCGGGCGTCGTCGCTCTGGAGCTTTATGTCGATGCGGGGCTGCTCCGCGAGAGAAAGCCGGGGTTGGCCTATCTGATGGGTCGCATGTTAGAAGAAGGAACGACGTCACGTACGGCCGAAGAAATCGCCGAGTCGATCGAGGATATCGGCGGCGCGATGGAGGTTGGTTCGACGGGGGCCTCGCTCCGGGTCCGAGCCGAGGATTTGCCGATGGCCATCGAATGGCTGGCCGATCTGACGATGCGGCCCACTTTCCCCGAGGAAGCCCTGACCTGGGCTCGCCGGAAGACCTCCGCCGAGCTCCAGTCCGATCGTGACGATCCCGCGTTCCGGGCCGACTTGATTTTTCGGGGCCTGGTTTATGGAGATCATCCCTACTCGAGAGATCCCCGGGGTAACACCAAGGAGATTGCTCGAATTACCCGGGAAGACATCGTCGATCATCACCGCCGCTACTTCCATCCGCAGAACGCCTTTCTCGTGGCCGTGGGCGACTTCGACCCGAGAAAGCTCCAGTCGCTGGTTAAATCTCGATTCGGAAACTGGTCCGGTCATGCATCGAAGCCACCGCGGCTTTCTCGGTTGACCCGATCGTCAAGGCCCAAGGTCCGACGAGTCGCTTCGCCGGGAGAGCAGGTCCACATTTTGATGGGGCATCTAGGGATCGCTCGAACTCATCCCGATTTCGACGCGCTCGCGGTGGCCGACCACATTCTCGGCAGCGGTCCTGGATTCACGGATCGACTCAGCCGCGTGATTCGCGATGAGTTGGGACTGGCCTATTCGGTAGGTGGGGGAATGACCGAGTCGGCCGATCTCGAGCCCGGCCTCTTTCGGATCTACCTCGGGACCGGCCCAGACGATGCCGACCATGCTATCGCCGCCGTCATGGAGCAGGTCCGTCTCCTCCATTCGGGAGATTTCGAGGACGAGGAGGTCGAGCGTGCTCGTCAGTATCTGGCCGGTTCTTGGGTCTTCGACTATCAGACCGTCGAGCAACGAGCCGAGCGACTCCTCGAACTGGAGCATTGGGGCCTCGACTTGGACGAACCGATCCACTGGCCCGATCGGGTCGCTCGGGTGACACCCCGGCAGGTTCGTCGAGCGACCCGGACTTATCTCGACCCCTCCGCTTTGGTCCGTGTCGAATATGGACCAATCCGCCGCCGGAGCCGGAATGCCGACGCCGAGTGCGCCTGATAGCGAACCAGACCAGGTTCTCCATGGGGCTCTCTTATCTCCAAGCGAAGAACGACTTGTGAGTTTCTTGACAGAGATCGGTCCCTTTCCCTAGGATGCGAACTCCGGGGTGGCCTGCCAGCCAATAGCGTGAATGATGGTCGAACCGGACTCCGGACGGGTTTCTGCTTTATCAATGAGAGAGGATTCCATGCGGATTGCCCTGGACGCGATGGGCGGCGATCATGCCCCTGGCCCCATCGTGACGGGAGCGGTTGAGGCCATCCGCGATCGCCCCGACCTCACCGTTGTTCTGGTCGGTGACCAAGAGCGGATTGAGGCCGAACTCGCCCATGTCCAAGAAATTGACCGCGACCGTCTACCGATCTTCCATACGAGCCAGGTCATCGGCATGGAAGAGAAACCGGTTGAAGGTCTGAGGAAGAAGCGGGACAACTCGATCTCGAAGTGCTGGGGGATGATGGCGGCCGGAGAAGTTAACGCCGTGGTCTCCGCCGGTAATACCGGCGCAATGGTCGCCTCGGCGCTCATGAACGCCAAGATGTTCCTTCCGGGCGTGCGGAGGCCGGGGATCGCGGCAATTTTCCCGTCGCACCGCGGTCCGATCGTGATCATCGACGTTGGCGCCAATATGAATGCCAAGGCAGAGGATCTTTATCAGTACGGAATCATGGGTTCGATCTATGCCGAGAACGTCCTCGGCATCATCGACCCAAAGATCGGACTGATGAACGTTGGTTCGGAGGATGATAAAGGCAACGAGTTGACCAGGAATACCCGCAACCTCTTCCAGAATGGTCCCCACTCGCATCGATTTGTCGGAAACATCGAAGGTCGCGATATTTACGAAGGAAACGCCCGGGTGATCGTCTGCGAAGGGTTCGTCGGGAATGTCTTGCTCAAGGCGGGGGAAGGGGCGGTCGAATTTCTTTTCACCGCACTGAAGCAGGAACTCAGCAAACTTCTCCCCGAACTCGGCCCCGAGGCCGGCCACAAGCTGGCCAACTCGTTCAAGGAACTGAAGACGCGATTCGAGTATCAAGAATTCGGCGGTGGTCCGTTGCTCGGGCTCCGTGGGGCCTGCATCATTTGCCACGGTTCCTCGGGGGCCCGGGCGATCAAGAATGCTCTGCGGGTGGCAGGGACGATGGCGGAAGAAAGCGTCAATGCCCAGTTCGCTTCCCAATTGAGTGCAGCCCTGGCGGCGATGCCAGGTTCGTAGACGATCGATCTCTCGACGTGAATACCTAGGCTACACCAGAAGATCGAGCCGATGCCCAAGATTGCTTTCCTCTTTCCCGGACAGGGAGCCCAGACCGTAGGGATGGGCCGGGCACTTTATGACGAAGTGCCCGCTGCTCGTATGCTCTTCGATCGCGCCGGAGAACTTCTCGGCTTCGATCTCAAGGCCATTTGCTTCGATGGGCCGGCTGAGGCCCTCGAAGCGACCGACGTCAGCCAACCGGCCATCTACGTGGCCAGTCTCGCGGCGCTGGAAGGGCTGAGGCTGACCGATCCCTCAGTCATCGAAGCCTGCGAGGGGGCTGCCGGACTGAGCCTGGGCGAATACACCGCGCTCCAGTTTGCCGGCACCTTCGATTTCGATACCGGGCTGGCAATTGTGCGGAAACGCGGCGAAGTGATGCAAACCGCCGCCGTGGCCTCACCTAGCGGAATGACCAGCATTCTCGGGCTCGACGAGACCAAAGTGGACGAGCTCTGCCGAAAGGTCGAGCCTCATGGGAGGCTCTGGAAGGCGAATATGCTCGGTCCGGGAAATATCGTCGTATCCGGCGACCTGGAAGGGCTGGCTCAGGTCGAAGCAATCGCAACCGAGCTAGGCGCCGGCCGCGTTATACCGCTCGCAGTTGCGGGTGCATTCCACTCCCCACTGATGGCTCCGGCTGCTCGAAGCCTTGAAATGACGTTCGGCGGGGCGGACTTCAAAAATCCCCGGATTCCAGTTTACTCGAACGTCGACACGATCGCTCATCCCGATCCTTCCGAGATTCGACGTTCCCTGATTGCCCAGGTTACCGGGGGCGTTCGATGGGAGGAGTCGATCCGACGGATGATCGCCGACGGATATGACACCTTCTACGAGATCGGGCCGGGACGTGTCCTGACCGGCCTGCTCAAGCGGATCGATCGCAAGATCCCTTGCACGAACGTCCCGGCACGATGAGTCCTCCTCGCGATAGGACTGCGGATTTCCGAGCGAATCGCATTCAAGATCGATCTTTTCTCAATTATGGATGGAACCAAGATGGCCGAGAAGGAGAAGCCCAAAACGGAAGGCATCCGGGTCGATCTGACGGGTCAAGTGGCCCTGGTGACCGGAGCTTCGCGAGGGATCGGTCGAGCCATCGCATTCCAACTAGCCAGGTCCGGCGCGACCGTGGCTTGTTTGGCTCGCAGCCTCGAAGGGCTCAAGACGACATTGGACGCGATTCGAGAGGCGGGCGGTTCGGCCGAGGGATTCGCCGCAAATGTCGGCGACTCGGCCGATGTGGCCCGCGTGGTCGAGGAAATCGAGGCGAAATTTCCGAAGATTCACGTCCTGGTCAATAATGCGGGGGTTACCCGCGATGGGCTGATGCTCCGTATGGAAGACTCGGCCTGGCAGGAAGTGATCGACACGAACCTCAAAGGAACCTTCCAGTTCTGCCGTGCGGTCGGCGTCATCATGATGCGTCAGAGATACGGGCGGATGATCAATATCACGAGCGTTTCGGGACTGATGGGCAATCCCGGCCAGGCCAACTACTCGGCCAGCAAGGCCGGGGTCATCGGATTCACTCGAACGATCGCCCGCGAACTTGCATCGAGGGGAATTACGGTCAACGCGGTAGCACCCGGCTTCATCACGACCGATATGACCGAAGTGCTGCCCGACAAAGTGAAGGCCGAGGTCAAGGAACGCGTCCCGGTCCGGAGGTTGGGAGAACCGGAAGACATCGCCGATCTGGTGTGTTATCTGGCGAGCCCTTCGGCCGGTTACATCACGGGGCAGGTGATCGCGGTCGACGGTGGGATGACGGCCTGATCTCGCGGAAGCAAGTCGTTCGCTTTCGGCGCGGGATTCGGTAGACATTTCCAGTCAAGATTGATAACTTGAGCGCTTCGCGTTGGCCCGGTCCGACTTGAGTTAATGGCTCGGGGTCGATCGACCGATCAGATGATCTCAAAGGAACGCCGCGACGTCGCCGTCTTGGGGCGGTGGACGTGCTGAACGACTATAGATGATGCCGGTCCCCTGAGAGGCCGATCGCCGGCATGATGCGTCCCGCCGGGACGCGAGCCGGCCTCGAAGAGGGCCGAGTGAGGAGGTTCGCCCGTGTCTGTGGAAGAACGCGTGATCGAGATCGTCAGTGAGCAAATGGGTGTCGCCAAAGACCAGGTGACCCGCGAGACCTCATTCGTTAACGACCTCGGAGCCGACTCGCTCGATACGGTTGAACTCGTCATGGAGTTCGAAGAAGAGTTCGATATCACCATCCCCGACGAGGAAGCCGAGAAGATCCAGACTGTTGGACAGGCTATCCATTATATCGAGGAACATAGCAAGTAATGCCACGCCGGGTAGTCATCACGGGCCTGGGCGTGGTCACGGCCCTGGGCGATACATTGGACCAATTTTGGTCGGGCCTCTGCGAAGGTCGAAGTGGGGTCTCTAATCTGACCCTCTTCGACACGACTCATTTCAAGGTCCATTTCGGCGGGCAAGTTCATGGCTTCGACGGCGATGCCCGTTGGGGCGTGAAGGAAGCTCGCCGGCTCGATCGCTTCGCCCAGTTCGCGATGGCCGCCGCCGAGTCGGCGGTCGCCGACTCCGGGATCGACTTCCAGAATTACCCGGCCGAAGAATGCGGCGTCTTGATCGGGTCGGGAATCGGCGGGCTCAACGAGTTCGAGACCCAGCACGAGACCATGCTGACCAAGGGGCCATCCCGGATCAGCCCGTTCACCATCCCGAAACTGATGGTGAACGCCGCCAGTGGACAGATTTCGATCCGCTGGGGTCTCAAGGGAATCAACTCTGCCGTGGCCACAGCCTGCGCCTCGGCCAATAACGCGATCGGCGATGCTTTCAAGCACATCCAGCTTGGTCACGCCGATGTCATGATCACCGGCGGGAGTGAGGCCGCCATCACTCGGATGGGCCTGGGAGGTTTCGCAGCGATGCGGGCCCTGTCCACTCGAAATGAGGATCCACCCCGGGCGAGCCGGCCGTTCGATCGAGACCGGGATGGTTTTGTCCTGGCCGAAGGTGCTGGAGTCTTGATCATCGAGGCCGAGGAGATCGCCCTGGCCCGAGGGGCCAGGATTTACGCGGAACTGCTCGGTTACGGTATGTCGGCGGACGGTAGCCACATCACCGCTCCCGATGAGGAGGGGCGTGGGGCCAAACGAGCCATGGAACTTTGCCTGGCCGACGCCCAGTGTCCCGTCGATTCCGTCGATTACATCAATATGCACGGGACTAGTACGGGACTCGGCGATCTGGCCGAGACCAAAGGGATCAAATCCGTTTTCGGTCCGTATGCCCGGAAATTGCAGGTGTCTAGCACCAAGAGTCAGCTTGGACACCTGCTCGGGGCATCGGGAGGAGTTGAACTGATCGCCTGTTCGCTGGCGATTCGAGATGGGGTCCTCCCTCCCACGATCAACCTTGATAACCCCGATCCCGAGTGCGATCTGGATTACATCCCGAATACGGCACGAGAGGTCCAGGTCAATCACGTGATGTCGAACAGTTTCGGCTTCGGCGGGCACAACGCCAGCCTCCTGATTGGTCGATATAACGGACCGAACCGTTGAGATTTGACGTGGGCATGCGAGAGTTTGGCCGAACCGGCTAAGCTCTTGCATGCTCCGTGCCTTTCCATCTCCCCGGATTCACTTCGATGAACACGCTCCCTTTCGACCTGTTGGGCGGCCGAGTCGGCGATACTCAATTGACCGCCGACGAAATTAAGCGCTATGCTCGCCACCTCATCATGCCCGAGGTCGCGATGGAAGGGCAGTCGCGACTTAAGGCCTCCAAGGTTCTATGCATCGGGGCAGGGGGGCTCGGATCGCCGCTCACCCTTTACCTGGCGGCTGCCGGGGTCGGCACGATCGGTCTGGTCGATTTCGACGTCGTGGACATCTCGAATCTTCAACGTCAGATCATTCACGCGACCCCGGACGTCGGACGTCCCAAGATCGACAGTGCCGAGGAGAAGCTCAAGGCGCTCAATCCTGACTTGGCGGTGGTTCGCTACGAATTTCCGATCAACAGCGAAAACGCCCTCGATATCTTTGCCGGTTACGATGTCATCGTGGACGGAACCGACAACTTCCCGACACGCTACCTCGTCAACGATGCCTGCGTCCTCCTGGGAAAGCCGAACGTCTACGGGTCGATCTTTCGATTTGACGGACAGGCTTCTGTTTTCTTCCCTCCCCATGGACCATGCTACCGCTGCCTCTACCCCGAACCACCGCCCCCGGATCTGGTCCCGAATTGCGCCGAGGGAGGAGTCCTGGGAATTCTTCCGGGTGTCATTGGGGTGATCCAGGCGACTGAGACGGTGAAGCTGATCCTTGGTACCGGCCGGACTTTGATCGGTCGCCTCCTGCTCTACGATGCGCTCGACATGAGTTTTCGGGAGATGAAGGTCCGCAAGAACCCGAAATGCCCCATCTGTGGCCCCGAGCCTTCGATCAAGAGCCTGATCGATTACCAGGAATTCTGCGGGATTCGCGGGAACGAGACTGCTCCGGAAGTCAACCTTGGCGCCGGCGAATCTATCTCGCCGCTGGAACTCAAGGAGTTGATCGAAAACGGGAGTCGTCCGTTCGTCCTTGATGTGAGGAATCCCGAGGAGATCTCGATCTGCCGGATCGCCGGCTCCACGGTGATACCGCTCCCGGAGTTGCCGAATCGACTCGGTGAGCTCGACCCGTCGATCCCGATGGTGGTCCATTGCAAGAGCGGGGTCCGGAGCGCCAAGGCGATCAGCTTGCTCAAATCGGCGGGATTCACTCGTCTCTCAAATCTGACCGGTGGTATTCTCGCCTGGATTAAAGACGTTGAACCGAGCCTGCCCAGTTATTGATAAGTTAGATTCGATCGACGGTTGACCTGGGCTTGAGCGAAACCGGAGGGTCTGCTAAGACTCTCCGGCATTGGAGGTTGATAGCCTCGACACCGCCAAGGCACGGAGGCACCCGGCATGGATCGCCGCTCGCTCTTGCTACTCTCGTTACTCGCGACCCCTGCTCGCCTTTTTGGCCAGGATGTCTCTCGGCGAAGTTCTCGATCTCGACGGGTCTCCTCCGTTGATGATCGCACGGAAGACCGGTCTCGCATCCAGCCCGAGCGCGCGTTCGAAGATGACCTGGGATCGGTCGATCCTGGATCCATCGAGGGGACGCCTTCCAGTTTCCCCAACCAGAGTGGCTTTGCCTGGAAGAGCTTCTCCATCTCGGATTACACCGCCCTTGCCCCCGCCTCGATTGCCAGCCCGCAAACGGCTATCATCGACTGGATCTTTCGACGGACGACTCCCGCGCCGTGGCATGGTGATAAAATCGCTGTGCTCTGTGCCAACCGGAGTCAACTTCGTGCCTACAACACGCCTAAGATCCTCGAACAAGTCCAGAGTGTCGTCGAGCGTTTCATCGATGCCGAATCGAATATCCTGAATGTTCGGGTGCGTTTCATTGCTGCTTCCGACATCCGTTGGAGGTACGCCGTCCATCAACAACTGACGCCCGTTGGCGCCGGCAACCAAGGCCAACAGATCTGGCAAGTTAGCGACCAGGTGGCGGAGATGGTCATCAACCAGATGCAAGTCTGGCAAGGCTTCAAACTCCTGGAGAATCGGGCGTTCGAAGTCCTAAATGGCCAGACCCTTCTCCTCTCCACGACAACCAAGCAAGCGTTCACTGCGGGCGTCCAGCGCGATGGTGCAGTTGGGCTCGGTTCGCAACCCAAGGTGGAAAAATTGGAAGAAGGGGTAACTCTTCGATTCAGTCCTCTCCTCAGTTACGAAGGTGATACGCTCGACGCGGCGATCGATTTCTCCACAAACCTGGTCCGTAAGCTCCACCCCGTCAGGGTCCTCTCCCCTCGTCAGGCAGGTCCTGGTGAAGTTGCCATTGATGTTCCCGAGGTTTCGGAGTCTAGACTGAACCAGCCGGTCAAAAACTGGCCTCTGGGGCAGGCGCTGATCATCTCGGCCGGGATACAGCCGGGGATTCTTCTCGATAAAGGCGGGCTGTTCAACTTGAAGATCCCGGGAACCGTTCCGAATGGGACGGAGCTGTTGGCGATCATCAATGTTGAGGTTGCCAAGACTCGTTCCCGCTAACGAAGGAACGCCCTGAAAGTATTGGCGGATCGCCCGGCCGACAACAAGGTTTGGCCAGGGCTCGCCAACGGTTCCGACTGCGGGTATAAAAGCTCGTTCTGCGTGACGACGCCCGTATTGTCGAGAATGCCCCGATGATTCCTACCGATCCCGCCCCCGCGAATACCTCGGGGACGACGCGTCCCACGCTCCCAGCGTTCGGAGGCTCCTACTTCGCACTCGCCATTCTGTTCAGCATGAATTTGCTGAATTACGTGGATCGATATGTCTTCTACTCGACCGGCCCCCGAATCGCAAAAGAGCTGGGTTTCAGCGATACGCAGTTCGGGATCCTGAGCGTTTCGTTCATGGTGGTTTACACCATAGTGTCTCCCCTGATGGGGCTGTTAGGCGACCGCTACAATCGACTCAGGCTTCTCTCCTTCGGGGTCACGCTCTGGAGCATCGCCACCGTTGGTACGGCTTTCGCCAGCGGTTTTCGCGAGATGTTTCTCTGGCGAGCCCTGCTCGGGATCGGTGAAGCAAGCTACGGGATTATTGCCCCAGCCCTGCTGTCCGATCTCTTCCCTCCCAAGCTGCGTGGGAGGGTAATGGGGGTCTATTACCTCGCACTTCCCGTGGGTGGAGCGATCGGCTATGGGATCGGGGGCTGGTTCGCCAAGCATACCGACTGGCGATACGCCTTCTGGGTAGTAGGTATCCCCGGTCTCGTCGTAGCGATGCTCGGGCTGATGATGCGAGATCCGGGACGAGGAGCCTCCGAGGGGAAGACCGCAGGCCAGGAAGACCGGCCAGGATGGAATGACTACCTCTCGATCTTCAAGACTCCGAGCTTCGTCTTGAACACAGCAGGGCAGGCGGCGGTGACTTTTGCCATCGGGGCCCTGGCGGTCTGGGCGGCCACGTTTTATCAGCGTGTCCGGGGAATGGACGAGGTTCAGGCCGGCGTCTGGATCGGTGGCCTCACGGCGGGCGCCGGATTGATCGGGATTGTCCTGGGAACCTGGGCGGCCGACTCGTTGCTCCGATGGACTCGACGGGCTTATCTTCTCTGGCCAGCCTTCGCGGTCGCACTCGGGGTCCCATTCGGGACGGGTGCGATCCTTGTCAGCGATCGAACCGCCTCGCTCGTGATGCTCTTCCTGACTTCCGTGATGATGGCGTCCGTCCTCGGTCCTAGCAACACGGTAACGGCCAACGTCGTCCCTGCGAATCGAAGAGCGGCGGGATACGCTCTCAGTATCTTCCTGGTCCACCTCTTCGGCGATATCTCCTCGCCCTTGTTGATCGGTTACATCTCGGACCTTTTTGGACTTCCCGTCGTGGTGGGATCAAGGCTGGGAGAGTTTTTCGAATCGATCGGAGCCGGTCCTACGGCCTCTCCGACAGGGCCGACGAACCTGACGGTCGGGATGCTCGCCGTGATTCCCATGATGGCGCTCGGCGCCCTGTTCTATCTCCGTGGATCGAGATACCTTCCCGAGGATCAGGAGCAGGCCAGGAAGTCTGGTGGCTCCGCGCCGGAGCATGCGTCTGTCCACCATTGACGAGGTCGATCGATCATTCCCGCAGGTTGGATTCGATCGTCGCGCAAGGAACATCGTCCGATGGTCGAGCGCTTCGACCACCGGACGATTGCTTGACGATCGCTTCGAGAGTCTCAGTTCGCCTTGAGATTCAGGCTGGGCGAACCCGGGAGGGGGGGGAGTGAGGCGGTCGACTCGTCGGAGGTCTTGGCGACATGCTTGCCGGCGGTCGCTCGGATCTTGGGAGAGACATCGGTTGAGGCAACCTCGCGAAGCCTGCGGTCAACGTCGGGCGACTCTCGGTCGACCAGCGCCTCGACGGCCTTTTCTCGAACATTTTCGTCGGAGTCGTGGGAAAGCTGAAGGAGCCAGACGACGGGATCGATATCGGTGCGGTCTCGGAGTAAAGGAACAACTGCGACCCGGACCTCGGGGCGAGGGTCGAAAATCTGGCGACCCAGTAGAATCTGGTCCTTGTTCAGACCACGCCCTTTCAGGATCATCTCGGCAAGTTCGGGAATCCCGGGTTCTCGATCATGAAGACGCTTGAGGAGAGAATCCGGATTCAGCAGATTCGGGCGACTTGCGAAGGTCATCATCGCCTTGTAGCGGACCCCTCCACTCTCGGGATCGTCCACATAAGCCGCGGCCGGCGCAGCCATCGAGTCAATCGGTAGAGATCCGATGCAGAAGACGGCCGCAGCTCGCGACTTCGGCTCTCGGTCGCCCAGGCATCTGCTGGCTGGCTTATAGAATGCGTCCTTCCATTCGGCCAGGCTCATCTCCTCAGCGGGGGTCATCGTCCGGCCGGGTAACCAGTTCCAATGACGACCCACCTCGGTCAGGGACGATCCCCGGACATCGACATTCGGGTCGGCCAGTCCGGCGACCATCAGGTCGTGGATGGGGGGGAGGGCTTTTTGCCAGGAACGAGGGGCGGGTTCGATGGCTAAATGATCCAGGATGTAGCCAGCCGCAGAGACGGCCGAAGCGCGACCAATCGGCGCGAACTTCAAGAATCCGGCCCTTAGCCCGTCAAGGACGGCGACCAGGTCGGCCCCCTCCTGCTCACCCACCGCTGCCCTCGGTTTGTCGGACTTTCCGACAACGCGTTCGCATAGAGCGGCCAAGGATTGAGGATCGCCCTGCCTAAGTCCTTCGGCCAACGTGGCCAACGGAGATTTTGCCGAGGTTGTCTCGACGGTACCTGTTCGACCGCCTCTCGGGGTTGGTTTCTTCCAGAAGAAAAATCCACCACCCACGACCGTCACGGCCAGCGTGCCGCCGATCACCACCGACGTCAATCGTCGCCCCGTCATGGTTGCCTCCGTGCGAAGTCCTGACTCCTCCACCACCTACGGGGCGACATCATAATCAGACCCCCTAAACCGGCAAGGCCATTTCCCCGTCGCTTTGGGAGTTCAGTCACTCGACTCACTCTCTCGAATCTTCCCGACATACGGAAGAATCCAGGGAATCGCGAGCCCGAGGGTGAGGAAAATTCGGGAACTGACCGATCAAAGAAGAGTGGACCGAGTCGGTTCTGGACGCTGATCCGGGGCCGAGAGGATGGGTCCGCTCGTTTCTCCAGGGAGCGCTCATGACTTCCCTCGTGTCTCGCCGCTCCGCGGCGAAAATTGCCCTTGGCCTCGTCGGCTTGATCTCGGCCTCGGCGCCCCAAACCGCGCTCCCTGCCGGGGCCAGGGCGATCGACCCGGCCGCCGTGGTCCCACTCGATAAAATTGCCCCTCAACACCGAGAATCCGTCGTAGAGGTCATCCGAGACCATACGATGCATCGGAAGGCACCCGCCGATACCTTTCCTTGCAACTCCAAGCTCTACCTGAGCTTGATCAACGAACCCGCCGTCACTCTCGCCCTCTGGCAAGACCTGGCCCAGTCTCCCGTCAAGCTTCGCCAGCTCGATGCCAATCGATATCAGGGGACCGATGGCGGAGGTACTACCGCCACCTGGGAGTACGTCTATCGATCTCCCAAACTTCATGTTCTCCTGAGCGATCTGGACTATGTCAGCCCCAGAGGTGCGGCTCGGTTGAATGGTCGGATCTTGCTGATCGTTCACTCGGGCTACTATCGGGAAGTTAACGGCGAGCCGTGGATCCAGCATGATGTCGAGGCCTTCGTGAAAGTCGACTCGAAAGGATGGAAGGCCCTGGCAAAGACGGTTCGTCCGCTTCTCGAGAAAGTACTCGAGGATCAGGTCCAGGAGGCTGGTTGGTTCGTGTCGTTGATGGGGCGGCTCGTGGAAACACATCCAAGCTGGGCATGTTCGGTTGTCCTGAACCAGCCCCAGATCGACCCGGAGAAACGCCAATCGTTCCGGGATCTCGTGATCCAAGTCAAACGCCCCAACGCCTCGGCCGGACGTCCTCAGATGCTCGCGGAAGCCCATCCCGAGAATGTCAAGCGGCGCTGATTAGCGGCGAATCCAACAGTCTTTCTGATCGACCCACCCCCGGTCCCCTCGTTTCTTCGAGAGGATTGGGGGTGGGTCAACTTCGCGCGAATGTTGACACGGTAGGAACCCCTCTACAAGCGGATCGAGGATTTCGAAGTCGTTTCGTACGAGACCGAGAGCCTGTTTCGCATTCCCGCTCCAGGTGTAACTTGGGCGCGGGTGCTGGAAGGAATCGATCAAGCCAACCGTGATTTCGGGACATCATTCCACCAGTGACTGGCCTGGTCCAAAATCTAGGATCGGAGACGTGTCCTGCTTGCACTGCCGGGCCGCCTCTCCCATTCTGGCTGGGCTATCCAGAGTTGGTGTGGACGGATACAAGGGCTTGCCTTGGATTCGCATGCCTTCTCTGTGGTTTCGGGTGTGAAAGGGATTACACGAAGTCACGGGAAAAAAGTATCAACGACTGCTACTTCCCGGAAGTTTGAAGACCCCCGCGAAGAATCCGGCGGCGCCCTGCGTCACGGCGATCCCGGCGTCGAGCCGTACAGTCGGGTTATCCAGTGTTCCGGTGACTCGAAATTTGAGCAGTCGATTCTGAAGGAAGGTTGCCAGGCGAAAGAGGACTTCTTGTCCCCTGCCGAGTGCCTGCCCGAGCCCAGGAACCAGGGCGACTAGCGCCAGTCCCGATTCGGGAATGATCTCGTTCGTGTTGACCAGCACTTCAAGGTCGAGCCCACCGAGAAACGTGACCGTTCCATTCGAATGGATCTGCACCACCGGTCCTTGAAGCGTCATGGAATCGATGTAAAGACTTCTATTCGCGATCGTAGCCTGTATGTGACCCTCCTCGAAGAGGCCACCTCCTCGCGATGCGCCTAGAAATCGATCGAGCTCCTTGAAGACGGGAAGTTCGACCAGGCTTGCGTCACTGAGGTCGAGTGCAACCATTCCTCGTGACCAGTCGAGCTGTGTAGTATCCGTGCCGTTCAAATCGATCTTACCCGACACCTTGCCACGGATGTTTTGCTTACCGTTCGTCCTGAGTCGAGAGAGAACTTCGAGATCGAGCCCGTTCAATTGGGTCTCGGACCGGAAGGATCGATTCGGCCCGAGCCGTAGCATGACATTGCCCTGAATCGAGCCGCCTCCGACCCGAGTCATCCATCGTCGGGAATTTATCACACCGACTCCAGAGGTCGGGTTGAGTTGGAGATCCGCCGGGAATCGGAGATCGGAGACGGAAAGCCCGAGGACTTGAGCCCTGGGAACCTGGAGCTCGGCTGTCGCTCGAAGTTCCTCGGCGAGCCGGCCGGACGCTCGGAGAGTGCCAAATCCCTGGGCATTTCGGGACAAAGCGGGAAAGGCCGCGAGCATCCTTGCGATTGAAGCCCGAGTGATTCGAAAATCGAAATTGATGTCTTTCGGGGCTCCTGCAATCGAAACTCCCCGAGCCTCGCCGCTAGTTAAGCCTCCCAATAGGTCACCAGTTAACTCTTCAAGTCTCCATGTGGTTGGAGAAAGTGAAAATGTCCCACGCAGACCTCCCAGGTCGAGATTTTGCCCATATCGGAGGTTTCGGAGTTCGAAAATCCCTCTGGACCAAAGCCGGGATGGTTGGATTGAACCTCTCAGGTTGGCATCGATCGCACCTAGTCCATCGAGTTCGCCAAGTCCACCGCTGATACCCATCCCTTGCCAGGCCTCATTCAGTCGAAAACCGGCAGCTTGAACCTGTGCCTCAGCGACGATTTCGGAGAGATCATCCAGGACCGGGGCCGACCCATTAAAGCGAACACTGGCACCGAGGCTATCAGCCGTGGCCTTGTATTCAAGGATATGGTTGGCCAGCTTTGCAGTGACATGTAAAGAACGGACGGGGATGCCGTTACTCGTCCCCTCCCTGATGATGAGATCAGGCGCGACGAGCATTGCATCGGCGCTCACAACCGTCCGATCGCTTGGAACGGAAAACTTGAGAGAGCCGTCGACCCTTCCATCGAGAGCGACCGACCCGGGCTTGAGGAGGGCCGAAAGCCTGGAAGACTCGATCCCTTTCAAATTTAACGAGGCGACGATCTCACCTCCCGAGCGAATCGGGACACTTCCCTCGCCGCTGATCCTTCCTCCGAAGCAGAAAGACTCCAGGCCGATGATCGATAAGAGGTCGCGATCGGTCCTCCACTGGAAAACCAGGACCCCCAGAGGAACCTGTTTCACGACGACATTTGCGATTCGGGCAGCACCCTCGGTACTGATGGCAAAGGGGAGGATCGTACCAGCAACATGCCCCTGAACTTCAAGTTCCCCAAAAGCCGGGGCCGGTCCGGGAAGATTGGGAATGAGGGCAAGAATCTTGTCGATCTTCCAACCGTGAGCATCCAGGCGTGCGTCGAATCGATAGGGCGCGGAAATCTCCAGATCACCATTTGCCTTCAAGGGTTTACCTTCGAGGCTGGCGGCGAATTCGGAGATCACGAGACGACCCTCATCGAGGCGAAGATTCGTCTCGATCGAGTCGAGTTTCGTCCCTTGATAGGTCAGTTCCTGGCTTCTCGCTCGGGCATCGAATACCCACTTTTTCGGGTCCGATGCGGTAGCCATGTTGCCACGAGCTTGAGCATTCAACGTCAACTGGCCGGAAAGAGGAGTAGGTACGGGCAAGGCGGGAGCGAGTAGTTCTCCAAGCGGAAGTTGCGAGCCTCGGAATTCGGCGAATACCGGGCCGGGTGGCGAGACGGTGGCTCTCAAGGTTCCGCGAAATCCGCCGGGGGTCAGCTCCCCTTCTCTCGGCGGTAGCTCCGATTTCTTGAGAGAACGCCTCCAGTCACCTGCAGGCAGGTCGACGAGCTGCCCACGGAAGTCCGATAGGTTCAGGACACCTTTGTCGAGTTCCAGATGGGCTACGAGAAGTCCCACATCGACATGATCGATCGAAGCCCCTTCGAGCCGGGCGTCTCCCTTGAACACATAACTTTTGATGTCTCGGAGGGAGCCGAGAGGTATCGTGGCCTCGGCCTTGATTGAGAACCGGCCCGCGATTGGAAACGGCACCTTGATTCCAAACTTAGCCGCTTTCTCCAGGAGGATCGCAAGATCGACGTCCTCGAGTTCGATCCGTGTTGAGATGGAATTGGGTAATTGGAATCGTCCGGATCGACCTGTCGCGTTCTTGACCTGTAATTCCAGCGACCGTGAAATCGACTCGGCCATCCATGTCAGAATTCCGTTACCTCTCGTGGCGAGCCGCAGGATTGGCAGGGCGTCAACCACCGGCTCCCAGATTTCATAACGACGGTTGGAGGCATCGGTCAGTCGATTCCCCGAGGGGGAAGGTCCTGGTGGCACCCCATCGGTCGAAGTGTCATATTGGAGATTACCACCCTGAGCCTTCAAGCCGATGCTGACCGACTTCATCGGTATCCCCTGAAAACTCCCGTCGGTGATGACGGCCGTTCCGCTGGTTCCCGAAAGGTCAGGTCCCGTCGGGGCGATGTTCGCCTTTAAATTAACCCGACCCGAAAGGCGTCCTGTTGCATTCAACTTACCCAATTGCCAGGAGGCGGGGGCCCGGGTGATGTCGACGTTGGAGAGGCGTAAATTAAGGTCGGCTCGGGGCACCGGCCTCGAAAAATCGAGCTTTCCGTTGGCTGCGATCGAGCCGTCGATCGTCCGTCCCTGGATGTCTTGAAGGTAGACGATGGCATCGTCGATGGTCACATGTCCGGTAGTCCCCGTGGTCTCGATCTGGAGAGCCGGGAGCTTTACATCGGCCCCATGCAGCTCGAGATCGGTCAAGACATGAACGGGCGTGGGGGAATCGAGCGCCAGGCCAATCTTGACCTTGGCTTGAATCGGTCCCGACGGTTCGACGTTGTCCCAGACCTCCGAGGGGATGAATGGAATTCGCCGGAGCCTTTCCGGATCAGCCTTGATGGACGGGTCGGATGCGATCTTCAACTCGCCGTGCTTGAAGTCGGGCTCAAAGGTTCCCGTGAGTGTCGCCTTGCCCCAGGTTGGATCGTTGGTTTTCACATCGAGTCGCTCCCGACCATTGACAGGTGAGAGAATCGCCCGGACATCCTTCAGCGACATCGGGCCTCGCCCCTCTTGCTCGATCGTGAGATCTGCGTCGGTAACGACGATCTCGGGTAGAAGCTGGGGATTCGAATTGGGATCCTCGACTAGCGGAATTTTGGTGAGCGGTTGGCCCTTCGCGTCGAGCCGGTAGTCGACGATGGGGTGGTCGATCAAGATCCTGGTCGGCATGAACCGCCCACGCAGCATGCTATTCAGCGAGACATCCACCTCGACCCGGCCGGCCTTGAGCCAGGTGGGAGAATCCTCCTCCGCCCCTTCCTTGAGCTCGATCTGGCTCAGGCCCGACGAGTGGAGTCCGAACCACCAGTCGCCGATGACAACCTTCCCACCATAATGGGCCTGAATCTGGTTGATGATGATTATTGGAACGATCCAAATTCGAATGACCAGTAATGACGCAATCCCCAACATCAATCCCAGGCCTGCCCATCGCCATTTTCGGGAGGTCAATCGCATCTGTCATCCCTCCTCGGGATCGAATCAGGTCTCGCGTATTTACTTAGCTCTCAAGATCGCCGGAAAAAACGAACCCAATCGGCTACCAAGTTACTTGAGACGGACCGGTTTCATCCGATCACTTCGATCACCCGCTTATGACCGGGAAAAAACGAACCCAAACCCTAAAATTCGAACCACAGCAGCGTCTTTGGAGAAGTCCACTGCCTTACATTCGCCTATTGCATGTAGGAATTATCGGGCCGTTTTAGAACAAACTGATCGAAGGACGGAGTGATTAGAAAGCCTGAGTGGGCTATGAGGATGGGGTGGGGAAGGGTGAGCCTGGAAGCTCACCCCTGCTGGGCGGTAGCTCGATCCGGAAGCTGGATCATGGTTTGACTGGCTTGCCGTCGGGGTCAACCGGTCGGATATCCCGAAATCCAAGTTCCTTCAGTCTCGGCTCGACGGATTTACGATCGCCAACGATCAGAATTGCCCTGTCGGTCGGAGCCACAACCTCGATCATGGTCCGCCGGATCAGCTCGTCCGGACAGTTTCGAAGTTCCTTCAGATATGTTTCGAGGTAATCCCCAGGTAGATCATAGAGAGCGAGACTCCCCAAGACGCCCGAAATACTCCCGGGATCCTCGAACGATTCGGGGAAGGTCCTGATCTCAGCTTCCCGGGCGGTGGTTATCTCCTCCTCGTCCAGGGGTCGGGCCTTATCCAGGGCATCGAGCTCTCCAAGGATTTCCTTGAGTGACTCGGCCGTGACATCGGATCGGACCGAAGTCCTGACCTGCCAGCTCCCTCCCGTCCTCTGATATCCAAACGAAGAACCGCACCCGTACGTGTAGCCGTTCTTCTCGCGAAGATTGGCATTGAGTCGGGAGAGGAAGTCGTCGCCGACGATGTGATTGCCGATGAGCGAGGCGAAATAACGGGGATCTTTCCGATCGAACCATCGACGGCCCACGGCGATGACACTCTGGACGGCACCGGGCTTGTCGGCCAGATAGACCACTCCGGGCTGGGGGAGAGCCTTGAATGCGGGGCGTTCGGCAGGTTCGGGACCTGTCGTCTTCCAGGCTCCCAGGGTCGATTCAAGATCCTGAATGAGAGCATCCGGATCGAAATCCCCGACAACGATCAGGATGGAACGATTCGCCGCGAATCGAGCATGGAACGCCCGAACGTCCTCAACTGTCAGGCTTTTGACCGAAGTCACGAAACCCTGTCCAGGATTTCCGTAAGGATGATTGGCACCGTAAAGCAATGACTGGAAGGCTCTTCTGGCAATCCAGGATGGGCTGTCCGGCCCCTGCAGCAGTCCATCGAGTTGGAGTTTCCGCTCGCGATCGAAGTCTACGGGATCAAACCGAGGTTCGGTCAGAATCTGGCCGACCAGCGAGAGTGCCGGTTTGAGATTCCGGGAGAGTACCGAAAGACCCATGCTGGTCGAGTCGGCGGATGTGCCGACGGAAAGCGACACTCCCAAGGCATCGAGGTCCTCAGCCAGTTGAGTGTCGGTCCTGGTCTTTGTCCCCTTATCGAGAAGAGAGCCGGTCAAGGCGGCCAGGCCGGATTTCCCGGCAGGATCATCGGCCGTCCCAACGGGAATGATCAGCCGAGCCTCGACAATTGGGAGGGTTTGCCAGGGAACAGCCCAGAGTTCGGTACCATTCGATAGCGTCTTGCGAACATATCGGGGAGGGTGCCAATCCGACGGCTGAGCCGGCCCGGGGAGCGTTTGCCAGACCGGTCCGTCAGGGGTCTGCTTTTGACGCGACTCAACCGGCGACGGTCCCGGCAATGGTCCGGACTGGACCCCTTCGCTCTTCGACTCTCCTGGTGAGATGGTCAGGACCACCTTCTCCGGTGTGAGATAAGTCTCAGCAACTCGGGAAAGATCGTCGGTCGTCACTTTGTAATAACGGGCGTAATCCTTGAAATAAGCGGCCGGATCCCCCTTCTGGACATAATCCACGGCAAGCATGATCGCCCTACCGAGTGGGGCGGTCAGGGAATTGAAGGTCTGCTGTTCGAACTTGGCCAGGGCTCGAGCCAGTTCGGGGTTCGTGGGAGGGTTCGCTTTGAGATCCGCCATCGAGGCTTCCAGGGCTCGGGTGAGTTCTTCGATCGACTTACCTTCCGCGGCCGTCGCATCGATCGTGAACAGGCCGGAAACCTCCTTGGTATCACTGGTGGCGTCGACTTCATTGGCCACTCGCGCCTCCTTGATGAGGGAGCGGTTGAGTCGGGAGGCCTCTCCTTCGGAGAGGATCGAAGCGAGAAGGTGAAGTGCTGGCGCATCGGGATGGTCATCAGCCACGACGGGCCATGACCAGTAGAGACGAGGCAGGCTGACCTTATCGGTCGCCGCCAATCCGACCGACTTGGTGAGCCGAGGGGTAGGGGCCTCGACAGCCTCGATCGCCTTACCAGCGGGGATCGGGCCGAAATATTTGAGAATGGAGGCTTTAGCCGCTTCGATGTCGAAGTCGCCCGCCAGACAAATCGCGGCGTTTCCGGGATGATAGAACTCACCGAAGAACTGTCGAAGATCATCGATCGAGGCGGCGTCCAGATCCTTCATCGAACCGATCACCGACCACGAATATGGATGGCCCTTGGGGAACACATTGGCCAGGATCGTCTCTTCGGACAAACCGTAAGGGACGTTCTCGTAAGACTGCCGACGCTCATTCTTGACGACCTCGCGCTCGGTATCGAATTTATCCTGGTCGAGGGCCGAGGGCAGGAAAGCGAGGCGTTCCGCCTCCAGATAGAGGGCCCTATCGAGAAATGAGGTCGGGACCGTTTCGAAGTAAACGGTCATGTCCTCGGACGTGAAGGCATTTGATTGGGCCCCCGTCTCCTGGAGGGGAATGTCGTAGTTGGGGACGTTCTTGGTCCCCCGGAACATCATGTGCTCGAAGAAATGGGCGAACCCGGTGCGTTTCGCTCTCTCGTTCTTCGAGCCGACGTGATAGGCCATGCAGACCGTCACTCGTGGGACGCCGGGATCGCGATGCAGGACCACCTTCAAGCCGTTCGGCAAGGTGTACGACTCGATCGGGATCTTCGGCAGGGACACGTCTTGAGCGATTACAAACATAGGCATCAAAGCAATCAATGGGACTGCGAGTCGGAAGGGCATGGATGAGATCCTGGTGGGAAAGGGGAGCCTCGATATTGATGGCTCGGGGGTCGGAGAACCGGAAATTTGCGGGCTCGATGCTCGGGACCCGCGTTATTCCGAGGTTTTCGCGATAGCTGCTCTGGGATTCACTCCTTCTTCGTCCTGATGACCTCGATCGAAGGTTGGGTCGTCCTTTGCAATCTCTCGCCGACCTTGCCTGCTTCCCTCAGGGCCCGAAGGGCGTTCTCTCCCAAGATTTTATGGATGTCGGATTCGGAATACCCCCGGTTCAAAAGTTCCTCGGTCAGCCGGGGATAGGTGGAAACATCCTCCAAGCCGACCGGGACCGAGTTGATCCCGTCGAAGTCGGAGCCGATCCCAACATGGTCGATTCCCGCCACCTTGGCGATGTGATCGATGTGGTGGGCCACATCCTTGACCGTCCCTCGCGGGTAAGGATGCTCCTGGTTGTAGCGGGCGAGTGCCTTTTCGTACTCCGCTGGATCGGGATAAGCCGCCTTGAGCGCGTCCCGACCGAGGTTAATCTTCTTGATCTCGTCGGCCATGATGAAGCCGGGGAAGAAGTTGACCATGATCACCCCCCCATTGCGGGAGATTTCCTTGAGGATGTCGTCCGGGACATTCCTGGGGTGGTCGGCCAGGGCCCTGGCGCTGGAATGGCTCGCGATGACGGGAGCCTGGGTCACTCGGAGGACGTCGGACATCGTGGCGGGGGAGACGTGCGAGATATCGACGAGCATTCCCAGGCGATTCATTTCCTTGACCACGGTCTCACCGAACGGGGTCAGGCCGTCGTGTTCCGGCTCATCGTTGGCGGCGTCGGCCCAGTCGAGATTCTTGTTGTGCGTGAGGGTCATGTAACGAGCCCCCAACCTGGCGAACATCCTGAGCATGGCCAGGTCGTTCTCGATCGCGACCCCTCCCTCGATCCCGATTAGCGAGGCAATCTTTCCAGACTTCACGACCCGTTCAACATCCTCGGCGGAGTAAGCCATCTCGAAATCGTCGGGATACCGCTCGACCATCCGGTAGACCTGATCGATCTGATCAACGACCGTTCGAGCCGGGTTCGGCTGATCGCTCGGGATGTAGACGGACCAGAATTGAGCCTTGACCCCGCCCTCTCGGAGTCTCGGAATGTCGGTCTGGCCGCTCGCAAGCCGCTTCTTGAGGTCGTTCGATTCAAAGCCCGGATCGCCTACTTCCCGGAGTCGCCAGGGGAGGTCGTTGTGCCCATCGAAGAGCATCCCCGACTCATGTATTTTTTTGGCTCTCTCCGAGATGGGAACTGGCCCGTCGGCGAAGGTCAGGGTTGGGGCCAAGACGATGAGCAGGCAGGCGAATCGATTCCATCGAAAAATCATGCGTTCGGACCTCAATTCCGGTGCGGCGTAACTCCTTGTTCGGTCAACGACCATTCTGGACGGGGAACGATCCCGGGGCAACCGTCGATGGCCGAGAGTTGGAGAGCTTCTCCCGCCCAGATGGCGTCAGATCCGACCAGGAAATCCCCGACATGCGCTCGACAACCCGGATCGCCGACAGGACCGTGGCCATGGTCCCCTGCCCGGGGAATACAGAGTCTCCGACAATCCAGAGGCCAGCCCCGAGGACATCCGCATCCACGGCCATAAATGTACTGTTGCGATGAGAGACGGGAGCACCCCCGACCGCACCTCGATTCCGTCGGGTATATCGCGCGAAACTCCGTGGGGTGGCCACCTCAAGATGTTTCAGACTTGCGGATGCTCCGGGGAATGCGCATTCGAGAACTCCCAGGAATCGCTCTCGGTAGTCCGACTTCTTCGCCTGGTAAGCGGCCGGCTCGAGGTCATGCCATTCGTCGGGCCGGGTGTGGGTCGACATCGTGGCCACTCGAACATCGACCGGGCCGTAGCCCGGATCTTCGACCGGGGAGAGTGAGATCAGGACGTTATTGCCATCGTGGATCGGGCGATCATAGGATCGCAGGACTTGATGGAAGAGTGGTGTCTTGTCTGGAATCACCAGTCGGTCTATGGCCATGTAGGCAGTCACCGCGCTCCAGGCGGCTCGCGACTTCCGTTCGGATGCCTCTAGTGCCGACTCGGATGATCGTCGTAGCAATTTAGCCGCCAGGTCGATGGGTAAGTTGAAAGCAACCTGTCGGGTCTTCAAGTGCTGACGACGACGGGTCACCACTTCGAACCATCCATCCTCGGATGCCTCGACCCGATCGACCAAGGCGCCGGTCCGGAGGTCGCCTCCCATCTCGCTGAATCTCCGCCCGATCCCCTCCGCGAGTGCGGACATCCCTCCAATCGGTCGGCTCATTCCCGATCGATAAGCTTGAAGACAGGCTGCGGCATTCGCGAAGGGAACGGTCTCCGGCCCGGCCTGAGCCGTATCTTGAAGCAACATGGCAATCAGCGAACGGAACGGCATGTCATCGTCGAGACCGAGAATCTTCAAGACGTCCCGAACCGTGAAGACCCAACTCGATGCAGCGACTAGACCTCCCAGCCCCAGGATCTTGAGGTTGTGAGCCACATCCTTTGAGGACCGGATCGGGAGTCTCGGGACATGAGAAGCGACGTTGAACAACGTTGTCCCGACCCACTCCTGAAGTTTCCAAAATAGGCGTCGCGCCTGCTCATGACCCGGAAAGGAGATCGATGAGGCGTTTCGGAAGGCCTCCGGTTCTGGTCCAATCTCCATTATCCTGTCCGGCAAATGAACCCGATAGCTAGAGGTTTGAACGGCCCTGAAATCGAGGCCGATCGTTTCGAGTAGATCTCCGATCGGCTCTCCCGAATTCAACCCCATCAGGGCTGTGGCACCAACATCGAAAGTGTATGGCCCTCTCGAAAAATATCCGGCGCATCCGCCGAGTTTATTGTGAGCCTCCAGCAGCGCCACCTTCAGTCCGATCCGACGTGCAATCGCTGTCGTCGCGAGTCCACCCAGACCCCCTCCAATCACGATCAGATCCCATTCTTCAGAAGCCGCCATACCTGTCCCCCTCGACTGAGATCAGTAACTCCTGACCGTTCCGACGTCGAGGTCAGTCGAAGGACGACCCGGCCGGGCCGAATTATTGTATTTCGCCGGAGCGAATCGTCATGGATTTCGAGATTCCGTCGGGCTTCTGGCTTGTGATAGATTGGATTTGGTAGAGAATGGCTTTCGGACGATCTGCTCCGGACCGAGAGATGTAAGACGTATGGCAAGCTTCGTGAAGATGGCCACACTCGACGAGATTCCCGCAGGCAGCTCGAAGGAAGTCGAGCATCAGGGCCGTATCTTCGCTCTTTTCAACGTCGGTGGCGTCCTATCGGCAATCGATGGGCTCTGCCCGCATCAGGGAGGGCCACTCGCCGATGGACCGGTCGAGGGAACACTGGTGACCTGCCCCTGGCACGGATGGCAGTTCGATGTGCAGACGGGCAAATCTACCTTGAATAACCGTCTCACCCAACCCGTCTTCGAAGTCAAGGTTGAGGGACGTGATGTCCTGGTCGCCGTGGATTGAGCTGATTTGAACGCCGGCCCACCAGAATCATTACTCTCGCCAACCCTATCCCCCAAGGACCGGTGATCCGTATTCGAGCGTTCCGGAACGGCGATCCCCCCGCCTTGGCAGACCTCTGGAATCGGGCACTTCCCGACCAGATCGTCGTTCGCCCACTCACGGCCCATGAATTTGACACGTTGATCCTCGGCCGAGTCGGTTTTGATCGGGAAGGATTGATCATTGCCGAGCATGTTGATGGTCAAATCATCGGGTTCGCACACGCGGGATTCGGCCCGGAGTCGCCCACGGGCTCGCCCCAGCGGCGAGACTATGAACTCGGGTCGATCGCCATGCTCGCCATCGACCCGGAGCACGAAGGGTCGGACCTGGCTCGGGACTTGATTCTTGCGGGCGAGACATACCTGAGGGGACGCGGTGCCCGGGTTCTTTATGCTGGCGGACAATTCCCACTCAACCCGTTCTATTGGGGAGTTTATGGGGGTAGCGAATTCTCAGGAGTCCTCGAATCCCATCGAGCTTTCCGATTGGCGGCGACCGGAGCCGACTATGAGCCAGCTTCGACGACAATCTTGCTCGATCTCGACCTGAGTCGATCCGAGATCCGCGATCCCAGGTCGGCCATCCTCCGCAGGCAGTCGAGGATCGAGGTCGTGGACGACCCGATCCCGTCCGGCTGGTGGGAGGCCGAGGCGATCGGGAATTCTCAGGTCAGTCGTTTTCGCCTGCTGTCCAAGGATGACGATCGGGAAATCGCCCACGCATCAGCCTGGGATATGGCCGCCTTCGGTCGAAGCGACGGGCGAGCACGCACCGGAATCTTCGACTTCGAAGTAACGCCGAACGATCGAAGAAAAGGTTATGGACGCTACTTGCTCGTCGAGATTTTGAGATACATCAAGAACCAATGGGGTGAGGTGGCCTCCGTACAGACGAGTGCCACCAATGAACCGGCATTGAAACTCTATCGGTCCATGGGATTCGAACAGGTCGAGACCTCGATTCTCTATCGAAAAGCCGGTGGGGTCGATCACTGATCCATAATCCGGCTTGTTCGATTCTCTCTCTTGATGATACATAATTGAAATCGGGGACGATGGTCTCGAAATGGCTATCGTCGAGGCTCCATACCGTCCCACCGAACGACCCAAGAACTGGATCCATGGCTCGACGACCCTTAAATCTCCGAGAAATGCGGGCTGCCTACGAGGCAGCAGAAGCACTAGGCTTGAACACTCCTACCGAACGAAAGCCGAGATCCGATCCCAAGGAGGCTCGCCCTAAACCACAACCGGCAGCCAGGATGCGAGTCATCTGGGCGGTCTGCGATGTCGGAGGTCGGACAGTACAAACCTTCGACTATTCCGAAAAATCGGCTGCTGAAGCGCGAGCCGCCGAGTTGAAATCCAAGGGTAAAGGCATGCACTTCGTTCGGTCCGTGAAGGAAATGATGGGATGAGTTAACCCGATCAAACTCGCCCGATCTCGCGGGCGAAATGAGCGGGAGCCCACCGGATCATGAACCATTCGAATGGCCCGGGCAGCCAGTGGGCTATTCCGACGACCAGCCGAGCGTTCCAGGTCGGCTTCCGGAATGTTTCCTGGGACTTCAACCCTCGAAGAATGCCTCGTGCGACGCTCTCGACGGATTCGCCATGTAGTCTCGCATGATCCTCGCAGTCCCTCCCTAACGCCGAGGTCCGGAAATCGGTCCTGATGCGGCTCGGGCAGGCGGCCCAAACGCGGACCCCGGAATCCCTCAATTCATAACGGAGCGTCTTCACTAATCCATTTACGGCATGTTTCGTGGCGTTATACACGGCCGCATAGGGCATCGCGACGAAGCCTAGGGTCGATGAAATTTGCAGAATTTGGCCCTTTCCGATAATTCTCATGTGGCGAATCGCCCGTTGAGTCAGGTCCATCAGGGCCATCAGGTTCACTTCCACGAGTTGGCGGACCACTTCGAAGTCCTGCTCCCCAAAGTCGGCGTAATTCCCCAGCCCGGCGTTATTGACCAACAGGTCGATCCGGCCACGATCGGCCTCGGCCCAGGCCCAGAGGCTTTCCCGGAAGTTGGGGTCCGAGAGGTCCCCCTCCATGATCTCCATCGATCCGAGCGGCATTTCGTCTCGGAGCTGTTCCAGAAGATCCAGCCTTCGGGCGGTGGCGAGAACACGGTAGCCGTGGTCGAGGACAAGTTGCCTTGCGATTTCACGCCCCAGGCCACTCGAAGCACCGGTCACCAGCGCACTTGGGGGTCTGGGAGGGAACCCATCGGCTCCCTGCTGTGTCGAGTGATTCACAGGAGTTCCATTTTCTGTTGTTCAGCGGTCGAGCTTGGCATAGAATGATACATTCCATCCCGTCCGCGAGACCGTTCTGACTTGATTCCGGGAGAGATGCCAGACGTGGCTACCATCGACGACCGAGCGACCGAGACCCGACGTCAACCGACCACCGGCGCCACCGTGCTGGTCGAGTCCCTCGCACGGCACGGCGTCGATGTCGTATTCGCCTATCCTGGCGGGGCGAGCATGCCGATGCATCAAGCCCTTACCTATTATCGCGACAAGATCAGGACCATTCTCCCTCGGCACGAGCAGGGAGGGATCTTCGCGGCCGAGGGCTATGCTCGAGTCACGGGACGACCCGGTGTGGTCATGGCGACCTCCGGACCCGGAGCGTTGAACCTGGTCACCGGACTTGCCGACGCCAAGCTCGATTCGCTCCCGATTATCGCGATTACCGGACAGGTCCCGACCAAGGTCATCGGAACCGATGCGTTCCAGGAGACCCCGATGGTCGAGGTCTGCCGGGCCATCACCAAGCACCACTATCTGGTGCAGGACGCTCGCGACATAGCCCGGATCGTGAAGGAAGCTTTTCATATCGCCAACACGGGGCGTCCGGGTCCCGTCCTCATCGATATGCCCAAGGACATCCAGAACACGCTTGTCCCCAACCCGGACTACGATGTTGCGATGGATTTGCCCGGTTATCGACTCCCGGAACCCCCGACGGCCGAGAAAATCAACCAGATTGCCGAGGCGATCAAGGCGAGCCGTCGGCCCATTATCTATTGTGGCGGTGGAACCGTCGCCTCGGGGGCGTCCGAAGAACTTCGTGATTTCGTCACCAAGACCGGTATCCCCGTCGCCATGACTCTGCAAGGTCTCGGCGCGATTCCCAGCGACCATTACCTGGCCCTGGGAATGCTCGGGATGCACGGCACCGTTTATTCGAACATGGCGATCAACGAGGCGGACCTGCTGCTCGCATTTGGTGTCCGGTTTGACGACCGGGTGACTGGCAAGTTGAGCGAGTTCGCCAAGCATGGACGAATCGTCCATGTTGATATCGACGCTTCGGAGATTAACAAGAACAAGGCGGCTCATATCGCCGTCAACTCCGACGTGAAGTCGACCCTCCAGAGGCTCAACCCGGTCGTCGAGGCCGGCGACTATCGCGAATGGCATCACCAGCTCGACGCCTGGCGCGAGAGCGACCCGATGACTTATGCCGACCGCGATGACGCGATCCTCCCTCAGTATGTGGTCGACGAATTCTCGAAGATGGCTGGTGGTAAATTCTTGATGACGACCGGGGTTGGTCAGCATCAGATGTTCGCCGCCCAGTGGACGAAATTCGATCGTCCGAGGACCTGGGTGACCTCGGGTGGATTGGGATCGATGGGCTTCGGCCTCCCGGCAGCCATGGGGGCTCAGGCGGCTTTCCCGGATGCATTGGTGGTCGACATCGATGGCGACGGTTCCTTCGTCATGAATATTCAGGAACTGGCCACGGTGAAGTGCGAGAGCCTTCCCGTCAAGGTGATCGTGCTGAACAATCAGCACCTCGGGATGGTCGTCCAGTGGGAGGATCGGTTCCACGGGGGTAATCGCGCGCACACCTATCTCGGACCTGTCGAACATCCTGAATATACCGGCGAAGGCAATGGGGAACTCTACGAGACGACGTATCCCGACTTCGTGGCGATCTCCAAGGGATTCGGGATCGAGGCCCGCCAGATCCGCAAGAAAGAAGACGTGATCCCCGCGCTCCGCGAGATGATCGCCCACCCCGGCCCTTACGTGCTCGATGTGCTTGTTCCTTACCAGGAACACGTCTTGCCGATGATCCCTGCGGGCGGGACCGTCCGAGAAATCATCAAGAGCTGAGCACCTTGTAGGCTTTCGGGCCAGATTTTCATCGGTCTCGGGCGGTCCAGGTAAAATCTTGGCCCGCCCGATCCCTTTTTGTTTCGTAGAATAGATTCGAATCGAATGAGCGGACGACCGGGGCACACCCGGGGGATCACCGTAATGAATAAATATCTGGCCGAGTGCGATGACTTTTATGTCAACGTCAACTTGAACACCGAGATGGAGTTACCTACCAGCCGAGACACTGTACTCCACTTTTTCGAGCAGATGAAGAAACGTTATCCCGAGTTACGAAACTTCTATACGCGCGAAGATGGTGTTCTGGTTCTCGAAGGAGACAAGGAGGAAGAAGCTTACCGGACCCTGGCCATCGAGCCCCGGCGACTCTGCTCGGGTCACGTGAATCCGGCGACTCTCGATGACGCCTATGGTCAGCACGAACTGGTCCTGGAACTCGCCCCTCATCTCCTGACCATCAGCAACCTCGATTGCGAGGCGCTCGATGTGATGTATGGATTCGACTTCGATTACGAAGGAAATCACGACGAGATCGTCGCCGAGGCCCTGGGTGTTGGGCCCGCGTTCGATGGTTTGGTCGAAGTGCCCAGGGCCAGGGTCATTAATTTCGAGCCGTCGGTCACCATCGCTCTCGATGATTCCTGCCGCCTTCAGGCTCGAATCTCGATCGAGACTCGCACCAACGCCTTCCAGGTTCGTACCGGCGAGTTTGGCGACGATCAGATCAGTATCTATTTCACGATCCGCCAATACTGGGGGAACGGACCCGACCGTTCGTTCCTCGACTCATTCCGCCATCAGAGCAGCATCGGCGAAGAGATCGTCAGGAATCAGGTCGTCCCTCGAATTGTATTGCCCCTGGCACGCGCGATTGCCTCTCGATCCTGAGCCCAGGGATTTCACCCGAGACACCTTCCGGTCATACTGAATGATCGGATTGAGTTACTCGGGGAGATCCGGATCGATGCCGAGATTGAGCAACCTCGCCAGCGGTTTGACGGCTGAAACAGCCTTTACCGTGCTTGCCTTGGCCCGAGAACTGAAGTCTCGTGGAAAGGATGTGGTTGAACTCGAGATCGGCGACAGTCCGTTTCCTACCACTCCGGCCGCCAAGGCCGCCGGTCTCCATTCCATCGAGGCGAACGAGACAGGATATGGTCCGAGCTTGGGGCTTCCGGAATTCCGATCCGAGGCCGCTCGATTCGTCAATTTCGAGTTCGGATTCGACGTCAACCTTGAGCACGTCGTAGTTGCCTCGGGAGCCAAGCCGTTCGAACAGTATTTCGCCGAAGCGATACTGAACCCCGGCGACGGTGCACTGATTTTCAGCCCGCACTTCCCGACCTACATTCCGAACCTGGAACGTCGAGGAGCCAGAGCCGTCCTTTCTCCATTGAGGGTCGAAGAAGGCTTTCGGCCGGGTGCCGCAGCCGTCGCTCATTTTCTGGCGACGGATCCCAGGCCTCGCGCGATCTTCCTGAACTCTCCCCATAATCCGACGGGCGGGGTCGCCACCAGATCCGACCTGAGAGCAATTGCGGAGATAGTCCGAGGGACCGATCTGATGGTCTTCTCGGACGAGCCCTATTGCCACATGGTCTGGAACGGACGTCACGAGTCGATCGCGACCGAGCCCGGCATGCTCGACCATGTTGTATCGGCTTATACCTTCAGCAAATCCTACAGCATGAGCGGTTGGAGGATTGGGTTTGCGGTCGCCCATACCGAGATCATCGAAGCCTTCGGTAAACTGATCAACACTTCCGCATCCTGCAGTCCGCCTTTCGTTCAGAAGGCTGCGCTGGCCGCGCTTGCTCGGGACGCCTCGACTCGCGATGAGTACATGGCCCTATTTCATCGCAAGGTAGATCGGTTGGTCGAGGGACTCCAGGGGATCGAGGGGCTTCACGTGGTCATGCCAGCGGGGACGTTTTATGTCTATCCAGACGTTCGACCCCTCTGCAATCGTTTGAAAATCACTTCCCAGGGATTGGCGCTGTTCCTGCTAGAAGGCGCGGATGATGACTTTGGCGTGGCATGCCTCGGAGGAGAATCTTTCGGCGAGGCTGGCCGAGGTTTCCTTCGATTTAGTTGCGCCGAGTCAGACGAGAGGATCAAACAAGCCCTCTCGTTCCTGCCGGATGCCCTTCATCGAGTCGATCGGCTGGCGAAATTCCTCGATGCCCATCCTCATCTCCGCCTACTAACTCCGTATAACCGATAACTCACCTTGGCCCGCTCATTTGCCATCGGAGGGTGCTGGTGCCTCCCGTTAAACGACAGTCGAAGGTGAAGCAAATCATCAAGGTCGGGCCTTACGAGGGGGTTGATCCCTGGTCGAAGGGTGTGGAAACACTCCGTGCGCTCGACCCTCGATGGAAGTACATCATTGATGAGATCGGACCATGCCGGTTGGAACCAAGGACGGACCGGTTCGGCACGCTGGTCCGAGCCATCGTTGGTCAGCAAATCTCTTCCAAGGCCGCAAGTTCGATCGACCGACGCCTCCGAATGTTGACCGGCGAGCCACACACTCCGGAACCCATCCTGAATACAGGAGAGGCTGGTTTGCGCAGTTGTGGACTCTCCGGGGTCAAGGCTCGATACGTTCTGAACCTGGCGAAAGCCGTCCATGAGGAAGCGATCCCTCTCGAATCGATGCACGAGTGGGATGACGAGCAGGTTATCAGCGCTCTGACGACCGTCAAGGGAGTTGGTCCCTGGACCGCTGAAATGTTCCTGATCTTTGGACTCGGTCGGCTTGATGTCCTCTCGGTTGGCGACCTGGGTATCCGGGTCGGGCTCAAAAATTTCCATGAGCTTGAAGTGCTACCCGACGCCTCACAATGTCGCCTACTCGCCGAGCCCTGGCGTCCTTTTCGGACTATCGCAATGTGGTATCTCTGGCAACAGATCGACAATCCGAAGAGATCATGAAGGACGATCTCCTAAACCTCTCTCGATCCATGCTAATAATTCGATGATTTGCCGGGACACCTCCCCCATTCGCGCCTTAGTCTCTTCAAGTTCGGTGACTCCTCTTTCTGCGAGAGCATCATGGAATACGACTTGATCGCCAGGGGTGGCTGGGTCATCGATGGAACTGGCGGACCTGCCTTTCGGGCCGATGTCGCCGTCCTGGATTCGGTCATTGCGGCTGTCGGACATTTGGGTGACTCGACGGCCGCAAAGGTCCTTGATGCGACCGGGCTCACGATCACACCCGGATTTATCGATGCTCACGTCCACGGCGATCTGATGCTGCTGGCCGATCCGGTCCATTTGCCGGCGCTCAAGCAAGGTGTAACGACCTACATCATCGGACAGGACGGGTGCTCTTTCGCACCGGGCTCTGCGGCGACAATCGACTACATGCGTCGCTATACGGCAGGATTCAATGGAAATCCGCCGAACATCGACTACGACTGGAATGGGGTTGATGAATACCTGGCCCGCTTCGACCGTAAGACCGCAATCAATGTCGCTTACTTGATCCCGAATGGGAACGTCCGGATCGAAGTGATAGGTCACGACCCTCGGCCAGCGACGGACCACGAACTTCGAGCCATGCAGAAGATGGTTCGAGACGGAATGGAGGCTGGGGCCGTCGGCCTCTCCACCGGGCTCGACTATCTACCGAGTCGCCACGCCGATGCCCGTGAAATCGCAGCGCTTTGTGAGGTCCTCGTCCCCGACGATGGCGTATACGTCACTCACATGAGGGCCTACGGGGCGAATTCTCCGGTTGGCATGGAAGAAGTGTATGATATCGTCCGGAGGTCGGGTGTCGCGGCCCATATCTCTCACTACAACGGACCGGCCGATATCATGCTTCCCTTGATCGACAAAGGGCTTGCGATGGGCTTCGATCTCACCTTCGATACCTATCCATATCTGGCCGGCAGCACCATCCTCGGGATGGTCTCGCTCCCTCCCTGGGTCCAGGAGGGAGGGAACGAGGCGACTCTAGAACGTCTGGCCGATCGGACCATTCGTGCTCGGCTCGAATCGGATTGGTTCCCCGCCCCAACCCAGTTCCCTCTGAACAAGGTGCACCTGGCCATGGTGGCCAATCCGACCTGGCGATGGGCTGAAGGCAAAACCGTCATCGATGCCGCCAAGAAGGCCGGGCAAACCCCTTGCGATTTCATCTGCGATATTCTGCTCGCTTCGGACCTGGCCGTGGGCGTCGTGAGCTTTCGAGCCATCGATCGAACCGAGGAAGACGTCAGGGCGATTCTCCGACACCCCTCCCACATGGCAGGGTCCGATGGGATCTTTCGAGGCGGTTACCCCCATCCTCGAGGAACCGGGGCGTTCGCCCGATATCTGGGCTATCACACCCGGACCCTTGGAGACTACACCTGGCCCGAAGCGATCTCGCACCTGACCTCTCACGCGGCACGACGCTACCGACTGACCGACCGTGGGATGATCCGGCCCGGATACGTCGCGGATATCGCCCTATTCGACGCCTCGACCATCACCGACCGCTCGACCTATGCCGACGGCAAGGCCCTCGCAGAAGGTGTCCGGCACGTGATCGTTGACGGTACGATGGTGTTGGAGGATGGCCTACCAACCGGTGCGACACCAGGTCGAGCCCTGCGTCGCGGATAATTTTCCGGAGCGAGTTCTCAATTGGTCGAACCGTTTTCTATATTGTGTGCTAAGGCAACCTCTCGAATCGCGACTCTATTGACGAACGAAGCCTGACGCTCAGTGCGAGCGTCATCCTTCGGAACGATCATCCGGTCGCATTCAGGGGAGCCCGGTCATGGAACTCAAGGCGAGCCACTTCGACGTTGCGACTACCTCGTCCCGCATGCATTCCAATCCCTCCGGTCTCGTGGAAGTTTTCGCTCGCAAAACCAACCCACGCTCCCGAACGCGGAATCGATCAACTCGAGCGAATACTTTTCAAGACTTCTCCGGAAGCGTCCTCCTCGAATTGAACCCGCGTGGTCCGCTCGAATCGGTCCTGGTGGATCACGTCATCTCCTCGGCATGGAGACTCAAGCGAGCCCTCGTGCGTCAGCAGGACCGTGAGCTCGCCGAGGCGGATGTTTCGGGTCGGGAAACCCAGACTCCCAAAAGATATTCACCATCGGCCGCCGATCAGGCCACTCGATCGGTCAAGGAGGCGATCGACGCGCTCGAGTGCATTCGACTCAGCAGGGTCAAGCACCAATCGAAATCCTCGATCGATGTGACCGACTTCGACTGTCAGGAGATCGAATCGAATGAGTGGCCGATCCTCCCGTTCGACGCCCTGGATGATTTATTGGAGGTCGAACCAGCAGAACAAGAGCAAGATGCACTTAACTGGAGTGATCGACTGGTTTTTGATTTCGATATCTCGGACCTATCGCCCGTCATCAAGGGAACCTGGATCACAGTCAGTCACATCGTGTCGCTGATCGTCGATGGGTTTACCTGGGCCGATATCCTCCGGTCTCACCCAGAACTGACCGAAGAGGATGTCCGGATCTGCGTTGCCTATGCCGTTGCCCAGGACCAGAACGAGGATTGATTTCCATCCTTCCGAACCCGTGATGATCCCGGTCGCCGAGACCTCCCCGTCTAAGGGAACTCTCGGCGACCGTTTTGTCATGAATCAGCTGAGGATTTCGAGCTTCGGCATCTTGGGAGACTTGATGTTTTGGATACTAATCTGGGCAGCGAGTTGCTCGACGACACCGAGCAGGTAAGGTCGAGAAGGAGATCCGGCCGCCAGTGCTTCTCGGAGAAGGCCAGCATCACCATTCTCCCGAAGGAGGATGTTCAACGGGACCTCGCCCAGGAATGGCACACCCATCGACTCGGCCTTGCGGCGTGCTCCACCCCTACCGAAGAGATAAACTCGCTCATCGCCGGGAGCTTCGAAGAGGCTATCGGTGGCGGCTGCGAGCTTAGCATTGGTCCCACCACGTTCGCTGAGATAGGCACGGATATCGAAGAAGCTCATGTTCTCGACCATGCCCAGGAGAGGGACCTTCAACTGTCGAAACATCGAGACGGCCCGGACCGCGTCGAGAAGCGCGACTTCCTGCGGTGTGCAAACCACAACCGCCCCGGTCAGGGGAAGGCTCTGGGCCAGGGTCAGAGGGACGTCGCCGGTTCCAGGTGGGAGGTCGATCACCAGGTAATCCAGGTCACCCCAATCCACCTGATGAAGGAATTGCTGCATGATCCCGTGGAGCATCGGCCCACGCATGATCACTGCCCGCTCCGGTTCGAGCAGAAATCCCATCGACATCAGTTTCAGTCCATTTGCTTCGATCGGCATGATCCGCTCTCCGACGGCCATCGGCCGGCCGACAGCCCCGACAAGATGGGGTATCGAAGGACCATAGACATCGGCGTCCATCAGGCCAACTTTCGAGCCGTAGGATTGCAGCCCGTATGCGATGGAAGCCGCTATGGTCGACTTGCCAACCCCGCCCTTTCCCGAACCCACGGCAATCACGTTCTTGACGCCCGGAATGTCGCCCTTTTCCGCAACTCCCTTCCCCCGGACATCGGCGGACATATTGATGGTATAAGCCAGTTCAGGGCCTAGTCGTGCCGTCAATGCGTCCCGGACGTCCTTCTCGATCTTGGCTTTGAGAGGACAGGCGGGAGTCGTGAGATTCACCGTGAGTGTGACCGTTCCTTCGCCGATCTGGATATTCTTGATCATCCCTAGGTCGACGAGGTCGCGTTGGATGTCAGGATCCTTCACGCCCTTCAGGGCGGTCAGCACGTCTTGCTCGGTCAGGCTGGCGTTCTTCTTGCCGAACATCAAGAGAAGTCCTTGAGAGGGTCCTACGAGCAGGGGTCGAAAAGTGGGGAAGACCCGAAATTCGGGGAAGGGGGTGGAAAGGATTTTGAATCGACCAATTCGGGACCATCCCTGAGGTCGTTGTCGATGTCCGAAGGATTCGGCCAACCTTCGGCCCCGGATCGCGCGGAAGCCATGGGGATCCACCGCCGGAGCAGGGAAATCACCTCGGGTGGGACGACTAAGCCTGATAGCAAGAGAGTCGCCCCAATCTCACGGGCCGTGATCGAGAGCCCGTCATGATTCCCTGTATCGATGATAAGACTAAGAGCCGATGGCGCCTCGCGCAGGCCGGCATCCAGGGCTTCCAACCCTCGGATCGGATCGTGGGAGAGGTCAATTACGAAGATCGGACAGTTGGAGAGTACGGCCGCCTGGGAAAGGTCGTACGCCGATCGGGCCTCCGTCCATCGGATGGAATTGTCCCCGAATCTTGGCCTGAGCTGACGGGACCATTGATTCAGACGCTCATAAATGATGATCGATTGCGATGACATCAATCCGAGGTCGACAAAACGAGCGTAGAGAACAGATAATTCGGTAATTTCAGAATCTTATTGTAGCGATCCACAGTCTCGACGGCGAGAGTGGCGCGTCCTGCGAGAGCTTTCCTTGAACCGAGGGTACGGGAGAGACTATGCTAGAACTGTTCGCTGGCCGAGAAAAGTCCGGAATGGACGGGGTCGAACCAGACGAACTCGGGTGTCCCGGGGGACGGTATGGCCGCTCGCGATTATTATGAAACTCTGGGTGTGGCCCGAGATGCCACGCCTGATCAGATCAAAAAGGCTTATCGGTCTCTGGCCAGGAAG
The DNA here is from genome assembly GCF_051175385.1 of Tundrisphaera lichenicola. Taxonomy (GTDB): domain Bacteria; phylum Planctomycetota; class Planctomycetia; order Isosphaerales; family Isosphaeraceae; genus Tundrisphaera; species Tundrisphaera lichenicola. Next base: position 5,095,152 of record NZ_CP195106.1, on the reverse strand, counting down.
CATCATCCCGACGCAAATCCGGGGGATAAGTCTTCCGAGTCTCGATTCAAGGAGGTCCAGAACGCTTACGACATTCTTTCGGACACCGAGAAACGAGCGAAATTCGATCAATTCGGTCAAGATGCCTTCGAGGGAGGCGGCCCATTCGGACCTCGTGCCGGCGCCTCGGAATGGGCCGCTCATCAAGGTGGCCAGGGCGGGTTTGATAATATCGATCTGAGCGATTTCTTCGGCCCTTCAGCCCGGGGAGGAACCTCCCACCCCGGAGGAGAACCGGGCGGCGGTGGTATTTTCGACGATATTATCAACCGAATGCGCGGCGAGCGGGGCCAACGCAAGCGCGGTGGTCACGCCGAGCCCCAAGTCGCCGAAGCTTCGCTGACAATTCCCTTCTTGACCGCCGTCAGAGGCGGCGAGACGTCAATCGAGTTCGAGCGGCAGCAAGGTCAGCATGAGACTAAAGTCGTCAAGATCCCGGCCGGGATCGACTCGGGGTCGAAGCTCCGGCTCCGAGGGCAGGGCGACCCTTCCGGACAGCTTGATCTAGTGATCACCGTGACGGTAGAACCACATCCCTACTTCACCCGCGACGGCCGCGACCTCTCGGTCGAAGTCCCGATCGGAGTGGCCGAGGCTATCCTCGGAGCCAAGGTCGAAGTGCCGACGATCGATGGCCTCAAAACTCTGACTATCCCACCTGGGACCAGCACGGGACAGAGGCTTCGCCTTCGAGGTCAGGGAGTGGCCGCCTCCAAATCGCTCCCCGTGGGCGACCTTTATGTCATTATCAAGGTCGTTGTCCCGAAGTCGATCGATGAGGAAAGTCGCCGTCTCATCGAGGAGTTTGCGCGGATCAACCCGGCCCGACCGCGGGAAGGGCTCTGGTAACGGGACCGGCAAGAGGACCTACTCCGTGGAACCGTCTATCCTCCCTCGCGAACTCGTGGCCCGGCAACTTTCGATCTCGACGACCACACTACTCCGATATGAGGACCGTGGACTTGTCCGGTCCATTCGAAGCGGAGAGGTCGAAGGTTACGGCCCGGCGGAGATCCGACGACTCTGGAGCATCACGACTTTCCAGCGTGACCTCGGCATCAATCTTGCTGGAATTGAGGTAATCCTCCAACTGAAAGATCAGATGGACTTTACTCGCGAACGGCTCGATCATCTCGCACGTTCTCTTCGTGAGATTTTTGAGGAGGAAGGCTCGAACGATGTCCGGGGATGAGGATACCCGGCGGGTGAGGTTGCCCACCTCCGTCCTGAGACGGAGAGATCTAAAGCCGTCCGATCGGATCCGGATTGGTCGGGCCGCAGTGATCCTGCTTGCTTGGGGATTATTGGCTTCGACCGTCATGGCACTCCTGGCTCTTTGGCATCTGATTCGTCGTGGGAGGATCCTGCGTGCGAACCTGTCTCCCCCAAGGATCGTTACTTTGCCCGAGATCGCCCCGAATCCCGAGGCTTCTCCTCCCCCTTGATCGAATGGATCGTCATGTCCTCGGCTACGTTCCGGCCTCACGAGCGAATTGCCGATCCGGCTGTCTTTCGCAATGCCTTCGAGCGTAAAAAATCCGCGTCCGATCCCTTCCTGATCATCTATGGCCTGGAGAATTCGCTCGGGCATCCTCGATTGGGCATTTCTGCGTCGAAACGGAAGATTCGAAAGGCCGTGGACCGGAATCATGCCAAGCGGATTCTTCGCGAAGCATTTCGATTGAACAAGGCCGAACTTCCTCCTGGAGTCGACCTGATTGTGGTGCCTAAAGGAGCGTTTTTGACCTTCGATCAGGCGTCCCGCTCGCTCCCGACCCTGGCGAGGGCGGTCGCCCGACGACTCGGAGTGGCAGTGGCCAAGGCCTCATCATGATTAGAAAGTGTGGTCGGGCATTGGATAGGGCGGTAACAAGGGGTGTCATTGCCCTAATTCGCATATATCAATGGACGCTCAGCCCACTGATCGGCCCTGCCTGTCGATTCGAGCCGTCTTGCAGTCGTTACATGACCGAATCAATGCTAAAGTATGGCCTGATTCGTGGCCTGGTCCGTGGACTATCGAGACTGGGACGATGCCACCCCTGGAATCCTGGAGGATTTGATCCCCCCTGAGCTTGAGCCGGGCGATTTGGCCATTTCCGATCACCGGTCACTAGCCTATAACAAAAGATGAGTCATCGGAATTTTTCTTTTCCACGAGATTCCACCGAGGGATTCATGGGCTGGGTCACTCGAATAGTAATCACATGTATCGGCCTCTGGTTCTCGGCTTTCCAGGCTCCCGCGTCCGAGGAAGAAGCATCGGCCGCCGACAGGGGGCGGATTGCACTCACCTCGACGGGTTACCTGAGGCCGTCCTGGTCAGCCGAGGCGTATCAATCGGTCGCTTCCTTCTGGGGAAATTCCGGGATCGAGGCGAAAGGCGATCCGATGGAATTCGCCGAATCGTTCAACCGCAGGTATGGAATGCACCCGGCTCCCTATCCGAATGACGGACTTCCCATGGGGCTCCGTCGCGGGAATGCGGCGGATGGCTCGAAGCGGGGAATCGCCATCGATTGCATGACCTGTCACGGAGGTTCGATCGGCGGTACAAGTTACGTGGGTCTTGGAAATACTCAACTCGACTTGAAGTTACTTTTCCAGGAGATGATGCAGGCGGAGGGGAAACGACTCCCGCCCAGCACCTTCGTGATCAATTCTTCACGTGGCACGGTAAACGCCGGAATGTTCTCGGTCGTCCTCTTGAGCCTCCGCAATGCGGATCTCTCGTTTCGGCTATTCCCGCTACCATTAGGCGCGAATCTTCCCGAACTCGATGTTCCCGCCTGGTGGCTCCTCGGTAAGAAGGAGACGATGTACTACGATGGGCGGACCGATGCCAAGGCCGTGCGCACGAACATGCAATTTATGTTGGGCGAGAAGACCCTGGATGAGTTCAAGAAATTGGAACCGACTTTTCGCGACATTCAAGCCTACCTCAAGAGCTTGAAGCCACCCAAGTATCCCTTTCCGATCGATGCCGCTCGAGCCGATCTTGGAAAATCAATTTTCGATAAGGCTTGTTCGAAGTGCCACGGGACCTATGGCGTGGAGGGGACCTACCCCAATCGAATTGTGGATCTTAAGACAATTGGAACCGACCCAGCAAGAGCTCTTGGTATCGCGCCTCGTTTTGTCGCACATTACAATGCGACCTGGTTCGGGAAAGAAGCGGCCGTCGATGAGATCATGACCGGCTACCAAGCTCCTCCCCTTGATGGAGTATGGGCAACTGCTCCTTACCTCCACAACGGTTCAGTTCCGACGCTCGGCACACTTCTGAAGTCGTCAGATCGTCCCAGTCGCTTCTACAGGCCTCCTTCGACGGAATTCGAATATTTCGACCAATCTAAAGTTGGCTGGATGTATACAATTCCCGGCGATACCAACAATGACCCTGAAAAAGTCCGGTGGCTCTTCGATTCGTCTCGTTTCGGTCTTGGAAATGGCGGGCATACCTTCGGTGATTCACTAAATGACGAGGAACGTAATAATCTGATCGAATACCTTAAGACCCTTTGAGCCCTGAATTGAGCCTCGGGCGAGACAATTAGAGCAATCAAGGCGAGTAGCTCACATCAAGAGCGACTGAGCTAGCCAAGCCTCTCTGGAAGGGGAAGTGGTAGGCCGTTCTTGGTTTTGCGAGTCGAATCATAGTCAAGTTGGTCGATTAGACTTGAAACTTGGTCGAGGCTTTCGTCATCATCTGTGCCTTCCGAAGCAAGAACTTCCCCGAGTTACCGGTTCCCACGTCGGTGAAGCACATTTAATAATCTCGCCAGGAAGCGGGACTCGGTTCCCGTTCTGTCGAGGTCACGAGGTTGAGTACTTGTCCCTGTTGACCACTCATTTCACCTAAAAATACTCGCACGTGATGATAAAACACGAGGCTTCGGAACGGTGGGTTCCGAAGCCTCGTGTCATTAATTGCTAATCGGGTTAGGGATCAATACTGATCGGCTGAAACGACCTCGCCACCATTGAGCGTCACGAGGCTCCGCAAGATGACAACATTCGTCGAATCCTTGAGGAACTTAACGCTACCGTCGCCGAAAAGGCAGTTAGCTCCGCCCGGGTGAAAGCTGAAGATCTCGTCGTTGGCCCCGGCGTTATTCCCGCCAGTGCTCAGAGGGCCGGGCGGAAGCTGCCATCCTGACTGCTCGTGAGAGGGATTGGACTTGTTGTTAATCTGACCCGAGACACCGAAGCCACCATCGGCCTCGGCCCATCGCCAGTAGCGAAGTCCCAGGCCATTATCGGTGGGGGAATAGATGTTAACTCGCAGGCCGGTAAAAGCCGCAGGGGCCGTTCCACGAATGTAAGGGCTGATGAACCGGGGATCGCGACCCGCGTCTTCTGCGATGGCAATCGTGTTGCTGGTCCCGTCGGTAATCTCGGCGATGGCCGTCTTGCCCTGCTTGAGCATCCCGTTGGCTCGGAACAACTTATTACGGAACGGGGTCGCAGATCCGGGAGTTGTCGCCACTCCGGTCGGATTGATATCCGTGTAAACGGTCGGGCCGTAATCCGCAACACCATATCCACCAACGATATTCGCTTCGAGGTCGGTTGCCGGGGCCGAAGCGGGGCCTTCCTTCAAACCACCCGAAGAACGGGTCGCGCTCGGGCAAATGAAGACGTTCAGGCCGGTGGTGAACGCCGTGGTGTTTCCGAGGCTCGAGTGGTTGTATTCGTAGTTAAAGTTAACCGTGTTGAAGATCGTCGTCCCTTCGAGGTACTGAAGGAGACGAGCGAGAGTGCTGTAATTGCCGTCAACGAACTGGGTGGAAGGGGGGGAGGTGCTGAAATTCGTCGACTCACCACCGGTCGGGAAGCAACCGTTGCTGCTCTCGTAGTTGTGGAGAGCGAGGCCAATCTGCTTCAGATTGTTAACACACTGCGTTCTACGGGCGGCCTCGCGGGCGGCCTGGACCGCCGGAAGGAGCAAGGCGATCAGAACGGCGATGATCGCGATCACGACCAGAAGCTCAATCAGAGTGAACGCACGACGACCAGAGAGTGACCTCGGCGAAATCATGGAGAGGCGACCTTTCCAGCAGGATTGAGAACTGAGACGCATTCGAGGAAGCTGCCCTAGCGGGAAGTATAGAGGGCGACCTTGTAGATTTTGTGAAGAGACCATGTCCTAGCCGAGAGGCTTTACATTTATGACTAACTATTTTCTGTTGCCTCCTTAGTGGGAAACTCGCCGCCCGATCCGTTCCGGTCAACTATCATCGTCTTCAAGACCGGCACGATCTTCGTAAATAGACGGAGCGTTCGTTGCAACCGGTTGGCTTCGCGCTGCATTGCGACCCGCCGCGCCCCGCTGACCGATCATTCGGATGTTATCCAATCCGAAGGTAGATTCCAGATCGGCCAACATTCGCTCATCGTGGCGGATCTTGAAGTTGGCCCCAGCCTTGTAGATGGCCCGTTGTACCGTGGCGAGCCCGTAGACCTCCAGGTAGAGATCGAGATTCCCGGGATAAGCTCGAATTGTCCGGAACAATCGTTCGACATCGACGATCTGAGTGCTTCCCTTGTGAAGGGTGACAAGTAGACCTTTGGAGAGTTCGGCAGGTCCCCGCTCGAACGGGATGACCTTGTTGATGATGAGCTCGGCCGGATCTCGCCGACGATCGAGCTTCCCCCGGACGAAGCAAATCCGGTCGTTGGCCAGCAATGACTCGTTGTTGGCGAAATCCTCAGGCCAGAGCATCGCGGGGATCGACCCCGTGAGATCTTCGAAGGTCAGCTTGCACATTCGGGTCAGCCCAGAACGACTCTTCTGAACGTTCTTGAGTTGAAGATTGACGATCAGGCCTCCCAGTACCACGTCGGATTTCTCCGCGACCATGCCCAGGTCGGAGATCGAGTGACTGGCGAGCGCCTGTAGTGTCGAGGCATGGCGGGTCAGGGGATGACTCGACATGTAGAAACCGAGGGCTTTTTTCTCCTCAGCCAATCTCTCGACATCGGGCAATTCGGGGATATCGGGAAGACCAATCGACGCCGATGCCGTCTCGACCTCTGTCGTCGAGGCGGAGGAGTCAAACATGTCAAAAAAGTGCTTCTGATTACCCTGACGTACCTTTTGGAGGGCCTGCCCTCCCTGGACGGCACGCGGGAGGATCGCCAGGAGTTGACTCCGCCTTGCGCCGAGATTGTCGAACGCACCCGCCTTGATCAGCGTCTCGGCGCAACCCTGGCTGACGGCATTGGCAGGGATCCTCTCGAAGAAATCACCCAGGTCACGAAAAGGCCCCCCCTCGACACGAACCTTGACGATCGATTCTACCGCTTTATATCCGACCCCTTTGATCGCACCGAGCCCGAACTCGACCTGACCGGGTTTGGCGACGCTGAAGTTCAGCTCTCCCGCATTGACGTTCGGGGAGAGGACTTCGATTCCCATCCTTCGACAATCTTCGATGTGGTCGACGAAGTACTTCTCACGCTCCGCACCATCCATCTCGGAAGAGAGGAGTGCCGCCATGAACTCGGTCGGATAGTGGGCCTTGAGATAGGCGGTCTGGTAAGCAACCAGGGCGTAGGCACATGTGTGCGATTTGTTGAAGCCGTATCCGCCGAAGAACTCGATGAGGGCAAAGATATCCTCGGCCTTCTTCCGATCCAGCCCGCGTTCCGAGGCCCCTTCGACGAACTGCTTGCGACCCTGGGCGATCACCTCCATCTTCTTCTTGGAGATCGCCTTGATGCACGCGTAGGCCTGAGAGAGTTCGATCCCACCCAATCGATTCAGGATCCGCATCACCTGTTCCTGGTAGACCATCACGCCGTAGGTCTCTTCCAGGACTTCTTTCATCACCGGATGGTGATAGACGGGTTGTTTCCGCCCGTGCTTGACGTCGACATATTCGTCGACCATCCCTCCGTTGAGCGGGCCTGGCCGGTAAAGCGCCAGGATGGCGATGAGGTCCGCGAAACGGTCGGGCTTCATCTTGACCAGGAGGTCGCGGATCCCGGCGCCGTCGAGTTGGAACAGGCCCTTGGCTTCTCCACGCTGGAGAAGGGCATATGTGGCCGGGTCGTCCAGGGGAAGCTTGTTGATGTCGGGAGGAAGGTCGTCGTGGCGGGAGTTGATCAGCCGGACGGCCGCATCGAGGCTGGTCAGATTCCGGAGTCCCAGGAAGTCCATCTTGAGGAGGCCGGCCTTCTCGACGTCCCCCATTTCCCACTGGGTGCTGACGACTTCCTTTTCTTTGTCTTTATTCGGAAGCCTCTGGAGCGGGACCAGATCTCGAAGAGGTCGGTCGGCGATCACGACGCCGGCGGCGTGGGTCCCGACGTTCCGTGCGGTCCCTTCGAGCCTCGTGGCGTAATCGAAGAGTTTCTTCAGTTCGGGGTCTTCTTCGGTTAGCCGCTTTAGCGCGGGTTCCTCGTCGAGCGCCTCTTCGAGCGAGATCCCGAGCCGGGCCGGGATCAACTTGGTGATCTGGTCGACTCGAGCCAGCGGGATGCTGAGGGCACGGCCAACGTCCTTGAGGGCGGCCTTGGCGGCCATCGTCCCGAACGTCCCGATCTGGGCGACGTTGTCGGCACCGTACTTCTCGCGAACATAGGCGATGACCTCGACCCGTCGATCCTTGCAGAGGTCGATGTCGATGTCCGGTGCTTCGGACCGGTTCGGATCGAGGAATCGTTCGAACAGGAGATCGTAAACCAGCGGGTCGACGTGGCTCAGGTAGAGCAGGTAGCTGACCAGGGCACCACAGGCCGAACCTCTGGCCGAATTCGGGATCCCGTTCTCCCGGGCATATCGGACGAAGTCCCAGACGATCAAGAAGTATGAGGCAAACCCCATCCGATTAATGACGCCCAACTCGTGCTCCATCCGGTCAATCGCGACCTGGGAAGGGGCATTGTCATAACGTTCGCGGAGTCCTTGTTCGCAGAGTTCGCGGAGATATTCTTCCGGGGTCTTCTCGCCGGGAGGCTTGAACGAGGGGAATTGTCGCTTCCCGAGGTTCAGGCTCTTGTAGTTATCCTCGACCATCTCGGCGATCCGGACCGAGGTGGCCAGGGCCTCCTCGTGTCCTGGGAGCGCCGCGTACATCTCGTCGGGGCTCCGGACGTGAAACTGGTCGTTTTCGAATCGCATCCGGTTCGGGTCGTCGAACGTTCGACCGGTATTGATACAGAGAAGGATGTCGTGAACCTCGGCGTCCTCCTGCATCAAATAGTGGGCGTCGCTCGTGGCGACTAGAGGTAGGCCCATCTTCCGCGCGAGATCCGAGGCGGCCTGCTCGTGGTCCTTCTGGATTTGAATTCCGTTGCACTGAATCTCAACGAAGAAATTTTCCTCGCCGAAGATCTTCTGGTACCAGGCGCACAATTTTTCAGCGTCGGCCGACTTGCCGTGAAGTACGTGATCGGAAAATTCGGAGGAAACGCAACCCGAAAGGCAAATCAGGCCCTCGGAATGTCGTTCGAGGATCTCCTTGTCGATCCGAGGCTTGTAATAGAAGCCCTCAAGGAACGCCATGGAGGAGAGTCGCATGAGGTTGCGGAAACCTTCGCCATTCTTGGCCAGTAACGTCAGGTGAAAGTTGTGCTCGTTTCCCGAGAACCCTCCTCCCGATCGCTCCGTCCTCCGGAAAGGCGCCACATAGGCCTCCATACCCAGGATAGGCTTGAAGTCGGCCGCCTTGGCTTCTCGGAGGAATTCCACGGCTCCGTGGAGATTGCCGTGATCGGTAATTGCCAGCGCAGGCATACCCAGAGCCTTGGCCCGTTTGACCAGGGCGGGGACCTTGCTCGCCCCATCCAGAAGACTGTAATGGCTGTGGCAGTGCAAATGGACGAAAGGTCGGCTCGACATCAATCACCTCGGTTAGGTCGAGTCCTCGAAACACATGCCTGTTCGGATCGCCGAGCAGTGAACAAAGGTGAGGTTCCATGTTACTCGAACAAGGACCGCTAATCCATCGGACTCGACGATTCCTTCGAAATGGATCGGATGGCCATGCCCTGACCTGAATGCCACGATGGCCCTCTTGCTCGTGGATAATCGGCGGATCGGATTAACCCGAAATGACGCGAGATCGACCCGTGGCCCAGGAACGGCCATTCGGGTCGATCTCGATTCGGCGGGGAATTCGGGCGTTAAAGATGGGTGGAACGGGATGGTCGGTCCCGATCAGACGCCCGCGGCGACGAGTCCCTCGCGAAGCTCGCCGGCTTCGGAGAGATCATCAGAAGAAGTGGAAGCTTCCAAGCCCTGGACCAGGGCTCCGAGTTGAAGGGCGAGCAGGCGATCTTCGGGGGTGTGGCCCCTCAGCAGAGCGAGGAAGGCTTCCGCCCCGATCAGGACGGCCTTCGGCTTGCTATGGATCGTCAGCACGAAGCGATTCGAGGGATTCTCGAGAGACTCCAGGACCTTGGGCAGGTCGCGGTGCAACTCGCGGCTCCCGATGTAGCGAACGCGGGGCTGGGGCATCACCATCCTCTGGGCCGTGATTGGCCAGCTAACGAAATTGGGGAAGTCGAGGCGATGGGAACCGACACGCCTCGTGTGATAGGTAAAACGAATGTTAACTCCCTCCCGTCACTCCGTCAACAAGATCGAAGAACCTTTATCGAAATGACACGATCAGGCAGTTCGTCCGATCTGGCCAGGTCACCGATCCGGATTGACCTCAATTCGGGGATTCGCTAGGGTGCCGCGCGAGCCATAGCAGCAAGAATGCCGGTGGACCCGGCGTCCATCTGGGAGTCGGAAGATGCGAGGAAATTCCTTCGTACTGACCATGGTCTCGGCCCTCTTGATGGCCGGATGTTCGACCACAGGGCCTTTCGGAAGGGAACGGTTGGCCCTCCCGGTCGGGCCGTCCTACGTGGGGGGCCGAGGAACGCAGGTTTACCCCATCTCGGACAACCTGATCCCGAACGTCAAGGAGGCGATGGGAGACGTGGGGATGCGCGAGATCCTCCAGTCTCAAGACCCATCGGGCCTGATCATCCTGGAAGCCAGGACCGCCGATCAACGACGTGCACGGGTCACACTTCAGAACTCAGGGCTCCGCTCGGTCGTCTCGGCAAAGGTCGGATGGATCGGCGACGAGCCTATCACGAGAGCTCTTCTCGACCGAATTGCTTCTCGACAGGGGACGTTCGAGAGCTCAACCCCGATCGAAGCCGCTCCCGACCAGCCCTCCCAACCGTTCATCTCACGCCAGGCCGTGCCGGATTCGACCATGCTCCGAGATCAGACCGACGCCGGATACAATCCCTCGGTCATTACAAATCCCTAATATTCGGTCGAATCAGCCTGCACCGAGTCACTCCCCCAGCAAAAAATCCTCGATCAACATGGCGACACCGTCCTCGTCATCTTCGCCGGTGACGAGGTCGGCCACTTCCTTGACCGCAGCGCAGGCATGTCCCATCGCTACCCCCAGTCCGGCACCTCGAATCATTGGGATGTCGTTCATGTCGTCACCCACCGCGCAGACCTCCGAAGGATTCACATTCCAGTGGCGGGCCAACTGAAGTAGGGCTGACCACTTGTTGGCATCATGCCGAAGGACTTCGCACATCGTACCCGAGTAGCGCGGAGACTTCTGCACGAAGGTCTGGACCCGACCTGGAAGATTTTCGTGGATCAAGTCGTCAAACTCTTTCATCGTCGACCGGGTTCCGATGGCACAAAGATGAAAATGCCCCGGCCCTGGATTCTCGACCCATCCCGAGTTGATCTCGGCGTAAGGTCGATTCTGATCGAGATAGTCGTCGAAAAGGCGACGGCCTGAGTGAGCGTGACTGACCAGAAAGTCGAGGCTCTCATTCGATCGATCGGTGAAAGAAAGAACTGGCTCGTTCCGATGGTGGAAGATGTTCAAAATCTCGCCCAGCAATCCTTCCTCGAAATCGGCTCGCCACAACGTTCGATGTTCGGTTGAATCCTTGAGAATCGCGCCGGAGTTGCAGACTAACGGGCCATGGATGCCGAGTTTCTCCGCGATCGACAGCGCGCGGCGGTATCTTCGTCCGGTACATAAGATAGGGCGAATTCCAGCTTCCGCAGCCCGATTGACGGCATGAATCGTCCGATCCCGGAGATTCCCCTCGCGGTCCAATATCGTTCCATCAATGTCCAAAGCCAGAATCTTAAATCGGTGGGAATGCAAAATCGAAACTCCCCTGCAATAAGGACTTACCACCGCCAGGAGAGTGTATTCGTCTTCCCTCATCTCGGCAAATTTCAGACGACGAAATGTCGCCAACGAGAAAATGATACAAAATTCGACTATTGTGATCCAAAAATTGTTTTACAATAAAAGAGGACCGAAGGTTGACCGAACCGAAGAGAATGTCCAAACTAATGCTAGATCGTGAGCGAGGCCTACCATGAATCCCCGCCTAGCCTGCCTTCCTCGGTGAGAACAGCCCGTGATACTCGATCTTCCTGCTTGGAGAAGATCGAGCAATCTGCGTCGGTTCTTACAGTCCCAGAATTGGAGCCATCCAGTGTCGTCCCACCCCCACCCTTCATCGCTTTTGGTTGCGCCACCCACCGAGCATTCTGCGGGGATCACGGAGAATGTCGCGAGTGCCTCAAGGGGAAAGGGTCGGTCGCGGTTACATTGGGCCATTGTTCTCCTCTGCGCAGTCTCGATGTTCGGTGGGATCACAGCGGGAATCGTTGCGTTGCTCCCGGGCTATCTGGGTAATAGTGAAGAGATCGCCAAAATCCCTCGGGCGACGGTTTCCAGGGTCGATCTTGGTACCGTGCTGACGGCCTCCGGGACTGTCGAAAGCGCCAAGAACACGCTGATCGAATGCCAACTTGAGCGACTCAATTTTTACAGTAATGGTCAGCGACTCGAGACGGGCGGGGCTTCGACGATTCTCTGGCTCATTGACGAAGGCACCACGGTCAAGAAGGGAGATATTCTCTGCCGACTCGACGCCTCGGACTATTTGGAACTCGTCCGTCAACAACAGATAAAGACCGAGCAAGCTCGAGCAATCCTGGCAACCGGCAAATTGAACTTAGAAGTTGCGGAACTGGCTCTCCAAGAATACCAGGAAGGTGTCCAGAAGCAGACGGTTCAGAGTCTCGAAGGGCAGATCGCCCTGGCCGAGTCGAACCTTGAACGTTCGAGCGATCGTCTGCGTTGGACCGCAAGGATGCTCACCAAGGGCTATGTCGCCGCTACGCAGCGTTCCACGGCCATTCGGGATGAAAAACTCGCTGAGAACGAGTTGTTGAGTACGCGATGGATCCTGAAAAACCTCAAGAATTTCGGGATCCCGATGACCCTAAAGTTGCTCGTGAGCGAAGTCGAAAAACGTCGCTTCGAGGTGTCCGCGAATTCTCAGCGACTCACCCGTACCGAGGCTCGCCTCAAGCATTACCAGTCGATGGTAGATTTCTGCACAATCCGGGCTCCGCACGACGGCTTCGTCATTTATGCCGTCAACCGACGATCCAGCAAGCCCCGGATCGAACCAGGAGTCGAAGTCCAGCAGAACCAGGATCTCTTCCTCCTCCCCGACCTAGCTCGAATGCAAGTTTCGACTTATTTTCATGAATCAGTTGCCAAACAAGTCCGGAAGGGGATGCGGGCCAAGGTCAGGATCGAGGGCCTGGCAAATCGAACACTCGAGGGTGAGGTCGTTTCGATTGGCCCGCTCCCGACCAGCCCCAACTGGTTCAGCGATGAGGTCAAATATTTTGTCGGTAACGTCAAACTGGACTCTGCACCCGACGGTTTGCTCCCCACGATGACGGCCGAGGTGGAGGTTGACGTCGATCGACGCCACGACGTCCTTGCTGTGCCGACCGAGGCTGTGGCGGTCGAGAATGGCGAGGAAGTTTGCTATGTCGCCGGGGTCGAAGGGCTCACGCGCCGCGCTGTGACTCTCGGGAAGGCCGACCGCGACCTCTTGGAAGTAACCGAAGGTTTGAAGGAGGGAGACCAGGTCGTTCTGAATCCGAACAGCATCGATGATCTAGGATCCATGCTGACCGTTCCTGGTCCATTGGAAGAGCACCGTTCTGAAAATTCGTCGGCCCTTGGTTCCTCGGGATTTTCGTCGGATTTCTCTGTGGAGTAGGCGGTAGTAGCCGGCCGACCGCCTGTGTTACCTCCTATCGTTAGTATTAAACTAACTGGTCGGTAGTCGATCTGATGGCAGCATTTTCGTTGTAATTTGGGGGATTTGGGGGTCGATCACTAAATAGAGTCCGGATTCCCAGGAACCCGGACTATTCTGGAAAACCGACCCAAATCATCATCCCCGGAAACAACTCGCGATGGCCACCAAACGAGTGGCGCCGAAATCCATGGGATCGGCGTCACCTACCGCTCCGCTGGGTACGGCACTTCTGCTGAGTGCGGCCCTCTGTTACGGACTGGGCACCTTGTTCGCTAGGGGTCGATTGTCCTGGCCTCCCGATCAGTTGCTCGCCAGCATCTTCACGGTCGCTGGCTGTCTGGCATTGATCGGCCCCATCGTGCTTTATCGACGCGACCCCTCGGAAATCGGGCTGGGTGAATTGCTCTGGATGGCAGGCGGGTTGATCGTCTGGGTCTTCGATTTGGCCTCGATCGCCAAAGGAGAGGCGAGATCGATTTCCTGGGCTACCCCTCTCGGCTATCAACCCATGGGGCTGACCATCCTAGCGATCCTCCTGGCAACAGCGCGATCCCGGGTCGGGGGCTCGAACTGGGCATGGACCAATGTCCTGGGTTGGTTGCTGGGGATCTTCTGGGTTGCGATGGCTGCGACGACTCTGATCCCCGGACGAGTCCTTGGGCTGGCCATGCGTTGATCGCCTCGTGGACGCTTGACGGGCCCGGGCTCGACGATTAATTTCGATACACTTAGGTCTAGCGACGGACCTTCCATTCTTAACCTATCTCGTCGCTCGATCGCGAGGCGCGACAAGTCGCCTTATCAGAAGGAGTCCGTGAAGTGGCCACTGACCAAAGTACAACCACAGGGACGAAGGACCCGGCAGAGACCGAGGTCATTGAAAACGAGCTGCCAGCCTATAGGGCGATCAGTGCGGGCTCGATTGTTAGCGTGGTCTTGGGTGTAGGGTCGGTCTTCTGCTTTACCGACCTCTGGTTCCTGATCGTCGCGGCTGCCGGAGTGTTGGTCGGCCTACTCTCGATCCGGAAGATTCGGCGCTTCCCCGAGATCTTGACTGGCAGCAATTACGCCAAGGTCGGAATCGGGCTATCCCTGGTCTTTGCCCTTTCGTCCGTGACCCATGAAGTGGCCTCCAAGTTCCTGATCGACCATGATGCTAGTCGCTTCGCTAGACAATTCACCGATGTGATCAAAGACCAACCGGTCAACATGGTTCTTTGGTATCAGCAACCGGTGGAATATAGGAAGACGAAGACCCCCGACGAGATCGCCGAAGAAGTCAAACAAACGAAGAATCCGATGACCGCAGATCCCTACCGAGAAAAGATCGCTAGCGTGACTCGGATCAAGCAGCGATTGAGCGGACAGGGAGAGCAGATTCGTTTTGCCAAGATCGAATCCAAGGCGGTCGATGGGCTGACCGTGTATGCAAATGCTTTGTTCGAGCTTGACGGACCCGGAAGCCCGGACTTTCCCGAGAAGGAACAATTCTTCCTCGTGGAGATGATGAAAAATCCGGGTGCCCAGGCCAACGATTGGATCGTGAGGGAGATCCGCTACCCTTACAAGCCAGCTTCATCGTTCGTTAACATTGTCAAGCCGGTGGACGATGGTCACGGTCATTGAGAATATGATCGAGGACCTTGACCCGCTTTCATGGATCGGTCAGCCTCGCCGATATCCGGCGTGGCAGTTATCGGTCTCCCAGAGCAGGACCTCGACCACCGGCAGCCCTTGACTGATCGCCTGGTCGTAGATCAGGCGGGCGATGTTCTCGGCGGTTGGATTCGTATCCATGATGAAGACCCGCTCTCCGTGTTCTAACAGAATCGGCAAGAGCGGGTCTTCTCGACATAGAAGTAAATTGTGGTCGAGATTTTCGTCGATCCATCGCTGAACATGTCGTTTGATCTCGCCGAAATCGACGAGCATTCCCTTTTCATCAAGCATCGGAGCTTCGAGCGAGATCACGGCTCGCCCGTTGTGCCCGTGTAGATGGCGACATTTCCCGTCGTAGTTGAGCAGGCGATGGCCGTAGCAGAATGAGATCTCTCGGGTCACGCGATACATTTAAAATTCTCGATGGTGGCTGGTTTGAGGTTGGGCATAAATGGTCGGGTCTTCCATTCCAGCGTCTCGAAAGGCGCGACGCCGCTCGGCGCATTTATTGCAGCCACCGCATTGTGACCTTTCGACCGGGCTCAAGCACGACCAGGTTTCTCTTAGTGGAAGATCATTGCCAAGCCGAATCACGTCGATTTTCGAGAATTTCGCGAAGGGTCGGATAAGTTTGATCGGAGACCCGACTTTCTCATCAAGCACCCTCTCCAGGGACTCAAAATAATCGTGACGGCTATCCTCGAATGGATTTGATTCGAGAATTCCCAGGGCCAGGGTACTGATGCCCCTGAGACGGCACCATAGCGCAGGCTTGGCGATGAGCAGCAGGTTTCGACCGGGTAAATGCACAGCCTCATCGGGCGAGTCGGCCCCGGGAACCATCGGGCCTTCAAGGCTCCAGTGAGTTCCGTAGACGTCGGCCACGGGCTCATCAATCACCTTGAGGGGTCCGAGGCCAGGGCGTCGAACCTGATGGAGGAACCTCCTGAGGATGGCCAACTCGACGGACTCCCAGCGGAGTCCAAATCGCACGTAGACCGGCTCGACCCGTCCGAAGGTCCGGAGCAAATGCACGCAAAGCACCGCACTATCAATCCCGCCGCTCACCAGCACGGCTGCTGTTTCGCGACGTTCACTGTCGAGCATAATTCCCGATCTCGAACTTTCAGAATCAGAAACCATCGAGCCACTGGATTCTTCGAACTTCCACCACATCCTTCGTCCACTCGACAGATAATTGTAGTCGTCACCTCCTCATCAACAACACGAAGGAGACCCAATCGTCAGTCAGAACAGATACGGGAACATGGTGGAAAGCCTGGAATGGACCACGGACGCCTCGCCTACCCGCCGGAGCCAGTGTCGATTGCTCGCCATTCCCAGAATGCCTCAGAAACGGGCCGTGCGGAACCATCCCAGCGCATCTGCATTCTTGTAGTAAGTCGTGCCAAGCACCCGGCAGATCACCAGGGCCACATAGAGTGTAAATACCCAGCAGGCCCAGAGACCCAGCATACCCAACCCGACACTCGCGGAATGTTGGAGTACGTAAGTCCAGGCGGCCAGACAAATGACGAGACAAAGTCCAGTCACCAGGCATGGTCCGAGATAATTCCAACCCAATCGGGTGATCGATCTGAAAATGGTTATGGGATTGGCCGCGAGCAAGGTCTCATGGAGGAGTGCGGCCATCAGACCAAGTTGTGCGTAGGCGGCTCCGATGATCGCCAGATCAGTGAATAGAAACCAATCCATCCAGTCGATCTTACCGCAATTTACCCAGTAAACCACAGCTGGAAGGCCTCCCACGGCCAGCCCCATCAGCCCAGCCCAGATCCATCGTCCCATCTCATCGAGTATCTCCATTCGGTTCCAGGTGGGAAACCGAGGGTGATCATCCTCACCAGTCGCCGAAGAGGCGATCACTCGACCGAGAAAGATCAGGATGTAACCGATCGTCAGCGAAACACTCACGACCAAGGGGAGCGTGAAAGGGAGAATCAGTAAGGCGACCGGATTTAATGCATTGCCGGGTCGGAAGTGAACCATCATATCAAGGACCGGCAAAGCCATGATCGCCAGGAATGGCGGCAGGAAGACGAGTAGCGCTACGCCCGGTCCATCGACAAGCGGATACACGAAGCATGATCGAAGCGTCACATCTCGCCGGCGGCGCCAGATTCGAAGAGGGCGACCGTTGCGATCGAAACCAAAAGGAATCGATGACACCGTCTGACCGGCTCGAATCCCTTGGGCCATCATCGAATTCCTGGGCGATCGATCGATCTGAAAGATCCGATAATCCCGTTGTAACGGACCTTGCCCCGTACGTAAAGGCACCACCCGAGAGTCAGATGGCGTGCCTCGTCCGATCCGGATACCAATCGAGGACGACCGCATTCCGAAAGCAAAAAAGCCCGAGACGTCGAAGGAGTACCATCGAGGCGTAGAAGCTCACCACCCAGAAGAGATAACAGGCGATCGACTGAGCGAGATCTCCCCGGATTCGAAGCATCCCCGCGAACAACCCCGTCACGATAACGACATAAGCCGAGGTCTCCAGGCATGGTTTGAAGTAGGTCCAGCCCAGCCTGCGGATGGCACGGTAGACGGTCGCCGGATTCGCCGCCAGTGGCGACTCGTGGATCAAGGAGGCCAGAAGCGCCATCTGGGCGTAGGCCATACCCGGCACAAGGAGATCGATCAAGACGATCCGATCCATCAGGTCGACTTCTCCGCAACCGATCCAGTAGGTCAGAGCCGGCAGGCCCCCGACCAGCCCTCCTATGATCAGTGCCCAGAACCAGCGACCAAGCCCCACCCCGATTTCGATGAGATCCCAACCGGGCGACCTCGGCTGGCTCACCTCTCCCAATGCACTCGTGATCAGCACCTGGCCCAAGAACAGCAGGATATACCCCGCCACGGCGAGGAATAAGATCAACTGCGGGATGGCAAACAACAGTCCGACCAATATCAGCCCGCCTCGATCCATCGAAGTAAGGATTGCAAAGGTAAAGGAGGTCGAGAACCAGAGGACAGGTGGTAAGAAGATCAGGAGTCCGATTCCCGAGGCATTCCAGAGCGGATAGAGGAGGCTGTCAAGATATCGGGTCTCCGCACTCGTGGGAGGAGTGACAAGACCGTCCCCTCCGAAGCCTCCGCTTCCCAGCCTTCGTTTTTCGGTCCGTCTTTTCACGAAGGTTGCTGGTGGCCTTTGAACATCCATAGCCGGTGATGGCGAGTTCGGTACCACTATCGTCGAGGAGGGCTCGGGGACCTTCAGGAATGAACCACACCGAGGACACTTTCCCAATCGGCCCGGGACGGCCCCCGGCGCTCTCATCCTCATTCCACAAGAGCAGAGAAGGATGATGACGCTCATCTCATGGGGATCCCGTGAAATCCAGGAGTGGGCGGAAAGTGACGGCCCTTCGATTCCGACGTTTCGGGCTCGAAGGGCTTGCCTCTCCAACTCACGAATCAATGAGCCGAAGTCGCCAGGGCTGGCACGTTAGAGATCGCCGACGGAGCCCGGAAGGTCTCAAGAAATGCGATCAGTGATCGTTGCTCGCTCGAGGGCAGCTTTTTGTAACGTTCCACCACGTTCAGGGCCTCGCCTCCGTGGAGCACGATCGCTTCGTCTAGGGTCTTCGCTCGACCGTCATGAAGATAAGGAGCTGAATCGGCCACGCCCCAGAGCGGAGGGGTTCGCCATTCCGTGTCGCTGGGCGGAACCCCCTCCTCATCGTCGAAGCCAGGAGTCGAAGGCGGGTCGCCATTGTATCCATTACTCGATGCAAGGTCGGAGCCCATCTCATGAATCAACAGATTCGAGTAGAACCCTTTCATCGTCCCGAGATCTGGAGTATGGCAATCGGCACAGCCGATGGCCGAAAAGGTCGCCGATCCTTCCTGGACTTGCTTGATCGCTCCCGCGGAGGAGGGGAGCACTTGAACGGGAGCCGGGAGGTCTCGCAAGTAGTCGGTCATCAAGGAACATTGTGCCTCTGATAGGTCGATCCCTTGAGCCTGATATTCTGGCTTGGCCAGGGAAGTCGCCTGCTTCCGCGAGGGATTCGATAGTCCTAGCTCATTGGCACAAGCGGCCCGGACAAAGTCGTCGAGCGATGCGAATTCGGCCTTCCAGCCAAATCGACCGACCCGACCATCCGCCATCCGGACCACTCGACCACGGACGCTCGGGTCCTTCGCTCGGCTCAGACCTGCGATCCTCGCCAGACTTGAATTTCGACGTTGCTCGGCGTAGAGCAAGTCCTCGGAAATCGCGTCGAGTAGTCCATCACCAAAAAGGGCGGGGGTATTCCGCTGCGTGATCAATACGCCCGAGGGAATGGTGCATCGAAAGTTCGGATCAACGAGCCGCTCCAATTCGATCGAGGGCGTTCCTGGCAACCCGGGCAAAACCAAGTTGAGACGCTCCTGGAAATCGGGACGGGTTGCATGGGAATGAATCACGCCCAAGGGCGGGATCGACTTATCCTTGGGGAGGAGGGATGGGGAGGCTCCATAAATTGTCACATTGTTCTCGACCGGCCCGCCTCCTCCTGGACCTCCCTGGAAGTGACATTCCACGCACGATCGAGCATTGAATATCGGTCCCAGGCCGTCTCCCGAACTCAACGGATCGTTGATCTTCCACTGGTGATGGAATAGCTCGGACCCGGCTGCGACTGCCCGAGCATCGACCTTGACCGGAGATGGAGCGGGCCAGAACCGCTCTCCGATCTTGTAGATCGGCGGGACGATCAGGACGAGTGCGATCAGGTGAGCCGGTCGGATTCGGCGGAAGCTGGCCATGTGACGGTCTCCGGGGCTTGATCACTCGATCAAAATTGGCACGAGGCGCAAAAGTTCCCGCCCAGACCGCTACCGGGCGATCGGTTCGAATTTCCCAACTCAACGATACGACCCGACGGAGTTTGACTACGAAGCAGTCCCGCCGGACTTACCCGAATCTTTTTGCGTGGGAGGAGAGGCCGAACCTGTCTTCATCTGATCGAGCAGGGCACGGACTTCCCCGGCATGTTGAGCGTCGAGTGGATGTGATTTAAGAAGATGGAGAACCAGCAATCCAGGCTCGCCCTGATAAAGCTTGTCGACCAAGCTCTCGACTCTCTTTTGCTGGACATCCCCGACCGAGACGACCGGCCGATAGACAAATGCCTGGTCGCTCCGATCGCTCTCGATCACCTTCTTGGTCTCGAGGCGATCTAATAGCGTAGCGACCGTTGCATAGGACCAGGGTTGGCCCTTTTCACCGGTATGCCCGGCCGCCTTGAGCGTCTCCAGGACGTCACGGACGGAGGCCTGGCCACGGTCCCAGAGGACCTTGAGAACGTCTAATTCCGAATCCGGTATGGAAAGAGGCGGCTTGGCCATGATCGATCGTCTCGCTGATGAAGGCACCGACGGATTGGCGACGCGTCCGTCGCCGGGGGTGGGCCGGGTTGACCAAGGTCTCCGGTCCTCGTATCCTAAGACAAGTGTCGTCCGATCGTCAAGGGATCATCGGACAATTGTCATAAAAACAAGATCGGCCTTCGGGCGACGACGTTGGAGACGGGTCGATGCGTCGCGATCGGCCCCCCCTCGGACTGGTCTGCTCTGGTTGTAAATCGCCGCTTGATCTCCTGAGTTCCGACACCGGGTCCGACCTGCGGCTGAGATGTCCCGGATGTGGCCGGTCCTTCACGGCCCGGAAGAAAGCGCCCCCATCGAGATCTCCCGAACCACCCCCGGTTGGTGGATTGACTCTGGCCGTTCGAGGTGCGACCCTGCGGGTCCTCCCCTGGGTCTATCACGCAGGCGTCGTCGCGGTGTCCATCGTCATGTTATCGATGGGTTGGATCATCCCGGCCATCCGGCGATGGCTCGACGACGAACTTGATGGGCTGGATGACCTGGTGAAGATGGTTGGAGGGATCTGGATCGCCTCGGAATCAAAAAATCCGGACAACGATTTCGGGCCACGACTTCGTCGGATCGATGCACCCGGGATCTTCGACGAAGTCGTCGACATAGCCAGGAGGCTGGGTGTCCGACCTCCCGAGGAGATCCGGTTGGCGTTCCTGCCCTGTTGCGGAGTAGTAGCCTGGCGTCGATCCACGGCGCTCCTGCTGGGTTTACCTCTCCTTGACGTACTCTCCATAGAAGAGTTGAGAGCGGTCCTGGCCCATGAATTGGCCCATATGGCCAAGGGTGATCCCGCTCGCTCGGTCGGTTCGATCAGGCTCATCGAAGGTCTCGGTCGAGCACTCGACGACCCGGATGGTCGGGTCTGGGGACCTCTGCGCTTCTGGTCCGAAATTTGTCAATCTGCAGCACTCCGTTTGGTCGGTCCGATCGCCCGAGGGCAGGAAGCCCGTGCGGACCGAGCCTCAGCCGGCATCGCCGGGGGGCCGGTTGCCGCCACTGCCTTGATGAAAGTGGCACTCGTTCAGCCGATCTTCCGAGAAATTCTAAGTCAACATCTCTCCGAGGTGGGCAACGAGCATAACCTATACGCGACTTTCCGACTTTTCTGGCTGAAGCTTCCGGAATCGCTCCTGGAGGCAATGAGGCTTCGATTGCTCGTCGTGCGAGAAGTTGACCGAGACTCGCCCCATCCTCCCTTGCCCGATCGATTTACGATGCTCCAGAATTTCCCCCCCCAACCCACCAGCTCGACCGATCAATTCTCCGCCGCCACCCTGATCGGTGACCTCGAATGGCTCGAACAGATGCTTCATGATCGACTCTTCGGCCTCCCGAAAATCGAGCCTAGCATCTTTCATCGGGCGGGCAGTTGATCAACGTCGAAGATCGAGGAGCCGTGAGCGCCGATCGACTCGAAGATCAATCGACCCTCGCAAGAAATTCTTCAAAGTTTCAAGTCTTTGCGCCGAGCGGAGGATGTCAGGACGCGATCTTGACATCACCCTAACGGGAGTAAGATACTAGAAATCCTCGGCGAGAATCGGTATCCGAAGATTCAACAATTGGGCCGGTTTAAGGCAGCAAAGACGCTGGATTGAATGGAAATCAATTATGAATGAGACCGCCATACTGGCGGATCATCTCGATCAGCGGATCGACGCGATCCTCAAAATCTGGAGGAATACCGTCGATCGGAACGGGGACGTTCCCGGTTCGGAGAAGTTGTCGACTAAAGAGTTTGTAGATCACATCCCGGAATTATTGGACAGGCTATCCGAGCGGCTTCGAGGTAGGACGGCGGAGACCACCCCAACAGCTCAAAAGCATGGACAGCATCGCTGGAATCAAGGATACGAAATCGGCGAGGTCGTCACCGAGCTCGGACACCTCCGGTCTACCTTGATGCGGGCTACCTTCGCCTTGGCCCGCTCCGAGAATTACGACATCGACTGGATCGAGGCAACGAGCAGGGCGATCGACGAAGTGATCGACGAAGCCACTGCCGAATCGGTCCAAAAATTTGAAGCAGATTCGAAGAGCCGCAGCCAGTCGATCCTGGATGAATTCGAGACTCGCAAAACGGCTGCGGAGTCGGAACGTATCAAACTCGAGACGCTCTTGAACAATCTCCCGATCGGAGTCTGGGTCGCCGAGGTGGATGGTTCGGTCTTGAGCCTCAATCGCGAGGCCGTCCGGCTCCAAGGTTTCGAAGAGAGCGAGACGGGTGGATGGATCAACTCCTCAAACCTGGCGAATTATTATCATCTTTTCCATTTCGATGGTCGGGAATATCAACCGGAAGAGTTCCCGATTTATCGCGCCCTCCGGGGAGAAACAATCATCCAGGAGGACGTGATCTGGCCTGATCACACGGGTGATCGAGTTGCCAGCATCTACGCCGCTCCGATGGCGGGAGCTGATGGCACGATTGTCGGTGCCGTCGCCGTTGCTCAAGATATTTCCGACCGAAAGCGGCTCGAAGAGGACCTGGCGATCTCCGATGCTCGAATCCGTGCCATCGTCGAGAAGTCGCCGGTCATGATCTGGCGTGCCGATCAATCCGGATCTCGGGATTTCTTCAATGAAACATGGCTCGCTTTTCGAGGTCGATCTCTCTCGGAAGAAGCCCAGGAAGGTTGGCAAGAGGGAGTTCATCCCGAGGATCTAACCCGGGTCCTCGAGACCTTTCGGCTCGCGTTCGAGCGACGCGAAGGGTACGAGAGCGTCTACCGGCTCCAAAATCGGGAGGGTCGATTCTGTTCGGTCACCGACCGAGGAGCCCCCTATCACGACACGCGAGGTACATTCCTCGGCTTTCTAGGATCTTGCCTGGACATCACCGACCGGGTCGAGCTCGAATGCAAACTGGAGCAGCAATCGATCCACAAGAGTCGGCTCATGTCGGCGCTTTCGCACGATGCTCGTACGCCTCTCAACGCGGTCGTCCTCTCAGCCAAGCTGCTCGAGTCCCAGGTTAAGGACCAGGACGATCCGGAAGTTCAGGAGTGCCTCCGGACCATCCGCAATGCGGTCCGCAACGTCCTCGACTTACTGAGTGACTTGCTGGACCTGACCCGGATCGACGCGGGTGCGACTCGTGCGGAGGCATCGCGTTTTGCGCTCAAAGCCACGCTCTCCGAATGCCTCTCCAGCATCCTACCACAGGCTCAGGCTAAGGGCCTCGCGGTTCGACTCGAGTTGGGGGATCTCGAAGACGCTCGACTGGAGACCGATCGGGCCAAACTCAAGCAAATCCTATCCAATCTCCTCTCCAACGCCTTGCGTTATACCGATCGCGGAGAGATCCGGCTCTTCGCCGAGCGGCCGAGCGGGCGGATCGTGATTGGAGTCCAGGATACGGGCGTTGGAATCGCCGAAGTCGACCATCTCAAGATCTTCGATGAATTCGCGGTCCTCGAACATCCACAGCGTGTCCTCGGAGAAGGGACGGGCTTGGGGCTTGCGATTTGTCGGCGTCTTGCCAACCTTCTTCAAGGCGAAATCTTGCTGGAGAGCGAATCCGGTCGGGGCAGCACATTCATTCTTTCGCTCCCGAACACGGTCTTGACGACCGAGTCGGCCCGAGCCGAGGCCCCGCAGGGTGAGCCATCTCGCAGCTTCGATGGTGCAATCCTGATCGCCGAGGACCACGTCGATAGTCGCCGGACATTGGCCAAGGTCCTCCGCCGAATGGGTTATCGCGTCCTCGAGGCAGGGGATGGCCGCGAGGTTCTGGAACTGGTCCGACAGGAACGTCCGATGGTAGTCCTGATGGACGTGAACATGCCGGGACTTGACGGCGTCGAGACCACTCTGGCACTCCGGAATGATCCCGAGTTCCAGAGTCTGCCGATCCTGGCCTTGACCGGCGACGTGACGATCCTCAATCAGCAGAGGATCGGCGAGGCAGGGGTCGATGGTTACCTGGAGAAACCGGTGACCTGGGAGCGGCTCGAAGCCGCGCTGGACCAATTACGGATTCGACTGAATCCCACGAGCTCGGACCTTCCTGAGGCCGAAACGAGTTGATCGGAGGTTCGAGAGTGCGCGTCTTGATGACGGGCGGCTACGGCTGCATAGGATCCTGGGTCGCTCGACAATTGATCGAGAAGGGCGAAGAGATCTGGATCTTCGACCTCAAGGAGGACAAGCATAGGCTCGCTCTCCTGCTGGGTGACGAACAATTGGAGCGAGTGCACTTCGTCCCGGGTGACGTCTCGGATGCCGTGGCCGTTCGAGCGGCGACCGAGAAAGTCGGAGCGACTCATCTCCTTCACCTGGCAGGACTTCAAGTCCCGACTTGTCGGAACGATCCTTTGCTCGGAGCCAGGGTGAATGTCCTGGGGACCTTGGCGGTGTTCGAAGCGGCCTGTGCACTCAAGGGGCAAGTCGAGCGGGTGGTCTATGCCAGCTCGGCCGCTGTTCATGGCCCGGCCGATCCCTCCACCCCCGGACCAATCGGCGACGAGGTTCGCCTCTCTCCCCTGACGCATTATGGTGCGTTCAAGGTCTGCAATGAGTTGAACGCCCGTGTCTACTGGCTTGATCGAGGGATCTCCAGCGTCGGCCTGCGTCCCTGGACCGTTTACGGCGTCGGCCGTGACTTCGGGGTGACCAGCGAGCCGACCAAGGCAATCAAGGCGGTCGCAGCCGGGCGATCCTTCGCAATCAGCTATGGGGGCCTTCAAGACCTCCAGTACGTTGGTGACGTGGCCGCCGCCTTCCTGAGGTCACTCTCGGCACCTTTTGAAGGGGCCGACGCGTTTAATGTCCGGGGGACGGTCGTCCCGATCGAGAGATTCGTTGAGTCGCTCCGCAGGGCCTCGGGAGTCGATCGGGTGACCCATGGCGATCGACAGTTGCCGATCGCTCCAGATCTCGACGACTCGCGACTGGAAGCCCAGCTCGGTCCATTCCCTCGGACCACTCTCGACGAGGGAGTCGCCGAGACTTATCGCAGATTTATCGAACTGAAGGAATTAGGCCGACTCGATCTTTCCGATCTCGACGCTTGAACAAGGAAGGCCGGGCCTCGTTGATTTCGAGGACCGGCCTTTCGATTTCCGACTTTGAAGCGACAGAGGTTACTTCGGTGCGGGAGTCGCCGCTGGGCTAGCACCGGGAGGCGTGGCTTTCGGGAAGAGATCGTCGGGCATCGGCTTAATGTCGATCTTGGCCGATTTTCTCTCTTGGTCTACAATCCGTTCCTGAAGCTCCATGGCGTACTCATTCTGGATGGATAGCTTCTTCTGCTCGTAGTCGATCGGAGTACCCTCTTTCCGATCGGTTACCTGGATCAAGTGGTAACCAAAAGGAGTTTCGACGGGTTCCGAGATCGAACCTTTCTTGAGTTCGAAAGCGGCATTCGAGAACTTGGGCTCGAACTGACCTTTGCGGAGGAAATAGCCAAGGTCACCGCCGCTCGGACTAGCCTTGTTTCCATCGTCTTCCGAATACTTGTTGGCTGCGTCAGCAAAGGAGATTTTGTTGGCGTCAATTTCTTTTTTGATCGCGAGCAGTTTCTGCTTAACCGCTTCCTTTTCGGCCGCAGGGGCCGATGGCTCCACGCGAAGGACGATGTGGCTGGCGCGGACCTGAGTCTGGTTGAACACGTCCTTGTTATCGGACACGTACTTCTTCAGATTGGCATCGGTGGCGACGGCATTGACGTAATTCCGCCATCGGAGTTTCTTGTTCATCTCTTCACGAACCTGGGCTTTCGAGATTCCAGCCGCGGCCAAGGCGACGCCGATATCTTGCCCGTCCTTCTTGAGGGCCTCCTCCAAGGATTTATATTCCTGGTCGATCTCCTTTTCGGTCACGGCGATCTTCTGCTTGGCGAGGAACTGGTTGACGAGCTTGAAGTTGATGAGACCTTCGAGCCCTACCCGGTACATCTCCTGTTCGCTGATGGCTCCGGGTGGGATACCCGCGCTATTCAGGTGCTGATAAAGTTCGCCCCGAGTGACCGTCTCACCGTTCACGGTCGCGAGTACTTGATCGAGGATCGCGGGCCGCGGCGGAGCGGTCGCGGTCTTGGCCGCGGATTTGCCGTCGGCTGGAACCTGAGCAGACGCGACCGTTGTGAGACAAGCGACAATCGCGGCGATCAGGAAAGAGTGGACGAACTGACGCATCGGAACGCATCTCCCTGACGTGGGCCAACTCCTGGAACGTCGGTCGGCAAACGACCCTATTCACGGGATTGTAGCGTTCATGAGGGAAAATCGCCGCGCCAATTTCGATCGATCCGCCTGGCCTCGAGCCTCAAGGATGGGTCGCTCTGCGGATTTTCTCGGCGAGCGCCGAGGCATATCGTTGAATCGGAATATCGAGTGCAGGCAGGTCGAAGGTCGTGGGATCCATCGGCCAACGCTGGATCGTCAGCCAGGAAAGATAGGCCAGAAGTCCATACATCGCGACCGTGGTCCAGGGCGAGGGAGCCCAAAGCTTGATAGCTGTTCCGAAAGCCTTGTTAACCCTGGCTCCCCTCAAATCGACGCTGCAAATCTCGTCCAGCAAGAGATGCGAAAAGAACCCAACCATCACCGCCACCCCCATCAACACCCGAAGTCCATGGTAGTTGCTGGGATAGAAGAGATAAGTCGCCAGTCCCCAGACGGCGCAGGTTGGCAGGCTATGGCTAATCCCTCGATGCTTGGATAATCGAGAAAGGACTCGGCGGAGCCCGTGCCGAACCCCGATGTAAGCCAGGACCATGGCCCAGAGATGGACTTCGAAGATGGGCCTCGGGTCGGCCCGACCGACGGAATCCCAAACCGCTACAGCCGCGAGGACTCCCAGGATCCCGGTAAAACCCTTGAGTTCGACTCCTGTTGCCGAATCCAGGTCGGGCAAGAGCCCTCCGAGGGTCGTCAAGAGGGTCGCGACGGTCCCATAAAACCAGTGGACGCCCAACATCAGGTACGTCGCGACCGAATATCCAACTCCGAGAAACCAGGCGAAGCCGATGTGCTGTCGATAGTTGCCCATCGGCCTCAAGCGGATCGCGGTCTACTTTCGGCCAAATTCGTTTCTGCAGGGCCGCGAGTAAACCGCTGATCTCTCCTTCCTCGTCAAGCCGCCTGGAGCCATCGGCGGATCCGGCCGAGTTCGCCGGTCCAATCGGGTCCGGTCCGGCACCGACCGTATGCATCGTACAGCAGGTCGAGAGTCTCGACCAGATGACGAAGTGCGTCGATCCGCGCGACCTGTAGATCGTGACCGGAAACACCCTCGATCTTCGGCAGGGCTGCACCGGTCACAGCCAGGGTCTCCGCCTGAAGAGTTAGTTCATACTGCGAACCGTGGCGGACCAGGATCAGGCCAGCCTTACGCGGGAGTTTGCCCGCCTGAATCGCCCGAAAGGCCTCGGGCAGGCGGGTTGGCCCTTCGGTGGTCAACTGATCTCGGCCAGTCTCACCCCGGGGGCAGTCGAGCGTCAAGGTCTTGGCGAGCATCACCGTCACGTCGGAGCCGTCAGGCAGAGCGACGGTATCCCCGTCGGCCTGAAGGACATGCCAGAGCCAGATCAAGAACTCGTTGCCCCAGAAATCAGGGCGCGCCACGTCGGTATCCGACCATGCCACCGACGAGTGGCCATCCTCGCCGATAAATCCGATCGGCCCGAGAGTCTCGACTCGACCCGATTCACCTCGGGCCTCGGCCATCGAGTGGGCCAGGCTCCCGGCGCTGATCGGCTCGAGGATTCGGTCGAAAGTTTCTCGAAAGAGCGTCTGAAGTCGATCGAGCACTGAAAGACTCGCCGTGCCGGCATACAGGACGTTCGACTGACCGTCCCAGAGGACAGGGTACTGCGCCATCCGTCGAAATCGACCATCGGCGGCTTCGGACTCGGCCCTGGCCTTGGCAGCCTCCTTGGCCTCCTGCCGCTGGGCCTTGTTCGGGAAACCACTCGGATTCATCCGGGCCCGGGCATCCGTCTCCATCTTGGTGTAGGCCCGTAGGAGCGTCCCGGGGATCTTGTCGGTGTCGACCCGGATCGCCAGGTGAAATGCGTCGTTGAGCAAGTTCTTACCGAAATCGATCGTCGTGTCCAGGACGTGGTCGCCGCCCGCCCAGCCCACGGATACCCCGTCCGTTGGATCTCCCGATCCGTGGCGGCCGATCAAGTGCTGGTTGGCCTTCTCCAGGGTCTCTTCGCCGAAGGGCAGGGGACTCTCTCCGCCGACCCGGAACCGAGCATACGTGACGCGACCATTCAAGAAGCCCATGTCGGCCCTCCTAAAGCCAATGACTCTCGACCCTCTCCGCTCCGACGCTCGGCGACGGCGCGAGAGAACCGAATCGTTGGCTAGATCGGCCCGACCGTCCGGACTGCTCGACCGTTTCCGAACATCGGTAGAAATCCGATGACCGGAGGGTCCCGTTCGGGGAACCTTGCGGCTCAGGTGAAGTTGTTGAATTGGAGCGGATATTCCGGCCCGTGTTCTTTCAAATGTGCGATCACCGACTGCAACTCGTCGACCTTTTTACCCGTCACCCGGACCTTGTTATCCATGATCTGAGACTGGACCTTCAGTCCCATCCCTTTGATGTCCTTGACGATCTTCCGCGCATCCTCCGATTCGATGCCGACGTGGAGCGTGATGACCTCTCGGACCGATTCGTGAGTGGCCTCCTCAATCTTGCCGCGTTTCAGGGCGTTAACGGCAACTCCTCGCTTGGCCATTTTCTCCTTGAGCATCTGGATCACGGTATCCAGTTGGCCTTTGTTGTTCGCATGCAAGGTGAGCTTGTTTTCCTTCTTATCGTACTCAATGCTTGCCTTGGTCCCCTTGAAGTCATACCGAACGGCAATCTCGTGCTGGGCCTGCACGACGGCGTTGTGCATCTCGGCGGTATTGACCTCACTCACGATGTCGAAGGAATGATTGTCGGCCACGGCAGGCAGGGCTCCAGGGGCGGTTCGAGGTTCGGCGGATTGTTCGATTCAATCAGTTTATCACTCTAGTTGAGCGATCGCCCGCCCATACGTCGAGCCCTGCATCGAATCCGGGATCGGTAGGACCGCTTTCGACCCTAGAATCCAAGTCTTCTCAAATAACTCACTGACCCTAACTCACAGCCATTTCGCTGCCAGGGCCTCGAATAATGGCCCGAGATCGACGTTTCCACCGGTAATGATGATCCCGACCCTCAGCCCATCGACCTTTACTTGCCGGTTGAGGACGGGGGCGACCGGGACCGCGCACGACGGTTCTATGATCATCTTGAATCGTTCCCAGACGAACTTCATCGCATCGAGGATCTCGGCCTCGGTCGCTGTCACGATGGAGTCCACTCGCTCCTGAATGATCGAGAAGGGACGTTCGCCCAGAGATGTCCGCAATCCATCGGCGACCGTCTTCGGGTCATCCGAGGGCTGGAGAGTGCCGGTCGACAGGGATCGCTGGGCGTCGTCGGCCTGTTTCGGTTCGGCCCCGATCACGCGAGTAGCCGGAGATCGCCCCTTTACCGCCACTGCAGTTCCGGCAAGGAGGCCTCCCCCACCCACGGGGCAGAGCACCAAATCAAGCGGCCCGGCCTGGTCGAGCAACTCCCAGGCTGCCGTGCCCTGACCGGCGATCACATCCCAGTTGTCGAATGGATGAATCAAGGTGTAGCCGTGAGTCCGGATCAGGCCCTCGACCGTCGATTCGCGTGCAGCCAGGGTCGGCTCGCAGGAGACGACTCGGGCTCCGTAACCTTCCGTGGCCGCTCGCTTGACGGCGGGGGCCGTCCTTGGCATGACCACGCAGACGGGAACCCCGAGCCACTTCCCCGCCTGAGCCAGAGCTTGCGCGTGATTGCCCGACGAGTGAGTGACCACCCCCGTAGCCCTGGCGGATTCTCCCAGTTGAAGGAGGGCGTTCATCGCCCCTCGAATCTTGAAGGCACCCACCTTCTGAAGATTCTCCGACTTCAGGAAGACCGAGCCGCCCGTGATCTCATCGAGAGTCCGAGAGGTCATGACAGGGGTGCGGTGGACCCAGGGTGCGAGACGTTTCGAGGCCCGGCGGATATCGTCGACGCCGAGCCCTTCCCTCAATCCGGTAACGGCGTCGATCGACATTTCAAGTTCTCACTCTTTTTCGTTTATTTGATCGGGCTGTAGTCGGTCGGGTTCAAGAAGACCGATTCAACCTTCTTCACGATCTTGCCGTCGGCTTCGCTGGCGTCACGAGCCTTGTGCCATTCGGGATCGGCGCCGAAAGCTTTCCAGGACTTCTCACGCGCCTCCATGCTGGGATAGGCGAGCAGGTAGACCAACTTCTCGTTCTTTCCGTCCTTCTCTTCTGCCGGCGTCCAGTAGCCAATGTTCTCCATTCCGTGCTTCTTGAAAAGCTCGGTTGTGTGCTCGCGGAATCGCTTGTTGAGGGCCGGGAGCCGCCCCTCGTGAGTGTAATAGGTGCGCATCTCGAAGACGCGATCCTTGCCGGGCGAGCATTCCTGACCTGACTTTTCCTCGGCAAAGCTGGGAGCAGCCAGCAAGGCGAGGAGTCCGAAGGTAACAGCTGAGCGAAACATGGAAGTCGTTCTCCACTGTTCGGGTTGGATTCCTTGGCAATCGAAAAGCATACGGCGGCGGACTCGACCGGGGCAACCCTGGCCCGGTCATTGGAGAGGTCGGACCGCTTGACGATGGCGTCGAGAACGACGTAGATTAAACTGATGACCCTGTCGACTTTCGGACGTCGCCCGTAACACTTACGTCGTGACGTCGACTTCATTGGAGCCATTCATGCTCCGAGGCAGCCTCGTCCGTTCGATCGTGCCGGCTCTCTTGCTGGTTTTCATCTCGACGGTCCAGGCGGGCGACGACCCCCGGTTTGCCGCCGATTTCGTCCAAGGGCTCCGAGAGCGGGGATATTACGACCTCGCACTAGAGTATCTGGATCAACTCCGACAGGCTCCCGATACGCCGGATGACCTGAAACGAACCATCGATTTCGAGGAGGGTCGGACTCTGATCGAGTCCGCGACTCACGCGAGCGATCCCGACGCAAGCAAAGAGAAGCTCGATCAGGCCAAGATCAAGATCGAATCCTTCGTCAAGGCCAACCCCGACCTCCCGCAGACGACCGAGGCCCTCGTCGACCTGGCACATCTGCTTTACGAGCGGGGGTTGACCGAGGTCGATCTTGCAGGTGACTTCCGGAATGGACCGGAGAAGGAAAACAAGCTTGCCGGGGCTCGGGGCTATTATGCGAATGCCCGCGAAGCGTACTCGCGAGCCTTCGAGCGTCTCAACGCCAAGCTGGAGACCTACCCGAAGTTCATCCCCCCGGATGACCCCAGGAAGTCCGAGAGAGAGCGCGTCCGAAACTCTCTGATGCAGGCCGAGTTGCAACGATCCGTGGTCGATTATTACGAGTCTCAGACATTCGGAGCCGGGTCCAAGGAGCGGACGGATCTCCTCGAAAAGTCTCTGACCACTTTCGATGATATCTACAAGCGATATCGGGTTCAGCTGGCAGGTTTCACCGCCCGGATGTGGCAGGGGAAATGCTATGAGGAGTTGGGAAAGCTCGGCGAGGCGATGGGTATCTACAATGAGCTGATTGACCATCCCGACCCCGCCCTTCGCACGCTCCAGAAGCAAGTCGACTACTTCAGAATCATCGTGATGGGGAAACGTAAGGAGTATGCCCTCGCCGCCGACGAATGCGCCCGATGGCTCAACATGTTCCCGAACGACCGGCGTTCGTACAACGCGCTGGGCGTCCAGTTCGAGCTGGGCAAGAATATCATCGCCCAACTGCCCGGGATCGCTCCCGCAGATCGCGACAAAGCGATTCGAACGGCCACCGATCGACTGGCGGACGTCGTGAGGGTCGTGTCTCCCTTCAAGTCCGAAGCGATCGAACTCCTCCAGGAATACCGACCGAACGCGATCATCAGTGCAAACGATGCTGCCAAGCTTTCTTATGACGAGGCGATGGCGCAGGCCGAACAGGCCATCGCGGTCCTCGAATATGAGAAATCGTGCGTCCTCCTTGAAGTCGCCATCCGCAAAACCAACCCGGTCCGTGATGCCACGAAGGTGAACAAGGCCCGTTTCACGCTCGCCTACAGCCTCTTCATGTCCAAACGCTTTTATGAGGCCGCGGTCATTGCCGAGCATGTTGCCCGGAATTACCCCAGTTACGAATGGTCCCCGAAGGCCGCTGATCTGGCGATGCAGGCGATGGTCGAGGCGTATAACAAATACACCTTCGGCGATCGGGCGAGCGACCTCGACCGGCTGGTTTCGCTCGCTCGATACACTTCAGAAACCTGGTCGGAGTCAGAACAGGGCGATTCGGGTCGTCTCACCCTCGGCCTCATAGCGCTGGGCCGAGGCCAGTATTCCGAGGCGATCTCGGCTTTTGAATCCGTTCGGGCCTCCTCGACACGATGGAATGACGCTCAGGCTTCCTGCGGCGAAGCCCATTGGAAGCAGAGCCTTGTTCTCCGAGATCGAGGAAACGGAGCAGGAGCCGATGCCGAGGTCAAGCTGGCGACCGAGAAGTATGAACTCGCGCTCAAATCACGTCGAGAGGCCAACGCTCCCAATACCGATCCTGGAGTGGTCTCGAATTCGTGCGATCTCGCCATCATCAAACTCGAGACCGGAAAGCCCGCCGACGCCCTCGCTATCCTCGAACCGATCGCCAAGAACCTGAGCACGGCCACCCGATCGGCCTCCCTCACCACATCCTATTCCCGGGTCCTCGCCGCGATCCTCCGCGCCCACGTCGCCACCAATCAGACGGACCTGGCGATTGCGGATATGAAGTTGCTCGAATCGATCGGAGGAGGGACCGACGCGACACTCCTCTACTACGAGCTGAGTAAACTCCTTGTCCGCGAGATCGAGGCCTTAAAGAAGCGGAACGACCGAGCTGGAATGGAACGGACTCAGCAGGCCTTCCGGAAGTTTCTCGGGGCGTTGGTGGATAGCAAGTCTGGTCAGTCCTACGAGTCGCTACTCTTTGCGGGGGATAACCTCCTGAAGTTAGGCGACTCGAAGCAAGCTAATGAAGTCTTCAACCGAATTCTCGACTTCTATGCCAAGGATCCCGAATTTCAGAAAGACCCCAAAGCGAACGATCGGTTGCTCGTCGTCAGGATCAGGCAGGTCGCCGCGCTCCGCGGTGAGAAGAAGTTTTCGGAGGCCGAATCCAAGCTGGAAGAGATCATCGCGGCGCACAAGCGCTTGCTCGAGCCCCTAATGGAGAGAGGTTATCTCGCGGACGCCCGGGCAGAGGCCAATGAGCTAGCCTGGAACAAATCCTATTCTTACTGGCGCACCCTCGCATTGAGGTTGAATGGGATGAGGCCCAAGCCGAAGGAGTACTTCGAAGCCTGGTATCACGCAGCCGTCGCCCTCCAGCGACAAGGTAATCTCGCCCTCGCCAAACAGACGCTCGCCAGTGTGATGAGGCTTTCTCCGGATCTCGGCGACCCCGAGATGAAGGCGAAGTATCAGGAATTAGCCGGAAAGCTAGGAAAGTGATCGCGGATCCCTGTCATTCGCCTTACGGTAACCGACCCGATTGATCGAAATTCCTCGTCGTCCCCCACAGTCCTCCGAAAGGGATCGAATCCCGATGTCGAGTCGACACCACAAACTTCTGGCGAGCGTTGCCTCGGGCTTCGCCCTGCCGCTGATCTCGATAACGGTCGGCCTGGCTGACGTGGTGACTTTAACGCCGGACGCGACGACCAAGGGAGCAGCGGGAGGTTTGGTCCGGGGCACAGTGATATCCGAGTCGCCCACCAAGGTCGAAGTCAAGCTGGGCAATACAGTCACGACGATACCAACGAACGAGGTCGACTCGATCAGCTACGACGGGCATCCCGCCAGCCTCGATCAGGCCCAGGCGAAGGAGTCGGCGAATGCGCTGAGCGAGGCGGCGGATCTCTACAAGAAGGCCGAGAGCGAAGCGATCGGAAAGCCGTTTATCGCCGAGGACTCCGCGTTCGGCCAGGTCCGAATTTTGGTGGAGCAGGCTTCCAACGACGCGAGTAAAGTCGCCGAGGCCACTTCGGCCCTCGAGGCTTTTTCGAGGACCTACAGGAATGGCAGGCACATGGGGCTTGCGCTGGAGTCCCTGGCCAAGCTCCAGATTTCGCGAGAAGACTATTCAGGAGTCGAAGCAACCCTGAAGGAACTCACGAATCTCCCCAAAGGGAATGATCGAGCTGCGCTTTTCCGGATCAAGATCCTGACGCGTAAAGGGCAACTCGATCAGGCGATCTCCGAACTCGATAAAGTGATCGCCTCATCCCCCCAAGGATCGGCCAAGCGTCGAGATGCACAGCTCAACAAGGCGGAGACCCTGCTGGCCCAGAAGAAATTCGCCGAGGCCGAGGCTACCGTCCGGGGCGTCATCAAGGAGTCACCGCCCGAAGACGCCGCGACCCAGGCTGTGGCGCACAATACCCTGGGCGATTGCTTGCACGCGGCCGGAAGAAATCGAGACGCCCTGTACGCCTTCCTGCACACTGATCTGCTCTTCAGTCGCGAGAAGGAAGAGCATGCCAGAGCCCTGTCCCAGATCGCCATTCTCTGGAAGGAACTCGGGGTCTCGGATCGCGCCGCCGAGACGTTGGAACGCCTCAAGCAAGAATATCCTCGAAGCCCTTATGCCAACGCAAAATGAGGCCGATCAGAGCAATAACCCGTCCAGCCCAGACAACCCGATCGGCTCGCGGCTGGCAAAGGGTTCGGCGTGACGAACGCCGATGGTATGACCCCAAAATCGATTTCGATCGACGACCGAGTCGATAACGGTCGGTTTGCCCGACGTCTGATTGTCGACGAGTTGGGATCGGTAAGCTTTCATCGAATCGAGTTTTCGTTCGATCTGGTCGGAGATGTCAACGAGGAAGCTCGGTCGCTCCACGATCCGCAAATGCACACTGAAATAGTAGAGGATGCGAGATGGGTGGAATGGCTCTCCGGGGATGTCGCTCTTAGAGAGTTTACTCCAAAACTTTGCGTCCTCCACAAGCTTGGTAGCGGCCGTGTGGTCAGGGTGGGCATCTTCCCAAAATGGGGCGAATAGGAGCCGTGGTCGGACTTCCCGAAAGACACTCGCGAGAGCCCGGCGATGGAGCAGGGAGGGTTCCAAATTACGATTGGGCAGGCCCAGGTTCCTCCGCCAGGAAACGCCAAGGATCTGTGTGGCTTCGGCGGTCTCTTTCGCTCGGATCTCAAGTGTTCCGAGTGGCGTGGGCTCTCCGCTGGTCAGGTCGAGAATTCCGACCTTCCACCCTTGATGAATTAGGCGGACGATCGTTCCTCCCATTCCGAGTTCCGCATCGTCCGGATGCGGGGCAATGACAAGTGCGTCGAGCATTCGGGAGATAGCTCCGCAAGAATCCGAGTCGGGGGCTCCAATTCCTATGGCCAGCCCACACCCCGTTAAGTTACTCTAAATAGTATACGCCTTGGCCTGGTGGTCGAGGCTTTAACGATTTAGTTCTTCGAGGTGACTCGTGCCATTTCGACCCCGCAAAAAGAAGAGTCGTCAATCCAAGAATCATACCTGCAAGCGTTGCGGGGGATCGATCCGGAAGCGGGCCTTCCGTTGCAAGAAGTGCAGCGAAGCCCAGCGTTGATCCTGTATGAATCAGGTTTTCTCGTCTCGGATAGATCGGGCGAGGGCTAGAATCAAGGTCGATAAACGTTTCCGGCGACCTTAAAGGTCGCCGTTTCCGTTCCATGCCGCATGACTCAAGCTGCCAGAAGGTCGCATCGACTTAATCAGTCGATCGGCCTGGCACCGGCGGGAATCCCGGAATCTCCGACACGCCCGAGCACCCGGATCGTCAGGTCGGACTCGACCCTCACCTGGCAAGAAAGCCGGATATCTGGGCCAAAAGATGCCTCCCGGGCCAGTCGCTCCCGCTCCAGATCGCCCAGAGGCGCGAGATCACCCGCGAGTACCTGGACACGGCAGGTGGTGCATCGGGCGTTACCGCCACATTTGTGGAGGATGTCAATTCCCGAGTCTTCGATGGCGAGGACGAGTTTCGTCCCAGCCTCAACCTCGAACGACTTCTCGCCCTCAACGGTCACGGTAGGCATGCGTCGGTGATCCTCGACAACTTCCTGGTTACGAGACGCATTCAGTCTAAGAGGAGCGACCGATCCGGGCAACCCTCTCGAAGCTTCATGGAGCTTTCTACACGCTGTCGACCTTGATCGTCCGATGATCGCGTTCCGTTCGCGACTGATGCCAGATGAGATCCATGACCTGCTTCGGGTCTTCGACGCCCGGTAGATAAAAGGTGGGAGTTTCCTTCTCGTTCGGCACAACAACGACGGTTCCGAGTTCGAGCCATCGATCCGTCAAACTTTGCTGTCGGGTGAAGACATCCTTCACACTCAACAATTCCATCATGTCGCGTCGGCGATTGAAGATCCCGGTTGAGACGAACAGTCGCCGGTTCGTGAGTCGGTAATAATGGCTGAAGCGGGCTCTCAGAAGGCGAGTCATGAGAGACACCCAGAGAATTGCCAGGAGCGCTCCGGCGGCCCAGGTCAATGAGGAATGATTCTCGTGACCCATCCCCCAGGTATAAATCGCGAACGCGGTCCAGGCGAGCGACAAGAGCGTCATGCCGACGATACGCCCGACGAAATTCTTCATCGAGTAGGTGGTTTCCCAGACCAAGACCTCTCCCTCGACGCCCGATTCGCCATGGTTCTCTGAATTTCCGGCCAGATTGGATTGTGACATGGGCGCATCTCTTTGGATCGTCGGCGTCACGGTCCCTTGTGGATTCGGGACGCCTTGGGGATAGAGAGGCTCGGGTTCCCTGAAATTTCCGGATGGATCGACTGGTGTTTCACCGGATGAATTCGAAGCGACCACAGGATCGAGATTTGTGGTCGCCGCGGACACCGCCCCAAGAAGCCCAGGCTCGTTTCTGGCCATGGTTGTTTCACTCCACATCGCCATCTGAAATCAGAGTTGAATTCGACTACTCAGGCGCGATTGACCAGACAGTGCAATTCTTGAGCCATTCATTCTTCCTCCGAATCAAGCGCGATTACACACGATCTCCGCCTTGCAAGAACCTGTTCTTTCACTAGCTCGCGATCGAAAGACGAGGCATCCCTACCTCCGGATTCGACCAATATCCGACGTTCGACTCGTTCGTTTGCTCATGGATCTTGAGCCGATGGAGGGCCTCTGGGTCGCGCCCTGCTTCGTTCATCCGACGTCCTCGCCGCTCGATCCGCCGAACGACACTCGACCTCTCGGCTATCACGATCCGGATTATCTGCCTGATCTTCCACGAGGCATACCTGCCATGTGGGTTCTACTCTAATGATGAGCCGAGCACCGAGTTGCCACTTCACGCGAAGAGGCAAGGTCTGGCAATTTCGACGAAACTCGCCATACTATCCGGCTTGAGTCCACGAGCGATTGGCGTGACTTGGCCGGTCGGTTGGCCTTTCATCATTGATATTGGGGAAACGGCATGGTCGGACAGGCGAAAGTCGAGGACAAGCTACGAGAACTCGCCCGCAACCTCTGGTGGACCTGGCAGCCCAATGTCGTCAGCTTGTTCCGCGAACTCGACCCGGTTCTCTGGCGTGCCACCGATCACAACCCGATCGAATTTCTCAAGAAGATTCCCCCCGAAGACTTCCAGCGTTTGACCGATGCCGGAGCTCTTCACTCGCGGGTCGATTACGCATTTCGTCGACTTTCCGAATACCTTAAAAATACCGATTCCTGGGGGCTGGTCCACGCCTCCCCTCTCCGAGCCCGCCCGGTGGCCTACTTCTCCGCCGAGTTTGGACTCCACGAAAGCTTGCCGATCTATTCGGGAGGGTTGGGAGTCCTGGCGGGCGATCACCTGAAGAGTGCCAGCGACCTCGGGATCCCTCTCATCGGTATCGGACTCCTGTATGCGGAAGGGTATTTTCGTCAGTCGCTCGATGCTGCGGGTTGGCAACAAGAAACCTACTCGAACAACAACCCCGACCTACTACCGATCGAGCCAGCACGAGGGCCGGACGGAGTCCCGATCCGGATCTCGATCGAGACCGGCGTGGGCGTCCTTCACGCCAGGGTCTGGAGGGCCTGGGTGGGTCGGACCTCGCTCCTCCTACTCGATTCGAAGGTCGATGAGAATTCCGAATCAGATCGGGCGCTGACCTCTCGGCTCTATGGTGGAGATGCCCGGGTCCGAATCCGGCAGGAACTGCTGCTCGGTGTTGGTGGAGTCAAGGCAGTCAAGGCATTCGGCATCAATCCTTCCGTCCTTCACTTGAACGAAGGCCATAGCGCGTTCGCCGGACTCGAGATGATTCGGTCGCTGATGGATTCTGAAGGTTTGCCTTTCGGCGAGGCGGCTCGCGACGTCGCCAAGATGACCGTATTCACCACGCATACCCCGGTGGCCGCCGGTCACGACCGATTCCCCGCAGCACTCGTCGAGGAGCACCTGGGCAAACTCCGCGAGTCGCTCCATCTCTCCTATGACGATTTCATGGGCCTGGGTCGGGTGCATACCACCGATACCAATGAGCCATTCTGCATGACGGTCCTGGCCCTGAAGCTCGACCGACACGCGAATGGCGTGAGTGCCCTTCATGGCCAGGTCTCTCGACAGATGTGGCATCCGCTCTATCCCAATCGGACGGAAGAAGAAGTCCCGATCGGGCACATCACCAACGGGGTCCATGTCCGCAGTTGGGTCGCACCCCAGATGCACCAACTCTTCGATCGACATCTCGGACCGGCCTGGCTTCGATCGATGAGCGATCCTGAGATTTGGGCCAATATCAAGGATATCGACGACGCCGAGTTCTGGGAAACTCAGCAGGTTCTCAAAGCCGCGCTCATCGAGTTCGTGCGACGGAGGTTGGTCGCGCAGGCCACTCGTCGAGGTGAGGGGCAAGAGGCGATCTATCGGGCCTCGACCGCTCTCGGGCTCGACACGCTGACCATCGGCTTCGCCCGACGATTTGCCACTTACAAGCGGGCCGGACTGGTCCTGAAGGATGTCGAGCGGCTGGTCGAGTTGGTCAACGGCTCAGCTCGGCCGATCCAGTTCATCTTCGCGGGGAAGGCCCACCCCGAAGACCACTTCGGCAAGGAGCTAATCCAGGGCATCGTCAAGCTGACCCGCGACGCGCGGCTTGAACAGAAGCTGGTTTTCGTCGAAGACTACGACATGAACGTCGCTCGGCACCTCGTCCAGGGAGTTGACGTCTGGCTCAACAATCCGCGACGGCCCCAGGAAGCTAGCGGCACATCCGGTGAGAAGGCATTGCTCAATGGAGCGTTGAACTTCTCGATCCTCGACGGCTGGTGGGCCGAGGCCTATGATGGAACGAATGGGTTCGCCATCGGCACGGGATTGTCGCACTCGGTCCCCTCAGTGCAGGATGAGCGAGATCACAATTCGTTGATAGCGACCTTGACCAACGAGGTTGTACCCCTCTTCTACGATCGCGACTCGTTCGGCCTTCCGCGAGGGTGGATCGCCCGGCAAAAGTCAGCTCTCCGGTCGCTGGCCTGGCGGTTCAATGCCGATCGGATGGTCATGGATTACGTCCAGAATAGTTATTTGCCGGCTGCGGGCGGTTTGTCATGCCAGATGCCACGCTCCTAGAAGGCCGTCTCGCTCGGATGAGAAAGATCTCCGGTTGCGAGTTCTGATCTTGGATCAGAACTCTTGAAATTGGAATTTCCCCGAATCCTAACGGGAACGGTCAAGAGGCAATTGGGTTAGGGAAATTCACCTCCGAGCCCGATTCACGCCATCCGTCGTCGCCGAATGCTCCCAAGGAAGTGACCATGATCGGCCAGAAACTGGGATCATTCCGGATCGAGGCCGAACTGGGCTCCGGCGCGATGGGCGTTGTCTATCGAGGGGTTCAGGAAGGGAAAGAGCGAAAGGTGGCCATCAAGGTCATCGCCGCCGATCAGATCGGTAAAGGGAAGGCCTTCCAGCGTTTCGAACGCGAGGCCGAGATCCTGGAGCAGTTCCGACACCCCAATATCGTCCGATATATCGCCAGAGGTCGATCCGCCGGGACGTATTACTACGCGATGGAGTACGTCTCTGGGCCGACACTCGATAAAGTCCTGCGCGATAAGGGGGTATTCCCCTGGCGAAAGGTCGCGGAACTCGGGGTCCAGCTCTGCGACGCCCTGCAATATGCCCACGACCGGGGCGTCTTTCACCGCGACCTCAAGCCGTCCAACTTGATGCTCAACGACAGGGGTCAGCTCAAGCTCGCCGATTTCGGAATTGCGAAGGTTCTTGACCGGACTGCCCTTACGGGGACGGGCAGGACGCTCGGAACTGCGGCCTATATGGCCCCCGAGCAGATCCGAGGGACGCCCGAGATCAGCCATAAGACCGATCTTTACGCCCTCGGGGCTGTCTTCTATCAGATGCTCACGGGCGATACTCCATTTAGCGGCTCGTCGGCGGTGGTGATGATGCACATGCACATCAACGAGCCTCCTCCACGGCCCAGTCGCAAGGTCGAGGAAATTCCCAAGGCCCTCGACGACCTCGTCGTCAGCCTCATGGCCAAATCGCCCACCGATCGACCCTGGGATGCCACGGCCGTCGGTCAGATCCTCCGAGGTCTCCTGGAGAAGGCGAACAAGAAGGT
This sequence comes from Tundrisphaera lichenicola, assembly GCF_051175385.1. Lineage (GTDB taxonomy): Bacteria > Planctomycetota > Planctomycetia > Isosphaerales > Isosphaeraceae > Tundrisphaera > Tundrisphaera lichenicola. The sequence continues at coordinate 5,054,279 of NZ_CP195106.1, read as the reverse complement.
ATCGATCCCGATGGTCTGGCCCGAGCCCGGCACAGCCGCCTCGATGCCCCAGCGAGCCGAGATCCTTACCGACTCGGTCGGACCTCGACCGACCCGCATCAAGAAGAAGATCAAGCAGTCGAGGTTCGGGATTCGGCTTGAAACGATCGGTTTGCTGGCGGGCTTGGTCCTGGTCTCCGGTACGATCGCCTACCTGGCCTGGCCTCCCGGCGCGAATTACCTTTACCGGAAAGCCGAGTCGCTCATGGCCTCGGACGATCCCCTCGATTGGGTTCGGGCCCGAGATGAGTATCTCGATCCTTTGGAAACTCGCTTCCCGCTTCACGCTTACAAGGAGCAGACCGAGGCCTGGCGGGATCGACTCGACCTCCGGGACATCCAGCGACGCGCCGAGATCCTCGAGAAACCGAATCTGGCCGCATTCAGCAAACCAAAAAATGAGGCGGAAGCCCTCTACGTACACACATTCGAGGAGGCCACAGCCGCCGTCAAGCGCCATCACGATGGTGATGCGGAAGTGCTCTGGCGTGATATGGCCAAGCAACTGACAGGGGAAGGTCGCGAGAATCGAGGTTGGATCTTGTTGGCCCAGTCCAGAGCCGATGAACTTGCGACGGCGATCCGGCTCAGGCGCGAGACCGTGATTGGACTCCTGGAAAAGGCGGCAATTCCCGATCAATTGGCGAATAATGAAACAGCCCAAAAATATGCTCGTGAGATTCTGAACGATATACTAACCCGGTTCGATGCCTATCCGGAGGTGGCCGATCTTTGCACTCGAGCCAAGCTCGAACTCTCCATCTTGAATGGTGATGAGGGCAAGGTATCGACGGTGCCGGAACCCGAAGTGAAGAAGCTTAAAGACTCACCGAAGCCCTGAATTCCGGGAAATACCGGGGTGGACTCCTCAAGGTTCGTGATGACTGCATTTCCGAGAGCCGGGTTGTCGAGTCGCTCCAAACCCTGAATCAACATAGATGGACTGCAGCTCCTTGCGAGGAAAGTTCGGACATTCCCGTCCGAGATATGGTCGCCCATCGGCCAGTTCTCCTCCAGGAGGCTGACGATCGAGAGCGGGTGCTCGGCGCGGCGGCCGCAGAGATTCTCCTTGAAGGGGTCGACTTGGAGAGGCCGGGCGTGTCCATGCGAGAGGTGTTGCGCGAGAGCCCGGAGAGCGAGATGATGGCTTGAGGGAAATGGTCCTGAAGGGCCGGGCTGCGGATGTCCATCTAGTGATCCACTCCGAGCATGGCCCTCGTTTTCCTCAAGCAGTATTGGGGCGACCACGGCCGGGAAGATGCCTGGATTAGGTCGAATCGAAGTCCCCTCACCCTGAGGACATTTTCTAGATGTCCATAATCGTGGTTGAGTTTCAGAAAATCGATCGTCGGCTAGTTTCGCCGAAATAATATCGATCGAAGTCGAATCTCTTGATAGAGATCGGGAAAATTTCTCCTCAAGTTGTCGCGAGGAATCGGGACGACCTCCACTCCCAGCATGGGGAACGAGGGGTCGTTCCGTTTTGGTTCGATGATTTTGTCATGCACCTTCCTGCTCAGTCGCCCTAATCGGCGCGATCGCGATATTCGGCATATTACTCAAATAAGCTACAACTCCCATATCTCCAGACCTACTTAAGTTCCCCGCCTTTACTTCCGATATCCAATGGCATTGGGAGAGAGACGTGTGCCCGCCCTGGGCCTTCTGATTGAGATGGCCCCTTCCGCCAGGAGGGATGCTCTGATTTCTCGGAACACGCATCTCGATCACTCTCCCGATCTCTCCGGAGTTCAGAGATACCGGTAGTGGCGGCGGAGGCCGTCGGACTCGGTGTGTCGTCATCTATCACGGATCATGCGGCCCGACGTGGAGCGGACGGCTCGCTTTTGAGCGACGGGGAACGCCCCCGAACCCCGGTCTGGCCAGATCAATTCATCCCCCCCGGGGCGGACCCACTCCCGAACGACCGACGACGAGGATCTACATGGCCCGTATACGCCGACACCGCCGAGACACGGTGCAGAGTCCCCTGGAAACCTACCTCAGGGAGATCAACGAGACGGCGCTCCTGAACGCGGACGAGGAAAAGATGCTCGCCCGAAGGATCGCCGAAGGAGACCGAGCGGCCCGTGATCGAATGGTCCGAGCCAATCTTCGGCTCGTCGTGAACATCGCCAGGGGCTATGTCGGTAAGGGCCTGGCCCTCCAGGACCTGATCGAGGAAGGAAACCTGGGGCTTCTCAGGGCCGTCGAAGGTTTCGACCCCAATGTCGGGACCCGATTCAGTACCTACGCCAGCTACTGGATCAAGCAGTCGATCAAGCGGGCGCTGGTCAATACGGCCAAGCCGATCCGGATCCCGGCCTACATGGTCGAGTTGCTCTGCAAATGGCGTCGGATGGCCGCCGACCTTCAAGATCAACTGAAACGGCCCGCCACCGTAGACGAGATCGCGAAAGCCCTCGAGCTTCCCAAGAAGAAGCTGGCCATCGTCAAGAAGGCCATCAAGGTCTACAACCTCGTCCCGCAGAGCGATCAGCCCGAGAACGGCTGGAGTCTGGGCGAGATGTTGATGGACGAGCGGGTCAAGGCTCCTGACGTGGTGATGGTCGAGGCGGATAACCTCAAGCTCGTCATGCACCGGCTCGAGGAGATGGACAAGCGAGAAGCAACAGTCCTCCGGATGCGATTCGGGCTGAACGACGCGCCACCGAAAACTCTGAAAGAAATCGGAGAATCATTGGGTCTGACCCGCGAGCGAGTCCGGCAGATCGAGAACGAAGCCCTCGGCAAACTCTCGGCCACGTTCCTTGCGGACTGAGATTGGGTTGTGGAGGAGCTTCGGAAAAGGCCGGGAATAACTTCCCGATGTTAGACGGGCTGGGGGACGGCCGGACGTGCCGTGCTCGGGCGCACGTTCGTCGGCTCGCTGGTCGCGAGCTGGGGCGTGTTCAACGGGGTCGAGGGGGTCATCGACCACCACATCCTCAACATCCACCAAGTCGTCGAGCGCCCCGACCACCTAACTTACGACATCGCGTTCCTGGTCAGCGGGGTCGTCTTCCTAACGGTCGGGTTTGCGCTGATCCGGGCGGGGCGGGGGGATAGTCGGATGCGGGGCGGGGTGGCTTGAGGTCGGATTGGCCTGCAGATAGGGCTCGTCTCGCAAGCCTTCTCCCCTGAAGGAAGAGGTGGCCCAAGGCAGGATGAGGGGGAATTACCACCCGGCCAACGAAACGTCGCCGGGTGCCACTGGCTGTGCCGGTGCTCTTCAATGTGCGGACACCGACACAGCCAGTGGCACCCGGCGCCCGAAAGACTCGACACCCCAGATTCCGGAAGTACTGCCGAACGACCCCGACCGAGTCCTGGATGGTGCACTGCGGCAACGGGACACTCCGCGCGCCTTGACGCAACTGACCATATGCTTTGCAATAGCGGCGTTCGGCCGAACTGTCAAGCGGCGGACGTGGTGTATCAACTCGGAGAGACCATGACGATGGGGACCCTTTCAGGATGGCGTGCGGCACTAGCCTGTGCCGGACTGATGATCGGCCTAAGCGCGACGGATGCTGGGGCAGACGTCCTGTACGAGCAGCCCCGGCTCGGCTCTGACTCTTTCATGCCCGGGCTCAACAGTAACGCCGGCGATCAGGTGATTTATGATGACTTCACGCTGGCGACGGGGGCCCAGATCACCGGGCTGCAGTGGAGCGGGGTCTACCAGCAGACGACCGTTCTGACGACGGGGCCCGTGAGCTTCTTCGTCGGGCTGTATGCCGACCAGGGGGGGCTTCCAGGCGAGCTCCTGATGGGCCAGGACTTCTCCCTGACGGGCACGCAGATCGGGATCTCCCCCAATCTGAATTACCCGGTGTTCACATACGAGGTTGCACTAGCGGCGCCGTTGAGCATCGTGGCCGGGGCGAAGACCTGGCTGTCGGTGGTCGAGAGCGACCCGACGACGAATGTTGTGTGGACTTGGGAATTCTCCGACTATTTGACGGGGAACAAGGTGGCCTACCAGGACGGCCCGGCCGGGACCATGCAGCTTAGTTTCAATAACTACGATGTTGCCTTCAACGTGCTGGGAAACCCGCTGTCGATCAACCCGGTACCGGAGCCCTCGACTTTGGCGCTGATGGGCGTCGGCGGGCTGTTATCGCTGGCGGTTCGGCGACGCCGGCGTTAGCGCGCGGGAATATTTGCGGGTGCCAAAGGCTTTCCAGTGCTCTTCCCGGCCCGGACACTGGCAAAGGCCAGTGGCACCCGCAAACACCCTTTATCTCCAGTGCTATGTCGCCGGGGTTCAAGGAGTCGATCAGAGGATCAACTTCGACGAGTTCCTGCCGACGTGGAACTACAGGACCGTGCCCGTGCCGAGGTGAGACCGGGAAGTTATTCCAGGCCTATTCCTTAAGGCGAATCGGGATCGCCCGGAACTAGTCCGGGCGAGGGATTCGATTTCGGAATGACTACGATAGGGTCGATCAGGCTTCCAGATCTTGCAAGGCGATTCGACGCCGACCCCGATAGAACAATCCCGCGCCGCAGGCAAGGAAGACCACCAGGGCGGTTGGCTCGGGAATCGGGCTCGGGATAATCGAAGAGATCGGGTGGACGTTCGTCAGCACCTTCTCACTGGAGAAGTCGCTGTTGAACACCCCATTGAACGAGCTGTTCGCTTCGGTCGTGACGCGAATATACGCGTCTTGACCGTAGAGCGAGGCCATCGATCCTCCCGTGATCTTCAGGGTCATGTCGTAGATGTCTTCGTTCGAGGTGCCGGGCTTGAGCGAGAGCGACCCGAATCCCGTCGGGGTGCCCGAGAGCAGAAGTCCGCTATAGGTCTGGCCACCAACCACGACCTTCCCGAAGAGTTGGAAGTTATTCAGCGGGCTGTCGATCAGGTTGCCATTGGAGTCGAGGACCGCCGTGACGGTCTGAATTTTCATGTTATCGTCGGTCGGTGCGACGCCCGATTCGTCGAAGGTCCCGTCCGCCGCCTTACCCTGAGTGATCCAGAACGGGACGTTCGAGAGTTGAAAGACTCCGGAATTCGAGGCCGGATTGTAACTGTAGGTCTGAAATCCGTTGGCAAAGGCCGTGATGTCGGGATAGGCCCGGGTATCGTTGGGCCGGATCAGCGAGGAGTGCGCCTTCGTCGAGAAGGAGAGCAGAATCAGTCCGATAGTCAGGGCGGGGCGGAGCATCCGTTGCATGGGAGGTTCATCCTTGTAACCAGCCGTCGAACGGTTCTTGCCCGGGTGAGGGCTCTCGCCGACGGTAAGCTGCGAAACTCGGCGCGAAGACAAATGGTCCGACTCATCCGAACTGATCCGGACTCGGCCAATCGCGTGGACGATCCACGAGGTACCGAGGGAACGCCCTCCGGGCGCCGGAAGTTCGAGGTCAATCAAAGGCGGTTCTGACGACGAGGCGACTCAGGAACTCCGATCCGGGAGAATCGGGTCGATTGGACATCGGGTCAATCGAGGGTGTCGTCCAAGATGGGTGTGTGGGCCATCCGGAATCCGTTCCGTTGTTACCTGCTCCTCTAACGCTGCCCCCCTCAATCCCTGAGGGAGCGTCGGATCTGACATCCGGTCCACCGTCTTCGGTGTACCGGTGCGGAGCGGTGGTGATTAAAACCGCGACTGGTCGGGCTGTCAACGTCGAATTTCCGGCCAATCGAGAAACCACTCCTGGCGGCGACGATTCCAGATCGACTTGTCCCGGAGTCCCCCCACCCGGATAATAAAAGTTGATGAACCGCTTCGATCGACTCCGTCCCGGAAGGCCCTCCCTTGTCCACCGCTGAAGTGACCTCGATCGAATCGCTACCGGGCCTCACCTCGCCCGAATTGCTCGCCCCGGCCGGTGACAGGACATGCCTAATCGCGGCGATCGAGAACGGGGCCGACGCGATTTATTTCGGACTCAGGGGACATAATGCCCGGGCACGGGCCGTGAATTTCGATCCCTCCGAGCTACCCGAGGTCATGACCCTTCTCCATCGGCGAGGCGTCAAGGGTTACGTCACGCTCAACACCCTAGCCTTCCCCGGAGAACTGGCCGATCTTGAGGCTACAATCCGACAAGTGGCCGAGTCGGGGGTCGATGCCCTGATCGTCCAGGACGTCGGTTTAGCCCGACTGATCCGGGCGGTAACACCCGACCTCGAAATTCACGCCTCGACCCAGATGTCGGTCACCGGAGCTGAAGGCGTCCGACTGGCCCGCGAACTCGGCTGTTCGAGAGTCATCCTCGCCCGAGAACTTTCTCTTAGGGAAATCGCCCGAATTCGCGAGGAGTCGGAGCTTCCAATCGAGGTATTCGTCCACGGGGCACTCTGTGTCGCCTATTCCGGACAATGCCTGACGAGCGAAGCTCTCGGTGGACGATCGGCCAATCGTGGCGAGTGTGCCCAGGCCTGCCGCCTTCCTTATGAGATCGTTTCCGATGGCGTGCTTCAGGATCTACGCGACATCAAGTACCTCCTGAGTCCGCAAGACCTTGCCGCATTCGATCTCATCCCTCAACTGGTCAAGCTAGGCGTCGCCAGCTTGAAGATCGAGGGTCGGCTGAAGACTCCCGAATATGTGGCGAACATCACCCGCCACTACCGGAAAGCGATCGACGAGGCCGTTGCCGGAAGAACCTTCGCCTTCGAGCGTCGAGAAATTCAGGAGATGGAGCTTTCCTTCTCCCGAGGGTTCAGTCACGGCTTCTTCGATGGAAATAATCACAAGGTACTCGTCCGGGGCGACTATGCCAAGAAAAGAGGAGTCTTCGTCGGCGAGGTTGCCTCGGTCGTGGGCTCGCGAGTTCGGATCGACCTGGCCGCTCCCGTGAAACCAGGCGACGGGTTAGTCTTCGATGGTGACGAAGAGACCCACCTCCCTGAGCAGGGGGGGCGAATCTACGAAGTGGCCCGCGTCGACCCGAGACGACCCGACCGAAACCAGACCCCAGTCGGTCCGGAGGGACTTCTAGCCGGCATGGCGGAACTGGGCTTCGGCCGTCGAGATATGGATCTCCGCCAAGTCCGGCCCGGCCAGCGGGCCTGGAAGACCGATGATCCGGAGTTGACTCGCCGACTTCGGCAGTCGTTCGAGGGTCCTCCTCATCGCAAGGTCTTCCTGAATCTCAAGCTTCGAGCCGTGGTCGGCGAGCCTCTTCGATTGATGGGCCAGGCTTCCAATGGGGCGTGTGCCGAGGTGTTCACCGAATCGCCGATGGCTCGCGCCGAGAACCGGCCCGCGACGCGGGAAGACCTCCATGTCCAGGTAGGTCGTCTGGGTGGATCGATCTACAAGCTAGCCGCCTTCGAAGCCGAGATCGAAGGGGAGCCGATGGTCCCGAGGAGCGTTCTGAACGCTCTCCGTCGAGAACTGGTTGATCAACTTGACGCATCACCACCGAAGAAGCAGCGAGCCATCTCCGACTCTCCCGTACTCCCCGAACTTCGACCGTCGATACCCAAATTTCCAGGAATCGAAGCGAATCCCCAGTTATCAGCACTCTGTCGAACGACCGGCCAGATCGAGGCGGCGATTGCGGCCGGGATCCGGACGATCTACGCCGATTATCAAGAAATCAAGGGGTACAAGGAAGCCGTCTCCGCGTCGAAGGCGGTTCCGGGAGTGACGATCTACCTGGCAACTCCCAGGATTCAGAAGCCGGGAGAGTCCAACATCTTTCGATATCTGGCCAACCAGGGGGCCGACGGGATGCTCATCCGGAATGCCGGCGGGCTCCTTTATTGCGTCGATCACGGGATCCCCTTCGTGGCGGATTTTGCCCTCAACGCGGCTAATGAACTAGCGGTCGCCTACTATCAGGGGCGTGGGGCAAAGAGGGTCACAGCCTCGTATGACCTTAGCTTCGAGCAACTCGACGACCTCCTCCAGGCGGTCCCGCCGAACTGGCTCGAGATCGTCATTCACCAGCAAATTCCCATGTTTCACATGGAGCATTGCGTCTTCTGCGCTTTCCTTTCGCCGGGGACCGACAAGACAAATTGCGGACGTCCCTGCGATCATCACGACGTCAAGCTCCGTGATCGAGTCGGGATGGATCACCCACTCAAGGCCGATGTCGGCTGTCGGAATACTCTATTCAACGCGGTCCCCCAAACCGCCGCGGAATATCTCCCTCGGCTGATCGGGCGAGGGGCTGGACATCTTCGGATCGAGTTTCTCGACGACTCTCCCGAAGCAGTTTCCCGGACCATCGGACTTTATGCCGATGCCCTGACTGGCCTTCGAGACCCGAAACTCCTCTGGCGCGACCTCAAGGCCACCGGCAAGTATGGGGTGACACGGGGAGCGCTGGCCATCCTTTGAGCGAAGAGACAAGATCTTCGATCAGCTCGAACTTTGGCTCGATCGGTAGAAGAAGCGTTTCGAAGGCGTATCTCGATTACCGCGATTCGATCACAAATCATGAATTGGGCTTGCCTGGCTTCGGAGTTAACATTTCTCGATCTGAATGGGATTGCGATCGAACAATCTTCCGAAGTGCTTTACCATGTCGAAATCGCCGTAGCTGAGGGCTGGTTCGACCAGTCGGTCCTGACGAATTCCTTCGTCTGCTCGCTGATTTGATGGGATGCGAACCGGTTTCTTGAATCTTGACGGCGAAATCGAGGGGGCGGGATGGAACGTGTCGCGGTCGGATTGCTGGGCCTGGGGACGGTCGGGTCGGGTGTGGTTCGGTTGCTGGAAGAGCAGGGGGAACGGATCGCCCGAAGGTCGGGTCGACGGGTCGAGGTGAAGTGCGCAGTGGTCCGCGACCCGGATCGATCCCGGTCAACCTCGCTCGATCCTCGCAAGATTGTCCAAGACGTTCGCAAGGTCCTGGACGACCCCGAAATCTCGATTGTCGTCGAGCTCATGGGAGGGACCCAACCGACGCTCGGTTACTTGTTGGAAGCTCTCGAAGCCGGCAAGGATGTCGTAACCGCCAATAAGGCGATGTTGGCCGAGCATGGACCCGAACTGTTTGCCCAGGCTCGGAAGTATGGACGAGCGATCGCGTTCGAGGGGAGCGTCGGAGGCGGTATCCCGATCATTCAAGCCATCGGGGTCGGACTGGCGGCAAATCAGGTCCAGTCGCTGGCGGCGATCGTTAACGGAACCTGTAACTTCATCCTCACCTCAATGACGAGCGACGGACTGTCTTATGGCTCCGCCTTGGCCAGGGCACAGGAACTTGGTTACGCCGAAGCCGATCCGACCATGGATGTGGACGGGACCGACACCGCTCACAAATTGGCCGTCCTGGCACAGCTCGCCTTCGGTTCCGGTGTGAAGACCTCCGAGATTCCTCGTGAAGGAATTGACAGGCTCCAACCTGCGGACATTACCTATGCTGCAGAGCTGGGTTACGTCGTCAAGCTACTCGCCCTGGCCAAGCTGTCCTCCGAGGGCCTGGAGCTTCGTGTCGCTCCGAGCCTGGTCCGTCGCGGAACTCCTCTAGCAGATGTCCGGGGGCCTTACAACGCGGTCCGGGTGGTCGGCGACGCGGTGGGCGACACCTTGTTTTATGGACGAGGGGCAGGGGCCATGCCAACGGCCTCGGCGGTCGTAGGCGATATCATCGACGTCATCGTGGGTCGAGCCGGTTTGACCTTCCGCGCCTTGAAACTTTGGTCCGGCCAGGGGGATGCCCCGGTCCTGCTATCGAGTGATCGGGTCCGAAGCCGCTACTATCTCCGATATACGATCGCGGATCGTCCCGGCGTGATCGCCGCGATTGCCCGGGTCCTGGGCGAGCATAAGATCAGTATTGCCAGTATGATCCAGCACGATCCCGGGGATGACGCCCCGCCCGATGCGCCGGTCCCTCTGGTCATGATGACTCATCTGGCCGTCGAGGCTCATCTGAAAGCAGCCTTGGTCGAGATCGATCGACTCGACGTCGTCGCCGCCCCGAGCGTCTGCCTTGGAGTGGAGGAGTCGTGAAAGGTCCGTGGATGAATGCCCTTAAATCCACGGTCGGCACCCGTTAAGATGAAAATCGACCGCGCGACCGAACCGAGCTTCGACTCGAATCCTGTCCCGCATCCGACCACGACGAAGAGAAGCCAGCGCCGCCATGCCGCACAAATTCGCGATTGTGATTCCCGATGGGGCCGCCGACGAACCAATCGAGTCGCTCGGCGGTCTCACTCCGCTTCAGGCGGCCCGAACGCCCGAGATGGACGCCATTGCCCGGTCGGGCATCCTGGGCCGATCGAGGAACGTGCCCGATCGCTTCCTCCCCGGGAGCGACGTCGCCACGCTGAGCCTCTTCGGATATGACCCTGAAGCGGTTTTCACCGGACGGGCCCCGCTCGAAGCGGCGGCGGCCGGTGTTGCACTCGGTCCCGAGGATTGGGCTGTCCGCTGCAACCTGATGACGATCCGCGATGGTCGGCTGAGCGACTTCACCGCCGGCCACATCACGTCCGAGGAAGGGCGGGTCCTGATGGACGCGCTCCAGCAACGACTCGGGAGGCCGGAGATCGAGTTTCATCCGGGTGTGAGCTACCGGAACCTGATGATCTATCGAGGGGCGGGCAGACCGTCCCCCTTTGCCGAAGACACCCGGACCACTCCCCCCCACGATCAGCCCGACCAACCCGCTGCCGATTATCTGCCCAGAGGGACTGGCTCGGAACTGCTCCGAGATTTGATCGCTTCCGGGGCCGAGGTCGTTCGCGATCACCCGATCAATCGCGAGCGTCTGGCCCACGGTAAGGCGCCTGCCAATGCGATCTGGCTCTGGGGGCAGGGGATGGCCCCGAATCTCCCCCTATTCCAGGGCCTCCACGGATTGAAAGGTGCGATCATCTCGGCGGTCGACCTCGTCCGAGGCGTTGGTATCCTCGCTGGTTGGGACCGAATCGACGTCCCGGGTGCGACCGGCTACCTGGACACCGACTACGCGGCCAAGGGCCGATATGGTGTCGAAGCCCTGAAGGACCACGACATCGTTTGCGTCCACGTCGAAGCCCCCGACGAGGCGAGCCATGAAGGGCGGGCCGACGCGAAGGTTGAGGCCTTGGAGCGAATGGACCGTGAGATTGTCGGCCCGATCCGCCGAGCGATCGAAACCCATGGAGGGCGAATACTCGTCTCGCCCGATCATGCCACCCTGGTCCGAACCAAGGCCCACGACCGAGCCTGGGTTCCCTGGGCCATGGCCGGTCTGGGGCTCAACGGATCGGGGTATCCGTACGACGAGGTTTCCGCCCTCGCCGCTGCCGGCCCGCTATTCGATCGCGGTTTCGAGTTGATGAATACCTTCCTCAAAATCGAATAATTCAACCACCAGGACGCCAGGTCTGGGAAGCGATTTCTCGGCGAACCGGGCGAGTCCAAACTTCCTCCATGATCCGTCCGTTGACTGCTGGAGCCTAGCCTGTGGCCCTCTTGGTTCAGAAGTTCGGCGGGACCAGTGTCGCCGATTCGAAGAAGATCCTGGCCGCGGCCGGCCGCGCCATCGCGGCCCACAATCGGGGGGAAAAGGTCCTCGTGGTCGTCTCGGCGAGGGGACACACGACCGACGAGTTGATCGTCCTGGCCAAGGAGATCCACGAACGTCCCCCCTCGCGCGAGATGGACATGCTGCTCTCCACCGGCGAGCAGGTCAGCGTGGCCCTCATGGCCATGGCGATTCACGCACTCGGCGTCCCCGCGATCAGCTTCACCGGCGCCCAGATCGGTATCGTCACCGATAGTTATCACACCAAGGCCCGGATCCGAAACATCTCGACCGATCGGATGGTCCAGGCGCTCAACGATGGGAAGATCGTGATCGTCGCCGGCTTCCAGGGCGTCGATGATGACTACAACATCACGACCCTAGGTAGGGGAGGCTCGGACACGACGGCCGTGGCCCTGGCCGCCGTCCTGGGTGCCGACGCCTGCGAAATCTACACGGACGTAGACGGCGTTTATACGACCGATCCCCGGGTCGTGATCGATGCCCGGAAAATCGACCGGATCAGCTTCGATGAGATGCTCGAACTGGCCAGTCTCGGCGCCGGGGTGATGCACTCTCGATCGATCGAATTCGCCAAGAAGTACGGCGTCCCGATCCACGTCCGGAGCTCGTTCAAGCCCGACGAAGGATCGTGGATCGTCGCCGAAGGGGATGCCCGTCGGCTAGGGGTCCGCGTGACCGGCGCGGCCCTGGCCAAGGATGAGTCGCGGATCACCATCCTGGGAGTTCCCGATCGACCGGGTGTGGTCCGTCGAATTTTCGGGGCGATCGCCTCGGCGAATATCGTGGTCGACATGATCGTCCAGAACGTCGCCACGGCCGGGACGACCGAAGTCAGCTTCACCGTGGCCGAGGATGATCTGGAACAGACTCTGGTCGTGGCCCGAGAGGCGGCAGACGCGGTCGGAGCTTCGGGCCTGACTCACGATGCTCAGGTCGCCAAGGTCTCCGTCGTCGGCCTGGGTATGCGGACGCATACCGGAGTGGCCACCGAGATGTTTGCTGCCCTTGCTGAGGCCGGGATCAACATCCAGATGATCACGACCAGCGAGATCAAGATCAGCGTCCTGATCGCGCGGACTGAGTCGGCCGAGGCCCTTAGGGTCGTACACAAGGCATTCGGACTGGAGCGGCCCGTCGAGGATTTGCCATCTACTCCACAGCATTCCAGCTGGTCGGCCACCCGAGCATCGCGCCGGAAACCGGCGACTGTGAATGGATCCGGCTCCGAAGCTTCGACCGCCAATGCCGCGGGGATGGAAGACCTGGTGATCTCGGGAGTCGAGTTGGACGAAGATCAGGCTCGGATTACCTTGCTCGACGTACCCGACCAGCCGGGCTATGCGGCATCCGTGTTTCGGAGGATCGCCGAGGCCGACGTCTTCGTCGATATGATCGTCCAGAACGTGAGCACCGAGGGCAATACTCACCTCTCGTTCACCGTCCCCCGTCACGAGGTGGATCGGGCCTCGAAGGCCGCCGCCGAGATCGGGCTCGGTAAACTTTCGGTCGACCCCGCCATCGCCAAGCTCTCGGTCCTGGGCGTGGGGATGAGGACGCATACCGGAGTCGCCGCTCGGATGTTCGCCGCCCTGGCCGAAGGCGGGATTAACATCGCCCTGATCAATACGAGCGAGGTCCGGATCAATGTCGCTACCGAACATGACCGTGGTCAGGAAGCCCTCGAATATCTCCGAAAAGCGTTCGACCTTCCGGCCGAATAGCCGCTAAGCTCGACTTGCCGATGTCGTGATTTCCGACGTCTCTCTTCCATCCGGGAGGGAGAAAACTCTTACTCACGAAGACGACTCTCGATCTCCTCAAGGAAACGAACGTGGCACGCGACAAGGTGGTTCTAGCTTACAGCGGCGGGCTCGACACATCGGTCGCCGTCAAGTGGATCAACGAGACCTATAACCTCGACGTGATCGCCTATACGTGCGACCTCGGCCAGGGGCAGGACATCCACGCGATTCGCGAGAAGGCCCTCAAGACCGGGGCCGTCGAGGCGATCGCCGAGGACGCTCGAAATCTGTTCGTCGACTTCTTCGCCTTTCCCTCGCTGATGGCCGGTGCGCTCTATGAGGGGAAGTACCCCCTCGCGACAGCCCTGGGTCGCCCCTTGATCGCGCAGCTCATGGTCCGGGTCGCGAAGGAACATGGGGCGGTGGCCGTGGCGCACGGCTGCACCGGCAAAGGGAACGACCAGGTCCGTTTCGACGTGACGTTCCAGACTCTCGCCCCTCACCTGAAGATCATCGCCCCGGTCCGCGAGTGGAAATGGACCCGGACCCAGGAACTCCAGTACGCCGCCGATCACGGGATCGAGGTCGAGGCCACCAAGAAGAGTATCTTCAGCACCGACCAGAATCTCTGGGGACGATCCATCGAGGCCGGTATCCTGGAGGACCCCTGGGTCGAACCGCCGCCCGAGACTTTCCAGTGGACGACCGATCCCCGGAATGCCCCGGATGAGCCGGAGGAAGTCGAGATCGAGTTCGAACGAGGGCGTCCGATCGCACTCAACGGTCGTCCCCTCGATGGTGCCGAGTTGATCGAGGAGTTGAACAAGATCGCCGGACGACACGGGGTCGGCCGGATCGATCACATCGAGAACCGCCTCGTCGGGATCAAGTCTCGAGAGATCTACGAGGCCCCGGCCGCGATCGTCCTCCACGAGGCCCATCGAGAGATCGAGTTCCTCACGCTCTCCAAGGAATCGCTGCGTTTCAAAACCCTGGTCAGTCAGCAATATGCCGACCTGATCTATAACGGGCTCTGGTTCAGCGCCCTCCATCAGGACCTCATGGCGTTCGTGGTCTCTAACCAGCAATATGTCTCGGGAGTGGCCCGGGTCAAGTTGTTCAAGGGCCATGCGATGATCGTGGGCCGAAAGAGCGAGCATAGCCTCTATCGCCACGAGCTGGCCACGTACGAGGAAGGCGACCAGTACGACTCCTCGGCCGCCCAGGGCTTCATCAAGATTCACGGACTCTCACAAGTGACCCAGGCCAAGCACCAGATGCTGAAAGGCCCCGGAGGCGGCCGCCTAGAGCTTCCCAGCATCATCCCACCGGATGCCAAGGGTTGATCGCAATCACCGGGCGAGAATGGGGCCGCTCTTGATATTGATGGGCCTCGATCCACTCATCGAGTCCAATCTCCTTGAAGCGAGTCCCCATTCTCGAAGCACCGCACGCATGTTAAGGTTCCGGTACGGGGCAGATCCAACGCTGCCTCGACTTGATCGCCATCATCCAGGTCTGTACTCGTCAAATCTTCAAGGCTGATCGGCCTGAGACGATTTCACATCCTGGTTTGCCAGTTGGCGGTCGAGCCATTCCAGAGCATCCTTCTTGCTGTGGACCAACCGCTCGAGCTGGGCTTCCCGGACCATCTCCAGGTGATGCTTGGTTTGCGGTCCCGGTCGAAGGCCGTGCCGGGCCAGGTCGTGCCCATTCAATATCGGCGGTGGGTTTATCGGGCCGGTCGGCTGGTCTCTCAGATACTGTTCGGCATAGTCGACTTGTTGGGTATCCCCGTTCGTGGCCAGTGCGTCGGCTCGATGGAGGGCGAGCAGTTCCTCGATCCCTGGTTCGGCGAGGATCTTCTTCAATTTGGACTCGCGCAGCTTCATCGCTTCGCCTAGATATTGATGAAATTCCACCAGCCAACACACACGTTCGCGCTCGGCGTTGGCCAGCCTGAGGTCCCTGCAGAGCCGATCGGCGATCGCCCGGCCTATCTGTTCATGATTATGGAAAGTCATTCGCCCGTTCTGGAAGCCTTTGGCCTCCGGCTTGCCCACGTCATGCAGCAATGCTGCGAAGGCGAGAGGGAAGCTAGGGTTGTCCGGGAGGTTGTCGAGGACCAGCTTGGTATGATCCCAGAGATCGCCCTGCGGCTGGACCGGCTTACCCTGAAACAAGCCTTTGGCTCTCGCGAGTGGGGGGAGAATGGCGGCGATCAGGCCCGTCTCCATGGCCAGGTCCATCGCCTTGCTCCGCGTGGGATGGATCAACATCCGGCGAAGTTCCTGCGCTATTCGTTCCGCGGCAACCATGCCGATCTGGTCGGTCATGGAGACGAGAGCCTCGTAAGTTCGCTGTTCGATCGCCAGGTTGAAGCGGGCGGCGAACCGGACCGTCCTCAGAAGTCGGAGCTTATCCTCGGCGAAACGGGCCTCGGGATCGCCGATCGCGCGAAGGATCCCCGCGTCTAGGTCGGCGCGGCCTCCGACGAAATCGATGATTTCACCGCTGATCGGGTCGAGGAACATCCCGTTGATCGTGAAGTCCCTACGCTCGGCGTCGACCCGAGCATCTCCGAATCGGACACTCTCGGGACGACGACCATCCCGATATTCACCGTCCGATCGGAACGTCGCAACCTCGACCTCGCCGGCAGCCTCGGGTCCCTGGACACGGACTACGCCGAAGCTGATCCCAACCGGTACGGTCCGGCGAAACAAGCCCATGACCTGCTCGGGAGTGGCGGCGGTGGCAACGTCGAAGTCGGATGGTTCGTGACCCAGGATCAAATCACGCACACAACCGCCGGCCCAGAGAGCCTCGAAGCCGGCGTCCCTCAGTCTTACGACGACCTCCTTGGCGAACTCTCGGCGCGGATCAGTCATGGACATCAGGCGGCCCTTCGACGGTCGGACACTGTTCGGAATGCTCGGCGGCTTCGATCGTCCGGATCGCGATTTGCGTCCCCCCATAGCGCCGGATATCCCAGTCGTCCCGATCGGGAAGGATCTCATCGTCGAGCTTTCGGCTCGACTCGGATGCGATGATCGAACCGACCGGGAGCGATGAGGACAGGCCCTGGAGGAGCCGAGTCACACGTTCGGGATGGTCCTGGTAGTCGGCGTAAGGGGGATCGATGAACACGAGGACGGGCTCCGCGTCGTCGGCCACGAACGATTTGCCCCATCGATAAGCATCGGCCATGACAACCCTGGCCCTGTCTTCATATCGGAGAGTGGCGATATTTCGACGAATCAGGGCTTGATTCTCGCGATTCCGTTCGATGAACACGGCCCGCGCCGCCCCTCGGCTCAAGGCCTCCAGACCGAGGGCTCCGGTCCCGGCGAAGAGGTCGATCACCAGCATTTCCTCGACGGACTCGCCGAGAATATTGAAGATCGCTTCGCGGACCATGTCACTGGTCGGGCGGGTTGCCCGATCGCTCGGGCCGTCGAATTTATGGCCGCGACGCTCGCCGGCGATGATCCTCATGGTCCCGACCTTTCCAAACTTCGACGTCTTTCAGGGATCCCTGGCCGAGCCTATTTCCTTGCCATAATAGCAAATTTCACCCTGTGCTTCACCTTGGACCGATGTCGACAAACCGCCGGACCTGGCTTGTTCATGAATCGAGCCGCCATGTCGGTCTGGAAAGCCTCAAGATTGCGCCTTCGACTCGACGATAATAATCGAAAATCACTCCCACCGGGATCGGGGTTGACCGGTCGGACCACCTCGACGATACTCCCGCCGCCGTCTCCTGACCAATCAATCGAGACAAGCTCTTGCACACCACCCAGGACGGGTTGGGTCAAGGTCTTGCGACGGCTCCCTCCTCATGGACGACCTTCGGGGACGAGGCCGGATCGACCTCTCGATGGGCCGTGGCCGAGAATGCCGACGACTCTAGTACGGCACTCTTGTTTCACCGCCTTCGACGAACTCGATTCCGACCGCTACGCAGGACACGGATCGTCATGCACGGCCACAAGATCGCGACCCTCCTGGTCGTGGCTACCCTCGGACTGGCTCGACCAACCCTTGGCCTTTCGTCCGATGCCACGGACGAAGCCAGGCAGTGTCTCGCCCGCAACGAAGCCACGAAGGCGATCGGCCTGTTGGAAGGAGTTCTCCTCAAGGCCGACCCGACTCGCGAGGGGGTGATGGACCTCCTCCAAAAGGCCTATGAAATGGCCGCGACTCAAGCTCAGGCGGCTGGCCGAACCCGGGAGGCTGAGATCTATCGGGAAGATCTGAAGATCCTGAATCGCAGGTCGAAGACCTCCGTAAAGCCTGCGGTCGAGCCCGAACCGCTCTCCTCGCCAAGTCCGGCGAGACTCCCCGAACAACCTACCCCGAGAATTCCCGACGCAGTGGAACCCGATCCAGTCATCGAATCCGCCGCGGAATCTCCAAGGATTGCCCCGCCCGCGATCGTTCCGGCAGAAAGCGAGCCCCAGGTCGAGCCCACGAAACCCCTACCGATGCCCGTCGATACGCCGGCACCGGCCTCGATCCTGGATCTCTCCGCAGGGGATTTTGCATTCCAGGCCAAGAATTATGCCGAGGCTGGGCGAATCTACGGGGAACTGGCTCGCAATAAGCGTTTGCCGTCCGAACGGCTGGAACATTGGGCCTACAGCCGATCCGCCGTCATTGTCGATCGAATCAATGCGCATCCTCGGACCGAAGCCGAGTGGGCCGAGATCGACGCAGAGATCGCTCAGATCCGTGCCATAAAGCCGAACAACTGGGTGGCCGAATACCTCCGAAACCGAGCGTCTGAACGATTGGCCGGACGTAAGCAGACGATGAAGGGTAAGACCGTCGTTCGTGCCTCCTCTCCCGAAGAACCCGCCGCGATCGATAGGCCCGTTCGGCCCGCCTCGATCCCTTCTTCAGCCACGGCCGCCTCGAATACCAAGCCTGTCGCTTCCCGAAGCGTTCCCACCATGGGTCGCTGGCAGACTCGCGAGACCGAGAATTTCAGGATCTATCACTCCGATCCAGCCCTGGCCGAACGAGTCGCTCAGGCGGCCGAAAGTGCCCGGCTGGAGCAGACGAAGCACTGGACCAACGCTCTGGCCATCAATCCCTGGCTCCCACTCTGCGAAGTTTACCTGTATCCCAGCGCGAAGCTTTACGCCCAGGCGACCGGCCAGCCCGAGGATTCGCCCGGATTTTCTACGATGGGAATGAATTCTGGTCGGATCATCTCCCGAAGGATCAGTCTCAGGGCGGATCATCCGTCGATGGTTCGAGCCGTCCTTCCTCACGAGATTACCCACGTCATCCTTGCCGACATCTTTCCTTCCGAGCAAATCCCTCGGTGGGCCGACGAAGGCCTGGCCGTCCTGTCCGAGCCGCGAACCGAGCAGGATCGGCGTGCCGCCGACCTGATTCAACCGCTGGCCGAAAATCGGCTCTTCGCCGTCGACACTCTCATGGGGATGGACTATCCCGACGAGCGATACTGGGCCCTCTACTATGCCCAGAGCGTCTCCTTGACGCGATTTCTGGTCGAGTTGGGGACCCCCGCCCAGATGATTCAGTTCCTCCAGGGCTCGCAAAAGAATGGTTTCGAGGCCGAACTCCGCAAGGTCTACGCCATCGACGGGTATGCCGAACTCCAACGCCGATGGTTGGTCTTCGCCCGGAATCAGGAATCGGCGAGGACCGCGACCCTCGAATCACCCGATTCGGCCGAAGTCACTCCCGATCTGCAGGTTCGTTAATCCGATCGTGAAGCCACCGCCGAACCGATTCCTCGATCAGCGCCTCATCGAACTGATCGTAATTCTCGAGCAAGCTAACAGTACCGAGACCGGATCGCCAGGCTCGGCGAATCGTGCCGAGATTTGCACGAGTCGCCGCGAGGACCGAGAGCATCAGCCTCAACCTCTCGGTTGGTTCATCGGCCAGAGGATCGCTCAGAATCACGAGTGCCATGCCTCCCGATGGCTCTCGATAGATGAAATCCGCCCGACCCTGGAAGATGGTCGTCCCGCCTCCCGGGATTTCTCCCATCATCCAGCGGAATGAACGATGCACCTCGGTCGCTGGTGCGATCCCGCTCGCGAGTGGGGTGGTCATCCAGGCCCCGATTCGTTTGACTGCCTCGGCCACCAGGCTCGATGGAGAGACCGGATCCTGAAGTCTCGCGGAGCGGTCGGCAGATCTGGTCAATTGTCCGGACTCGAAGGCCCGAGAATCGGCAAGAATCGAGCGTATCAGCCGATCCAGTCGGCCTGCCGTCGAGGGTAGGCCCAGGGACGGATCAAGGTCTACCAGAACTGGATCGGGCCTCGGTTTCCTACTCGAAGTCTGGGGATGCTCGGAGCCTTCGCGGATCGCGCGGGCCACGTCGAGCAGGCGGGGGCGTGATCGGAAGTTACCGGATTTTCCGGTCCCCTCCCGTTCTCGATGATCGACGATCTCGATCCGGGGCTCTCGGAAACCCTCGGGCAAGGGCTGACGAATCAGTCCAGACCTTCGATCAAATCGCCGGTCGAGCAATTTCATCGCCGGCGACGTTGGAGCCTGGTCGGGATCGGATGCCGAGGAGAGGATCAGGCTATCTCGGGCGCGGGTCGTGGCGACATACAACAATCGAAGGGCCTCGGCTTCGTCTTCGGTCCGTTCCTGATGACGATAGACGGTCCAGCCCAGGCTGTTTCCCGCCTCGGCCACTTCCCCTTCCGCGACCGGGGAGGAATCAACGACCGGATTGACCACCGGGCCAAGCTTGGCATCGAAGGCCACCCGCTTCAATTCTCCGGGTCGCTTTCGATCGAGGTCGGGCACGACGACGATCGGGAATTCCAGCCCTTTGGACTGATGGATCGACATCAAGCGGATGACCTGCCCCTGCTCGTCGGTGGTGGCAGCCTGAGTCTCCTTGGTCGCTTCGCGGAGGTCCGCCCGAAGGCGCTGGACGAAGTCTGCTAGAGTGAAGCCCCCCGACTCGTCGAATCGGCGAGCCATTCGGACGAGTTTCCGGGCATTGGCCCGCTTCCGATCGCCCAGGAACTCCCCAATCAAGGCCGCCTCGTATCCCGACTCGTGGAGGATCCGGTCGACCAAAACGGCAATCGGGAGCCGATCCTTATCCGCTCGCCATTCGGCCAGTTGGCGGCGGGCCCGGACGACTCGGGGGCGATCGGCCTCGTGAAGCCGATCGAGCCAGGATCCGCTGGCCCGTTCTAATCCAATGTAGGGAGAGCCCAGGACTTCGGTGGCGATCCAGTAGAGAGCATCGTCGCTGATCGAGAAGAACGGGCTCCTCAAGGCCCCGACCATCGAGACCGAATCGAGTGGGTCCTCGATCGCGGTCAGGACGTTGATCACGTCCAAAACTTCTTGCTGAGCGAAGAATCCCGAACCACCCACAACGTGATAATCCAGTCCTTCGGCAACCAGGGCCGACTCGTAAGCCGCGGCATCGGAGAGCGATCGGAACAGGAAGGTGACATCCCCCTGGGTTGCTGTTCTTCGCTGATGACTTACCTTATCCCGGATGATCCAACCCTCACGAAGTCTCGCCCCGACGTAACGGGCGATCCGCCGAGCCTCCTCCTTCCGACGTTGATCGGCATCCAGCTTCTCCGGTGTCGGGTGATCGTCGGAAGTCTGTCCCCAGATCATAGCAACAGCCGGCCAATCATCAGGGTCGGAAGTTGCGTCTCCGCCGGCACGGAGGGCTTCGCCGACCTCGGGGAAGCTCTCAGCAAACAACGCGTTCACGAAGTCGAGGATGGCCGGGACGCTCCGAAAATTCTCAGTCAGGTTGAGACGTCCATCCGCCGGAAACCGCTCGCGAAAGTCGCGAAATAGCTCGGGCCTGGCCCCTCGGAATCGATAGATCGACTGCTTGAAGTCCCCGACGAGGAACAACCTTCCGTCCTTGATCCCGGGCCCAGCCAGGATCTCCAGGATCTCAGACTGGACCGGGTCGGTGTCCTGAAACTCGTCGACGAGGATTAGGTCGAAGGATTCGGACAGTGATAGGCGTACCGAACTGGGGCCGTTGACGAGGAGATCGCGGGTCAACAGCAGGAGGTCATCATTGTCGATTCCCCCTCGCGAACGTTTGGCCTCTTCGTATTTCTGTCGCGCATGCAGTGCCAGTCGGGCGAAATGGAGCCCCTGAGCTGCCGCGAGAAACGACGTATGCTCGTCCCAGGCGAGGTTTTCCAGGAGATTATCGGCCTGTTTCCGGATTTCGCTATAACGGCCCTTGATCGCCTCGTAAATCTCCTCCGACGGCCAGGATCCTTTGCGAGGGAGATCCTGGACCCTTGCCATCCCGCTGATCTCTCCCAGGATCGACTCTGGGGCGGGTGAAGCCTCAAACCGAGCGAAGGCGTCGATCAGATGGGCGGCACGTTCCCGAATCTTCGCATTGTCGAATTCGATGGAGGAGATGAAATCGAGATGAGGGCGATTCGTCTCGATGAAACTGGTGATCAGTTGGGGACGGACCTCGCCGATCCATCTGCTGTGCCAGAGATCCACGAGTTCCCGAGGCGACTTGTCGACCCAATCGCGGATGTCCCCGGCCGAGCGATTGCCCAGGAGGTCGTCGATTGATCGACGGACCATCCCTAGGCCAAACTCGACGGCAAGTTCGATCAGATCCGGATCTCGTTCGGACAGCCGCTCGCGGAGCGAACTGGCCAGGGCTTCGTCCCGGATCGCCAGCGCGATCGACTCGTCCAGGACGGAAAAGCCGGGATCGACGCCCGCCTCAATCGAGTGCTGGCGTAGGACTTTCCCGCAGAAGGAGTGAAACGTCTCGATCCGAGCCGCGACCAGGCCCCGGATAATGGGTTGCCATCGTGCCGGGTCTCCCCCGGTCTCGAGCCGTACCCGGCTCTCTTTCCGGATCCGCTCGCGAAGCTCACGAGCCGCCTTGTTCGTGAAGGTCAGGGCGACGATCCGGCCAATCGACCGCGACTCTTGCGCATCGATCGCCTGAAGAAACCGCTCGGATAGTACCGTGGTCTTACCGCACCCAGCCCCCGCGCCAAGGGCGACGCTGGATTCGCGAACGGCCAGGGCCCGGCGTTGCTCATCCGTCAATCGGGCACGGGACGGCACCATCATTCGTCGCCCCCCAGTTCCGGACGCTCGTCCCAGGACTTGCCGGAGTTCCGGACCTCGACCACTCGGCAGGTCGATCGGAAGTCGCACGACTCCTGGCAATCTTTCTTCCGCGAGTCGATCGGGAAAACTCCTCCACGGAGCTGTCGGACCAGTGCGACCACGAATTTTCTCAATTCATCCCGGTGAGAGATCCAATCGCCCAGCTTCACGCTCTTGTAGCCGTTCTTGGGGAGACTCCAATAGCCGACATCGATTAACTGCTGATCCCCCGAAGGGAAGATCAACTGTTCGACCGCGAGCGCATAGAGCGTCAATTGAGAAGCCAGGCCCGACTTGACGTCCTTGCCGGATGGAGAGGATCCCGTCTTGTAGTCGATCACTCGGAAAAGCAGCTTGCCATCCTTCTCGACTCGGTCGATCCGATCGATTTTACCCTGGAGCAAAACCTCGTCTCCGTCCTGGCCCAATCTCAGATAGGGCTTCGAGTGTTCATTATCGGGCTGACCAAAAAGGACCTCGAACAGGTGGGGCTCGACCTTTTCCCCTTGCTTTCCGAAGTAGTTCACGAACTGGCCATGATAGCGGGAGAGCGTTTTGTTGGTTCGAAGGGTCCCGATCTCGCGGAGGACCTGGGCCACGTCGGCCTCGGCACCTTCGTGCCGCTCCAGTTCCACCCGCATATCGGTCTCGATCAGGACTCCCAGTCGTTCGATCAGATCGGAGGCGCCTTCCACGGCGATCTGTTGATGGATTTGTTCCAGGACATCATGCACATGGCTACCCCGACCGGCGTAGTCTTCGTCGAGTTCCCGCCGTTCATCGACGACCTTCAGGCCCAGGACATAGCGTTGGTAGAACTGGAACGGGCAGAGGGCGAATGATTCGAGCTGGCTGGGGCTGAAAGCATGGTTCGGTCCAAAATCGGCGGCGATCCGGACGATGGCAGACGGATCGCGAAGCCTCCCATCATAGGGTCCGAACTCGCGATCGTCGCGGCGGCGACCTGCTACGGAGAAGGCATCAGCCGTCCCTTGGAGTGCCTCGATATGAGAGGCTTGGCCGGCCATCCGTCGGATCGAATCGAGATCTTGATTCGCGCAAGCCCGGGCGATCGCTAGCACTCGTGCGTCGGAAGGGGAACGAGCTAGATCCTCGTGGCCGGCCAGGACCGGGTCGAACCGGGGGTATTTCTCCAGGATCGAGTCGCGGCTCGTGGCATCCATCCGACGAATCAGGTCATCGAGGAACCCCGAGGGTAAGAGTGCCTCGCCGTTCTGATCCGTCATCGGATAAGCGAGCACGAGACGATCATCCGTCGATCCCGCCACTCGGGCGAACCGGAGCATTTCGCGCGAATAAGCCAGGGACGATCCACCTGATTCCGGTTCAGTCGCGGCTTCGAGGTCGATCGATCTCGGCGAAGGGAAGGTTCGCTCGTCCAGATTCGCGAGGATGATGCAGGAGGCCCGAACGCCCTCCGCCTCCTCCACGTTCACGATCCGGATCGTGCCCGGTCGGGCAGGCATTGGAGGATTTTCGGCGTGGGAGACCAGCAAATCCACCAGGTTCGCGAAGGCTTCCCAGCTCGATGACTCTTCGGAGATGCTTGGACCGAGTGCATCCAGGACCCAGCCCCGATCTTCCAGGGCATCGCGAAGCGGTTGCAATTCCACCAGATCGAGGCCGAGATTTCGCGCCAGCTGAAAGAGCCGTCCGATCTGGAGTCGCCAGGGACCGGGTTTCGCAATTGGATTTATCCAGCCGGCAAGCCGTTCGAGCGAGTCGAGCGCAGCCAGGATCGCAGGGTCCTTCGGCTTGCGATCGAGGCCACTTGCCAGAGCATTACGGAGAGTCTCGTGATCGCGAAAGACCCTCGTCGCTCGGATGGCCGAGGCGGCCTCGAACGGACCGAAGGTTGAGGCAAGGTGACCTCCCGTCCATCGAATTTGGCCATTCCGGAGCAGTCGGACCAGCAGCGAGGTCTCCCATTGTTCGATCGGGAGCCGCATGACTAACCGAAGTGCCGAGATCGCCGGAAGGTTCGACAACTTACGCTGGTCACGATCCGAGACGGGCACCCCCCACGACGCCAGTGCCTCGCGAATTCGTTCGGCATCCTCGTCGAGTCGCGGAACTAGAACGAGTATATCATCCGGCGGGACGCCCTCCTCGATCCAATTGTTCACCTCTCGGGCGATCAGGAGTCCAAGTCCCTCCCCTTTGGGTCCGCCGAGTATTTTCAGATCACCTGCTCGATTCAGCGGAGCTCGAGTCGACCCGTCGCTCCGGAATAACTCTCGCTCGATGTAATCCATGCCGGGTGGCCGACGGAATAGCCCGACGGGACGCTCGGGTTCCTCAACGAAACCCCAATCCAGGAAGAGTTGACGAGTCCTGGCGATTTCCGCATAGAGTTCGGTCAGTGAATCTTCGGGCTCATACGGAAGGGTGACGGTCATCGACTTCGCCCGAAGTTGGAGCGATTCGAGCAGTCGCCAGTCGGCCCTGGTCGGTGATCTGGGATCGAGTACGTAAACCTCGCCCGGCCTGGAGAGCTCGGGGGGGCGTTTCCTCAACAGGGAGCGAGAGGCCCAGACCGCGAAGCCCTCGTCATCCTCGGCCTCGATCCTTTCGAGGATGGCTCGATAATGACCAAAGATCGCCCATTGTTCTCGATCCACCGACCCATCGGTCGGCGGAGTTGACGAGGGAACCCTTTCTTCAACCGTCCAGGAGGCGAATCGTCGGGCAAGTTCCCTTCGGAAGCCCGGCCACTCGACCGCCCGGTCGATCAGGTCGAGTTGTCGAGCGCGTCGAGCTTGCTCGATGGCTTCGGCCAGGACGGTGATCCGGCCGATGGTCGAGAGCTTCGCCGGTGGCCTAGCGTGGCTCGACGCTACCACCTTCCAGGCGTCTTCCCAGCACCAGACCCGATGGGGTTTGACGCTGCCGGACCGTCGGGCGAGTTTGAGGATCACCTGATCCCGGGCCATCGACGTAGGGACCAGCCAGAGACCTGGCGCCTCGGTCGTCGACCATTCGATCGCCCGATCTCGGAGTGCCGCTCCGTATGGGCCCTTCCAGAGCTGTCGAGGGCCGGACATCCGGGCGCTTCCCCCGTGTCGAATCCAGAACGATCAGAGTGGTCCCGAGCAGGACCAGGTATACAGAAAAATACCAAAGTCGCCCCGATCGGACAAGGCGGACGAGCCAGACGATCGCCAGGTATCCGATCACGCCTGCAAGGGCCGCGGCCACCACGATCTGCGCGATACGATCCGCGGTCAGAGTACTCGGGTCCAACTTCCGGAGTTCAAAGACCATCGCCCCGATGATGGCCGGGACCGCCATCATCAGGCTAAAGTTCACTGCCCAGGTCCGGGAGAAGCCCAGGGCCAAAGCCGCCGAGATCGTCAGGCCGCTCCGACTCACGCCCGGCAGAGGGGCGAACATCTGGGCAATTCCGACCAGCATCGCATCGAGCCAGGTCGTTGAAGACGGACCTTTTTCCCCACCTTTCAGACGCATGGTGATCAGGAGGATCGCCGCCGTGATCAGGAATCCGACACCGGTGGCCGTCAGGCTCTGGAAAGCTTCCTCGATGTACTTTATGAAAAGAAGCTTGTCGGGGATCAATGGTAACGTCGCGACGACTGCGAGAATACCCATTCGAAAGAGGGCTGGTCGTCGGAAGTCTTCGGCGACCTCTTCCGTGTTCAGCAGACCTTTCGCTCCAGCTATGATCTGATTTCGATAGCTCAGCAAGATCGCCAACAAGGTCCCCACGTGAAGCATCACGTCGAAGAAGATCTTGTCGGCGGGCGAGGAATATCGGCCCGTCAGTTCTTCAAACCCGAGCTGAGTGATGGTCAGGTGACCATCGCTGGAAATCGGCAAGAATTCGGTGAGCCCCTGGACCACTCCAAGGACGAGCGATTCGATCCAGTCCATGAGATCCCATCGGTGAGGTGAGGGTCAGTGGAGGGAAGAAGAGGGGGAGCGGCCCCTGAGACGCGGGATCGCCAGGGCGAAATAACCCAGTCCGCTGTAGATCGTGAGGCCGACCGCCGACCAGGTGAGGAGGTCGCGAGCCAGATAAATGCCCGCGGAATGCCAGGGCCGGAGTGCGAGGAGAACCAGGATCGCCGAGATCGAGAGGCACTGCGTGAGCGTCTTGAGTTTGCCGGCCGTCTTCGCGCCGAACGGCTGACCCCCTCCTTCGAGATGGCTCCGAAGTCCCTGGATCAAGAGTTCCCGGATGACGATGGTCGTGACCATCCAGGGAGCCAGTCCCGTGTCGCCCGGCACGCTCAGTAGATAGATGAACGCCCCGCAAACGATGACCTTGTCAACCAGCGGATCGAGCTGTCGCCCGATGGCCGTACCCTGATTGAGAAGGCGTGCGAAGTAGCCGTCCAGGGCGTCGGTCAGGGCAGCCAAAACGAAGACGATCAACGCCGACCAGAAGCGGTCATTCGCCATGAGGGCGAAAACGACCACGGAAAGCCCGAGACGGCTCAGCGTCAACAAGTTCGGGACGTTCCAGAACTCCTCGGAGACCGGAGTCGCTTGTTTGGGGAGGACCGAAGTCGGGGAGGCCATCAGATCGTCCTTCACCGGCGGCTCCTGCTGGCCCCGAACCCGAACAATCGTGGAAGAGGTTCAGTTGAGGATCGTGAACGGCGAGTCGGGTTTCTTGCGGGCCTTCGGGCGGGCTCTTCGCTTTCGAGGTGCCGATGTCCCGTCAGGCTTGGCGACTAGGTCATAACCCTCGGCTCCGACGATCGAGCATCGGACGATGTCGCCGGTTTCCAGATCGCGGCCCGAGACGTAGACAACCCCGTCCACATCGGGAGCGTCGGCGAAGGTGCGTCCGACCCAGAGTTTCCCGTTGGATTCGAGGACGGGGCTGTCGATCAGGACATCGAGGGACTTGCCGACGAACTGGCGATTAAAATCAAACGCGATCGATTGCTGGGCCGCCATGATCCGGTCGCGTCGATCCGCCTTGACCTCGTCGGGAAGATGGCCCGGCAAGCGAGCCGCGGGGGTGTCTGGCTCCAGGGAATAAGGGAAGACTCCGAGACGTTCGAACCGGGCCGACTCGACATAGGCCAGCAACTCTTCGAACTCGGCCTCGGTCTCGCCCGGGAAACCGACGATGAATGTCGTCCGAAGGACCAGATTGGGTATCGTTTCGCGAAGGCGAGCGATGATCGATTCGGTCTGATCCCTCGTGTGCCGCCGATTCATCACCTTCAGCATTCGGTCGTTGATGTGCTGGAGCGGCATGTCCAGGTAAGGCAAGACCTTCGATGATGTCGCCAGGGCATCATAGAGGTCATCGGTGAAGTGATTCGGGTAGTTGTAGAGCACCCGAATCCAGTCGATCCCCTCGACCTGCTGAAGTTCCCGGAGTAGCTCAGCCAATCGAGGCCGACCATATAGGTCGATCCCATAGTAGGTCATATCCTGGGCGACCAGATTCAGCTCACGAACCCCATCGGCAGCCAGTTCGCGCGCCTCCTCTATCACCTTTTCGATCGGCTTGGTGACATGCTTGCCGCGCATGTAAGGAATAGCGCAGAACGTGCAAAGTCGATCACAGCCTTCGGAAACCTTGAGGTAGGCCAGGTGACGAGGGGTGATTCGAAACCGAGCCCGGTCGTCTTGTGCCTGGACCGGCGCGGGCCGGAAGACGGTCCGTTGCTCGTGAAGGTCCCCCATGATCCGGTCGGCAACCTTCGCGATTTCCTCGCGACCGAATACACCGACGATCTGATCAACCTCAGGAACCTCATCGAGCAGCATTTCGCGTTGCCGCTCGGCCAGGCATCCCGCGACGATCACCCCCTTGATGCGACCGTCCCGCTTACGGTCGAGCATCTCGCGTATCACGCCGAGTGATTCTTGACGTGCGGCGTCGATAAAACCGCAGGTATTAATGATGACCAGATCGGCCGCGTTGGAATCCGGGACCAACGCATAGCCGTCCTGGGCCAGCAGGCCCAGCATGCGTTCTGAATCGACCAGGTTCTTAGGGCAGCCCAGGCTGACGAAGGAATAAGTACCTTTGAGGCCGTGGGAGGGGCCCGGGATGGGGTCGTCCAAAGTTGTCGGTCTCGATCAAAGGGCCAAACTTCTGCTGTGCTAACAAGATTCACGACCAGTGATTCGTGAATCGAAAAAATGCGCCCGGTAGGATTCGAACCTACAACCTTCGGATTCGAAGTCCGCGACTCTATCCGTTGAGCTACGGGCGCCTGTTCCAAGAATATACCGAATTCGAACCCCTTCCGGCAACCCTCAGTCCCGGAGCCGGTCGATTCCGTCCATTTCCATAGGCAATCAAGCACGCATGAGGGATATTACAAGGATTGTTAATCTTCAAACCCTAGTTGCTTGATTTGCGACTTGTTCATTATACTGTCGAGGTAAAGAGATCAATTTTCGGGCGAAGTTGCCGAAGGACTTATTGATATCGTCGTCAGATCGAGCGATAGCCGGCCTCCCATCCGATTCGCCCGTTAATCGAAACATCTTGAGGTCATGTACCCACGCTCTCCCGAGAGGTGTCCATGGAAATCAAGATCGTCGCCACGACCGGGCGAGCCTGCGGCCAATCGGTCGAGATCGCGACCGCGAAATTCTTCATCGGTCGGCACGAGAATTGTCAACTCAGGCCTGATATCCAGGGGCTATCGGGCATCCATGCGCTGATAGAACAGCGCGAAATGCGGGTCTACCTTCGCGACTTCGGCGGGGAAGGTGGGACCGGGATCAATGATCGGGTCCTCCGAGCCCGCGAGACGGAAGTCTTCGACGGCGATCTGATTCAGATTGGCCCGATGGTCCTGACCCTGGCGATCAAAGGAAAGGGTGAGATGCCTCGAGGGCTGGCCCATGCTCCCGAAGGCTGGCCATTCCTGGAGGGAATCGCCTACGATACCTCTCTTGAGGAACCGGAGGGGGCGGAGGAACATGCCTCGCGACCTCGGTTCGAGCCCCGACCGACTCCTCGAATCCCCGATCTGGCGGCACTGGCCGTTCATGCCCAGCCCAGGCCGGCCCCGCCTCCCGTGGCCCCGACGCTCCCTCCTCCGCCATTGAACTTCTCTGTCGGAGCCAAGCCGCTCCTGAATCGGGCCCTGTCGTGTCGAACGATCGACGACGTACTCGTCGCTACGGTCAATTCGCACGATCTGAACGAGGAGGAGACGGTGAGTCCCGTTCGATACGAGCTTCGCTCGATCCTGGAAGAAGACGAGACGCCGCGTCGAATGGTAATCGATCTGGGCAACACTCGTTTCCTATCCAGTCGGGCCGTCGGAGTGATCCTGGCGCATTATCAAGGACTGGAACGGAAGGGCGCGACGATGCGGGTTTGCGGGGTCAGCCCGGAGATTCAACCCGTTCTGGATCAGATGAGACTGAGCATGCTGATCGACGTCTATCCCACCGTCGAGGAGGCGGTGAAGACGCCCTGGGATTGATTCTGATGGACCATCCCATCCGAATCCTCTCCCCTATGAGGATTCAATCGGACAGAAATCCCTCCCGGGAATCCGCCCGGGAGGGATTTCTTTGATTGTGCGGAGCAATCGAAAGAAAAAATTGTCGATTGAAGAATTCCCATCTTGCAGTCGCAGACACAGCTTTCATAGGATCTTCTCGTCGAAGAAATCGAGATCCTTCTTCCCCGGTAAATCGCTTCGCTAAATTATCATTGCCCGATACCCTCTCCCCCATCCTCCCAGTTTGTAAGAGATCGACCCGATCGCCAACGCATCGATCGAACATCCATTCCCAACATTGCAGTGGATCGACCCGGACCTTCCAAGGGGCCGAGTGAGATCTCCTACGGCCACCCCCTTCCAGGCAATTAACCCATGAAATCCTCGACGCCGATTCCCTTCATGGTGTTGCTCGCGATCGCCCTCGGAGCCTCGCTCATCCCGGCTCCGGCATTGCCCAGCCCGGAGAGCGGTCCGGTTGATGCGGGAAATATCGCCTGGATGCTCACGGCTTCCGCCCTGGTACTTTTGATGACCCCCGGACTCGCATTCTTTTATGGGGGGATGGTGGGCTTCAAGAACGTCGTCTCGACGATGCTCCAGAGTATCGTCTGCCTGGGCGTCATTTCGATCGTCTGGGTGGTCGTGGGATTCAGCCTGGCCTTCGGAGAAGACCATTGGGGCCTGATCGGGAACCCTTTCAGCTACTTACTCTTCAAGGGGGTAGGGCTCGGTTCCGATCCGGTTCTCTCTCCGACGGTCCCATTGATGATTTTTGCGATGTTCCAGCTCAAGTTCGCAATCATCACGCCGGCACTCATCACGGGGTCATTTGCGGAGCGAGTCCGATTTTCCTCTTACCTGCTTTTCATCGTCCTCTTTAGTTTGCTCATTTATGCTCCCCTGGCCCACTGGACCTGGCATCCCGAAGGCTTCCTGAACAAGTGGGGCGTGAAAGACTTCGCT
This sequence comes from Tundrisphaera lichenicola, assembly GCF_051175385.1. Lineage (GTDB taxonomy): Bacteria > Planctomycetota > Planctomycetia > Isosphaerales > Isosphaeraceae > Tundrisphaera > Tundrisphaera lichenicola. The sequence continues at coordinate 5,023,450 of NZ_CP195106.1, read as the reverse complement.
GGCGGCACCGTGGTCCACATGTCGGCGGGATGGGCTGCATTGGCCGGTGCGATTCTCCTTGGCCGTCGGAAATCCCACATCGACGGTCACCCACACGAGCCCGCCAATATCCCTTACGTTATCCTCGGGACCGGGATGCTTTGGTTCGGCTGGTTCGGTTTCAATGCCGGCTCGGCCCTTGGTGCCAACGGGTCAGCGACCCTGGCCTTCGCCACGACCAACACGGCTTCGGCATCGGCGATGATCGGCTGGCTTTGCTTCGACTGGTATCGAGGCAAGAAGCCCTCGGCCATGGGGGCCTGCATCGGAGCCGTGGTAGGATTGGTCGCGATTACTCCCGCCGCCGGCTTCGTGACGGTACGGGAGAGTCTTTTCATCGGCGTCGTGGCCAGCGTGATCAGCAATCTGGCGGTTCACTGGAAGACCCAGTCGAGCCTGGACGACACCCTCGACGTCTTCCCCTGTCACGGGGTGGGCGGGATGGTTGGGATGATCGCGACCGGGATTTTCGCGAAGGGCGTTGGCCTGACCTCGGGAGAGTCTCGGACCTTCCTCTACCATTTGCTTGCCCTGGTGATCGTCTCCGTCTTCTCCTTCGTTGGCTCGATCGTACTCTTCAAGTTGACGGACCTCTTGATCCCGCTGAGAGTTCCGGCCGAACACGAGGCCGAGGGTTTGGACCTCAGCCAGCATGGGGAGCTGGCCCTCTGTGCCCGCCTCATCGGTTATGAAGAGTCTGAAATTACACCAGCCCTGGTCGGGGAAGCGATCGTCGAAGATCATCAGGCCGCCGCTAGCTCTTGCGAAACCGGGCTAATCGTGTAATATCAGTAGCTTGCCATCGGTCATGCCCCATGAACGTCCCAGACACGGTCGAGTCCGTGCCCAGTTTGAGTCGAGGAGAGAGACGGATGACCGAGTTGATGACCACCGACGTTCGCGCGCTCCTGGATCGCAATCCGTTCGACGTCTCGGCCGTGGCCGACCTCCGCGAAGTCTTGGGACGCGACCCTTCGCGATACGCGACCCTTCGCGACGCGGTTTCCGCCCTCCGTGATCGAACCAAGGGCGAAGAAACGCCCGACATCCATCTGCGGCTCGGGGTGGGTGATGTCCTCCTGGGCCGTTATTCGACCGGCCTTTCCCATCTCGGTAAGGTAGGTGATTCGGGGCTGGCCCACTTCTTCCGCGGCCTCGCGCTCGGATACCTCCAGAAGTGGTCGGAGGCCGCGAAGGCATTTGAGACCGCATCGGCCGCCGGTTACGACACCAGGTCGTCCGACCTCCACCGGGCCGGGGCCCTTCGACGGGCCGGTCAGGAAGACGAAGCTCGGGCGATGCTGGATACCTTGGAAGCATCCTGCGGGAATTCCGCCGAGTACCATTACCAGCGAGGAAGCCTGCTCGCCGCCGAGGGCGAGTTGGTCGCGGCTTCGGTCGAGTTGGAGAAGGCCGTCGATCTGGATCGTCACCACACGAATGCCTTGTTCGAGCTGGCTTACATCAACGACCTCCACGGCAACGATGATGTCGCGCTCGACTTCTACAAGGATTGCGTCAAGCGTCCGCCGGTCCCCCTGGCCGCCCTCATCAATCTCGGCGTCCTCTACGAAGACCGGATGAACTTCCGTGAGGCCGAGAACTGCTATCGGCAGGTCCTCCAGCACGATCGGAGTCATCCTCGGGCCGCCCTCTTCTTCAAGGATTGCCGGGCCAGCCGCGACATGTTCTACGACGAGACCGTCGAGAAGGACATCGCGATCAAGCGGCAGCTCATGGAGATCCCCGTCACCGACTTCGAACTGTCGGTTCGGAGCCGGAACTGCCTCCGGAAGATGAACATCCGGACGCTCGGCGACCTCACCCGGACCACCGAGGCCGCACTCCTGGCCTCGAAGAACTTCGGGGAGACCTCGTTGTCAGAGATCAAGGAGATGATGACCTCCAAGAATCTCTGGCTCGGGATGGCCCTCGAAGGTGGAGGACAGGCCTCGGCCTCCGCGATCGATGAGCCGGAGTCGCTTTCTCCCGAGGATCGCGCGATGCTCGCCAAGCCGATTGGCGACCTGAACCTTTCGGTCCGCGCTCGCAAGTGCATGACCAAGCTTGGGATCCAGAGCCTCGGGGAGCTTCTCAGCCATACCGGAGACGAACTCCTGGAGTGCAAGAACTTCGGCGTGACCTCGCTGAACGAAGTCCGCGAGAAGCTACGCGAGTTGAATCTAAAGCTCAAGAATGAGTGATCCGATCGTCCCGGGATCGGTAGGAGCATTGACCGACGATTGATGGGCGATGCAGACGCGAATTAACTCAGCCCGAACTCGCCCATCGATCTGAGGTCATTCGTCAACCCGAGCATTCTACCGTTGTCACGCCCGGTCCATTTTGAACTGATCGCGAGAGACGCCGAGAGCCTTGCCCGGACCGGCGTCCTTCAGACTCCGCATGGTTCGATCGAAACCCCGGCCTTCATGCCGGTCGGGACCCAGGCCACGGTCAAGGGCTTGACCCCCGACCAGATCCGGGCGACGGGAAGTCGGATGCTCCTGGCGAACACTTATCACCTGGCCCTCCGGCCCGGTGAAGGTGAAGTCGCGGCCATGGGCGGGCTTCACCGTTTCATGGACTGGGACGGTCCGATCTTGACCGACTCGGGCGGGTTTCAGGTCTTCAGCCTGGCAACTCGCGCGAAAATTACCGAGTCTGGGGCCGCGTTCCGCTCTCACCTGGACGGGCGACTCCTCGAATTAACCCCCGAGAGGGCGATCGGGATTCAGCAGGATCTCGGCGCCGACGTCGCGATGTGCCTCGACGTTTGCCCGGCCTTGCCCGCCGACAAGCAGACCATCGCCGGGGCCGTCGACCGGACCATTCGCTGGGCGGCGCGTTGCAAGGAAGCTCATACGAGAGCCGATCAGGCCCTCTTCGGAATCGTCCAGGGGGGAGCCCACGAAGACCTGCGGGCTGGTTGCGCCGAGTCCTTGATCCACCTCGATTTCGACGGTTATGCCGTGGGTGGGGTAAGCGTGGGAGAAGAACGCGAGCAGGTCCGGAAGGCCCTCGAAGTGACGACTCACCGACTCCCGGAAGACCGGCCTCGCTATCTCATGGGGGTAGGCCGGCCTCAGGATATTCTCGATGCGGTCGCAACCGGGATCGACCTCTTCGACTGCGTGCTTCCCACCCGGAACGGACGAAACGGAACCTGCCTGACCGACCAGGGCCCGGTCAAGTTCCGGAACGCGATCCATCGCCGAGACCCTCGGCCAATCGAGGAGGGATGCGACTGTCTCGCCTGTTCACGATTCACCCGTTCCTATCTCCGTCATCTCTTCATCGCAAAAGAAATGCTCGGCCCGATCCTCGCCTCGATCCACAACTTAGCGTACCTCCAACGATTGACTCTACGGATCCGCGAAGCGATACGGGGCGGTCGATTCGTCCCGTTCAGGGCGGAGGTGCTTGAAGCGCTGGGCCCGTAACGGTTAAAGTACGGCATGCGACCGATCACGAGGGTTGATGGGCGACCCTCCGACTTGCACCCCAGGGTCGATTCCTCCGACTCTCCTCGAACGACCACGGACCGATCCTCATGCTTGGCTTGTTTTCCGGACTGCCGATCCTCCTCGCTCAGGCTGCTGCCCCCGTCGCCGGCAACCCGGAAGTAAACCCGCTGATCCAGTATGCTCCACTCTTGCCGATCCCGATCATCTTCTATTTCTTGCTCCTCAGGCCGCAACAGCAGCAAGAGAAGAAGCGTCGAGAGATGATTTCGAAGCTGAGGAAGAACGACAAGGTTCTGACGGCCGCCGGGATGTACGGGACGGTCCTGTCGGTGGACGACGACTCCGACAAGGTCGTCCTCCGACTCGATGATGACGGCAAGGTCAAGATCGCATTCACTCGTGCCAGCATTGTTCGAGTCCTGGGCGATACGGCATCCAAGCCCGTCGAGGCGAAGTGAAGCAGGATGAAGCTCTGAAGGTTGAGCGAGGCCTCGATCGGATCGCCCGATCTAGGGAACAGGGGAACGGCGTCCCCGTTGAGGGACCCGATTCCAACGACACGATTTCGGCTCTCTTCGAGGATTGCGACCGCCGGGCCGCAGGGAACGACCATGAAAAAGTTTGGTGGTAAGTTCGCGCTGATCATCGGCCTGACTCTGCTCGGCCTGGTGGCTATCCTGCCACCCAAGGAGAAGCTCAAGACCGGGATCGACCTCTCGGGCGGCACGATCCTGGTCTACGAAGTCCGCAAGGACGCGACCGCCGGGAATGTGAGCCTGGACGAGTTGATCACGGCCCTGAAGCGACGGGTCAATCCCGAAGGGGTCCTCGATATCCCGATTCGGGCCGTCGGGAATAACCGGATCGAGGTCATTCTGCCCAAAGCCACGGCCGACGAGGTCGAGGAAGTCAAGCGGAAGATGACCAACGTTGGATCTCTCGAATTCCGAATCCTGGCCAACCACAAGCACGACGCAGCGGTCATCGACCGTGCTCTCGGCTCGAATGGTTTCACCAAGCCCCCTTCTCGCTACAAATGGGCCATGGTCGGCGAGACGATCACCGGATCGAATCCGACCAGGGACTCCCAGGGTAAAACTCTCACAGACCCGACACAGCGATGGGTCAAGAATGCCTATGCCGGGCGGACGGCGTTCCTGACCGGCAAGACCGAGGCCGGGATCGAACAGAGCGATTTGGAAGCGACGATCGAAGGGAATACGCTCAACACCCTCACGTTCCAGAAGCCCCTCACACTCGCCTCGGTCTCGTCGTATCGGATTGAGTTCAACCCCAGCCGGATTCAACCGCCCAATCCCACCTCGCCCGATCCGGCGGAACCGATCATTCGCGAGGAGAAGGTCGGCCCCGGGCATACGGTCCGGTACGTCCTGTACAAGATCGACCGGCAGGATGTGACCGGCAAGCTCCTGGCCAAGGCCGAGGTCCAGCAAGACGATCATTACCAGCCGGCTGTGGGGTTCACCTTCAATCGCCAGGGTGGCCGGAAATTCGGCACTTTGACGAGCGAGCATTTGCCCGAGGAGAACGGCAACTTCAAGTATCGCCTGGCGATCCTGCTCGACGGAGTTGTCCAGTCGGCGCCGTCGATCAATTCGGAAATCCGCGATTCCGGGATCATCGAGGGCGGAGCCTCGGGCTTCTCTCAGAAAGAGTTGAACTTCCTGATCACCGTACTCCGGTCGGGAAGCCTCCCCGCCAGCCTGAATCCCGAGCCTCTCCAGGAGGAGAGTGTGGGACCGACCCTGGGCGATGACACGATCGCCAAGGGGGTCTATGCGATCATCGTCTCGATGCTTGTTGTCTGCCTCTTCATGATTGCCTACTACCGGTTCGCCGGGCTGGTCGCGGTCGTCGCCTTGATGCTGAACCTCCTGCTCCTCCTCGCCTCGATGGCCTTCCTCCAGGCCAGTTTCACGCTGCCGGGGCTTGCCGGCCTGGCCTTGACGATCGGCATGGCGGTCGACGTCAATGTGCTCATCTTCGAGCGTATGCGAGAGGAAGCGGACCGAGGGGCGGGCCTGGCCCAGCAGATTCGCAACGGATTCAATCGAGCCTGGGTGACGATCTTCGATTCCCACGTCACCATCTTCCTCTCCGGCCTGGTGCTCTACACCGTGGGGACCGACGAGGTGAAGGGGTTCGCCCTGACCCTGATCATCGGCATGGTCTGGAACCTGTTCACGGCCGTCTATGTCTCGCGGGTGATCTTCGAGTTCTGGTATGCCAAGGGTTGGCTCAAGCGAGTCACGATGCTCAAGTTGATGGACAAGACCAACATCGACTTCATCTCTCCTCGCAAGGCATGCATGGCGGTGTCGACTCTCCTGATCGTGCTCGGGCTGGTGGCGACCGGGATCCGAGGCAAGGGGATGTACAACATCGACTTCACCGGCGGGACGCTGGTGACGATCCAGTTGAACGACCAGGACCCCGATGTCAGCAAGCTCTCGAACTCGGAACGGACCGCATTCGTCCGTTCCAAGGCCAGTGAACTGCCCGACGTGACGGTCGAGAGCCTGACGGTCGGCGGCGAGAAGTCGGGCGAACGCTACAACATCCGGACCACCGAACAGAAGATCGAGACGGTCAAGCAAGTTGTCCTCGACTCGTTCAAGAATGCCCTTCAACGCGTTGAACTGAAGCCCGGCGCGGCAACGCCGATCGCCGCGACCCCGGCGGTCGCCCCGACCGACCCGGCCAAGGAGCAAGAGGCCGCGGTCGATCGTTTCGCGGGAGGGAGGCAGTACGAGCTCAACTTCAATCTGCCCCAATCCGCCCCGCAGATCTCGACCTCTTTCCGAAATGTGCTCCAGGAAAATGGGATCAACAACCCCGACGCTCGGTTCGAGATCGTCAACCCGAAAGCAACCTCCGGGAACGTCCTGGTCGCCAACTCCGAGACCCTTCTGCTTCGGACGAATCTCGAACCCGAGGTCGTTCAATCCCAGCTCGAAAAGCTGACCACCTCCCTGAGAAACGACCGCAACCTCCTCTTCGAGCGATCCGAATCGTTCGGCAGTACAGTGGCCGCCGAGACCAGAAGCCTGGCCGTGGTCGCCACCGTGGCGAGCTGGATCATCATCGCGGTCTATCTCTGGTTCCGGTTCAAGTCGCTGGTCTATGGCCTGGCGGCGATCATCGCGGTCGTGCACGACGTGTTGATCACCCTCGGGGCGATTGCGGTCACCTACTGGTTGTCTCGGATCCCGATCCTCGGCGAGATGCTCCTGCTGGAACCGTTCAAGATTGACTTGCCGATGATCGCGGCCTTCTTGACGCTGATCGGATTCTCGGTCAACGACACAATCGTGATCTTCGACCGAATCCGCGAACTCAAGGGTAAGTCGCCACACCTTTCCAGCCAGATGATCAACGACGCGGTGAACCAGACCCTGAGCCGGACGATCCTGACCTCGCTGACCGCCTGGTTGGTCGTGATCATCCTCTACCTCTTCGGCGGCGAAGGGCTCCACGGCTTCGCCTTCTCCTTGGTCGTGGGCTTCTTGAGCGGTACTTACAGCACGATCTACATCGCCAGCCCGATCCTGATCGACTGGGATCGTCGAGTGGTCGACGAACCGATCAAGGGGAAGGAACTGGTAGGCAGCCGCTGATTCGCTCGATCTGAAATCAACCTGAGAAAAACGAAGCCACCTGCCAATTAGGCAGGTGGCTTCGTTTGTTACCGGAGGTTGGCTTCGTTTTGACGACATCATGGGGTTATATCGGAAGGAGCATTGACCTTACCCGTCAACATGGCCACGAGCGCGCGATGACCCGAAGCCGTTCTCGACGCGGCTTGGTTGCATCTCGCTCGAAACCAACCATACATCTCAGGGTTTCAGGCGTCGCTGATCAGGCTATTTCCGAATTCTGGTCGCGAAGGACTCTTCCGGCGTGCAGGACCTCGATTGTCCCCTCACGGCGAACGATCAGCCCTCCCGACGGGTCGATGCCCGAGGCCATCCCCTCGACCATCTCGGACCCGATCTGGACCCTGATACGCCGACCGGCCAGGACGTCGAGTCGTTCCCAACTTTCGGTCAGTCGGGACGAACCGCAGACCAGATCCTGCAAGGAAGGTTCCAGCCTCTCCAGGATGAGCGCGAGCATAGCCTCGATCGGATCGACCGGAGACTCTGTTCGCCCCCAGTCGTTCAGGCTCGCCGCCATCGCTCGAATTTCGACCGGAGCCTGGTCTACGCGGGTCGTCACATTCAAGCCGATTCCGATCAGTAGCCGTGACGACTCACCGGAACCGACCCGTTCGGGCAGGATGCCACCTAGTTTCCGGCCGCCAACTTCGATGTCGTTCGGCCATCGAATCCCCGCCCGGCACGCGGGATATCGCTCAGCGATTGCATCGATGGTGGCCGAGGCCGTTGCCAGCGCCACCCTGGGCTCGCGATCGGGCGTCAGTCCGATCGAAGATGGGTCGAGGATGACGGTGGCCGTCAGACTTCCGGCGTCGGACCACCAACGATTCGAACCTTGCCCACGGCCCCTGGTTTGGCTCCCGGCCCAGATCAGGGCCGGGAGTTCGAGAGAGCCCTCGCTGAGCATCCGACGCGCCTGGTCGCTGGTGGAGTCGACCTCTTCGAAGCGGTGGACGGATCGGACGAATGGCCACGCGCGGCTCATTCGGAGGAGAGCCGGACCAGTAATTCGCCGGTCTTGACCTGCCTTCCGACTGCGGTGACCACTTCGGCCACCCGGCCCGGCCGCTCGGCGTAAAGTGTGGTCTCCATCTTCATCGCCTCGATCGAGAGGAGTTTCTGGCCCTTCCGGACAGCGTCGCCGGCCACGACGGCCACCCCAACAACCAGGCCGGGCAGGGGGGCGGCCACCTGGTTGGGATCATTGGGATCGGCCTTCGGAATTTCGCGAACGGCGGAGGCAAGCGATCGGTCGACGACCTCCACCTCGCGGGGCTGCCCGTTCAACTCGAAGAAGACCGTGCGCTTGCCGTCGATATGGGCCTCGCCCACGGTGAGCCGCTTGACGATCAAGGTCTTCCCCGGCTCGATCTCGACCAGATGCTCCGTGTTGGGTTCCGGCCCGAAGAAGAACAGGGGCGTGGGGAGGACCGAGGTGTCCGCATAGGAGCGTTCGTGGGAGGCGAGGTCGGGGAAGACTCTCGGATAGATCAGATAGCTTAAGGCTTCGCGTGCGGACGCTTCGCGGCCCAGATAGGCACCTGCCTTGTCCCGGGCCGCTTCCAGATCGGCCGAGGGCTGGTCCTTGCCCGGCCGGTCGGTCTTGGCGGGCCTTCCCTTCAAGACGCGTTCCTGGAGGACGGGCGGGAAACCTCCGGGGGGCTGGCCCAGTCGTCCTTCGAAGAGTTCGACGACCGATTCGGGGAAGGCTAGCTCGCGCGAGGGGTCGACCGTGTCTTCCGGGGTCAGATTGTTCGCCACCAGGAAGAGCGCCATGTCGCCGACCACTTTCGAGGTCGGCGTCACCTTCACGATATCGCCGAAGAGGATGTTGACCTCGGCGTAGGCCTTGCATACCTCCGGCCACTGCGAGGCCAGCCCGAGCGCCTTCGCCTGCTGGAAGAGGTTCGTGTACTGGCCACCCGGCATCTCATAGGCATAGACCTCGGCCGAGGGGGCCTTGAGCGACGTCTCGAAGGGGGTGTAGAGGGCACGGACCTCCTCCCAGTACCGACTCATCTCGACCAGGGCCGTAGGCTCGACCCCGGTTTCCCTCGGCGTGAACCGGAGAGATTCGACGATCGCGTTCAGACTAGGTTGGGAGGTCAGCCCGGACATCGATGAGACGGCCCCATCCGCCACGTCGAGACCGACCTCGGCCCCCTTCAGGACGCTCGCGGCCTGGGCCCCGCCGACGTCGTGGGTATGGAAATGGATGGGAATACCGACCTCATCGCGAAGGGTCCGGATCAGCTTCTCGGCCGCGAATGGCTTGCAGAGCCCGGCCATGTCCTTGATCGCGATCAGGTTCGCCCCTCGATTTTCCAGCTCCTTGGCGAGGTTGACGTAATATTTCAGGTTATACTTGGTCCGGGCGGGGTCGAGGATATCGCCGGTATAGCAGATCGCCGCCTCGCAGAGCGCCCCCGATTCTCTGACCGCTTCGAGGGCGATTTCCATGTTCGGGATCCAGTTCAGGGCGTCGAAGACGCGGAACAGGTCGATCCCGGCCGAGGCCGACTCCCGGACGAAGGCACGGACCACGTTGTCGGGATAGCTGGTGTAGCCAACTGCGTTGGAGCCCCGGAGGAGCATCTGGAAGAGGATGTTAGGGATCCTCTCGCGGAGCTGGGCCAGCCGGTCCCAGGGATCTTCCTTGAGGAACCTCATCGAAGTGTCGAAGGTGGCCCCTCCCCACATCTCGATCGAGAAGATCTTGGGGCAGAGCCGAGCATAAGCATCCGCCACTCGGACCATGTCGCGGGTCCGGACCCGCGTGGCGAGCAGGGACTGGTGGGCATCGCGAAAGGTGGTGTCGGTGAGGAGCAGCGGCTTCTGCTCGCGGACCCACTTCGAGAACCCTTCCGCCCCCAACTTCTGGAACAACTGGCGGGATCCGGGGGGCGGATTCTCGTGTCCGTGTGCCGGGGGATGAGGCTCGGTCATCGACGCCCCCTCGGCGGACCTCGTGACATTCGGGAAGCCGTTGACAGTGACCTCGGCGAGGAAGGTCAGGAGCTTCGTGGCCCGGTCTTGCGTGACGGGGAATCGGAAGAGGTCGGGCGTCTCGTCGAGGAACCGGGTCGTGGCCCGACCTTCGAGGAACTCTTCATGCCGGATCACGTTCAGCAAGAACGGGACGTTGGTCTTCACCCCTCGGATCCGGAACTCGCGCAAGGCTCGTTCCATCCGACGGGCGGCATCGACGAACCTCCGACCGCTGGCGCAAACCTTGACCAGGAGCGAGTCGTAGAAGGGGGTGATGATTGCCCCGGTGATCGCCAGGCCGCCATCGAGGCGAAGACCAAGACCTCCGGGTGATCGATAATGGGTGATCTTGCCGTAATCGGGCGTGAATTTGTTCTCGGGATCTTCCGAAGTCACCCGACACTGGAAGGCGTATCCCTGGGTCTGGACCGAGTCCTGATCGGGCAGATTGATCTCGGGATCGTCCAGCGTTGCGCCCTGGGTGATGAGGATCTGGCTCCGGATCAGGTCGATACCCGTGACCATCTCGGTGACGGTGTGCTCGACCTGGATCCGAGGATTGACCTCGATGAAGTAGAACCGGCTGGCCTGGGAGTCGTACAGAAACTCGACGGTCCCCGCACAATCGTAACCCACATGCTTCGCGAGCCGGACGGCCGCATCGCAGAGTTCATCGCGGATCCTCGGATCGAGATTGGGAGCCGGAGCGATCTCGATCACCTTCTGATGCCGACGCTGGATCGAACAATCCCGCTCATAGAGATGCACCAGGTTGCCGTGATGATCTCCGAGGATCTGGACTTCCAGGTGCCGAGCCTTGCGGATGAACTTCTCGAGGAAGACGTCGGGGACCCCGAACGCCGCCCCGGCCTCTCGACGTGCCTGATCGATGGCGTCGTCCAGCCCCTCGGCCGACTCGACCACTCGCATCCCCCGGCCACCGCCCCCCATCGATGCCTTGACGATCACCGGATATCCCAGGGATTCGGCGATCCGGTGCGCTTCGGGTCCGGGTTCGACGGGATCATCGCTCCCGCTCAGGATCGGGACCTTGGCCTCGCGTGCGAGCTTCCGGGCGGCCACCTTGTCGCCCAGGAGGTCTAGCAACTCGGGCCGAGGGCCGACGAAGGCGATCCCGGCCGCCTGGCAGGCTCGGGCAAATTCGGCGTTCTCCGAGAGGAACCCGTAGCCCGGATGGATCGCATCCACTCCCTTATCGACGGCCAGGTCGACGATCGAAGGGATGTCGAGATAACTCCGGATTGGTTCTCCAGGCTTGCCCACCGGGTAGGCTTCATCGGCCTTGAGCCGGTGCATTCCGAAACGATCCTCGTGCGAATAAATCGCGACCGTACGGATTCCCAACTCGCTCGCCGAGCGAAAAACGCGGATTGCGATCTCGCCCCGATTGGCCACCATCAACTTGCGAATCAAATGCATGGAGACTTTCCGGGGTTCGATGAATTCGTGTCGCGAAGGAGTCAGGGCGGTCGATCATCCGACGAGTCTGCCCCCACCGAATCTGATCGGTATTGAGGCTCGAAGCTGATTCTCGGATTCGACCCTATCGGAAGATGATACACCCCGAATCCGTCTCCGTCACGCTTCCGACTCGATCGGATTACTTAGCTCTCCGATCCCTTCAACCGAGGCGACCACCACGTCTCCCGGCTTGAGATAGGTCCCGGAAGCCGAACCGACGCCGGATGGGGTACCCGTGGAAAGGATGTCACCCGGTTCGAGTGTCACGAAGCGTGAAATGAAGGAGATCACGGCCGCGACGGGAAAAATCATCTGCCCGGTGGTGCCGTCCTGCTTGATCTCTCCATTCAGAGTCAGCCGGATCGTCAAGTTCTGCGGATCAGCGACGGAATCGGCCGACAGCACGCATGGCCCGACCGGGCAGAAGGTGTCGTGCCACTTCCCGTGGAGCCAGTCGAAGAATTTGTCGCGTTCTCTCGGCTTACGCACAGGATTGGGGGTGTACTTCCGGTCGGTGATGTCATTGACGATCGTATAGCCCGCCACGTAATCGAGCGCCTCGGCCTCCTCGACATCTCGGCAGGTCCGACCGATCACGACCCCCAACTCGGCCTCCCAATCGACGTGATCGGGCGATACCCGGGGAATCCGGATCGGAGCCCCCGGATTCGTCAGGGTCGTTGTGGGCGGCTTCATGAACACGTAGGGGAAAGTCTCGGCCCGCTCGACCGCGATCCCGCCCCGTTCCACAACGTGTGCCGCGTAATTGCCCGCAAGTAAGAGAATTTTGGAAGGTTGAGCGATCGGGACGAGAAGTTCCACGTCTTCCACAGGAAGCGCCAGATCTTCCAGAATCTCCCGATCCTGTTCCTCGACCCACTGACCGAGCAACTGGGCCGCCGGCCAGGCGGGACCATCGGGCGGAAGGTAATCGAGCAGGCTGTCGGAGGAGGGGAGGAGGAGTTCGGTCCCGGTCGCCTCGCAGAAGACCTCCGCCGCCGAGTCAATCGGGATGATCTCGTTATCCCGGTAAAATCCAGCCAGTTCCATCTCGTCGAGTCGAAAGCGGCAGAGTCGCATATCCGGGTTCTCCACTCGATCTCACCCGGGGATGGACATGGCGTTCATCCTCCGCCGACCGAGGACGTCACGATAACGCCTGGAAACGCGATCCACAATCGAGCGGTCAATCACTCCGCTCTCCCGAGCAACAGGCCCGGACGGCACCGATCAAGGCCGGATCATCGGATTCGGAGATTGCCCGGAGATCAAAGTGGACCGCTCCTCCCTGGACTCGGGTGACGACCGGGAGATCGCCCATACGGAGGGCCCGCGCCCATTCCCCTTCGGAGGACCAGGGTGCGGGGAAGGGGGGACCGACCCGGACAACGGCCGTCGGGATGGGCTCGACCGGGGTGCTGCCCCCCCCGAGGAACGCGTTGGACTCCACAACCGTCGCGTCCAGACCCAACTCGGAGCGGAAAACTTCGGCCAGACGGCTCGCCCGTTCGATCAGGCTTTCGATCCCGACGTTCAAGAAGGCCCAGAGTGGAATTCGAGCACCCGCCCGTTCGGGGTCCAATGCCAGTCGGAGGGTGGCCTCTAACGCCGCGATGGTCATCTTGTCGACCCGCAAGGCCCTCATCAATGGATCTCGACGGAGGGGAGCGATCGCCTCCGAGGTCCCGATCAAGATTCCGCACTGGGGACCTCCCAGGAGCTTATCGCCCGAGAAGAGGACAAGGTCTGCGCCGAAGCAAAGCCCCTCCGAAGCGGACGGTTCTCCCTCGACGTGAGGCGGGAGACCGGGGGCAAGGGCTCCCGACCCGATGTCGTCGATCATCCAGAGATCCCGATCGCGGGCCAGGCTCGCCAGTTCGGCCAGCGGGGCCTCTTCGGTGAAGCCGACGACTCGGTAGTTGCTCGGATGGACCCGGAGGATCGCGGCCGACTCGGGGCCGATCGCCCTTTCATAATCGGACAGGCGAGTTTTGTTCGTCGTCCCGACCTCGCGGAGCCTGGCCCCCGAGACCTCGATGATCTCGGGCAGTCGGAAACTCCCGCCGATCTCGACGAGCTGACCCCGAGAGACGATCACCTCGCGGCCGGCAGCCAGGGCCCGAACGGCCAGGATCGTCGCCGCGGCGTTGTTGTTGACCACTACGGCCGCCTGGGCTCCGGTCAGTCGGGTCAGTAGCTCCTCCACCCCGTCGGTCCGAAGGCCCCGTTCACCACGATCGAGGTCGAACTCGAGGTTGCAATACCCCCTGACAACCCGATCGACCGCATCGGCGGCCTCGATCGATAACGGAGCCCGTCCCAGGCCGGTGTTGAGCAGAATCCCGGTCGCATTCAGCACGGGTCGGAGATAGGGCCGATCCGAAACCATCGAAGCTTCGGCCGATCGAGCCAGGCTCTCGATATCGACGCTCACACTCTCGCCCCTGGCCAGCGAGGCCCGGACCTCCGAGATCGCGGATCGGACGGCACGTACGGTCGTCTCTCGACCTCGTTCCGCCATCGAGGCCGCAAGCCCCGGCCAGTTCAGGACCTCGTGGACGGGCGGTAGTTTCCGGCGTGCCGGGTCACTCACAATTCCTCCCCTGGATCGAGAGTCGAGGTGATTTTCCGGGCCAGGGTCCGAATATCCCCCTCGCGATGGGTCAGGCCGATCCGGTCGAGATACTCCGCCAGCGGAACGGCAAACTTGCGGGAGGTTCCCAGAAGATCGCGTAGATCGGCCACGGTCATCCCGGGAGATGCCCGAAAATAGGAGATCACTTTGCTCCGCATCTCGACTTCGATGTCATGGTCCAGATAGAGGCCCGGGCTGATTTCCACCAGTTGTTCCTCGTCACGTAAAAGGGCAAGCAGGTCGGGGACCGTCGAAGCCCTGGGTCCCCCCTTCAAGGTCCAATCCGTCGAGTCGGGCGGGGTGAATCCACCGGATCGATACGCCTCGGCGATCTCTTTTTTTAACTTGCGCTCCCCCTGACTAAGTCGGGGCTCGTGACCGCTCAAGGCGATCGTCCGGGCGTCTCCCACGACTCGACCGGCGCTCTTCAATCGATCGATGATCCCCGCAACGAGTGCGTCGTTTTCCAGGTCCGCGAGAGCCGAGGCGACCCGGGCCCGGGCGATGGTCGACATCCGGGGGCTGGCCTGATGGAGCCGCGCTATGGCTCGAAGCACTCGGTCCTCGATCTCGACCACGAACTCCGCCAGGATCTGAACCGTCCGCCTCGGACCAACCGGGAGGGTGATCAGCTCTCCCGAGGAAACCATCTTCTCGACCGTCGGCCGGACCTCTGAGATCGGAACTCCCGAATCTCGACAAAGCGTCCGATCGGTCCAGGGAGAGAGCCCCTGAAATGCGAGGGCCGAGGCGATCCGGGTCGAACCTTCGACGGAACCGAGACGTCGGAGCCTTTCCTTGGCGAGTAAATCCCGCCTCCGAATCCTCCGAGCAACCGGCTGGAGCACTCGTCCCCCTCCGACCGTGGCGGGCGGACTCTCCTCGCGGATCACGAACGGCTGACCGTGAACCGTCGCAATCGGCTCGGCCAGGAAGAGTTGGGCGAGACGGAGGCCCGTCGAGGATTCGACTGCCTCGCGATCCAGGAGCGAAAGACTGGCAGCCACTTCCGCCGTGCCGACGTGGACTCGATATCTGGCCCGATGCCGGAGCCGACCGACCGCCTCGATCGACTCGCGAACTTCGACCGATAGGACCCGAGATGCCCTCAGATATCCGGGTTCGGCCAGCTCATCACCCCGTTGGACTTCTCGGTGATGGACCCCTCCCAGGTTGATGGCCGCCCTGGCCCCTCTCCCGACTCGTTCGACCGACTGGTCGTGGCGATGGATCCCGCGGACCCGGACGGGCCTCCCCTCGGGGAACCATTCGAGGTCGGATCCCACGACTAGTTCGCCCGAAGCCACCGCCCCGGTCACGACCGTCCCGTGACCCGCCAGGGTGAACGATCGATCGATCGCCATCCTGAACAGCCCGGGATCGTCTCGGGGCGGAGCCTGATCGCAGACGCGGGTGAGGCTCGCCTTCAGTTCTTCGATCCCCCTCCCCGAGGTCGCCGAGGTGCGGACGATCTCCGCCGACTCCAGGAACGTCCCGTTCACGAGGGTCCTGAGATCCTCCTCCACCAGATCTAGCCAGCTCTCGTCGGCGAGATCGCATTTGGTCAGAACGATCAGGCCGCCGGACAGACCCAGGAGTTGCAGGATCTCCAGATGCTCGCGTGTCTGGGGCATGACCGAGTCATCAGCCGCCACGATCAGCATCGCCAGGTCCAGCCCCGAGGCACCCGCCAGCATGTTCCGGATGAATCGCTCGTGGCCGGGGACGTCGACGAGGGCGACGCGATGTCCCGGGAGGTCGAGCGAGGCGAAGCCCAGGTCGATCGTGATCCCGCGCTGCTTCTCGGCGGGAAGTCGATCGGTATCGACGCCGGTCAGGGCCCGGACGAGGGCCGTCTTCCCGTGGTCAATGTGCCCGGCAGTCCCGAGGACCAGATCCACCTTTCCCGGCATGGCCAACTTCTCCACTTTACGAAGGCCAGACCGATCGACTCGAACCTAGTGTACGGGATCGGAGAATGGGCGGCGAGAGTTCGACTTGACCCGTATTCGACAAGGGCTGATACTGTGTCCCGCACGGATGGCCCTCGCCAAGGATCCATGAAGGACCCCCTCGAATGACACACCATGCCTGGTCCACGCCCGTCCGCACTGGGGTCCTCCCAGCCCGCTCCGGATCACCATTCCCCTCGGCCCTTCGCCTCGACCCAGTTAGAGCTAGCCGGCGGGCTCAACCGATGAGCTCAGCCTCGAAATTCTCCACTTCTCACTCCCCGATGTCTTCCCGGACGCCCTTTCCTCGAACGACTCTCAGGACTGTTCGAAACGCCAAGCCTGGTTCCTCCGAACCGGCCCAGGGTTTCTGACGGTTCCGACTCGCCCGGAAGCTACCCCCGAGCGGCCCGCTTTCTCCGGTCGAACATCGAATCTGGTCGATGAGGATCGTCCGACCCATGCTGAATTCGAACACCTATTTGTTGATTTTTGCCGCCGCCTTCATGGGCTGTGTCCTGGTGACTCCCCTGGTCACCCGGATCGCGACCTGGTTGGGAGCGATCGACCGGCCGGATCAATTCCGTCGGATCCACAAGGGGGCCACACCCCGGATGGGCGGCCTCGGCCTGGCTTTCGGCCTGGCCGTCGGGGTCGGGATCGCCTCGGCCGGAGGTTATCTGAATGAGTGGTCGGGATACCCTCGATGGCTCGTCACGCTCCTGCCGATCGGGTTGGCATGCCTGACAATCCTGGCGGTCGGAGTCGTCGACGATACCCGCGAGATGGGTCCCCGGATCAAATTGCTCGGCCAGGCCGCAGCGGTCCTCATCCTTTACGTCGGGGGGGTCCGGATCGATTCGGTGACCCTCTTCCAGTTCACGATCCCACTGGATTACCCGTCAGCCAGCCTTTCGATTCAGGGTTTCGAGGTGAACGTCGCCCTGCCGGGCCTGTTCGTCACGATGCTCTGGTTCCTGGCCTGCATGAATATCTGGAATCTGATCGACGGGATGGACGGCCTGGCCTCGGGCGTTGGTTTCCTCGTGAGCGGGACTCTGACACTGGTCGCCATCTGGATGGAGAATCCGACCGTCGCGATCCTGGCGGCCTCGCTGGCCGGAAGCCTGGCCGGGTTCTTGCTTTACAACTGGCATCCCGCCTGCATCTTCCTGGGAGATAGCGGGAGCCTCTTGATCGGCTTGTTGATCGGCGTAGTGGGCGTCCAGGGGTCGCTGAAAGAAGGGGCGACAATCTCGATCCTCTTCCCCATCCTGGCGATGGGTCTGCCGATCACCGACACCGCGATGGCGATCTTCCGACGGTGGGTCCGGAATCTCCCGCTCTCCTCGGCCGATCGCCGGCACATCCACCACCTCCTGATCGGTCTCGGGCTGAACCCTCGACAGGCCGCGGCCCTGCTTTATTGCTTCTCGGCCGGGCTTTGCGGCGTGGTCCTCCTGGGAGTTGTCTTCAAGAATGAGGCCCTGGCCCTCATCATGGGCCTCTCCGGCTGTGCCGCGTTCCTGCTCATCCTGACGAGTCGTCGAGATGAACTGGCCACGCTCCGGGCCGACCTTGCCTCTCGCCTGGCCCGTAAGAAGCAAGAACGGTTCGCCGCCAAGCTGACATGGGAGGCGATCCAGCGAATCGAGCTTTGCGAGACGACCGAGCGGATCTGGGACATCATGGAGTCGGCGACCACCCGTCTCGGTTGCGACCATCTGAAGGTCTCTTGCCGGAGGAACGGGCATTCGGCCTTCGAGCAGGAGGCCTGGGCGGACGAGCGAATCGAGGAGGTTGAGCCGGGCGGTTCGATGTCGGGCTCGATGGCGACTTTCCGACTGACCAGTGGGCGAGACTTGCTACTGATCGTCACGGTCCAGCAGGCTCCGGCTTCAACCCTGGAGCCGGATATTGCTTTCCGGTTCGTGCAGCGGCTCTCGCTGGCCTCGGCCGAGCGACTCGAGCGGCTCTTCGCGAACGAAATCGACCCCGAGGCCGGCTTCATCAGCCCATCCGTGGTCGGACCGGAGGCCCTGATCGCGACGCCAATGACGACGCATCGGATCGACCCGTCCCCGGTCGGAACCCCGGCCGCGACCCTGAACTACTCCCCCTCGGCACGGCCGTCGATCGGCTGGCTTCGCGAGGCTCTGGGCTGGTCCCCGGCCTCGGTGACGTCCGCCCGATCGCTCGGAGAGGAATGACCGGAGGATCTATCCATGGATGGAATACAGCCCTACGGCGCGGGAGCCCGTCCTCTCGTCGCCCATGTCCACTCGCCGACGACGCCCCACTCGGCGGTCAAGTCGCCCTCGGACTATATCCGTGCGATCCGTCGAAGGATCTGGTTGGCCCTGGCCGTCGCGATTCCCGTGGCCACGGGCGGCACCCTCATGGTCCTCCGGATGGCCCCGGTCTACCTGGTCAAAGCCTCGATCGAGATCAAGCCGCCGAAGGTCGATCCTGCCGTTGCCTCGCTGGTCAGTCATGGCGAGGTAGGTCGCAACGATCCGGTCGCGGATGAAAAGTATGTCCCGGACGCCCTGAATCAGCTCAATAGCAAGGCGCTACTCGTCCAGGTCTTTCGCGATCCGTCGCTGGCGCTCTCCGATGCCGAATTGGAGGGGGATCCGGCGGCCGAGTTGGTCGGGAAGATCAAGACTCGCGAGTATCCGCGATCCCACCAGGTCGATGTCTCGCTGGAGGGTCGCGATCCGGCGCGAATTACCGAGATCCTCAAGATCCTGTTGCGGCGATTCGTCCGTGAGACCGAATCGGTGAGTCAGGATGGTTCCCAGAACGCCATCGCCGACGCGACGAGTACGCGAGACCTATACATCTCGCAATTGAAGGAGATCGA
Organism: Tundrisphaera lichenicola; assembly: GCF_051175385.1. Taxonomy (GTDB): domain Bacteria; phylum Planctomycetota; class Planctomycetia; order Isosphaerales; family Isosphaeraceae; genus Tundrisphaera; species Tundrisphaera lichenicola. The sequence continues at coordinate 5,004,341 of NZ_CP195106.1, read as the reverse complement.
ATCCAAGCTCGCGGCGCACGTCCGAGGTTCGACGATGCTCGGGCCTGGCGGCAAGAATCTTAAAGAGGCCCAGTATGAGGCAGCCCGGGCCCATCTGGGTTTCGTCAGGCAACAGGCGGGACATCTGCGGAACGAGTTGACCGCCGCGGCCCTCTCTCCGACGCTCGCTCCTGCCATGGAACCGGGTCGAGCCCAGTCGCTCACCGAACTTCAGAAAGAGCACAAGCGCCTGAACAAGAGGCTCGATCAGGCCAAGCGAATCGCCCGCGATCCGTATGATCCCGCCGTGATGCGAGCCAAAACAGAATTGCTGGAGGTCTCCGAAGACCTCGCCAGGATCCAGGGGGGATCGACTCCCGGACCAGCAGGGATGTCTCGCGCCGAGATCTCCGAGAAGATTTTCAACGATAATATGGGCGACATCCGGGTGGCTGAGGCCGAGGTCGCCCAGATCCTGGGCGAGATGAAAGACGCCCTCCCTGAACATCAGAAGCTTATCACGCTCGAAAAGGAGCATGAGCTCAAGTCGAAGCAATTGGCCGATCTGAGTCAGAAGCTCTCCGAATTCCAGATGCTTTTCAAGACGCAGAAACCGCCGGTCCGGATCATCGACGCCCCCGAGGAACCCACGGTTCCGATCAAGCCGAACAAGCCGCTCTACATCGCGGCCTGCATCGTGATGGCCCTGGGACTTGGGATCGCCCTGGTCTGTTTCCTGGAGCACATCGATCATTCCGTGAAGGTGCCCGAACATCTGACGGCGGGCCTGGGACTGCCGCTCTTCGGCGTCGTCCCCCGGATGCGTCGGCTCGCCAAGAATCATCGAGGGGGTCACCTCTGGACTCCCGGGATTCCCGAATCGATCGAGGCCGATGCCTACCGGAATCTCCGGGCAAGCCTCCTGGGGGCAACCCGCGAATCGAAGCCGATCGTGACCCTGCTGATCACGAGCGCCAAGGCGGGCGAGGGGAAGAGCACCACCGCATTGAATCTGGCCGCCACCTGTGCCCGGGCCGGCGAACGAACCCTCCTCATGGATGTCGACCTGCGTCGGCCCAGCCTCGTCGATGTCTTCACCGGCCACGGGGATGGGACGGGACTGGTCGACGTCCTCCGGGGTGATTTGCCCTGGCAAAGGACGGTCGTCCAGACCGACTTGCCCAACCTGGATTTCCTTCCGACAGGCGACACCCGCGACGTGCCGATCGAGGTCCTGGGAAGCCTGGAGCTCCGTCAACTTTTGATCTCGCTCTCGCAGCACCACTATGACCGGGTGATCCTCGACGGCCCGGCGATCCTCGGGTTGGCCGACTGCCGGATGCTCGGTCGGATCGTCGATGCGGCACTCCTGGTCGTCCGATCGGGTTCGCAGGAACTCCGACCGCTCCAGCGGGCCAAGGCGATGCTCGAACAGTCCATGGTCACCATTGCCGGGGTGGTGTTCAACGGCCTGAATGAGGACCTCGAAAACTGGTCGAGCTACGGCCCCTCCCCGATGATCGAATCGTGGTCGGATCCCACCACCTCCCGCTCGGGCGGTGCATCTCGAGGGCTGGATGATCGACGGCGGAACGCCGGTTCCTTGATGGCGTCCGCTTCGGCTGATGCTTGATCCTGGAGATTGCACCGTGTTGACCCTTCGGATCAAACTACTGAACGGCCTGGATCGGGCTCTGGCGATCGCCCTGACGGGGCTCCTCCTGGGAACCGCGCTGGCCTTCGGCGGCGCGGTCTGGTGGGCTCGGCCCGTGATCGCGGCGATCACCTGGATCGTGGTCCTGGCATGGGTGATCCGGGTATCCCTGGCCGGCCCCTGGCGAATCCTCAAGAGCCCACTCTCGGCACTTGGCTTCCTGACGATTCTCCTCGGCACCGTCCAGCTCCTGCCGATCCCGGTCAAGCTGGCCGGGCAGATCTCTCCAACCTCGACGGTCGTCGCTTCCTATGGGGTTATCCCGTCGCAAGCACTCATCGACGATCCCTCGGTCACCATCCCGCCTCCATTCCTGGCCAGATCTCCGCTCACGCTCGACCGACCAGCCACGCTCCGATGGCTAGCCGGTGCCACGGTTTGCCTCGCGGTTTTCTGGGTGGTGTCGCACTATTCCGATCGGCTCGGTAAGGCTCAGGTCATCTGGGGGAGCATCGTTGCGGCGTTCTTCGTCAATTCGATCTTCGGGGCGGTCCAGGTCTCGAATCACTCCGGGGGGCTCTATGGGATCATCGCCCCGGGTTCAGGTCCATCCTGGGCGCCGACTCTGGATGACGCGATGACCGCGCCTGCGGAATTGCTCCTCCGTCCGATCGAAGTGGCCAGATTGAATCGGCCCTCAATGGCCGCAGCACTCCCGTCTCGACCTTTCCTGATCGGAAGCCTGATGGGCGGGCCGGGAGCCTTGCTCGCTCTGGGAAGCCTCGCCCTCCCGCTGGCGCTAGGTATGATCCTGCAGATGTTCGCACCTCGCGGGACCCGAGATGGCCTGCTGGCTCGACTTCGAGACTCGGGACAGGGCAGCCTGGTCCTTCTGATGCTAGGCCTGATCATGGCCGGCTCGGTGCTCGTCGGAGTCCTGGCCGGCCCGTTCCTGAGCATTCCCTTCGCGATTGGACTGGGCGTGGCGGGCCTTCCGGGTGCCTGGTCCTCCGGAGCCCGGAGGTCGGGCCTCGCCGCGACCGCCCTGACCCTGCTGAGCCTGGGTGGAGGCCTGGCGATCGGAGAAGCATCGGCTCGGGGCCATCTGGGCCCGAATACCCTGCCGAGGCTCGATTGGGCTTCGGCTCGGTCGACCTGGACAGAGTCGGTCCCGATCCTCCGAGAGTTTCCCATCGTCGGGACCGGCCTGGGAACCTTCGAGGCGATTTATCCCTACTACAAGGGTCGCGATGCCTCGTCGAACACCGCGATGAGTAGCATCCTACAATTCGCCGTCGAATCGGGAGCGGTTGGACTCGGCCTGCTCGCGACCGCCGCACTTTGGTGTCTGATCCGGCTCCCGGGTGCGATTCGCAGAGTCGGGACCGCCGATCGAGCCCTCGCCTTCGGGCTCCTGGGCTCAATGATCGGATTCGGACTCTTTTCGGCAATCCACTGGTCGGTCGAGCTTGCCGCCGTCGCTCTGGCCGCCGCCGCGGTCGCGGGGACCGCGAACCGATGGCTAGCCGGCGGGACAGACCTATTCGTCGATCACGGCTGATACCCTCAACGAACCTTCAACCCGAGGCCCAACCGTGCGAGCAAACCGGGTCTCTCGATCCGCCCCAGACGCGTCGCAGCCGGGAGAACGCTCCTCGATGCCGGAAGCTACCTTCCTCCAGATCCAGGGTCAAGGAAATGCCCCCGTCAGGGTGATCGAGCTGCCGCTTGGCCCGGTCCGGATCGGTCGAGGGTCGCTCTGCGAGGTCCGGCTGGCCGATCCCGAACTCGGCGATGTCCAATGCATGCTCCGCAGGCGTGGTCGGACCTGGCACTTCCAGCCCGTCGGCCCCCCCGGACATCTCTGGATCGACGGACGACCCGCGGATTCTCAACGTTCCCTACCCGCTGGCGTGCCCCTCCGGGTTGGGCATCACTGGTTGACCTTACGTTCGGCCGAGCAGGCCGGAGAAGCCTGGGGAACCTTCGAATCGCCGATCGAGATCGAAGCCCGAGTCGTCGAGGTTTCGGCACCTGTCGATGAACGTCCCCCGGCCGGTCCAACTAACGTTGAACGTCCTCAGACCTCCACCTCGGACGAAGCCGACGAACGGCTTCGGCGATGGCAATCGCGGCTCGACCAGCGAGAGAAGTGGCTCAAGGATCGCCAGGACGAAAAGCGTTGGGAAGCTCGCTGGAAAGCGGCCGGAGAGACGATCCGAAACAGATCGACGGGGCCTTCGAAGGCCCCGGCTCCTCCCAGACCAACCGTCCCGACTTCGCCCGCTAGACCCGCTCCGACGCCCCCAACGACCCGGCCGATCGAGCCTCGATCTGCGCCATCCTTCCGGCGAGCGACAGAACCCGTCTCCCGCGATTCGAGTCCCATCCAACCGGAGCCTTGCCCCGTCCCTCCGCCTCTTTCCCGATCGGACATGCCCTCTGGAGCAGTCGCACCCGACATTCCCAAGAGTCGAGCCCTCGTTGCGTTGCCCGCACCTCCTATCACGAGGATTAAAGCTCAGGGTGACCCTGTCGAGACTCCCAGCCGGAATTTCTCGGAGCCGATCTCGATCGAGGTCAATCAGCCGGAGTCGAACGAGATGGGCTCGTTCGAGGAGCGGAGCCATTTCGAGATCGCCGAGGGTGTCTTCGAGATCCGGGAGATCATCGAGAGAATCGAGCCGGAGGAGCAACCGAACGACCCGGACGATGGCATCGAATCCGATCCCGAACCGTTTCCAGTCCCTCAGGTCGAGTGTTCGATTCCTCCGTTACCGAACGATTCAACGTCGGAAGCCGTTCAACCCCCGTTTCCTGCCACTGAGATCCCGAATGAGGTCGAAGCGCCGGCGCTTTATCCTCCGGAATCCATTGAGGATGAGTCTGATCTCACGCCTGCAGCCGACCCCGAACGATCGGTCTCGCCCAAATCGGAATGGCCCAGCGCAAGGACAATCTTCGCCTCCCAGGGCGTCCAGTCGCTCCCGTCAGGCTCGGACCCGACCCGACCGACCAGGAAGCGGCACCTCGAGCCCTCCCCCAGCGAGATTCTTGCCCCGTCCGCATGGTCGATCCCGACGTGGCTTGGAGCGATCCCGGCCGCCGGCCTGTCTTTGGTTATGGGGCTCGGCGGATTTGCCCTGGCTTACCAATGGACGTTGGACGGCATCAAAGCGGACCTGGCTCTGAAGTTGGCACTCCGGGACGAGAAGTCGGCTGCTCCTTCAATCGACCCATCAATCGTCCCCGAAGGTGGATGGTGGAGTACGACGGCCCCCCACCGGGCCGCCTGGGCGGTCGCCCTTTCCCGGGCCGTTGAGGGCGAGGATCATTCCGAGTCGATCCAGGCCATGATCGACGCCTCTCGTCACGCCTCCCCGCTGTCATCTTCGACTCGGTTTCCCATCGAGACGACTTCGAGGGTGGAGGTGGATGCGAGCGACGACTATTCCCATCTCGGACGTTCCCGAGACGTGGTGAGCTTGACCTGGGCCGGTCGAAGGTTCCGCCGGGATGGGAAGCTCAAAGAGTCACTCAAGGCGTATCGATCCGCCCTCGCGCTAGCAGCCCGGACCAGCCTCGTAAAACTAGACGATCCGATGTTTGATGAGGGCAACCAGGTCCGCCGCTATCAGCTTCCCCGCGAAGCCTTGATGGGATCGGTGGTGCTCGACATGATCCGATCCGGCGACTGGACCCCGGAAGAGTGGATCGAGGCTCTCCCGGAATCGGCAGCAGGCCCGCTCTTCGCCTCGCATGCCCTCCAGAGACTCAAGAAACTGGGCGAATCGGATCGATTGCTCGAACTGGCGATCGAGCGAGCCGAGGCTCCGCTACCCGTCGGACTTGACCCTGCCGAACATCGGGCTGCCGTCGCGGAAGCCCTCGTGAATCGAGGTCGATGGGGCGAAGCTGCCGAACAGTACCAGCTTGCGATCCAGAAGACGACCGACGACCCGACCCGCCGCCGCTGGTTGATCAATCTGGCTGAGGTGTCCCAACGGATGAATGATCTGAACGCCCGGAGCCGGGCCCTCGAAGCCGCCAAGGCACCCGGCTCGCTCGACGAGATCAGCCGTCGGGCGATCCGCCTCCAGCAGGGGGCCGCCGGCCTCGTCAGCCGGGGCGACCGACCTTGACCTCATTGGACCGCACCCGATCGTCCCCCCAATTCCAGCCGAGGAGCCTCGCGATGGCGACCGTCCCGATCCCAGCCGAACATCCGCATTCGACGGGCCAGTCGTCAGCTCCTCCCCTGCTGGCTTCGATCCGATCCGCCTGGGAAGACCCCTCCCGGCGGGCGTCGGTTTTTGGAGCGATCGGCGCGACGGCTCTGCTTGGTTTCCTCTTCTGGGAAAACCTCCGCCACTTCGTCCAGGTATGGGCCAACGACGAGAATTACAGCCACGGCTTTCTAGTCCCGCTCATCAGCCTCTATTTCGCCAATGAGGCCGCTCGCAAGGGCCCCGTATCCGTCCGCTCAGGTACCTGGATCGGCTCGATCCTGATCACCCTGGCCCTGGCGATCAAGCTGGCCACCATCGTGATCCCGTTCCCTGTCGTCAGCGATTACGGGTTCCTGATGGCTCTCGCGGGGACCTGTGCTTTGCTGGCGGGGTCGGACGCTCTCAAACGTTACTGGTTCGCCTTCTTCTTCCTCGGATTCATGGTCCCACTCCCGGTTGCCTTGTACTCGATGATCGCCAATCCTCTCCAGCTCCTGGTCAGCCAGCTGGCGGCATCCATGCTGAACGCTGTCGGCATCCCGACTCTCTGCGAAGGCAACATGATCACTCTCCCCGGTGATAATCAGCTCTTCGTCGCCGAGGCTTGCAGCGGCATGAGGCAGTTGACCGGATTCCTGGCCCTGACCACCGCCTGGGCTTTCTTGTCGGCCCGACCGCTCTTCTATCGAACCTTACTAGTCCTCTCCTCGGTCCCGATCGCCATGACCGCCAACGTAGTCCGTGTGACCTTGACGGGGGTGATTACTTATCGGTTCGACCCCAAGTATGCTTCCGGTGCGTTCCACACAATCGAAGGGCTGGCCATGATGGGCCTGGGTCTCATGATGCTCGCCACCTTCAGCTGGACACTCGACCAGTTGGGCTTGATCGCTCGCGGCAAAACGCGGGACTGAACTCCTCAGACTCTCCATCGACCGCACTTCCAGGGATACTCGAAGATGAATGCCATCGGACGAGCGACGCTTTGCCTGGGCCTCCTGACCGCCGGAGTCGGTTCGCAAGCGAGTCTGGAGACGCTCAGCCGGATCGATCGGCCCAAGCTCAGGCGCCCGCTCGCATCGCTCCCGATGGAACTGGGCAACTGGTCCGGCCGCGACCTGCCGATCGATCCGGACATTCTCGAGCGTTCCCAGGCGACCGAGTGCCTGAGTCGCCTCTATGAGAACCCGAGCTATCCCGGAATCGGCCTGACACTCTGGGTCAATTACTCGCTGTATGGCACGAACATGAGGCACTCGCCCGAGATCTGCCTGCCGTCTCATGGATGGAACAAGGTCGAATCCCTGACGAGCATCCTGCCGATCTCGAATCCTGACGGGAGCGACCTGCCCGTGAGTCGCCTGGCATACGCCCGAGATGAACTGGTTCAGGATGTTGGTTTCTGGTATTACATTTTCGGAGAAGGAGCTGCCGAACGCTGGGTCCGAACCCTGCCGATCACCAGCCGGAGCAGTCACGGACGGACGACCCGCGGGTCGGGGCTGACCGTCGAAGTGTTCTGGCGGGCCGAGGGGGATCCAGATTCCAAGGCATTCCGCAACTTCGCCCAGGCCCTTTTATCAGGGTTGGATCCAATTCTCCCGACCGATCGTGAGGAATACCACGTACCCTGACTAGGCGTCAGGGTCGCTTCGGCGAGGTTGAGAGCCACGATCGAGGGATCGTGCTTAGGGACGGACGGGCTACTAGCACCTTGATGGACAGAGGATGAGGTCATTTATGAAGCGTGCGTTGATTACGGGTATCACCGGTCAGGACGGATCATACCTCGCCGAATTCCTGCTATCGAAGCCCGACTACGAGGTTCACGGCCTGGTCCGGCGGTCCAGCACGCTCAATCGCCAGCGAATCGACCACATCTTCCGACTATCACCGAGCGTCGGCGAGCGGTTCCAACTGCATTACGCCGACCTTGCCGACGCATCGAGTCTCTCGCAGATCATGGAGCAGGTCAGGCCGGACGAGGTCTACAACCTGGGAGCCCAGAGCCATGTCCGGGTCTCGTTCGACCAGCCTCTCTACACCGCAGACGTCGTCGGCCTGGGAACGCTGAGGATCCTTGAGGCGGTCCGGCAGCTCAATCGGAGCCAGCCCGTCAAGTTTTATCAGGCGTCCAGCTCCGAGATGTATGGCTCGGCCCCGCCGCCCCAGGGACTCGATACCCCGTTCCATCCCCGGAGCCCCTATTCCTGCGCCAAGCTCTATGCCCACTGGCAGACGATCAATTACCGAGAAGCCTACGGGATGTACGCCTGCTCGGGGATCCTCTTCAATCACGAGAGCCCGCGTCGGGGCGAGTCGTTCGTGACTCGAAAGATCACCCTCGGGGCCACCCGGATCAAGGAAGGGCTCCAAAAGAAGCTCGTGATGGGCAATCTCGACGCCCAGCGCGACTGGGGATTCGCGGGCGATTACGTCCAGGCGATGTGGCTGATGCTCCAGCAAGATCAACCTGACGACTTCGTCGTGGCGATGGGAGAAACCCACGCCGTCAGCGAATTCCTGGAGATCGCCTTCTCTTCGCTAGACCTCGACTACAGAGATTTCGTCGAGTTCGACCCCCGCTATACCCGTCCTTCCGAGGTCGATGTCTTGCTGGGTGACCCGACCAAGGCGAAAGAAAAATTGGGCTGGAAGCCCGAGGTCGACTTCCGAGGCCTCGTCAAAATGATGGTCGAACACGACCTCGAACTGGCACGTCGCGAGAAGTTCGCCCTGGGATATCGTGCCTGAGCCGAGCGACCGCCCCTCTTGAGGAATCGAAGGATGTCCCATCCCCAGGCGAGCAAGGTCGTCGTCATCGGCCTCGATTGCGCCGAGCCCAGTCTCGTCTTTGAACGCTTTGCCGACCAGTTGCCGAACCTGAACAACCTCCGCGACCGTGGGATCTGGGGAAAGTTCCGGAGTTGCGATCCGCCGATCACCGTACCGGCCTGGATGTCGATGATGTCGAGCAAGGATCCGGGCACGCTCGGGTATTACGGTTTCAGGAATCGCGCGGACCACTCGTACGAGAAGATGACTACTGCGACCTCCCTGGCGGTAAAGGAGCCACTTCTCTGGGATTTCCTGGGTGATGCAGGCAAGCAGGTGATCCTGCTTGGCGTACCCCAGACCTATCCACCGCGCCCCGTGCGCGGCCTGATGGTGACCGACTTCCTGACGCCGTCGATCGCCTCGAATTATACTTACCCTCCGTCGCTCAAGGACGAGATCGCCAATCTGCCCGAGGTCCATCCGTATGAGTTCGACGTCAGCGACTTCCGGACACCCGACAAGGGTAAGATTCGCGACGCCATTACCCGGATGACCGACAAGCGATTCGCCCTGGCCGCCCACCTGATGAAGACCAAGCCTTGGGACTTCTTCATGATGGTCGAGATGGGCACCGACCGGGTCCACCACGCCTTCTGGCAGTACATGGATCCGCACCACCACCGGTATGAGCCCGGCAATGAGTTCGAGTCGGTCATCCTCGATTATTACATTCACGTCGACCGGAAGATCGGCGAACTTTTGAAGGTCATCCCCGAAGATGCTTACGTGGTCGTGGTCTCCGACCACGGAGCGCAGTGCATGGAAGGCGGAATCGCCCTAAATGAATGGCTAGTGCAGGAGGGGTATCTGGTCCTCCACGAAGCACCCGCCGTCCCCTCTCGGCTCGAAGCCCTCAAGGTCGACTGGGCCAGGACCACCGCCTGGGGCTCGGGCGGCTACTACGGTCGCCTCTTCCTGAACGTGAAGGGTCGCGAACCTCAAGGCCTGGTCGAGCCGGCTGAATATGAGGCGACTCGAGATCGCTTGATCGCGGAGTTGGAGGCCCTCGGAGATCCCGATGGTCGTCCGATCGGGACCCGGGTCCTCAAGCCCGAATCACTCTATCGGAACGTCCGAGGGGCGTCTCCGCCCGATCTGTTCGTCTATTTCGGGGACCTTAGTTGGCGATCGGTCGGGACCGTCGGGACTGGACAGATCCACACTTTCGAGAACGATACCGGTCCCGACGATGCCAATCATGCACAGGAAGGGATGATCATCCTGGCAGGACCGGGACTACCCGCGCGGGGACCTGTCGGAGGGATGGAGATTCGCGATCTGACACCGACGGTCCTTCGACTTTTTGGGATCGAAATCCCGGGAGACCTCCAGGGTCACGCTATTGAAGCTGCGTTTCCTCCCGACTCTGCATGGTCTTGATCTGATCGCCCCACGTCATCGACGCACACCTTACGATCAAGGATGATCCCGTGCCAATCACCACGAGTCTGCACCCGCCCTCACCCAGATCAAATGTTCAGAATCGACCCGGTTCGATCCTGGTGGCCTGTCCCGATGCTCGCCCGCCCGCCTATCAGGCAGCCATCGGATTTGCTAAAGATGGTGCTCTCGATAGATTCCTGACCGGCTTTTATTACAAGGGGCACGGGCCGGTTTCGGAGCAAATTCGTCGGCTGGTGCCCTGCCAGTTCCCTCGAATCCGACGCACTCTCCGAAAGAGATACGACCGCCAGATCCCGGCCCACCAAGTCCGGTCGGACTGGACTTTCGATGCCGCACTCGCGATCGAGAACCGTTTAGCCTCCCGGGTGCCAGAGGCTCAACACGCGGTCGCTCGATGGCGAACCCGCAAATTCGACCGATTTGTCGCGCACAGCATCAGGCGATCCCGGCCCGAGGCGGCCTTCCTTTTCAGTGACGTCGGTTCCGAGTTCACCTTACCGACCTGTCGGGACCTGGGCATTCCTACGATCTTAAGCATGGTTCACGGGGATGTTCGAGAAGAAAAGTCCGTCCTCGAACGCGAAGCTGCCGAATCTCCCGAGTTTTTCCCAATCTATCTCGGCGATGGTCGGCTCGACCTCGAAGCACTCGACTGGCTCCACCAACGACGCTTGAAGGACATCGAACTGGCTGACCGGATCCTCGTCCCATCCGAGCACATCGCGGCGATCCTTGCCCGACACGGGACACCTCGCGATCGCATTGATGTCATTCCCTATGCGGCGGACACCCTACGTTTCTGCCCGCTTCCGGGAAAACGTCACGCAGAGACTTGTACGTTCCTGTTCGCGGGCGGAATCACCCAGCGCAAAGGGATCAAATATCTCCTCGAAGCCTGGCGTAAGATTCGACGGCCGGGATGGAGGCTCCAACTCGTCGGTGCACTCCCGAGCGACCCTGGCCCGCTTCTCAATTATCTCGATGATGTCGAGCATCTGGGGAGGGTCGCCCACTCGGATATGCCGTCAATGATGGCGTCTGCCGACGTGTTTGTTTTCCCCTCTCTCTTCGAGGGGTCGGCCGTCGTGACGTATGAGGCGCTCGCCTGCGGCTTGCCCTGCATCGTCACTCCCGATGCAGGTTCGGTCGTCCGGGAAGGGGCCGAGGGCTATTTTGTCCCGCCGGCCGATTTCGAGTCGCTGGCCGAGACGATGGAACGACTCGGCTCCGACCCGGCCCTTCGCGAGTCGATGGCTCGAGCTGCACGGGTCCGGGCCGAGGAATTCGACTGGCCTCGATATCATGCTTCCATCCTAGATTCGCTGAACCGTCTTAACGCACTCCGGGTGTGAGCCCTGGCCCCGAAATGGGCGTACGACTGCCCCGTCGCCTTGTCGGCGACGGGGACGGTTTTCGAGGGAACACACAGGAGGATGCGATGAAAAGGATTCCCGAACTCGACGCCCTGCGCGGCCTGGCTGCCGTGACCATCGTCGCCTATCACCTCTGGTTCCTGAAATATGGCTTCCTCGGAACGGCCGTCGACTTGTTCTTCGTCATGTCGGGATACCTGATCACCTCGATCATCCTCGATCAGTTAGATCGTCCCGGATTCCTCACCACCTTCTATGCTCGTCGAGGACTCCGAATCCTCCCCATCTATTACTTGAGCTTGCTCGCATTCACCGGAATCTACTACCTGGCCGAGGGGGGAGCCAGACTCGAAGCTTTACCATATTTTCTCACTTATACTCAGTTCGTTCCCAATTATTGGTTCGCTGAAAATCCTCCATTTGCTCCCGGATTTAACCATACGTGGTCACTTGCCGTTGAGGAGCAGTACTACCTGATCTGGCCCCCCGCTCTGATGCTATTCGGGCGTAGGCGAGTCGTACCCATCGGATTGGCACTGATCGTGGCGGCCGTCCTGTCCCGTGCAATCGGCTTTTCACCCTGGATTTTGCTGACTCGATCCGACGGATTAGCGTTGGGCGGCTTGCTGGCGGTCCTGATGGCTCGGATCGAATCGGGACAGGTCTCGGATCGAGCCGTCGAGAAAATCCTGGTTGGTATCGGGATCGTCTCGGTCGCCTACCTGGCCGGGGGAGGAAGAGCTTACGCCATGTTGGAGCGGGCTTGGCCCGGCTTCGCGAGCCAAAATCTGGCACAGAGTTTCCGAATGCTCGCCATCAACACCATGTACCTCAGCCTGATCGGGCTGGTCGTTCTCCATTCCGGTCGGGGATTGCTGGCTCCACTCCGAGACCATCGACTCGTCGGACTCGGCCAACTGAGTTACGGGATTTATCTCTACCACTGTATGGTCTTTGCTGGCGTGGAAGGGCTCGCCTCTCGGCTCGGGACGCCCGAGGGCTGGATCGTTGATGCGATCAAGCTTCTGGCCAGTTTCGGCCTGGCGATGGCTTCGTGGAACCTGATCGAGCGACCATTACTTTCCCTGAAGGGCAAATTCAAATATTCGGATAGGACGACGTCGGTTTCGCTGCGACCAGTTGACAGTCGGAGTCTGGACGGTTGGGGGACAGCCACCCCATGAATGAAATTACTTATGTATACCTGACTGCCGGAATCATGGTTTGTACCTTCGCGGCCCATGTACTCTCCCGGAAATTCGACCCCTTCGCCCCGATCTGGCTATTCTTCGTCGGATATCTCCAGCTCTATGTGATCCAGCCGATCTCGTATCATGAGTGGGCCATCAGCGTCAGGGGGGCCGATCTGGTCACCACCGCGAATCTCCGGGCCTTCTGGGCACTTTCCTGGTTCGTTACGCTCTATCACCTCGGCCCGTGGAGTTCGTTCGCGAAACTCCTACCGAGCCCTCCCAGGCAGTGGTCACTCCCTCCGATCCAGTTCCTCTGCCCTGTCCTCGTCTTATGGGGATTGCTCTGCTCCGGGATCGTCCTCAGAGGGTCGGACGACTCGACTGAGACCACCTCTCCGGAGGCGGCTCTCATGCTCTCATTCCCGCTGGTCATGCTCGTTGCTGGTGTACTCCTGATCGTGACGGGTCGCCAGGTCTCGAGGCCGAGGCCGGTTTACACCGCGGCGGGAATTGGAGTCGTGATCGCTTATCTGATCATCTGGATGTTCAATGGGAAGCGTTCTCACTCGCTGGTGGCCGTCCTGGTGGGAGTATGCTCCTTCTATCTCCCCAGATTCCGCCGACCTTCATTTCCGATCCTCGTAACGACCGCGATGACCGGTGCGATGGCGGTAGGAATTTCGATCGGTTGGCGGTATTACTCGAATCAACATCAGACTCACGGATCATTCTCGAAATTCATCGACTTCGTCTCGACGTTCGACCCTGTCACGATCCTCGAGAGTGTCAATCTCAAGGAACATGAGACGAAAGGGGATGAGGTCGTCTCGTATGAGACGGAGGAGTGGGGCGGTTACCTCCTCATGCTGGACACGGTCCCAATCAAGTCGGAATATGATTATGGAGCAAACTACCTCCGTATCTTCTCGACATTCATCCCTCGACTCGTCTGGCCCGAGAAGCCGATCTATGGGCGTGCCCAATGGATCTCCGCCTGGATGGCCGGTTCTGAGAAGGAGCGGAAGGAAAACTTCACGGGACCAGCGATCGGGATTCTTGGTGCAACCCAACTCAACGGCGGATCGACCGCGACATTGATCGTCCTGACGATCATCGCCGCTTTCCTCGGCACGACTTATCGATTTTACAGGCTCCATGCCGACTCTCCTTGGGCCCAGGCCGCCTGGTCTCTCTTCTATTACAACGCCTGGTTCATGACGGTAAACGACGATCCATGCAACTGGTTTTATTACAACTTCGGATTCACCACATTGCCCACGCTACTCCTGCTCTGGTTTGTCAATAAATTCGGAGGTTCTGAGCCCTCATGAGCAAGGTATCGGTCTGTTTCACCAATTTCGGACCCTATCACCTGGCTCGACTCTCGGCTCTTGCCGACCTCCTCCACGAGTCGGGCGATCGACTGATCGCCTACGAGATTGCCGGCCGAGAGCAGAGATACCCGTGGACCCGGGAGTCCGGCGGTAAGTCATTCGAGTGGATTACGCTCTTCCCCGGCAGGGATCTGGAAGAGATCTCATCGCTGGAATGCTCCCGAGAGATGAAACGAGCCCTGGATCGCGATCGACCTGACTTCGTAGGAATCGTCGGTTATTCACGGACCGAGTCGATGGCCGCCCTCAATTGGGCCAGGCGAATTGGTCGGCCGACCATACTCCTGTCGGAGAGCCAGGAGATCGATCATCCCCGAACCTGGTGGAAGGAGGCCATCAAGCGAAGGAGGGTCTCTTGCTTCTCGGCCGGACTCGTGGGAGGGCCCCGACACCGAGATTACCTGGTGAGTCTGGGTCTCCCCGAATCGCGGATCGCGATGGGTTACAATGCGGTGGACAACCTGGCTTTCGCAAAACGGGCCGAAGCCGCCCGCCAGGATCCAGAATCGCGGCGAGGCTTACCGGCGTCACCTTATTTCCTGGCGGTGAATCGATTCGTAGCGGAGAAGAACCTGGTGAGGCTCGTTCGAGCGTTCGCCAGATATCGGGCCGGGGTCTCTCCCGAAGGTGCCTGGGATCTTGTCCTCTGCGGCGCCGGGCCAGCCGAATCCGAGGTCGATGAGGCCATACAATCGAGCGGATTTGCCAACTCGATTCACCGGCCTGGCTTCCTGCAAGTCGAGGAGCAGGCTCCCTGGTTGGCCCATGCCTCGGCATTCGTCCATCCGAGTTTCATGGAGCCCTGGGGCCTGGTCGTGAATGAGGCGGCCGCTTGTGGCCTGCCACTCCTCGTCTCGAACCGCGCGGGTTGCGTAGAGACCCTGGTGCCTTCGCCCGAAGGAATCACCGGTCGGAGATTCGACCCATTCGACGAGGAAGAGATTGGAGCCTCGCTCGGCTGGATGGCTAAGCTTCCTGAAAGAAAACGGGCGGAGATGGGCCGGCGATCTTCGAAAGTGGTCCGTGAGTGGGGACCCGAGCGGTTCGCCAGCGGGATGGCCGAGGCGATCGAAAAGGCGAATCATCCAATGGGATCCGTCAATGACAGGCTTAATCGCCGACCGAAAATACTCACCGGAACCGGAGGAGTCCGAGCATGAGTCGGGTCGTTGAACGAGTTTCGGAGACGGGTCACGATAACGAAGTCGATCGGTCGACCGGTTGGATTCACTGCTGCAACGGGCTCGACCCGCGACGAGACGGTGGGATGGTCCCGAGTATCCTGGGGATGACCGGTGCGCTTGCGCGTCGAGGGGAACCAATCCAGATCGTCACCCCAACGCCTTCGCGGCTCGACGGCACCTTGATCCCCGACCGAGTCCAACTCCTCGGACCCGAGACCGACCTAGATCGCTCGATTCGTTCGGCCGAAGTCGTCCACTTCCATGGACTCTGGCAAGGACACACTCGCCTTGGTTGTCGGACCGCCCGACTGGCCGATGTGCCGTATCTCGTCGCTGCCCATGGGATGGCCGAACCCTGGGCTCTGCGGCATAAAGCCTTCAAGAAAAAGGTTTACACGGCGTTGGTGGAAGGGAGAAACCTTCGGCGGGCCTCGTGTCTCCATGCTCTCGCACGGCCCGAGATCAGCCACCTTCGGGCCATCGCTCCTAAAACACCCATCGCACTGGTGCCCAATGGGGTCGAGCTCCGTCCGTTCGACAACCTCCCTCCCAGGTCGGAGCTGGAAGCCGAGTTCCCTGAACTAAAGGGCAAATTCATCGTCCTCTTCTATGGGAGATTGCACCTCAAGAAGGGTCTCCAACTCCTGGCCGATGCACTCGAATCCGTGGCCCGCGACCATCCCGAAGTTCACATCCTCCTCGCAGGAAATGATGACGGTGCACTGACACCGTTCCTGGAGCGTACCAGGGCAAACGGCCTCACCGATCGGGTCACGGTTCTGGGTCACGTCTCGGGAGAACGTGGCCGCAAGGTCTGGGCTGCCGCCAATGCCTTCGCACTCCCTAGCTTCAGCGAAGGATTTAGCATGGCGATTCTCGAGGCCCTGGCCTGCCGACTCCCGGTCCTCGTCACCACGGCCTGTCACTTTCCTGAGCTAACTCGAGCCGAAGGCGGGATCGTGGTCGAACCGACCTCCGAAGGCGTGACCGGAGGCCTCCGGGATCTGCTCGACCGTTCGGATACCGATCGCGAGCAGCTTGCGCATCGAGGTCGTGATCTCGTCGAACGTCAATATACCTGGGACCGTCAGGCCGACCGGCTCGCCTCGGTGTATCGGTGGGTTGCCGGCGGCGGTCCGGTTCCCGATGCTGTCGAAGAGGCCCGGGGACTTTGAAGGAGCTACAGAGGCACGTCATGGAACGATCCCGACTCGCCCCAATCAGTGTCATCGTCCCGGTCAAGAATGAGGGCGAGAACCTCGGCCGATGCTTATCGGCTCTGGCTTGGGCCGACGAGGTTTTCGTGGTCGATAGCCAGAGTTCCGACAGTACGGCGCTCGTCGCGGCTGAACATGGGGCGAATGTCGTTCAGTTCCATTTCAACGGCATCTACCCCAAGAAAAAAAACTGGGCGCTCGAAAACCTGCCGTTTCGGAATGAATGGGTCCTCATCGTTGACGCCGACGAGGTGGTCATCCCCGAACTGGCCGAGGAGATCGCTCGGAGAACTGTGGCCGATGAGGCCGACGGCTTCTATCTGAATATGAAATATTTCTTCCTCGGTCGAAGAATCCGACACTGCGGCTATGCAGAGGCCTGGAACCTCCGCCTCTTCAAGCATCGACTCGGTCGATACGAGCGTATGCCCGTCGAGCCCGGCACGAAGACCGGAGACAATGAAGCCCATGAGCACGTCGAGTTGCAGGGCCGAGTGCTTCGGCTCCATCACGAACTCGACCATCATGCCTACCCATCAATCGCCGTCTGGGTCGAGAAGCACAACCGATATGCCGTCTGGGAAGCCGCGATGTTCGAGCGATTCATCCGCGAGCCGATTCCTCCGACAATCGGTAAAGGTAAGCGTTTCAAACGAATCCTGAAGAAGATCTACCTTCGACTTCCGATGCGACCGGTCGTTCGATTTCTCTATTCCTATGTCTTTCGACTCGGCTTCCTCGACGGCCGCCCCGGTTTGGTGTTCTGTGCTCTACTATCGTTCTACGATTTCCTGGCGTGGGCGAACGTGTACGAGGCCCGCCTGAAAGCTCAAGAATCGGCGACGACGCCGGGAGCGGATCTGGCCAGTCCTCCGGGCCGGCTCATACCAAGCTCGATCTCATGATCGGAAAGGACCTCGATCGGCTCGCACCCTCTGGCCACGACTTGCTGGTAAAGGGCAAGCAGCCGATCGGCCTCATTGTCGGGGTGGTGGTCCGATGAGATCGACATACGCCCTGCCTCCCCGATCCGGCCAGCCCGATCGGTGTCGGATAGGAGCCCGGCGATCGCCCTAGCCAGGGCCGTAGAGTCACCCGCGGGGACTTGAATCCCCGTCGCCCCATCACGGATCCGGCCCCTCAATCCTTCAACATCGGATGCAACTGACGGTACGCCGTGTGCCATGGCCAGATCGAGCGAACGTCCGGTCGTGGGAGCGACCGAGGTCTGACAGAAGACGTCGAGAGCGTCCCAGAAGGTCAATCCCACTGTCAGATCATCGGCAAAGGTCAGACGGTCTGCGATCCGAAGTCGCTCGGCTCGTCTCCTCAACTCTGCCTCATCATCCCCCTCACCAGCAATCAAGAATTCCGCATCGATTCCGGAATCGACAACTTTCCGGGCTGCATTCAAGAACACCGGATATCCGGATGCGGCGATCAGAGGACCAGCGGCCCCCACAACCGGCACACGGCCCGACCGTGGCGGCCCGCCCGGTCCGGAGGGCTCAGGGACCCCTCGAGGGATGTTGTGGATCAGCCGGACCGGGATCCCGTAATCTTTGATTAACGACTCTGATAGTTCCGGGTTGGTCGAGACGATCCCACGACACCAGGCCCGACTCATTCGGAGCCGATCGTCGTGCCCGGGAAATTCGTCGATCGTTAGCAAGTAGGGGAGACGCCAGCGCTCTGCAATGGCGAGCCCAGCGTCGGACATCCCCGCACCCAGAACATGAAGTAGGCGGTATCGGCCGCCGTCATTCCCGAGGTCGAGCCCCCTCGTGGCCCAGGGAAGTTGCCATCGACGTAAAAGACCTGGGCACTCCGTCAGGACCGCGATCCCGTGATCGGGAACAGCCGAGACGCAAATTACCCGCGTGGGATGACCTCGAGCCCCCAACCGTTCCAGCAATCCCCGTATCGTTCGGAGGTCATCCGGCGCGTCAAGACGGTCGGCTAACAAAATGATTTCGAAGGCGGGCTCAGCCATCGATCACGCCTCCCTCGGGCTCGATACGAATGAGTCAACGCAATCCCGAGCTAAATCTCAGGGATCGCGATGAGGCTCAAGCCTTCGACCGAGCAATCTAACAGAATCGACCCGAGGAGGACACCCAAACGTCATGCTCTCATCTCTTAGTCGTCGTGGACGGTTGGAAAGTGTATCCTGATTTCCTATAATCCTCCCGGAGCCGTGTCCGGATTCGGCAGTCACTTGTCTGTCTCGAAGGACCATGCATGAATTCTCCGCTACTGGTCGAGGGGACCGATCCCGACACGGCTGACCTCTCGACTCTACTAAATCGGCTACTCGACAACGTTGGGTCGGTTGTCCTGGGGAAGCCTGAAGTTATCAAGCTCGCGGTCGTGGCACTCCTTGCCGAGGGTCATGTCCTGGTCGAAGACGTGCCAGGTGTGGGTAAGACTCTCCTGGCTCGGGCCCTGGCAGCCAGTATTGATTGCTCGTTCCGAAGACTTCAGTTCACCCCCGACCTGCTCCCTTCAGACATCCTGGGGTCGAGCGTTTATAATACGGCCTCGGGCGATTTCACGTTCAAGCCGGGTCCAATTTTCGCCAACGTGATTCTCGCCGACGAAGTCAATCGGACGACGCCTCGGACTCAAAGTGCCTTGCTAGAAGCCATGAGCGAGGGTCAAATTTCCGTCGAAGGGAAGACCCACATCCTTCCGCCCCCGTTCCTGGTCATCGCGACCCAGAACCCTTACGAATTTGAAGGAACGTACGTCCTCCCGGAAAGTCAGCTCGATCGTTTCATGATCCGGCTCCAGATGGGATACCCGGTTCGGTCCGAAGAGCGACGGCTCCTCGTGACACACAGGAGTGGCGAGCCCGTCGAAACGCTCCGTCCGGTCATCACCGGGCACGATGTCCGACGACTACAGATGGCGGTCCGGAAGGTCCGAGTCGACGATGCGATGGCCGAATATCTTCTCGATATCGTCCACGCGACCCGAGAGGGAGAGGAACTTCACGTCGGCGTCAGTACCCGAGGAGCACTGACCTTTTATCGGGCTGCCCAGGGACTGGCCTTGGTCTCGGGGCGCGACTATGTCGTCCCCGACGATATCAAGTCGCTCGCCGTCCCCGTGCTTGCCCACAGGGTCGTTGGAAAATCGTTCCTCCAGGCGGGTGAGTTCGGGGCTTCCGAGGCGATCATCCGCGATATCGTCGAGCGCCTCCGTATACCCTCCTGATCCTGATCACGCTCGACGGGCCGAATATTCACCATCGAGAGCAGGAACCTCAAGTCATGCCCGACGGCAGGAAACCGATCCATCGTCTCATGCGCTGGGTCGTCCGCAGCCTCTGGCCGAACCAGAAACTCCGATGGACCCGCGAGGGTGCTGTCTATTTCTTCGTCTGGATCGGGCTTCTTCTCACAGGCCTGCAACAGCAGATCAACCTCATACTACTAATCGCAGGACTGGCGGCGGGCCCGATGGTCGGGTCGATCTTCGTCAGTGCCTCGATGCTCCGACGACTCAGGATCGCCAGGAGAGTGCCGCCCTATGCGTTCTCTGGCGACCCTCTGGCGATCGATTACACCCTGGAGAATGACCGTCGCTGGACTGCGGCACTCGCTCTGGTGCTGACCGATGAGATGACTTCGGTTGATCGAACGGTCTCGGGAACATCGAGCGTCTTCCCCACCGTTTTCTTCCCCAGAGTTGCGGGCCGATCCAGGGCTCGGGTTCGATGGCAGGGGGTGGCACCCCGACGAGGCAATTACCTACTCCGAAATCTCGACCTCTCCAGCCGATCTCCCTTCGGATTGCTAGAACGCCGGGTGGCGATCGGCGACTCCGACGAGTTGATGGTCTATCCGGAAGTTGGTCATCTCAGCCGTCGGTGGCAGCATATAAACCAGGAGGCCAGTGAGACGCGTCGAGGGTCTCGGCACGACCGTTCGACTCAACAACAAGAGTATCACGGCCTCCGCGACTACCGACCCGGCGATAGCCCCCGTTGGATCCACTGGAGAACCACGGCCCGGCTTGGCCAGCCGATGGTCAAGGAATTCGAGCAACAGCACGAGCAGGACCTCGGGATCCTTTTGGACCCCTGGATTCCCCGGACTAAAGTGACGCCCGAGCAACGAGAGGCGATGGAAGACGCCATCAAATTCGTTGCTACGGTCTGCCTCGAGACTTGTCGACACCCCGGCCGCCGGCTCTTGCTAGGATGGACCGGATCGACCCCGAGTATTCGGCAAGGCCCCGCTTCCGTCAAGCTACTCCATGAACTCCTCGAACAACTCGCGATGGTCAGGCCATCGACCGAGCGAGATTTCTCCTCGCTCCTTGACATGATCCCACCATCGACATTGCGTGAGGCCATGATCATCGTGGTCTCGACTCGCCCGATCAATCTCATGGAAGAGGCCGAACGATCGGGCCGACTCTCGGTGGCCTCGCTCCGCGGCCTCATGGGTCGCGCGACGATCATCGACGTGTCTAAAGGTGAGTTGGACGGACTCATCACGTTCGGCAAGCAGAAATCCCGCAGTGCCCCGATTCGTCGGCAATCGATTTCGGATGGCAGCGAAAATCAAGGTCCGAACGAAGATCGGCCGACGAGGTCCATGGACCAACGAGAGCAATTCGAGGCCGCGAAAGGCGTCGAGGCGAGCGAAGCCCCGAGGGTGATCGGATGAAATTCGTCGCGATCTATCGAGCCAGCTTCTATCTGATGTTGACGTTCGCGACGCTTGTTTTAAGCATCGATGCGGCAGCGGATAGTCCCCTCTCCATCCTATTCCCTCCGGCAGTAATCTGCGCCTCGGTCATCGCGTTCCTGACCGTGGATCGAAATCCAAGATTGGCCCCTTCTCGAAATGTCGCCAGCCTGCTGGCCATGGCGTCGGCCGGATTGAGCTATGCCGAATACAAGCACGACAATAATTTACTGCTTCTCGCGGCGGCCCACTGGCTGGTCTATCTCCAGATCATCAAAATTTTCTTGCCGAAGACTGTAGAGGACGACTGGTTTCTCTTCCTGCTGGGATTGGTGCAGGTCCTCGTTGGAGGGGTGATGAGCCAGAGCGATAAGGTCGGAATGGCCCTGTTTGGCTGGTCATTGCTCTCGCTTTGGGTCCTCACCCTTTTCGCACTCCATCGCGATGCCCTACGCATGAATGCAGCCTCGGTGGCATCCTCGGCCGAGTTGATCGACCGGACCGAGCCTTATCGAGGCCTGATCGACCCGCCTTTCCTCTTCGCAACCGCTCGAGTCGCCGCGACCACCTTGGCCCTTGGCGGCCTTATCTTCCTCGCCATGCCTCGACGATCATCGATGGGTTCGTCACAGAGTGGAGGTGCAGTCGGCAAACACCTCAGCGGCTTCGACGACGAGGTTCAGCTGGGGCAACTCGGGGAGATCCTGGAAAATGATAGCGTCGTCATGAGTGTTGAGTTATTCGATCGGAGCTGGGCTCGGCTGCCGGCTCCAGAGGCCGAAATGCGCTGGCGAGGTGTCAGCATGGAGGTTTACGAAAAGCGAGGATGGCGTCGGGTTCGCGAGCCGGTCAAGACATATCCGCTCAGCATGGGTGACCGCTGGTCCGAATCGCCCGTGATCCGGCAGGTCATCAAGCTCGAACCGACCGACAGCCGGATCCTCTTCGCATTCCATCCGATCCTTGAAGCCGAGACGTCGGATCTTCGCTACACGCCCGAACTTAGCGCAGCCGATGGATCGCTCATTCGCACCGACACCAAAACGAGCGGCTTCGACTATCAAGTCACCTCGGCGTCGGATTCCCAAATCGCCCAGCCGGGCGAGAAGTATCCCTCGACGAGCTATCTCGGCCGACTACTGGAACTCCCGACTGATCTGAAACCACGACTCCGATCGATTGCTCAAAATGTCGTCAAGAATATCCCCGCCGACGATGCGAAACGACGAGCCGAAGCGGTCGAGGGATGGCTCCGCGATTCCGGCGAGTTTCAATATACCCTTCAAATGAGTGTTTCTGACCCGAAACTCGATCCGGTTGAAGACTTCCTCGTGAATCGTAAGGCCGGTCACTGCGAATATTTCGCTAGCAGCCTGACACTTCTGCTCCGATCGATCGACATCCCCGCACGGGTGGTCAATGGATTTCAGGGTGGCGATTACAATTCCATGGCCGGCGTGATCACCGTCCGTCAGAAGCACGCGCACAGTTGGGTCGAGGCTCTGGTCGGTCGGACGCGGAACAAATCGAGTTACGAAATCCAGCCTACCTGGTTGACCCTCGACCCGACGCCCGCTGATCAGAGGTCGCAATCGGTCGCACGCGTCGGCGGATTGGCCGGAAATTTTCGACAGATAACCGACTTCATTCGCTATGTCTGGGTTTTCTACATCGTCGGATTCAATTCCGAACGTCAGTCCCGATTTCTCTATGGACCGATTCGATCGCTGATCGTCGAAGCGAGGAATGGCTTTTCCATCATGGGAGAAGCTATCCGCGGTTGGCTCCACTTCCCGAGCGTTGAAAGCTTCTTCAGCCTCCGTGGCTTCGTGGTTAGCTTCCTCGCCTTGCTTCTACTCGTCGCGATCGCTCGGCTGGCCAACTGGAGCATTCGGTGGTTGATCCGGCGAATTTCCGGATCAAAGTCTTCGGAATCCAGCGATTCGGCAGGGATCGTCTTCTATCGACGTCTGCTCCATTTACTAGCAGGATATGGACTCGAGCGACCACCTGCCGAGACACCTCGCGAGTTTGCACGACGCGCGGCCATCTACCTATCGGGACATGGATCGGGGGCCGAGGCGGTTTCCGATGTCCCTCCCCTGGTCGTGGATGCCTTCTATCGAATCCGATTCGGAGAACATACCATCAGCGACGAAGAATCCCATCACGTCACCGCGAGGCTTGACGCTCTAGAGTCACGTCTTCGTCCTCAGAAATCTTGACCTGGGGCGTCCTGAGTAGGGATCCGTGCAGGATGGGAGAGTTAAGACTGGTGAGCTGATCTCGATTAGCTTTCCAGATGATCTCAGCGAATTTGCCGGAACCATAGACTCTGAATGCCACTTCACCCAGAGTTTCACCCTCTTTGACCACCGTGAATTCGCCAACCTTGGGCCGATCTTCCGGAGAAATCGAGGATCCAAGAACGGTCGGTACTAACGCTCGAATGTTCGGCTCCAGGCCCCTGGACAAGATAGGAGGTCTTCCATCGGAGCTATCGGTTACAGGCTCGAACCGAAGAAGCGGTTCAGGGACAACGACGGGTTTTGGTCCCGGCGTAACGAGTGACGACTTCATGGGTGGGCTTGCAAGCGGAGCCTTCGGAATTAACTGCGAGGGTGCCGATTTATCAGAGATTTGGGGCGGATGTTCCCCGGGATGTTGCGGCAGGGCAGGAGGCCTGTCGTGAAGCAGTACGGCAAAAAACCCTACGATCAGGACGCTCAGGCCACAAGCGGGGCCCGCTTGATCGTTCATGCCTCATTGCTCCGGCGTCGAGGTGTGGTTGAGAATCCCTGGTGTCGGAATGATCATCGACCAACGGCCCTCTAATCTTGAAGGAATGTTAACGACCCATCCTGTTTTTCCGCTCCTCAATAAGGAAGATCCATCACCGAGGTAGGTCAACCGAAGTTTAACATGCAGCAGGTGATTTAGGCCGAAGGACGGAGAAAGTACGAGCCATCGCCAGGATCGACCGCTCGCCCACGAATCAATATCGAAGCAGGAGCGGCCTAATCACACTCGCGATCGTCGATATGTAATATCATCCGGGGAAAGTCTCATGGGAAACCAACTCGGTCGACGTGCCGCTTTGAGAGCTGGACTGGTGGCCATGGCGAGCCCCGTCGCTTTAGGATTGGCACAACAACCAGTTCGATCGGTGAGAGCTTTTCGATTGATCGAAATGGCGGGACTTCGACGATTCGGCTTTCCCGTCCATACAATCATCCCCGACGCCTTTGAGGGCCGAAATTTCCGACTCCTCCGTAATGGGCGATCGATACCAGCTCAGTTTCGAGTGGTAAAAGGAGCAACAGGACGGGACGAAACACATCTCGATTTCATCGCCAGTCCCGAACCTCTCGAAGTCGGACAATATCAGGTACTATTCGGGAGGGAGATCGAGCCTGGCCCTGAACCTAAGGACGGTTTGAGTCTTCAGGAGAGGGACGGGCATTATCTGGTCATCCTCGGAGGAACCACGACCTTCGAAATCGATCGTTCCTCGACCAATTTTCTTCGATCTGTCGGCTCTGCCCGACTCCCTTTCCTGGACGAACTCGCCGGCGGTCTCCGAATTCTGACAAATGGAGTGCTAAAACCGCCGAGTTCCCCTGAATCCGGCCAGTCCATCATCGAAGTGACTCGACATGGACCGATGGCCGTTGGTTTCCGATCCGTCCAGAGCTGGTCCGATTCCTCGAAAATCCGACTCGAATTAACGATCCCAAGCTCGAAATCCTGGATCGAGGTGATCGCGACCATCGATGATCCTGGCGGAAAAGTCGAGGGGTTGCAATTCGACCTCGATTTGAAGATTGAGGGGTCGCCAACTCTGGTCGATCTCGGTGCCGGGTCCACCGTCTACGGCCAAATTAAAGATGACGAACGAATGGAGATGACCGCTGAGCTGGCCATCGGCAACCCCGATCGGACCTCCTGGATTGTCCGTAAAGGAAGAGGTTCCGCTCCTGACATCTTAGCGACTTCGACCGCCCAATCGCCCCAGTCTCCCGAAGGTTGGGCCCATGTCATGGACAATCGTCGATGCTCGGCTTTGGGAATCGCCCAATTTGGGAACTCCGGGGCCCGGGACCTGATCTCGGTCGAGGCAAACGGCCGAACACGAATACTCCGGAAATATGCATTGCCTAAGACCACACCTCCCCCAGGTAGCAAATCGCTAACCTTTTGGCTCCACTTTGTTCCGATGCCGGTACAGGTCGGGGCGGCGACCAGCCCGCAGTCCATGATGGCACCTCTACTGGTGGAATGGGACCGACCCCCGCACAGTTTATGATCAACTTCGTAGAATAGAAACCAATCGACTCCCCAGGATCGCCCCTCCCTCATCATGGCGACCTTGCCGGATTTTGTCGGTTGGATTATGATAACTGTGTGTGGCCATGCGGCTTTCCCGACCGAAGAAACTCGAACCACGGGATCCCAAAGTTATGCCCCGATCCGTGTTGCGTCCGATGGCGGCGTTCGGGCTCCTGGGAGTCGTGGCTCTGTTTGTGGGTGCCCAGGCACCCGCGCCAGTGCCTACCCCCGAAGATGAGAAAACGGCCAAGATCGTCGTCGGGCTCCTCGAACGGAGTCACATGGCCAAGCCAAAGATTGATGACGACACCGCAATCAAATGGTGCAAAACTTTCCTGAAAGATCTCGACCCGCAAAAGTACTATTTCCTGAAGTCGGACGCCGAGGAATTTCTTCCACAAGCCACTACCCTCGATGACAAGATTCGAGAAGGTAATCTCGATTTCGCAAAACTCGTCTTCGACCGGTTTCTGAAGCGGTCCGACGAGCGTCTCGCGATGGTTCAGGAACTCCTCAAGATCAAGCCGGACTTCAACATCGATGAGTCGATGACGGATGATCCCGAAGCGCTCGATTACCCGAAGAACGAAGACGAAGCCCGAGAGAGAATGCGACAACGGATCAAGCTGGAGCTGCTCCAGGCGAAGGTCGATGGGGAGAACGAGGACGATGCGATCAAGAAACTCGCGAGTAAGTATCGCGACAGGAATCGGATGGTTCACCAGTTCAACGCCTCGGATTTGCTCGAATTTTATCTCAGCAGCCTGAGCCGGACCTTCGACCCTCATACTACTTATATGAGTAAAGATTCGCTGGAAGACTTGATCCAGCAATCACTCCAACTTTCGCTCACCGGTATTGGTGCCTCATTACAGTCAGAGGATGGCTTCGCGGTGATCAAGGAGTTGATCCCTGGGGGGCCAGCCGAGAAGGATGGAACGCTCCAGCCGGAAGACAAGATCCTCGGAATCAAGAACGATGATGGCACGGAGCGGGATTTTGTCGAGCAGCGGCTCAGGGATGTGGTCCGCTACATCCGTGGTGATGCCGGCACCCATGTCAAGCTTATTATTCAGTCCCAGGATTCCAAGGACAAAAAGGTCGTCGAACTGGTTCGAGCCAAGGTCGAACTCAGTGAGTCTCATGCCAAGGGACAGGTGATCGAGAGCAAGGTCGATGATAAGACGCTCAAGATCGGCGTGATCAGCCTTCCCGCGTTCTACGGTGATACTCAGGCCGTCCTGAAGGGTGAGGCCGACGCGGTCAGTTGTACCAACGATTGCCGCAAGTTGATCGAAGGCTTCAAAGAGCAGGGGGTCGACGCCGTGATGATGGACCTCCGGGGCAACGGAGGAGGTCTATTGAACGAGGCAATCTCGCTCTCCGGCCTGTTCATCGATAAAGGACCAGTCGTCCAGGTTAGAGAAGCGTCCGGAGTCACGGTCCTCCCTGATGACGAAGCAGGAACCGCCTGGGATGGGCCGTTTGTCCTTCTGATCGATCGTCAGAGTGCCAGCGCCTCCGAGATCTTTGCCGGCGTAATCAAGGACTATGGTCGTGGGCTGATTATCGGCGACTCCAGCACCTTCGGTAAGGGCACGGTCCAGAGCATCATGCCGATTTCCGAGAGGTTCGCCAGTCGGGCCAAGGTCCCCAGCATGGGAGCCCTGAAACTGACGATCCAGCAATTTTATCGGGTCAATGGAGACAGCACCCAGATACGGGGTGTTGAGCCCGACATCCACATTCCCTCGATCTTCGATCAAGCTGACTTTGGCGAGGGGAAGATGGACAATGCCCTGAAATTCGACCACGTCGCCGATCGGCCCCACGACATGTATAACCGCGTCCCGGCCGATCTAGTGACCCGACTGGTGGCATTGTCTGAGAAGCGTCGGTCTGAGAATGAGAAGTTCCAGAAGCGGGAAGCTGCGATCCAGAAGATTATCGAGCGAAAAGCCCGTCACGCGATCTCGCTGAACGAAGTCAAGTTCCGGGCTGAAACGGTTTCCGAAGACGAAACCAAGGACGAGGCGAAGGCCAAGACCAAGGGTACTCGGAAGAAAGCCTCGGAGGCCAAAGCTTGGGAACCGAATTTTTACAACGATGAGGTGTTGAATATCGTGGGCGACTATCTGAGCCTCGGTCGCAAGGTTCTGGCGGCCGCCCCTGTTCGTGCTGAAGCTAACAACTAACCGTCGGTTAGTCTTGCCGATTCCACAAGAGCCCGCCGGGTTTGGTCAAAAGCCGAACCCGGCGGATTTAACTTTTGGGACCTTCATTTCTCGATCGATGACTCAATCAAGGCGCGAACCACCTCGGCGACCTGCTCGATCGTTCGCGAATTGTTGATCCTGCCGTTGGTATCCAGATCCTTACGAACTATCTGGATCGTTCGTTGGGCGACAACAAGAGCATCCATGACCAACAAGGTAGGAATGAGCGCCAGTTGTGCCCTCAGACCACCCGTAGCATTTGGCGACGAACTCATCAATCCGACCGGCTTTCTCATCAGCTCGCCCGAACTAACGATCCAATCGAGAGCATTCTTTAACACTCCCGGAACTCCGTGGGCATACTCGGGAGTGGCGATGAGGATGCCAACGCACTCTTTGATGCGAGTTCGAAACTCGACAACAGGCGATGGAGCATGCTGTCCGTCGAGTTCCGGATTGAAGTGGGGAAGTAGGCCGAGAGATGGAGAGAGTTCCACTTCGACTCCATTGCTCGCCATATCCAAGGCAGCGCGAAGAAGGGCGGTGTTGGAAGAACGAGAATGTAGGCTACCGCTGATGGCCAGAATCTTCATCACTTCCTCGGCCGACCGGTTAAATTCTCGATAACGGACCAGCGATCTTCGAAATGATCCGGACCTCATTCGCTAACTAGCGGTTCCCCTAATCCGAGTCGAAGTTGGTCAGGGAATCGATCACCCCTGGATCGCGCTGGTCCTTCCGAGAGCAATATCGAAGTCGCTCACGGCAGGTACAAGCATGGCGAGGAGGGCGAAGCCGTAGATTCCGATGCTGAAGAGGAAAGCGGCTAATACGTCTCGATTCAACAAGCTGATCACGCAATAAAACGACCAGAATGGTGTCAGCAAAGCTACCAATGCAATTGCCCTGGACGGATTTTTGGCTCCCAGGGAGCCGAATAGAGCCACGCTCCCAGCCCCGATGAAGATCATGAAACTGAGCAACTGGCGGGCAAACTGACGGTCGCTCAGAAGGATCAACCAAGCACAGATGCCGATCCCAATCATCAGGAAAAAGATCGTACCTAAGCTACTGGCAACCGCCGTTCTGCTGTTCGTATACGTAATCGCCGAATGCAGCCCGAGCATGGCAGAGAAGTGGGCAAGCAGGAGTCCGTCGATAATGGCATAAGTGGCATTCTCGACGCTCATCAATCCGTAGATCGCAAACCAGATTGTGAGGAAGACCGGCAGAAGGACCATCTCCTTGGTGTTGTAGAGTACCCCGTAAAGCTTCCCATAGATGAATTGCTTGGGGGAAAGCTCTGTCACGAGTAGTAGATCGAGAGCCCCTGTGTCTCGTTCGCTGGTCAGGGCGGTTACTCCCTGAGCGTTGATCAAGATGAGGCTGAGGATTCCCAGCAGGATCAAAGTCCAGCTCTGTCGAGACGCCATCGATCCCGGATCTGGTGCGGTATGGACGAATAGCACACCCAGTGCAAAAGCTAGAATATATGCCGCTTTGATGATGAGTGGCTTTGTCCCGTAGGCTCGAGTCATCAACTCGCGCCACAGGACAGGATTGGTCCAGGGCTTCCGATATCGGCCCGGCCCTCGGGTGATCCTCTGATGGGCTCGGCGCGGAACATGCAGCCCGGTTGATGAATTTGCATCCTCGATGGAAACTTCGCTCGAGGCCCGAGTCGCTTCGATCGTTGCGGTCCCTCCAGATCGCGCCATGGACAATGTCTGAGCGTCGAAACTGACGGCCAGCGGGGCCGATTTTTCGCCAATCTGGATCAGTTCCTCAGCGACATCCACATCGGCTCCCTCGCGTTGCTCGCGAGGTTCGTTCCGACCTGGATTCCAGACCCGAAGCATTTTCGTGCTGAAGGCCAAAAGGAGGACGGAGAGACTCGACGCCGCCAACATGAAGACCACACCGGGACTGAGGGCCTTCGACGAAGCAGGGACCGGATCGATCACGGTCAGAACTGTCCGATAGGGATCGAGGGCATCAGCGACCGGAACCCCGAGGATCTTCAAATTGGGAAGTGCCGCTGAGAAGGCCTCGATCCCCGCGAGGGCCAGCACAATCGTGAGTACGGTCAGAGCGAGCGACTGGAATGTCCGATCTCGGCCGAGAGCGACCAAAAGTCCGAGTGATCCGCCCAGGAGTCCCGCGGCAGCCGTGACACCAACGACGTCCAGGATTTGACCCGGAGATATCCCGCCCAATAGCAGGCATAGGAAGAAGACCGGCGCTGCCGTGGCCAGCAACGTCAGGATCTGGAGGAGGCTCGCTGCCAGCTTTCCGAGGATGATCTCGATATCGCTCAGATCGGTCATTAACAAAAGAACAAATGTACGACGATCCTTTTCATGGGCGACTGCGGTAGCGGCAGAAAGCGGTGCGAAGAATAGCATCAATGTCAACTGGAAAAGTACGAACAAGCGAAAGAGCATGTGCCCGAAATAGGCGATAATTCCAATCTCGGAAACCTCCGCGAGTCCGACCTGCGACTGCCACGCGGTCCACATCAGGATGAAAAGGAGCCCGACGTATGCGGCTCGGGCCACGTAAAATCGGAGCGGCCGTGGGGCCGTCAATACTTCACGAGCGATGATAGGTCCGGCAAACAAGGCGAAACCTCCGACGACCATACCGCTCGCGTCAAGACCCCACAATTCGCCGTAAGGCCTTACCCGAGTCGCTGCGATCCGTCCAAATAAACGGCGTACGTTCCCAAAGCAGAAAAGGTTCGGTTAGCCGCTCCGGGGTACATCACTCGGTACAATTCTAGCCGAGCGGTGGGTGATAATTCGAGAGGAACTCAACTCAAGCAACGATTCTTCCGTCTAGCTTCACAAAGCGTTAGACGAGCCCAGACTCCGGAATTGTATTCAATAGATCCTGAACGACGATGGTGAACCAGTATGTCTTGACATTCGGTGAAGCGGTTTCTTCTAATGGAGGTCTCCTTTCCTAAATCGAGGTCGCCGCCCGCGGGATTTTTCTCCTGTGACTTGGTCGATTCCAAGAGCAACGATCCGGTTGATCGGACTGCTCTCGCTAGTCGTTCTTGGTTTGATCGCCCAGGATCGACGGGCCGAGGCGTCGGGCTGCCATGTCCCTGATCGTCCTACTCTGGGAATTAACGAGGGCTGGCACACCCCTGCAATTTATGATCACGACACGAAGGGACCAATGAGGCAGATAGGACCTCAGTTCCGGCCCCAACCCTGTCCGGTCGAATCACCCGATCACCATCAGATTCGGGCCTCCATCTCGTCGGCTCTCACTCCGATCTCCCCGGAGCAACTCAACCTCGTCCGATCGACAGGAAGAGTGTTCCTACCTCCATCGCTCGGATGGCCAATCCCCCTGGCCTCCACCCTCGAGCGACCACCTCGATTGCATTTCACTATCGTCATCTCGTCCTGATCGCGATCTCCGACACGATTGGTCGGATCGCGGTATGCCGGATTATCCATTCCAATTTTTCGAACGAAAAACCGACCAGCTCGATCCACGGGGATTGTTTATCCGTGGCCAAGCCTTGTCTGATGGGGGAAATCCATGTCCACCGAAGTTAAACCCATGCGCGACCGCAGGGGGCGTAGTTATACTCCGGCCATCGGGCGTCGACTGCGTCCTCTACTCTGGGTCCTTCTCGGAGGATTTGCGATCCTTGGAGCTAATGGAGCCTATCTCTCCAGCGTCACGGCCCTGACCTGGATCACGGGAGTGACTCAGCAGACCTTCTTCTACATGCTGATGATCGGGCTTCATCTCTTCCTCGGCTTCGCAATTATCATTCCGGTCTTGGTCTTCGGCTTCGCACACCTCGTCACCTCCTGGAAGAGGCCGAACAAGTCGGCGATCAACTATGGCATCGCCCTCTTGATTTGTTCTCTGATCCTGCTGGTTTCGGGGTTGATCCTGGTGCGGGGATTCGGGCTTTATGAAATCCGAGAACCCAGGGTTCGATCGGTCGGGTACTGGCTCCATCTCCTCACCCCATTATTGGCCATCGCCCTTTATGTGAAGCATCGACTGGCCGGCCCGATGATTCGGTGGTATTACGCCCGGAGAATCGGGGCGGTGGTCGGCGTTGTTGTCGTGGCCATGGGCTTCCTCCACACCCAGGAACCGCGAAGATTCGGGGTGAAAGGCCCGAGTGAGGGATCGAAATATTTCTTTCCTTCGGAGGCGGTCACGGCCAATGGAAAATTCATCCCGGCCAGCACCCTGATGATGGACGACTACTGTCTTCGGTGCCATCAGGACACTTACAAAGGTTGGTATCACTCGGCCCATCACTTCAGTTCCTTCAACAATCAGGCCTATCTATTTAGTGTCCGAGAGACTCGTAAAGTCTCGATGGAGCGCGACGGTAATACCCAGGCAGCCCGATGGTGCGCGGGATGTCACGACCCGGTACCGTTCTTCTCGGGGGAGTTCGACGACCCCAAGTACGATGATGTTAACAATCCCACCAGTCAGGCTGGCATTACCTGTACAGTCTGCCACTCGATCTCGAACGTTAACAGCTCACGTGGCAATGCCGACTACACGATCGAGGAGCCTCAACATTATCCCTTCGCCACGAGCAAGAATCCGACACTCCGCTGGATCAACGAGACGCTCGTGAAGGCGAAGCCCGAGATGCACAAGAGGACATTCCTGAAGCCAGCGATCAAGGATTCGAAGTTCTGCTCGACCTGCCATAAGGTAGGCTTGCCGTACGGATTGAATCACTACAAGGACTTCCTGCGCGGCCAGAACCACTACGACACCTTCCTCCTCTCGGGGGTCTCTGGTCACGGAGCCAAGAGCTTCTACTATCCAGAGGTAGCTAAGGGCCAGTGTATCGACTGCCACATGAACTTCATCACCTCGGACGAGTTCGGGGCAAAGGACTTCGATGGCAAGGCAGGACGTGAGATTCACAACCACCTGTTTCCTGGCGCGAATACCGGCCTGGCCACGATCCGTGGTGAGCCCGAAATCGCGGAAATTCACGCGAAATATCTCCGAGAGAAGAAGGTCCGAGTTGACCTATTTGCCTTGCGGGAAGGGGGGGGAATTGACGGTAAATTGCTCGGACCGCTGCGTCCCGAGATCCCCGCACTGAAGCCAGGGAAACCCTACCTCGTCGAGACCGTCGTCCGGACCCTGGGACTGGGCCACCCCTTCAGCCAAGGGACGGTCGACTCCAATGAAATTTGGGTCGAGTTGATCGCCAGGGCCGACGGACGGGTGATTGGTCGATCCGGCGGGATCGGCCCCGACGGCGTGGTCGACCCTTATTCTCAGTTCATCAATGTTTACATGCTCGACAAGGACGGCAAGCGGATCGACAGGAGGAATCCTCAGGACATCTTCGTTCCCCTTTATAACAAGCAGATCCCCCCAGGGGCCGGTCAAGTAGTCCATTTCGGCCTGGAAGTGCCGCCCGATCTCAAGGGACCGATCACGCTCGAAGCCAAGGTGAATTACCGGAAGTTCGACCGCAAATTCATGGATTACATTTTCGGGCAATCCAAGGGTCCCGAACTTCCGATCACGGTCATGGCACGAGACGAGGTCATTTTACCGCTGGAGGGTGGGTCGGAGGTGAAGAACGAGCCCTCGCCGATCACCGACGTTTGGCAGCGGTGGAATGACTATGGGATCGGATTGTTGCTCGAAGGCGAATCGATGGGGAGCCAGAAAGGCGAGTTGAAGCAGGCCGAGCCCATCTTCCAGAAGGTCGCCGAACTCGGGAAAGTCGACGGATGGGTCAACCTTGCCCGGGTTTATCTACGCGAAGGTCGAATTCCCGATGCGAGGGCAGCTCTGGAAAAAGCCTCAAACCATCCCAAGCCGGTTGCCCCGTGGGTCGTGAGCTGGCTCTCCGCTCAGATCGACGAGCGGAACGGCTTCCTCGACGAGGCAATCTCACTCTACGAGAAGGTCCTGGCCACCAAGATTCCCGCAAGGGGATTCGACTTCAGCCAGGATTACGACGTCATCAACTCCCTGGCTTCAGCAATTTACGCACGAGCCCGTCAGGAGCCACTCGATAGCCCATCACGTCGCGAATTTCTCATAAAGGCGATCGCGACCTACCGACGTGCACTGGCCATTGATACCGAAAATGTCGCCGCCCATTATGGGCTCGGCCTGGCATACTCCGATTTCGCGACAGGACTTCCGGCCCCATGGAGTGGGACCGCCGACTCGAAAGCGGTCGAGGAGCTTTCCAAAAAAGCGACCGAGCCAAAGTCTGACTCGAAGGTGAGCGATCGAGATCGAGAGGATGACACGAGGAAGCTGGCCGGCCTCATCCCAGCATTCGTGAACGGACCTCGCGAAGCCTTTGGCTCCAAGCTCAATCCACTCCACGAGGTTGTCGAAAGATTGGGAGATTCGTTCTCCGATGAATCGGACGAGCCCACCCGAGGCGCTCAGGCCCTCGCCCTGGCAGTGACTCATAAAGCGCTGCACTCTATGTTCAAAACAGACGAGACGGCGGCGGGAAGAGCGGTTGGTATCGCCCGCAAGAATGATCCCGCTGCCGATCAAAATGCCCAATCCATCGTGATTCATTCCCTCCACCGTCCAGGCGCACCTGGGCTCGAGCCCTCGACTGGGAAGGTTGCCGCGCGGGAGACCTCCGAATGATCCTCGACAGTCTAAAATTCCGCCCGGCCTTGATCGTTGGTATCGCGCTGGGAATGAATGGATGTACCCCACCTCCACCACCTACGGTGATCCCGAAGGACACGTCGCCGGTCGCTCCCGTGGCATTCGATAATTCCACGATCCCGGAAGTTAAGTTCGTCGAAATCACAAAGGATTCTGGTATCTCGTTCAAGCATCTGAATGCGGCTCAGGGGGAGAAACTCCTGCCCGAGACGATGGGCGCGGGTGCCGCTTTTTTCGACTACGATGGCGACGGCGATCAGGACCTTCTGCTCGTCAACTCGGAAGCCTGGCCGGATGTTAAGGTTGATCCGCCTCCTACCCAAACCCTCTACAGGAACGATGGGAAGGGGCACTTCGAGGATGTCTCCAAGGAGGCGAGGATTGACAAAACATTTTTCGGAATGGGGATTGCCGTCGGTGATTACGACAACGACGGAGACCCAGATCTGTATTTCACGGGCCTGCGGGGAAATCATCTCTTTCGGAACGATGGGAAGGGGCATTTCGACGACGTGACGGCCGAGTCCAATGCCCGAGGGAGCGAAGGCTGGTACACCAGCGCCACGTTCTTCGACATGGACAACGACGGAGACCTCGACCTCTTCGCCTGCTCCTATGTTGCCTGGACGAAGCAGGCCGACGAAGCGATCTCATCGCAACTTCAGGGGACCGGGAAAGGCAAGGCATACGACCCTCCGGCTGCCTATAATGGGTCGAATTGCCTGCTCCTCCGTAATGATGGCGGAAAGTTCTCGGATATCAGCGAATCATCCGGGATCCAGGTCCGCTCTCCTGACAAGCAAGTCCCGGTCGCCAAGTCGTTGGGTGTTGCCCCGTATGACGTCGACGGTGACGGGCTCGTGGATCTGGCCGTCGCCAACGATACGGTCGTCAACTTCTTCCTTCACAACCTGGGAGAGGGCAAGTTCGAGGAGATCGGCTTGACGACTGGTATCGCCTTCGACAACTCCGGCTCCACTCGGGCGGCGATGGGGATCGACTGGGGCGACTTCAAGAATGACGGGACGCTCGGCCTGGCCATCGGCAACTTCGCCAATGAAATGACCGCGCTCTATGTCACGGATCGGCCGAAGGACCTACTCTTCTCCGACCTCGCGAATACCTTCGGGCTCGGTGCACCCACCCAACCCCCTCTGAAGTTCGGCCTGTTCTTCTTCGATTACGACCTGGATGGCCGGCTCGATCTCCTCTCGGCGAACGGTCACCTGGAAAGTGATATCGGGCAGACGCAGTCCTCTGAAACCTATGCACAGTCCGCGCAACTTTTTTGGAATACCGGGAAGGTCGGCCGCCAGCTCTTCGTCCTGGTCCCCGAATCCAAGGTTGGTCCCGACCTGCTCCGCCCGATCGTGGGACGGGGAAGTACCTACGCCGATATTGATGGTGACGGAGACCTGGATGTGCTGATCACCGAGAATGGCGGGCCCGCTCACCTTTACCGGAACGAAGGTGGCAATTCGAACCATTATCTCCGACTCGAGCTCCGGGGAACCTCCTCAAATCGAGAAGCGATCGGAGCGAAGGTCGAGGTCGAAGCCGGCGGTGTCGTCATGAGGCGACAGCTCTTCTTGACCAAGGGATATCTCACTTCGGTCGAGCATCCGTTGACCTTCGGGCTCGGCCGTAATAAGAAAGTGGATCGGGTGACGGTGGCCTGGCCGTCGGGTTCGAGGTCGGAATGGAGTGATCTTGAGGTCGATCGGACATACGTCATCGACGAGACAACACTCTCGACTCCATGAAAAATAGGCGGTCGCCAAGATTTTGTAAAAATCACGATTTGGGCCGGTCGGACGAACGTCCGTCCCGGCCCGAATTCGATTTGTGACCCGGCGACACTCCTGTAAATTTTACGAACGGCGTGATAGTCCCCAAACTCGTGCCATCGAAGTCGATCGAGGTTGCCGGGCTGTGATATATTGATTGCGAGGGGTCTGGCTGGAGGCCAGGCCCTAGGCGAATCGAGCGGCTCGCTCCCGACTTTCCCGAGTTGGAGCGATCCACCGGCGAGCCCCCCTCTCAATGGATCGAGCAACTTTTCGAAATAGCAACTTCGGAGCGTTCGCGGATCAGTCGTGGTCGCCCTGGCTTGATCGGAGTAGTGTCGGTTCATTTGGAACCCTCGAACTCTCCGAGACTCACTCGCCACTTCGTAGCTGACCACGCCCGCCGACGTTCCTCAATGGGAGGATCGTCCGAAATGAAACTCCAGGCCATTCCACTCACGGGCTGGCTGACGCTGGCGATGTGGTTCGGATGCTACTCCCCATCCACTGGCCAAGCCAGCCCCCTCCGGGATGTCGCCCCTTCGGTCGAAGAGCCCGCCTCACCCGAAGACGCCTCCACCGTGTATGCTCGGGGTCTCGACCTCGAACGAGAGCACAAATGGTCGGCGGCGGCTCAGGTCTATCGAGAGGCGAAGATTCGATGGCCGAGTCGGCCCGAATTCACCCAGCGATATCGACTCGCCGAGATGCACTCGCGGCTGGCTCGCCGCTATCAGGACGCTAGCTTTCGAAACGTCCTGCTCCGTCTCGACCACGAAAAATCGTTCGACCTGTTCGATGAACTGATCGAGAGAATCGAGTCGCATTATGTGGACCCCGTCCCATTAGAGCCCCTGATCCGCCGGGGATACGACAATCTGGAAGTCGCGCTTCGCGATCCCCGATTTTCCTTCTTGGCCCTGAATGCGCCGGGAGCTTCTCCCGAAAGGATAACTTGGCTCCGCGAGCAACTTCGCGGTCGTCGCGATCGATTGAGCGTGCCTGATCGAGATTCGGCCCGAGACCAGGTTCTGGCGGCGTGCGAACTAGCACGTCAGGCCTTATCGATCCCGACGGCGGCGATCGTCCTGGAGTTCGTGTTCGGGTCGTGCGACGTCCTGGACGATTACACCTCGTACCTGACACCCAACAAACTCGACGACATGTTCGCGATGATCGATGGGAATTTCGTAGGCCTGGGCGTCGAATTGAAGCTCGACGACCAGGGGCTGAAACTTGTGGGAGTCCTTCGGGGCGGTCCGGCATCCGAGGCCGGGCTGAAGGCGGGCGACCGAATCGTGGCCGTGGGGGGGCAATCCGTCAAGGGACTCGGGCTGGATGAGGCAGCCGGTCGCCTGCAGGGAACAGAAGGGACGATCATTGATATATCCGTATTGCTGTCCGATGATTCAACGAGGAACCTGAAGCTAATCCGCCGTCATGTCGATGTCGAGAGCGTGGAGAAGGCCAGGATTGTCGAGCCGATATCGGGCGTTGGATATATCCAGCTCACCGGCTTCCAGAAGACTTCCACCGAGGAACTCGATCGGGCGATCGGCCGGCTCAGGCGAGAAGGTATGCGATATCTGGTCCTCGACCTTCGAGGGAATCCCGGCGGGTTGCTCAACGTCGCCGTAGACATCGCCGATCGATTCGTCGATCAGGGAATTATCGTATCCACCCGAGGCCGAGCCCCCGGGCAGACCCAGGTTTATCGGGCGAAACCCGACAAGCCCTATACCATGCCGGTGGCCATCCTGATCGATCGCGACAGTGCCAGCGCCAGCGAGATTCTAGCTGGGGCCCTCCAGGAACTGGGGCGTGCCGTTGTTATCGGAGATCGCAGTTATGGAAAAGGTTCGGTCCAAAGCATCTTCGAGCTTCGGTCTGCCCCGGCTGGCCTGAAGTTGACGACCGCCAAGTTCTACTCTCCCAGGAATCGCCCGTACAGCGAGCAGGGAGTGACTCCTGATGTTCAGGTCACCACACGAGCCAAGCCTACCTCCGATCAGTCGAGTGAATTGGAGCCGCAGGATTTTGGGAATCTGGAAACCGACCCGGTCCTCAGGATGGCCCTCCAACGGGCCCAACGTCAGCTCACTGCGAATCGCTAAAATATCGCCGCGCCCCGGGGACAAAGGTAGAACCGGGCCTCGTCTTTCTTGAGGCGGAAGGGAAGAGTGAGAACTCTTCCCTCAGTTCGTCATAGGAAACGATTAGATTTTGCCCTGCCCACATCAAGGGTTCCCTGAATGTCCAACTCGATTCCCAGGGCTACATCGAGGATCGACCCTGCGCCAGCTTGGACGGTCGTCACGG
Organism: Tundrisphaera lichenicola; assembly: GCF_051175385.1. Classification (GTDB taxonomy): domain Bacteria; phylum Planctomycetota; class Planctomycetia; order Isosphaerales; family Isosphaeraceae; genus Tundrisphaera; species Tundrisphaera lichenicola. Next base: position 4,965,853 of record NZ_CP195106.1, on the reverse strand, counting down.
ACGCACCTTTGCGAGGAATTACGCTCGCTCGCGAAACAGGCGCCGTCTTCGCGTGGGATGAAGCCGATCAACTGTACCGGATCGATCCTTGGGGAGAATTCCAATCGGTGGCTCGGGCGCCCGGCCGGATCATGGGCGCCGCGGCGAGCGATGACGGCACTCTGGTGGCCTTGCTCGGGGAGGGATCAAGGCTCTGGCTGCTCGATGGAGACTTTGAATTAATCCATGAACGATCGACGATTCCCGACCCGCTGGCCATCGCCGTAGACCCCCACGGCCGATATGTGGCGCTATCGTCCAAAATGAATGTCGTCCAATTTTACTCGCGATATGCAAAGCTAGCCGGCAAGTTCGAGACACGTCAACCTCTCTCGTCCATGCTGTTCGTACCCGATCGACCGTACCTGGTCGGCACCGGCTCCTTTGGTTCTGTTGCGGGATTCGAACTCGCGCCAAGGGGGCGGGCCTCGGCAATCGATGGCATCCTCGTCTGGGACGAAGCTTTGATGTCCTCGGTAGGACGCATGGCCCTGACCGGCGACGGTTCGATGATCCTGGTCGCTTGCTTTACCCACGGAGTCCAGCGGTTCGACCTCGATGGTCGGGGAGAAGGAGCTTACCACCTCGGCGGATCGGCCGGTCATGCCGTCCCCGATTTCGCAGGTCGGACAATCGCCGTTTTGACGCTCGAGGGGGAACTCGCCATCCTGAACGCGGCGGGGAACGTCAAGTGGCGATCCACGCTCAACCGCCCGGCCATCGCACTTGAGATCGATCCTCTGGGTCGTCACGTGGTCTACGGGCAGGCTACCGGAGAGATCGTTCGGCTCGATCTACAACCGAGAGGCCGACCGTCTCCTTCTCGAACTGCCGTTGTCGATCGTACTCCCGGCTCGAAATCCCGCATCGGTTCCGCCTCAGTCCGAGTTCCCGAATGGACGATCGAGGTAGTCCAGACCGAGGATCAAGCCGAATACGCCGTAATCGCCATCGTTGATGACCCATTAAGAATCGGGGTTATCAGTCAAAATAACCGTCTCGAACTTTTTTCAGATCGAGGTAAGAGGGTCGGACAGGCTCCCGAGATCGATGGAGTTGGAAGAATCCTCCGAACGGCACCCGGTTGGATCGCCGCTGCTACCGACCGTCGGATCATGCTTTGCGACCTCAGACAGAATACCGCCCAGAGGATCGACCTTAGTCTGGTCGAACTAACCCATCTTTCCATCTTGCCGGATACTTACGGGCTCGCCTTGGTCCAGGAACGCGACCGGATCGGACGATCGACGACTTCGGGTAGGTGGATCTGGCAAGCTGAGCTTGCTTCGCCCGTCGAAGATCTGGCAATCGATCCGGAGGGTTTTACCGCCGTGACGACGGAAGATGGCCGACTACGCATCTTCGATCCGACCGGCACCGCGATCGGCGGATCAACAGGAGAGGCATCCGACCCCTCGTTACTGCTCCCTGCTTCGCCCGGCTCTCCGATCGCCTGGTTGACCCTGAGCCGTCGGGCCCAGGTCCTGCGAGGCCACGAACGATCTGGAAGAGTAGCCTGGGAGTCGCCTGTACCCTGGGAGGCCTGGCAGTTGATCGGGGTCGACAAACTCGCTGTTGTTGTTGCTCCGGATGGCCGAAGTTTGGCGTTCGACCAGTCGGGACATGTTGTGATCCAGGGCCGGGCGGAAGGAGTACCCGACGCCTTTTGCCCGACATTCGATGGTCAGCCCCTACGAGTTATCCGCCAGGGAGTCCATCTCATTTGCACCGACCTTGGCGGCAGAGTGTCCTGGAGAGCGGTGGCTGAAGGACCGATCGGACCATTAGCGGCGAGCCGATCAGGAGTGGGCGTTCTGATCGGTAAATCGCTCGCCTGGTTCCCCATGAAAGAATCAGGCTGAACTAAATTGGAACGCGAAAGTGAGTAGAGGTTCACTTCCGCTTGAAGCAAATTAGCGAATTTGATACAAATCTGGTTCAGGTTTCCGTAGAATATCTTTGTCTGCTCGCTCTAAACCCCGCGCTTTCTATTAGCTTCTTCCTGAATTCATGATACCTCTGAACGCAGACTCGATCCCCTCAATCGGGATTGAAGCTGATGCGTTGATCGCCGACTAGGACTCCTACCGTCCCGGAGGATGCGATGGGTTCGTGTTGTACGTCCTTATCGGATCTGTCCAAGTCCAGCATTCGACTGAGCGTCCACGACCGAGGAGCCGTAGAGGCCCAGCGGCACAAGTGGATTGAGAGTGAGAAAGCGGGGAGAGATCTCGGAGAATGGGCGATCCGATGCTGGGTCCGCCAGCACTGGAACGGCTTTCTCCGGGAGAAGTGGCTCGAACATCTGGAAGGTCGAACCTTCTGGATCGAACTTGATCACGACGATTTCGGGCTGCTCCAGCGAGCCTTCCAAGACTCATCCCTCATTGGTGAAATCCTGGGAAGGCTGAAAGCAGGTCAAGAAAATCTGGACATCTTGAACTGGGCCATCGACTCAAGCCTTAACATGCGCGAGGTTCTCGAGATCCTGGAGTCACTCGATATCAACAGTCGTCGTATTGAATGTCTTCTCGAAACGCGACTCTCTCAGGCCAGTTGAATCCACCTTCCCTCCCACAACCCGTCTTCTCGTACATAACAATATCAACAGACCGGGGATAACTCCTCCGGCCGGTTGGTTACGATTGTTTCCCGTCCGACTTAAGATCGATGTGCTTCCTCGATCCAGCGAACTAGAGTTCGGACGAAACAACCGGTTCCGCCGGCATCACGGTTCGCATTCTCCGAGTCGATCCAACTCGGTCCGGCGATATCGAGATGGATCCAGGGTCGGTTGTCTACGAATTCTTGCAAGAACTTCGCGGCTGTAATGGCCCCGGCCCACTTACCTCCCACGTTTTTCAGATCCGCCACATTGCTCTTGAGCATCTCACGATAATCGTCATCGAGGGGCATCCTCCAGACGCGTTCACCAGAGGCTTGCGAAGCTCGGATCAATGTGTCGGTGAACGAGTCGTCGTTGGAAAAAAGTCCCGCCACCTTCGTTCCCAAAGCCACCATGCAGGCACCGGTCAGTGTGGCCAGGTCGAGAATGATCGATGGCTTTTGCTCGGCGGCGTAACTCAAGGCGTCGGCGAGGATCAGACGCCCTTCCGCGTCGGTGTTCAGGACCTCCACGGTCCTTCCGTTGCGCATGCTCAGCACATCGCCGAGTCGCATTGCCCGACCATTGATCATATTCTCGGTCAGGGCCAGATATCCCACCACGTTGACCTCGAGACCGAGTTGGGCGATCGCCGACATGGTGGACAGCACGACCGCCGCTCCAGTCATGTCGCTCTTCATGTCCTCCATGGAAGCGCTTGGCTTGAGCGAGAGACCACCCGAGTCGAATGTGACGCCCTTGCCGACCAGCGCCACAGTTGGTAACTCTCCCCCTTTGCGGTATTCCAGGATTACAAAAGTCGGGGGCTCATCAGAACCGGAGGCCACACCGAGTAGTCCGCCGAAACGCTCGGCTTTGATCCGAGCCGCATCCCAGACCGTGACCCCAAGCCCAACGGATTTGCCAACTTCGCGTGCTCGTTCGGCGAGCGTTAAGGGGCTTTTTTCCGCGGGAGGGGTATTGACCAGATCTCGAGCAAGATTGACCGCATTTCCTACGACCACGCCACGAGAAACCGCAGAGTCGAGTTCCTTGGGAGTAACGGACGATCCGACAATTGTCAGGGCACCGAAGGGATGACGCGAGGTCTCCGTCTTTCTAAGATCCGCCGCTCTCGTTCCGACAATCAGACCTTCGACCAGAGCGGAGGGATCGCCGCTATCGGGGATGGAAACCGCGACATGATCCCTAGGACGGCTGGCCAACTTCTTGCCGAGGGCGACCCCAGCAGCAAAGGCCGCCCCGCCGTCATATTTGTCCTGAGCCCCGAGACCATATGTGATGATCGAACGGGTTCCGAAATTATTGTCGGAAAACCCGAGAAGCATGGAGAGGTCGCCAACGGATCGTGAAAGATCCTTGCTCTCGATCAATCGACCTAGTAACTCCGCCAGGGAAGTCCCAGTGAGTGCAACCGGCCAGGCATCGTCGCCATCGAAAAGTCCGATCGCCAGGACGTCGGCGGATACCATTTGGAGCGGATCCCGGGTGACCTGGACTTTCATCATCGATTCCTGCTAAAGCACAAGTTGCCGAGCGGGCGGCAAACCTGCATCTGGGTCATCGTCATTTCCGTCGCATCGTATCTCAAATTTGGCGGTGGTTGCAAACGATCTTGTTCACGGACTCCCCAGCGATTATGCCACTTAATGCTTGCGGGATCGAAGCTAGTTGCAAATGGCCGGGCTCTCGTTGAGCGAGGCCATGAAAAGTGGGCCAGATCAACCCAGACTCACACTCCGAGAGAGCATGGCATTCAGGGGGCAAATCGTGCCCAATCCCAAAAAGTCTAAGCACACGCTCAACAGGATCAGTCCAAACCCCGGGACTATAATGATGCTTGATCGATGCATCGGAGTGAACGATCGATCAGAGCGAGACCTTTTCGTGTTCACCCGGATCCGGGGTTGTCCCGGTGTTAACGCCTTTCACCAGGTCGACAGGATAGGCAACGTTACTGGACGGAGCATCCCAGAATTCAGCCTTGGTCACATCGACCCGAAGAAGAATCAGATCGGGATCTTCGAGTCCTTTGGGAAACCAAGCCTGATATCGAGGATCCCAGAGTTCTTCGGATTTCTTCGGATCACGGACGAGGATCGCCATCCCGGAAACTGATACATACTTATTCTTCTCAGGAGAGGCATAACTCAAATTGACGTGCTTGTCGTGCTGGACTTCACCAACCTTGGGAGTATCGAACTTGGTGAAGAACCAGAGGACACCATCAAAGTTCTTCCCGAAATCCTGATGAGTCGCCATCGGACGACTCCGGAGCGAGCCATCCGGCTCGATCGTCGTGAGCATCGCGAATTGAATGTCGTGGATCACCTGGCCGAGTTTCTTCACGGCGTGATCATGGGTGTTGGACTCGATCATGATCATGGCTCCTGAGGGGATTGCTGGAATCCGACCGACTCAGGTGCAAGATCCATACCGATCAGATGGCCTCAATCCCGATGATG